>NZ_SSBI01000064.1 GCF_004795015.1 Streptomyces sp. A1277 | reverse complement strand
CGCCGGCCGGTCCGGCGGGCCGCTGCCTCGCGCCCGGCCGTTCGCTGTGACGCGGGCCCGGCGCGGTGGTCCGCCGCCCCCCGCCCTTGTTGCACACCGTTCGCACGTACGCTGGTACCGCAAGGACGCGGTGTGCGAGGACGGTGGAGTTCCGGGATGACTGCTGCGACGACGGCCGCGATTCCGGCCGGCGCCGGGGGATACGTATTGCGCACCGCCGGGCCGCAGGACATCGGTGGGGCGCGGGCCGTGATGCTCGACACCGTCTACCGCGACCTGCGCTCCGGTTACGTACCGCGCTGGCACGCCGACATCATCGACCCCGAGGCCGCCTACCTGCGCCCGGCCCGCTGCACGCTGCTGGTGGCCGAGTGGGCGGACGAGATCGTCGCCACGGGTGCCGTGCGCGACCGGGGGCCGCAGGCGCCGCCCAATCCCCAGTGGGTCGCCGACCGCTTCCCCTCCGGCACCACGGCGCAGCTGTGCCGGATCTACGTGCGACCGGAGCACCGCAGGCACGGCCTGGCCCGCCGCATGGTGCGCGAGCTGTGCGCCTTCGTGGCGCGGGCCGGCGGCTACGAGGCGGTCTACCTGCACACCGACCCGGCCGTGCCGGGCGCCGAGCCGTTCTGGCGGTCCCTCGCGCGGGAGGTGTGCGACGAGCGCGCACTGCCGGGCGGCGGCCAGGGCATCGTCCACTTCGAGCTGCCGCTGCCGGAGTCCGGGGCACGCGCGGGGGCTTCGGGCACCCTGCACCCCACCGCTTAGATGATAATCGTTTTCATATAAGGTCGTTGCCATGCCCGCTCCCCGCCGCCGTCGCTCCGCGCTGCCGCTGACCCTGTCCGCGACCGCCCTGCTCGTCCCGCTCGCCACCGCCTGCTCCGGCGGCGCGTCCGACACCCACGGGGCGTCCGGCGGCGGACAACGCCTCCGCGTCGTCATGGCCTTCCCACCCGCCCAGGCCATGTCCCCCTACGGGGACGACGCCGTCACCCTCAGCCGCCTCGCCGTCGTCGAGGGCCTCACCACCCTGAACGGCGAGGGCGCGGCCGCGCCCGCACTCGCCACCTCCTGGAAGCGCGACACCCCCACCACCTGGACCTTCACCCTCCGCGAAGCGACCTTCCAGGACGGCACCGAGGTGGACCCGGCCGCCGTCGTCCGCTCGCTGAACGCCGCCGACCACGCCTCACCCGGCCCCCGCGTCCTGTCCGACACCGGCCTCACCGCCACGGCCCGGGGCGCCCACACCGTACGGATCGTCACCGACGAAGCCGACCCGCTGCTGCCCCAGCGCCTCGCCAACCCCTCCCTCGCCATCCTGTCCGCGGCCGCCTACGACCACGGAAGGGTGAACCCGGCCGGCCACGCCACCGGCCCCTTCACCCTGGCCTCCGTCAAGGGGGCCGTCAGCGCGACCCTGGAACGCAACGACACCTACTGGGGCGGCAAGGCCAAGGCCCCCGGCGCCGACGTGACCTTCGTCGCCGACGGCACCGCCCGCGCCAACGCCCTGCGCACCAAGGCCGTCGACGTCGCCGAATACATACCGGTCTCCCAGGCATCCCTCCTCGGCGACGGACTCGTCCACGCGTTCCCCTCCGCACGCACCAACGGCCTCTCCCTCAACACCGCCCACGGCGTCTTCGCCGACCCCGCCATGCGCGCGGCCGCCCGCGAGGCCATCGACTCCCCGGCCCTCGTCAAGGCCGTCTACGAAGGCAGCGCCGACACCGCACGAGGGCTCCTCGGCCCCGGAGTCCCCTGGGCCGCCGACGCCCGCACGGCCCCGACCGGCCGGGCGAAGGCCGCGGGCGCGGCGCAGGTGGCGAAGGCCAAGGAGATCGTCCTCGCCACCTACACCAACCGGCCCGAACTCCCCGAGGCCGCCACCGTCGTCCAGCAGCAACTCCAGAAGCGCGGCTTCACCGTCAAGCAGGTCGTCCGCGACTACGCCCAGATGGAGGCCGACGCCCTCGCCGGGAAGTACGACGCCTTCATCCAGGCCCGCAACACCCTCCTGGACACCGCCGACCCCGTCTCCTACCTCGCGTCCGACTTCACCTGCGACGGCAGCTTCAACATCTCCCAGCTCTGCGACGCACGCGTCGACACCGCCGTCGCCAAGGCCGCCGGCACCGCGTCGGCCGACGCCCGCCACCGCGCCGCCGCGACCGCCGAAGCCCGCGTCCTCGCCACCGACGCCCTCGTACCGCTCGTCCACGAACGCTTCGTCCAGGGGTACGACGACACCCGCGTCCGCGGCGTCGCCCTCGACCCCCTGGAACGCACCCTCATCACCGCCGACACCCACGTCGGGTGACCGGGTGAGACACCTCGCCGGGCGGGCCGCCGCACTCCTCGCGGTCCTCGCCGTCATCGGGCTGCTGCCCCGCCTCACCCGCACCGACCCCGCCCTCACGATCCTGCACGCCCGCTACGCCGACCGTCCCCCCACCGCCGAGACCCTCGACGCCATCCGCGCCGAGACCGGCCTCGACGGCGGGCCCCTCCCCCTCCTCGGCGACTGGCTCACCGGACTCCTCCACGGCGACCTCGGCACCTCCTGGGTCTCCGGACAGCCCGTCGCCCCCGACGCGGTGTCCGCACTCGGCGTCTCCCTCGCCCTCATGGGCGCCTCGCTCGCCGTCGCCCTCCTCACCGCCGCCGCCCTCACCGCCCGCACCCTGCGCCACGGAGCCCTCCGCCGCTCCGCCACCGCCCGGGCCGGGACCACGGCCGCCGTCCTCGCCGCGCTCCCCGAATTCCTCATCGCCGCCGTACTCGCCGCGCTCGTCGCCGTCCGGCTCGACTGGCTCCCCGCACTCGGCTGGGGCACCCCGCAGCACACCGTGCTGCCCGCCCTCGCCATGGGCATCCCGGCGGGCGCCCTCCTCGGCCGGCTCCTCGACGACGCCCTGCCCGCCGCCTTCGCCGAACCCTGGGCCCGCGCCGCCACCGCCCACGGCCTGCCCGCCCGCCGCGCCGCCCGCCACGCCCTGCGCCGCACCCTGCCCGGCCTGCTGCCCCAGCTCGGCCTGATCGTCGTCGGCCTCACCGGCGGAGCCGTCGCCGTCGAAACCCTCTACGCCATCCCGGGCCTCGGCTCCACCGCCCTGGCCTCCGCCCTCGCCCAGGACCTCCCCGTCCTCCAGGCGTGCGTCCTCATCCTGCTGCTCCTCGGCACGGCCGCCGGACTCGCCGCCCGCCTCGCCTCCCGCACCCTGCTCGGCCCCGCCCTGCACGAAGGCGCCCTGCCCGCACTCGTCCCGCCCGCCGCCCGCGCACGCCCCGCCCTCCTCACCGGCGCACTGCTCCTCGCCGCCCTGTTCGCCGCCGTCACCCTCACCGGACTCCTGCGCGACCCGCTCCACATCGACGCCGCCGCCCGCCTCGCCGGGCCCTCCGCCGTCCACCCCCTCGGCACGGACTCCCTCGGCCGCGACATCCTCGCCCGCCTCGGGCACGGAGCCGCCCGCACCGTCCTGACCGCCCTCGCCGTCTCCGCCGCCACCCTGCTCATCGGCCTCACCCTCGGAGCCGTACGCGCCACAGCCCTCACCGAGACCGCCAACGCCCTGCCCGCGATCCTCACCGGCCTCGTCGTCGCCGGCATCGCGGGCCCAGGACCCTGGAGCGCCGCGGCCGCCGTCACCGCCGTCGCCTGGGCCCCGCTCGCCGCCCACACCGGCGCCCTCTGCGCCCAGGAACGCGCCGCCCCCCATCTCGCCGCCGCCCGCGCCCTCGGTGCGGGGCGGTTCCACCTGCTGCGCCGTCATCTCCTGCCCGGCGTCCTGCCCCCCGTCGCCCGGCACGCCGCCCTGCGCGTCCCCGCCCTCGCCCTGGCCCTCGCCTCCCTCGGCTTCCTGGGCCTCGGCACCGCACCCCCCTCGCCCGAGTGGGGCCGCATGCTCTCCGAGAACCTCCCCTACGCCGAACGCGCCCCCTGGGCCGTCCTCGCTCCCGCCGCCGCCCTCGCCGTCCTCGGCGCCCTCACCGTCCTCACCACCGCGGCCGTACGGGGACGACCCGCCCCGAACACCACCGCGGCCGTAGAGGGCCGCAACGCCCGGAACACCTCCGCATGAGAGCCGCCCCCCTGCCTCCGCCCCCTCACCGGCGCCGCCCTCGCCCCGGCCCCGCCCCCGGGCGCGGCCGCGAAGCGGGGGAAAGGCCCCGAGGCCATAACAACTGCCGCGCAATCCCCGGAAGGGGGGCGGGGCACTGGTGCGGGCCTACTACCCTTGAGGCGTGACTATTCGCCTGTACGACACCAGCGCCCGGCAGATCCGTGACTTCGTCCCGCTCACAGCGGGCTGTGTCTCGATCTACCTCTGCGGCGCGACCGTCCAGGCCGCCCCGCACATCGGGCACATCAGGTCCGGACTGAACTTCGACATCATGCGCCGCTGGTTCGCCTACCGCGGCTACGACGTGACGTTC
The DNA here is from genome assembly GCF_004795015.1 of Streptomyces sp. A1277. Lineage (GTDB taxonomy): Bacteria > Actinomycetota > Actinomycetes > Streptomycetales > Streptomycetaceae > Streptomyces. The sequence goes on along the minus strand of NZ_SSBI01000064.1, from coordinate 33,456 downwards.
GTCCGGAACGTCACCGACATCGACGACAAGATCATCACGAAGTCCGCCGAACAGGGCCGCCCGTGGTGGGCCATCGGCTACGAGAACGAGCGCGCGTTCAACGCGGGCTACGACGCGCTCGGCTGCCTCCCGCCCACGTACGAGCCCCGCGCCACCGGCCACATCACCGAGATGATCGAGATGATGCGCGGCCTCATCGAGCGCGGCCACGCCTACGCCGCCGACGGCAACGTCTACTTCGACGTGCGCTCGTTCCCCGGCTACCTGGAGCTCTCCAACCAGGACCTGGACGACCTGCGCCAGCCCTCCGGCGACAACGAGACCGGCAAGCGCGACCAGCGCGACTTCGCCATGTGGAAGGCGTCCAAGCCCGGCGAGCCCAGCTGGGAGACCCCCTGGGGCCGCGGCCGCCCCGGCTGGCACCTGGAGTGCTCCGCCATGGCGCACAAGTACCTCGGCACCGCCTTCGACATCCACGGCGGCGGCATCGACCTGATCTTCCCGCACCACGAGAACGAGATCGCCCAGGCCAGGGCATACGGCGACGACTTCGCGAAGTACTGGGTGCACAACGGCTGGGTCACCATGGCCGGCGAGAAGATGTCGAAGTCGCTGGGCAACTCCGTGCTCGTCAGCGAGATGGTCAAGGCGTGGCGCCCGATCGTGCTGCGCTACTACCTCGGCACCCCGCACTACCGGTCGATGATCGAGTACAGCGAGGAGGCCCTGCGCGAGGCCGAGTCGGCGTTCGCCCGCATCGAGGGCTTCGTCCAGCGCGTCACCGAGAAGGCCGGCGAGACCGTCGCGCCCGCAGCCGAGGTGCCGCCCGCCTTCGCCGAGGCGATGGACGACGACATGGGTGTCCCGCAGGCCCTCGCGATCGTCCACACCACGGTCCGCCAGGGCAACAGCGCACTCGCCGCCGACGACAAGGAAGCCGCCGTCGCCCGCCTCGCCGAGGTCCGCGCCATGCTCGGTGTCCTGGGCCTCGACCCGCTGGACGAGCACTGGGCCGGCGAGAGCGACCGCGGCGACGACCTCCACGGCGTCGTCGACACCCTCGTCCGCCTCGTCCTCGACCAGCGCCAGTCCGCCCGCGCCCGCAAGGACTGGGCCGCCGCCGACGCCATCCGCGACCAGCTCAACCAGTCCGGCCTCGTCATCGAGGACAGCCCGGCCGGGCCCCGATGGACACTCGGCCCCCGCCAGTAGTCCCTCCATGTGCCGCCCGGCCCGCCGGGCGGCACACTCTCACTTATACGTATGCACGTCTGAAGCAACGAAACAGGTAGGTCATGGCCGGGAACAGCCAGCGCAGGAACCGCCGCACGTCCAACAAGAAGGGCATGCAGGTCGGCAGCGGTGGCCAGCGACGCCGTGGTCTCGAAGGCAAGGGACCGACGCCGCCCGCCTCCGCCCGCAAGGGACACAAGAAGAACCGCGTCGCCAACGCCCAGGCCAAGCAGGCCGCCGCCCGCCGCCCCGCACCCCGCCGCGGCGGCGTCAAGGGCACCTCCGAGATGGTCGTCGGCCGCAACCCCGTCTACGAGGCCCTGCGCGACGGCGTCCCCGCCACCACGCTCTACGTCCAGCAGTACATCGACAACGACGAGCGCGTCCGCGAAGCCCTCCAGCTCGCCGGCGAACGCGGCAACATCAACCTGATGGAAGCCCCCCGCCCCGAGCTCGACCGCATGACCAACGGGCTCAACCACCAGGGCCTCGTCCTCCAGGTCCCGCCCTACGAGTACGCCGACCCGCAGGACCTCACCGCCGCCGCCTACGACAACGGCGAGGACCCCCTCATCGTCGCCCTCGACGGCGTGACCGACCCCCGCAACCTCGGCGCCATCGTCCGCTCCGTCTCCGCCTTCGGCGGCCACGGCGTCGTCGTACCCGAACGCCGCGCCGCCGGCATGACCGCCGGAGCCTGGAAGTCCTCCGCCGGCACCGCCGCCCGCACCCCCGTCTCCCGGGTCACCAACCTCACCCGCGCCCTGGAGGCGTACAAGAAGGAAGGCATCGCGGTCGTCGGCCTCGCCGCCGACGGCGAACACACCGTCGAGGACCTCGAAGCCCTCGGCGGCCCCGTCGTCATCGTCATCGGCAGCGAGGGCAAGGGCCTCGGCCGCCTCGTCGGCGAGACCTGCGACTACCGCGTCCGCATCTCCATGCCCGGCGGCGCCGAATCGCTCAACGCCGGTGTCGCCGCCGGCATCGTCATGTACGAAGTCGCCCGCCGCCGCGCCTGACCACACGGCCCGGACGGGCCGCGCGGGGGCGCAAACGCACGTGCGCGCGCCCCCGCGCAACCCCCCACCACCTGTTGACGGGTCTCGGACACTTCGACACCGTCAAGGCAGTGTCCTAATCACACATCACTCGGTTAGATGAGTGTGGACACCAGAACGCCTCGGTTCGACGAACTACCCGCCCTGAGCATGACCAAGGTGGACTGCGACCCTGCGCAGGTCATCGTCAACCACGCCAGCTTCCGGGTGCAGCTCGCCCCCGGCCAGCGCGCACGGCTGCGCGGTGTGACCCCCGCCGGCGCGCCCAGGATCCCCGCCATGAGCGGCGCCGGAGCCGGACGCGGCCGACGCGCCCCCGTCGTCTGGAGCGGCAAGTCCGCCCCCGGCGACCCCGGCGCCACCGGACTCCTCCAGGCCGTACGGAACTCCACCGCACCCCGCCCCGACACCGCGTACGAGCCGTACGCCCCCCACGAGTTCGACGGCGGACGCGGCGGCGCCGGCACCCAGGTCATCCCGCGCCTCGACGAGCTGCCCCTCGAAGAGACCCAGCCCAACCCCGTCATCGGCGCACCCCGCTCCGGCGGCCCCCTGCTGCCCCCCATGCGCCGGGCGGTCGGCGCCTACGACCCCGTCGACCACGGCCCGTACCACCCGGCCCACCACGACGACCCGCAACCGTACGACGACGGAACCGTCGTCGACCTCACCGACGAGGACACCGGCGCCCCCGGCCGGCGCCAGAGCGGCACCGACGACGTCCGCCACGCGTACTACCCCGGCCGCCGCATGAACCTCGGCGTCGTCCTCCTGCCCATGCGCGTCTTCCTCGGCTTCATCTCCATCTACGCCGGCATGGGCAAACTCTGCGACCCCGTCTACTTCGACGGCGGCGAACGCGGCTCCATGGTCAAGTGGCTCAACTCCCTCCACCCCTGGGCCCTCGCCGAACCGCTGCGCGACTTCGCCCTCTCCCACCCCGTCGGAGCCGGCCTCTCCATCGCCTTCCTCCAGGTCGTCGTCGGCGTCCTCACCGTCCTCGGCCTCTGGCAGCGCGTCGCCGCCACCGTCGGCGCCCTGCTGTCCGCCGCGCTCCTCGTCACCGTCAGCTGGCGCACCGTCGCCGCCTACGACGCACCCGACATCATCTACCTCGCCGCCTGGAGCCCCCTGATCATCGCGGGCGCCCCCGTCTTCTCCATCGACGGACGCCTCGCCGGAGAAGCCTGGCGCAAGCTCGGCCCCCGCTCCGAGATCCGGGACCTGCGCCGCCGCGTCCTGCGCCGCGGCGCCGTCGTCGCCAGCGTCGTCGTCGGACTCACCCTCCTCATCGGCTCCATCCTCGGCGGTGCCGTCCGCTCCACCGAGGTCGTCACCGTCCCCGGCCCCCACGGCGTCCCCACCAACCAGCTCCCCGGCTCCCCGCTCCCCGACAAGTCCCGCAAGGGCAAGGCGTCCAAGAGCCCCACCGGCCACCAGCCCACTCCCTCCCACAGCACCGCACCCCACACCCCCTCAGCCGAGCAGTCCACCCCCACCTCGGACAGCGTCCGCGAAACGGGCCAGGCGGCGGGCGCGGGCGGCGGGCAGCCCAGCGAGACCCAGGGCACCGGCCAGCAGCCCCCGCGGCAGACCACCCCCCAGCAGCCCCCCGCCACCAGCTCGGGCCCCAGCTCCTCCGGCACCACCGGCACCGGCGGCGGCTCCACCACCGGCGGCACCGACCCCGACCCCGCCACCGGCTCCACCGGCGGCAACGGCGACGGCAGCGGCCGCAACCCCATCGGCGGCCTCCTCGGCTGACCCGGAGGCACGCAACGGAGAAGGGGGCGGGCCCGGAGGAAACCTCCGGGCCCGCCCCCTTCTCCGTACCGCCTACCGCCCGTCCAGTTCCTTGGCGGCCTCCGTCAGGTCCTTCGCCGTGTCGATGGCCCGCCAGTACGCCCCGTGCGGCAACGGATACCCCGCCAGCCGCCGCTCCCGCGCCAGCCGCGGAAACGTCGTCCGCTCGTGATCCCCCCGGTCCGGCAGCATCGCGGTGAACGCAGGCGAGAACACGTACACCCCCGCGTTGATCAGATACGGCGACGGCGGCGCCTCGATGAAGTCCGTGATGTGCCCGAACGCGTCCGTCTCCACCGCACCCCACGGAATGCGCGGCCGCGCCAGCGCCAGCGTCGCGGTCGCGTCCCGCTCCGCATGGAACGCCGCCATCTCACGCAACGAGAACCGCGTCCAGATGTCCCCGTTGGTCGCGTACCAGGGCTCCTGCGGCGCCGGCAGCCGGGCCGCCGCGTACTTCAGCCCGCCACCGCGCCCCAGCGGCTCGGACTCCACCACCGTCGTCACCCGCAGCGGCAGCACCGCGTCGGCCAGCCACTCCTGCAGCACCTCGGCCAGATGCCCGCACGACACCACGGCATCGGTCACGCCCTCGGCGGCCAGCCAGGAAAGCTGATGGCCGATGATCGGCGTCCCGGTACCCGGGATCTCGACCATCGGCTTGGGGCGGTCATCGGTATACGGGCGCAGCCGTGACCCCTGGCCACCCGCCAGGATCACGGCCTGCGTCGGAAACGTATGCATGCCAGGCACGATATGCCGTGCCTGGCCCTTGTCGGTCAGCTGAACTGGGCGACACCCGAGGCGAACGACGTGTCGCAGACGGGACGGGAGAACCGGTGCGCCCGGGTCGGGCCGTACTGCTCGACGGCCGCCTTCCCCAGCGCCTTCGCGATCGACATGCAGTGCCGGGCGAGCGACGGCCGCCCCTCGACGGCACGCTGGAGGTCCGTCAGCGCGACACCGGGGTCCTTCTCCCGGAGCTCTACGAGGAGCCGGTCGCGCAGGACGTCCTGCGGGGCAGGTGCCTTGACCTCCTTGGCGCCCTTGGCGTCGGAGACGGTACGAGCCGACGCGGCGAGCAGCTGCGAGTCGGAGTTGCTGGCTGCCCACGGCACGGCGGTGACCGCGAGGGTCCCGGACAGGACCATGACGACGGGCAGTACGAGAGCGAGAGTTCGGCCGATACGGCGCACGGAGTGGGTCACGCAGCGAGCGTAGCGGGCGGTGATGGCGCAGCGACATTACGTCACCCTCGCGGGGGACGGTTCGAGTGGCCTTTTCGAATCGCGTGTTGACGAACCGCAGCGAAATGACCGATGTGCCGGGGATTTTGCCCTCGCCCGTTGAAACCCTCCACGCGCCTCCGACGCACGGTGGCCCCGCACGGAGATCGTGCGGGGCCACCGTACAGCGCGTGCGGGATCAGTCGGTGAGACGCTCACCCGTCGACGTGGCGAAGACGTGCAGCTCGTCCGGGCGCGGCACGACGTGCAGCGTGGTGCCCTTCTCCGGGACGGCACGGCCGCCGACGCGGACCACGAGGTCCTTGTGCTCGCCACCGACCTCGGCGGCACCGTAGACGAAGCCGTCGGCGCCGAGCTCCTCGACCACGTTGACCGAGACGGCCAGACCGGCCGGGGCCTCCGAGGAGTCCTTGGTGAGGGTCTTCGCGGCGGCGCCACCGTGCTCGACGATGTCGAAGTGCTCGGGGCGGATACCGACCGTCACGGTCGTGTCGCCGCGGTTCGCGGCGGCGGTCAGCGCCTCACGCGAGACCGGGACGACGCTGTTGCCGAACTTCACGCCGCCGTCGGTGATCGGGACCTCGACCAGGTTCATCGCGGGGGAGCCGATGAAGCCGGCCACGAAGAGGTTCGCCGGCCGGTCGTACATGTTGCGCGGCGAGTCGACCTGCTGGAGCAGACCGTCCTTGAGGACCGCGACCCGGTCACCCATGGTCAGGGCCTCGACCTGGTCGTGGGTGACGTACACGGTCGTGATGCCCAGGCGGCGCTGGAGCGAGGCGATCTGCGTACGGGTGGAGACACGGAGCTTGGCGTCGAGGTTCGACAGCGGCTCGTCCATGAGGAAGACCTGCGGCTCACGCACGATCGCACGGCCCATCGCCACACGCTGGCGCTGACCACCGGAGAGCGCCTTCGGCTTCCGGTCCAGGTAGTCGACGAGGTCCAGCATCTTGGCGGCCTCTTCGACCTTCGCCCGGATGTCGGTCTTGTTCACGCCGGCGATCTTGAGCGCGAAGCCCATGTTGTCCGCGACGGTCATGTGCGGGTAGAGCGCGTAGTTCTGGAACACCATGGCGATGTCCCGGTCCTTCGGCGGCAGGTGCGTGACGTCGCGGTCACCGATGCGGATCGCACCGCCGTTGACGTCCTCAAGACCCGCGAGCATGCGCAGCGAGGTGGACTTGCCACAACCGGAGGGACCGACGAGGACGAGGAACTCACCGTCCGCGATGTCGATCTCGAGCTGGTCGACCGCGGGCTTCGTGGAGCCGGGGTAGACGCGGGACGCCTTGTCGAACGTGACACTGGCCATGCTGATGCTTCTCCTCCACCGGCAGGTACGTGCCGGACGATCCGTGGTAAGGGAGTGGTCTGGTCCATCGGAGTGAACCTGCAAGGACGCTACCTGGCGGTTTCGGATCTGTCAGCAGTTCTCGGGGGAGGAAAATCTCGCAGGTGGGCGGGGGAGGGCGGGCGATGGCGGGGCACTGCGGCGGAGCGCCGCATTTTTGGCCCTTGTCGCACCGTGACGCTTCCTGCTTCGACGCCCCCGCCCTGACTGTCCGATATCCGGATGAGCACGTCAGTGTTCTTGACGCACGGGTGCTCGGGCGGTTACGGGGGTGACGGAACGTCGTGGATCGGGGGTGAGGCGCTGTGTAGAGTGAGGGCTCGCGCGCGTGGCTCTTTCGGCGTGCGCGTTGCCGCCTTAGCTCAGTTGGCAGAGCGGTTGCCTTGTAAGCTCCAGGTCGTCGGTTCGATTCCGACAGGCGGCTCAAAACCCCAGGTCAGCGCCCCGCTGGCCTGGTTTTTTTATGTCCCGCGCCGCGTCAGCGGGTAGCACGCCAGGCCGATCAGGGCCGCCGTGAGGTGGCCGATGTCCGTGAAGGTCGGGGTGGTGATCAGGGGGACCGTGTAGATCACCAGGACCGCGAAGAGGTAGGCGGGGCGCCAGGGGCGGGGGACGTAGTAGGTGAGGACCGCGACGACGCCGGCGAGGGCGTAGCTGACGCCGACGTCGAGGGTGTTGGCGGCGGACGGCGGGGCGTGGCCGTGGCGGATGGCCCAGGCGAGGATGGATTCGCTGACGAGGGTGGCCAGCACGTGGGCGGTGGCGGCGACGGTGAGCCAGCGCGGGGTGCCGAGGCGGCGTTCGGCGGGGGCGTGGAAGACGGTGTAGAGGACGGCGTAGGGGAGCCATTGGCCGCTGTCGATCCAGAAGGCGCTGCTGATGAGGACGCGGACGGGGTTCCGGGACAGCTCGTGGATGTTGGTGGAGCGCTGTCGGAGGAACTCCTCCTCGAAGGCCGGTGACATCTGGTGGACGATGACCGTGGTGACGAAGAGGGCGGTCAGCCAGAGGTAGGTGCCGGGGGCGCTGCGGATCCAGGAGCCGGTGGCGCGGAGCCGGGCGGTGGGGGTGGTGCGGGGCCGGGTGGGCGGGGCTGGCTGGCCGGTGGGCATAGCCGATTGACGCACGCTCCTACGATCGGGGGCGTGATCGACATCCCGGATGCGCTCGTCGCTACTCAGACCGCTCACAACGGGGAGGCGGGGGAGCCGGTCGCGCTGCGGTTGCGGGGGGAGGCGTCGGCCGGGGCGGTGCGGTTGCTGGAGCACGATCCGGTGACGGGGCTGGGGGCAGGTGGCGGAGGGTGGTCGCCAGGGGCTGTTTACGCTGCCCCCATGATTCGTACTGCTACTGCCGCCGATGTCCCTGTGCTGCACGCGATGGTGCGTGAGCTGGCCGATTACGAGAAGTCGTTGCACGAGGTGCGGGTGACCGAGGAGCAGTTGCGCGAGGCGCTGTTCGGGGAGCGGCCGGCGGCGTTCGCGCATATCGCGGAGTCGGACGAGGACGGCGGGGTGGTGGGCTTCGCGCTGTGGTTCCTGAACTTCTCCACGTGGCGCGGGACGCACGGGATCTACCTGGAGGACCTGTACGTACGTCCCGAGCGGCGTGGTGGCGGGCATGGGAAGGCGCTGTTGACGGAGTTGGCGCGGATCTGCGTGGAGCGGGGTTACGAGCGCCTGGAGTGGTCGGTGCTGAACTGGAACGCCCCGTCGATCGCGTTCTACGAGTCGCTGGGTGCGCGTCCGCAGGACGAGTGGACGGTGTACCGGCTGACGGACGGGGCGCTGGCGGAGCTGGGTGCGGCCGGGGCCTGACCGCGCCGGGAGCGTGGGCCCCCGGGGCGTTGTCAGTGGGGTGCGTCACGATGGGGGCATGGTGCGCAGTGGTGGTCGCAGTGGTGGCGGGGTCGCGGTGGCGCGGCGGCCGGAGGTGCGGCTGCCGCCGCTGACCGAGTTCGAGGGGGGTGGGCTGGAACCGGACGGGGATTACGACGGGGTGCGGTTCGGGTCCGTGGATCTGGCGGACGAGTCGGGTCCGGGTGCGCGGTTCATGGACTGTGCGCTGGAGGGCTGTTCGCTGGACCGTACGGAGCTGAGCCGGGCGCGGTTCATCGACTCGGTGCTCACGGGGGTGCGGGGGGTGGGGACCGATCTCGCGTCGGCGTCGCTGCGGGATGTGGAGGTGGTGGACGCGCGCCTGGGCGGGGTGCAGTTGCACGGGGCGGTGCTGGAGCGGGTGCTGGTGCGGGGCGGGAAGATCGATTACCTGAATCTGCGGAAGGCCCGGCTGAAGGATGTGGTGTTCGAGGGCTGTGTGCTGGCGGAGCCGGATTTCGGGGGCGCGCAGCTGACCCGGGTGGAGTTCCGGGACTGTGTGCTGAAGCGGGCGGACTTCAGTGCGGTGCGGATGGAGGCGGTGGATCTGCGGGCGGTCGCGGAGCTGGACATCGCGCGGGGTGTGGAGCGGTTGGCGGGTGCGGTGATCAGTCCGGCGCAGTTGATGGAGCTGGCTCCGGCGTTCGCGGCGCAGATCGGGGTGCGGGTGGAGGCGTGAGGGGTCGGGCCGCCGGCCTCGGGGTGGGTCAGAGGCGGGGGAAGCGGGCCTGGAGGTCCCAGACGGCGGGGTTGTCGGCGAGACCTTCGTGCATGTCGGCGAGGTCGGCGATCAGGTCGTGCAGGAAGTCGCGGGCTTCGCGGCGCAGGAGGGAGTGGCTGAAGGTGAGGGGTGGTTCTTCGGGGGCCATCCAGTCGGCTTCGATGTCGACCCAGCCGAAGCGGCGTTCGAAGAGCATGCGGTCGGAGGACTCGGTGAAGTCGAGTTCGGCGTACTGGCGGCGGTGCGAGCGGTTGCCGCGGGGGTCCTGGTCGATCTGTTCGACGATGTCGCAGAGGGCCCAGGCGAAGTCGAGTACCGGCACCCATCCCCAGGCTGTGGATACTTCGCGGTCCTCCTTGGTGTCCGCGAGGTAGACGTCCCCGGAGAACAGGTCGTGGCGCAGGGCGCGGACGTCCGCCCGGCGGTAGTCGGTCTGCGGGGGGTCGGGGAAGCGGCGGGAGAGGGAGTAGCCGATGTCGAGCACGGTTCGATGGTGTCATGCCCGGCGTGTCGGCCCGGCATCAGTGGCCGGGGCGGGTCCGGGGTGAGGGCGTGCGTCGGCCACGAGCCCCGGAATCCGACATTCCGCACATAGGATCACCGGCGTGGATCATCGAACCCCGGTACGCGCGACGCCCCGTACGTCCCGTACGGCGGGCACGCCCCGGACACCGGGCACGTCCCGTACGGCGGGCGCGGCCCGCAGGCGCGCGCCCCGAAGGGCGACCGGGGCGGCCGTCCTGCTGCTCGCCCTCGCCCTTCTCGCGCCCGCGTGTACGGGTGGGGTGGAGGGTAAGCCGGGTGCGTCCGGGGTGCGCGACCCGTACTTCCCGAAGCTGGGCAACGGCGGCTACGACGTGACGCACTACGCCATCACACTGGACGTGGACCCGGACGAGCAGCGGCTGCGCGGGAGCGTGGAGATCACCGCGCGGGCCACCCAGGACCTCAGCTCGTTCAATCTGGACCTGGCCGGGCTGACCGTGGACTCGGCGACCGTGGAGGGGCGTCCGGCCGCCGTCAACCGGGCGGGCAACGAGCTGACGCTGCGTACGGACGCGAAGGTCGAGGACCGGCTGCGCCGGGGCGAGACGTTCCGGGCCGTCGTGCGCTACTCCGGCTCCCCGAAGACGATCACCGATCCGGACGAGTCGGAGGAGGGCTGGCTGCCGACCGGCGACGGGGCGCTCGCGCTCGGTGAGCCGACCGGTTCGATGGCCTGGTTCCCGGGCAACCACCACCCGAGCGACAAGGCCGCGTACGACCTGACGGTCACCGTTCCGAAGGGGCTGACGGCGGTCTCCAACGGGGTGTTGGCCGGTCCGCCGACGACGGAGAAGGGCCGTACGACCTACCGCTGGCACACCGCCGAGCCGATGGCGAGCTATCTCGCGACGCTGGCGGTCGGGCGGTTCGAGACGAAGACGTCGACCATGGCGGGCGGGACCACGGTCTTCACCGCCGTGGACCCGGAGGTGGCGAAGGCGAGCGCGCGGGCGGTGGCCAGGGTGCCGGAGGTGGTGGCGTGGGAGGCGGAGCACTTCGGGCCGTATCCGTTCTCGGCGACGGGCGCGATCGTGGAACGCGAGCACGACGCCGGGTACGCGCTGGAGACGCAGAACCGGCCGGTCTTCCCCGGCCCGCCGGACATGGAGACGCTCGTCCACGAGATGGCGCACCAGTGGTTCGGCGACTCGGTCACGCCGAAGAGCTGGCGCGACATGTGGCTGAACGAGGGGCTGGCGACGTACGCGGAGTGGCTGTGGGCGGAGGAGAAGGAGGACACCCCGGCCGATGAGTCGTTCGACGACGAGTACGAGGACGAGGACAACTGGGCGTTCCCGCCCGCCGATCCGCCCTCCGCCGCGGACATCTCCGAGCAGCCGGTGTACGGGCGCGGGGCGATGGTCATCCACAAGATCCGTGAGGCGGTGGACGACGACGAGGAGTTCTTCGCGCTGCTGAAGGGCTGGACGAAGGCGCACCGGCACGGCAACGCGTCGACGGCGGACTTCACCGCGTACGTGGAGGAGGAGACCGGGCAGGATCTGTCGGGGTTGTGGAAGGCGTGGCTGTACGGCAGGAGCCGGCCCGCCGCGGACGGCTGACCGGCTCCTGGTCGGGGCGTGGCGGGTTACTTGACGTTGACGCCGCTCCAGGCCGCGTCGACGGCCTTCAGTTCGGCGCTGTCGGCCCCGTAGAGGTCGGTGGCCGCCTTCTCGGTGGCGGTGCGGGCGTCGGCGTAGTCGGTGGTGGAGGTCATGTACTCGGACAGGGCCTTGTACCAGATCTGGACGGCCTTGTCCCGGCCGATGCCGGTGACGGTGGAGCCGTCGGCGGTGGGGGAGTCGTAGTCGACGCCGTTGATGGTCTTGGCGCCGCTGCCCTCGGCCAGCAGGTAGAAGAAGTGGTTGGCGACGCCGGAGGAGTAGTGGACGTCGAGGCCGCCGACGCCGCTGTCCCAGTAGTCGGCCGAGCCGCCGTCCTTACTGGGCTCGTCCATGTAGCGCAGCGGGCTGCCGTCGCCGTTGATGTCGATCTTCTCGCCGATGAGGTAGTCGCCGGCGTCGGTGGTGTTGTCGGCGAAGAACTCGACGGAGGTGCCGAAGATGTCGCTGGTGGCTTCGTTGAGCCCGCCGGACTCGCCCGAGTAGTTGAGGTTGGCGGTGGAGGAGGTGAGGCCGTGGCTCATCTCGTGGCCGGCGACGTCGAGGGCGGTGAGGGCGCTCTTGTTGTCGGCGCCGTCGCCGTAGGTCATGCAGAAGCAGCTGTCGTCCCAGAAGGCGTTGACGTACGCGTCGCCGTAGTGGACCCGGGAGTAGGCGGCCTTGCCGTCGCCGGCGATGCCGTCGCGGCCGAACGCGGACTTGTAGAAGTCCCAGGTCTTGGCGGCGCCGTAGTGGGCGTCGACGGCGGCGGTCTGGCGGTCGTCACCGGTGCCGTCGCCCCAGGTGTCGTCGTCGTCGGTGACGAGGGCGCCGGTGCCGCTGGAGCCCTGGTTCAGGTCGTAGGTCTTGTGGCCGCCGCGGTCGCCGTCGGTCAGGTCGAAGCCGGAGCCGGACGCGGTGGTGGAGACGTCGACCTTGCCGCTGTACTGGCTGTTGCCGATGCCGGCGGTCTCGATCTCCTCGTAGCTCTGCAGGACCTTGCCGGTGGTGGCGTCGGTGATGACGCGCTTGCGGCTGGGGGTGCCGTCCTTCTGCACGCCGGTCTTCACGGATTCCAGGGCGAGGACGGGGGTGCCGTCGCCCGCCCAGATCACCTTGCGGGCGCTGGCCGCGGTCTTGATCTTCGCCGTCGTGGACGGCACGGATATGCGGGCGGTGGTGGCCTTGGTGACGCTCTTGAGCGTGCCGTCGGCGGCGGTGTGGGTGACGAGGTCGCCGCCGAGGACGGGCAGGCCGTCATAGGCGCGCTCGTAGCGGGTGTGGACCGTGCCGTTGGCGTCCTTGATCACGTCACGGGCGATCAGCTTCTCCTTGGCGCCGAGCTTCAGGGTGCTCGCGGTCGAAGAGGCGTCGGTCTGGGCGGACTTGATGGCGGCGGTGCGGGCGGAGGCGGTGCTGAAGGCCGGGGTGGAGACGGGGGAGGCGGAGGAGGTGTCGCCGGGGGTGTTCGGGTGGGCGTTCGCCGCACCGGTCTGCGTCCCGACGACGACCATCGCGGCCACGGCGGCCAGGGCTGCGGCGCGACGGGTGTTCATGTGGGGGGTCATACGGGCTCCGTTGCTCGTTCCGTGGGGGGTTACGAGCCGAGAGCGTGCCACTGAATGACCACTATTGACGGTGCACTAACAAATGCCTCACATTTCCTTGACCAGTTCTTGTCCGACTGGGGTGCGTTCATGTCCGTTATCCGGCGGACTTCGGTCAAGTCGGGGCCGGGCCCGTCTATGGGCGGATACGCGGAAGCGCTGATGTGCGGATACGCGGAAGCGCCGGTGTGCGGACACACGGAAGCGCCGGTGTGCGGACACACGGAAGCCCCCGGCCGCAGGACGTTCGGCCGGGGGCTTGCGTGAAACGGGTGGACGGAGCGTCAGAGGCTGACGCCGAAGTCCTGCGCGATGCCGCGCAGGCCGGAGGCGTAACCCTGGCCCACGGCGCGGAACTTCCACTCGGCGCCGTTGCGGTACAGCTCGCCGAAGACCATGGCGGTCTCGGTGGCGGCGTCCTCGCTGAGGTCGTAGCGCGCGATCTCCGAGCCGCCGGCCTGGTTCAGGATGCGGATGTAGGCGTTGCGCACCTGGCCGAAGTTCTGGCTGCGGGTCTCGGCGTCGTAGATGGAGACCGGGAAGACGATCTTGTCGACGTCGGCCGGCAGGCCCGCCAGGTTGACGTTGATCTGCTCGTCGTCGCCCTCGCCCTCACCCGTGACGTTGTCACCGGTGTGCACGATGGTCTGGTCCGGCGTCGACTTGTTGTTGAAGAAGACGAAGTGGGCGTCCGAGTAGACCTTGCCCGCCGCGTTGACCGCGATGGCCGAGGCGTCGAGGTCGAAGTCGGTGCCGGTGGTGGTACGGACGTCCCAGCCGAGGCCGACCGTGACGGCGGTGAGGCCGGGGGCCTCCTTGGTGAGGGAGACGTTGCCGCCCTTGGACAGGCTTACTGCCATGGGAAGTCCCTTTCATCTTCGGGTGCGGGCTTCGTGCCGTCACGAAGCTACCGTCACCGTTCATAACGCCGACAGGGGACCGGGAGGTTCCGCCCGCCTTTACTTTCTTTGCCGAAAGGGGCCCGGGGCGCGGCAAAAGGAGGTGACGAACACCCGCCGGGGCGGGGAACATGGGTGTCATGTCCGGGCCCTATGTCATCCGCGGTTCGGTCTCCCTGCCGGAGGCCGAGCTCATGTGGCGTTTCTCGCGGTCCTCCGGGCCCGGCGGGCAGCACGTCAACACCAGCGACTCCCAGGTGGAGCTGCGCTTCGACCTCGGGGCCACCGAGGCGCTGCCCGAGGTGTGGAAGGAACGCGCCCTGGACCGCCTGGCCGGCCGGCTGACCGACGGCGTGATCTCCGTCCGCTCCTCGGAGCACCGCTCCCAGTGGCGCAACCGCGAGACGGCCGCCGTACGGCTCACCGCCCTGCTGGCCGAGGCCACCGCCCCGCCCCCCAAGCCGCGCGTGAAGCGCAAGGTGCCCCGCGGCATCAACGAACGCCGGCTGCGCGAGAAGAAGCAGCGCGGCGACACCAAGCGCGGCCGCTCGGGCCGCGACTGGTAGACGACAGTCGGGAACCCCCCCCAAGGGTGGGGTCAGTCGGAACCCCCCAAGGGTGGGGTCGGTCGGGCCCCCCCAAGGGTGGGGTCAGTCGGAACCCCCCAAGGGTGGGGTCAGTCGGGACCCCCCAAGGGTGGGGTCAGCCCAACTGCCGGTAGCGCCCGCGGAAGTACGTCAGCGGACCGCTCTCCCCGCTCTCCACCCGCGCCCCGAGCACCCGCCCGATCACCAGCGTGTGGTCGCCCGCCAGGACCCGCTGCTCGGTCCGGCACTCCAGCGTCGCCAGCGCGCCGCCGGCCAGCGGGGCCCCGGTGACCTCGCCGCGCGTGTACGGGATGTCCTCGAACAGCAGCCGGTCGCTGATCCGGCCCTTCATCGCGAACCGCCCCGCGATGTGCCGCTGGCTCTCCGCCAGCACCGACACCGCCCACAGCGGCTGCTCGGAGAGCAGATCGTCCATCCGGGAGTCGTTGCGCAGGCTCACCATCACCAGCGGCGGGTCCAGCGACACCGACATGAAGGCGGTCGCGGTCATGCCGACGTCCTCGCCGCGCCCGTCCTCGTCGAGCGGCGGCTCCTGGGCGGTGACCAGCACCACGCCGGCCGCCAGGCGGGCGAGTGCGGCGCGGAACTCTTCGTTGCTCACCCCCTCAGCATGGGGGACGGGCTCGGTACGCGGGGTGGGGGGCTTCGTCTGCAACACACCGGGAACGCTAGCCGCGCCCGGTATGCCCCCGCATCGGGCCAGGGGACCAGCCGGGTCCTAGGACCAGGCCCGTGCGGCACCGGCCCGGCCCACCTCTTTGCCAACTCTTGTGACTTGAGTCACAGAGTGCAATATTTGTTGACCCTGTGTACCGGGTGCACAGCTCGCTGTGATTCAGTGGCCGTGACACTGCAGTAAGTACGTCACGTACGTCGATATGAAACCTGGAGTGCTGTCGAGGTCTCGGGGAGTGCGAGCAATGGAGGCCGAGTCGGAGCCGTACGTCCGCCTCGCGACGATGCGGCAACTGCACCAGGCCGTCGCCGATCTCAACACGGCGCGGAGCCTGGCCGACACACTGCAGACCGTGGCCGACGGAATCGTCGCCGGTCTCGGCTACGAGCTGGCCTGCGTCAATCTCGTCCGCCCCGACGGCGACCTAGTCGTCGCCGCCTTCGCCGGCAACCACGCCGCCGAGGCCCTGATCACCGGCCGGGTCGGCTCCCGCGCCTCCTGGGAACGCCGGCTCGCCATGGGCGAGATATGGGACGAGCTGCGCTTCATACCGCACACCGACGGCTGGATCCTCCTCGACGACGACGTACCGCAGTGGCACACCGAGGGCCCCGAGCCCCGCTTCGAGGACGAGTGGCACCCGCAGGACCGGCTCTACGCCCCGATGTACGCCTCCGGCGGCGGCTCCGACCTCCTGGGCGTCATATCCGTCGACCGGCCCCGCAACGGGCGCCGCCCGGGAGCCTGGGGGCGCGAGGCCCTTCAGATGTACGCCTCGCAGTCCGCCATCGCGATCAGCAACGCGAGGCTCCGGGCCAACATGCAGCGGGCCCTGGTCCGCCTGGAGCGCGAGCAGCAGGCGCTGCGGGCCAGCGAGGAGTCCTTCCGCCAGGCATTCGAGTACGCCCCCAGCGGCATGGCGATCGCCGAGATGGGCGGCGACCAGCACGGGCGGCTGCTGCGGACCAACGACGCGCTGTGCCGGCTGCTGGGCCGCCCCGCATCCGTGCTGCGCCGCTACTCCTTCGCCGACCTGGTCCACCCCGAGGACATCGGCACCCTGCTCCGCACCTCCGCCGAGGGGGGCCGCGCCGAACTGCGCCTCGGCCGCCGGGACGGCACGTACCTCTGGGTCTCGCTGCGCAACTCCGTCGTCGCGGACACCGCGGACGGGCCGCGTTTCCTGCTGACGCACGTCGAGGACATAGAGGAGCGCAAGCGCCACGAGCTGAACCTCGCCCACCGCGCCTCGCACGACGCGCTGACCGGGCTGCCCAACAGCGCGGAGCTGCGGGCCCGGCTCGGCGCCCGGCTGTGCAACCGCCCGCACGCGGTGGCGACCACCGACGTGGAGGCGCTGGACGCGGCGTACGGGGACGTGGACGACGCGCGGGCGCAGGGCTACCCGCCGGGCGGCCCGGGCGCGGGCCCGTTCGACCACCATGTGCACGCGGTCGCGCCGGACACGGAGCACGACGACGGCTCGAAGGGGCTCGCGGTCCTCTTCTGCGACCTGGACGGCTTCAAGTCGATCAACGACCGCTTCGGGCACCACACGGGTGACGCGGTCCTCATCGAGGTGGCCCGCCGGCTCACCACGTGCGTCCGGGACGGGGACACCGTCGCCCGGCTCGGGGGTGACGAATTCGTCGTGCTCGCGGACGGCCTGGGCGCAGCGGACGCCGCTGACCTGGCGGTGCGCCTGCGGAACGCGATCATTCCGCCGATCCGGGTGGACGGGCGCGCGGTGCGGGTCGGGGCGAGCTTCGGCATCGGCTGGGCGGCCTGCGGGATGACGGCCGAAGAGGTGCTGCGCTCCGCCGACCAGCGGATGTACATCGAGAAGCGGTCGCGTTCGAAGGTTCACCGCAGGGCCGGCTGACGTTTGCCTCCCTTACCCCACCAGGGGTCCCGCCGCCACCTGCGGCAATTCTTGGTGTGGTCCATTCGGGGTAGGCTCGGCCGGTCGGCGACGGCTGGCGATATTCGGCGACGGCTGGCGACATGGTGAGGAGTGACCCAGGGATGGCCGGGAACAACGGCGCGAGCACGCCCGAGGACGACGATCCGTTCGGCTACCTCTACGAGGACGGTCAGGCGGCCGGTGCGCAGCCGCCGGGGCAGGGCGGTTACGGCTACCCGGGTCCCGCCGCCCAGCCGGGTGTGCCCCGGACCTCGTACAACCAGGTGCGGACCGTCGGCGAGCGCCAGTACGGGCAGCAGGTGCCTCACCAGCAGGCGTACGGCCAGCCGAACGGCCAGTACGGCCAGCCCGGCCCGCAGTACGCGGCCCCGGAGACGTATCCCGGGGGTGCGCCCACCGCGCAGGTGCCGCAGCAGGGCGGACGCGGTGGTTCCGGCAAGGGCGGTCCGAACACCAAGGGCCTGCTGATCGCCGCGGTCGCGGTGGTCGCGGTGGTGCTCATCGGCATCGGTGCGGCGCTGATGACGGACGACGGCGACAAGGACCAGAAGGCCGAGTCCACGTCGTCCGAGGGCCCGGGTTCGCAGGTCGAGCAGTCCCCGACGCCGGAGCCGTCGCAGAGTTCTTCGACACCGCCCGAGCTGCCGAAGCAGGACGCGGCGTCGCTGAAGCTGGGCGGTACGGCGCGGCTCGACAACTCCGTGAAGGGTGCCAAGAGCGCGAGCGGGCAGTACATCAACCTCAATCAGGTGGGCCGGTCGGCGACCTGGACCGTGGAGGTGCCGGAGGCCGGTGAGTACACGCTGTTCGTGACGTACGGCGTGCCGGGCAAGGACGCGAAGACGTCGCTGACGGTCAACTCCGATGACCCCCGCGGCATCAACATGAAGAACTACGCCAACGCCCCCGAGGGCGATCTGGAGAAGGGCTGGACGACGACGTACGCCTACGTCAACCTCGTCAAGGGCGAGAACACGCTGATGATCTCGTGCAACGAGGGCGACGAGTGCGACGCCAACCTCGACCAGCTGTCGCTGAAGGCCGGTCACCAGACCCGCTGACCGGCACCCGCGCATTCCGGCCCCCTCGCCTCCGGGCGAGGGGGCCGGTCGCGTTTGCGGCGTTACGGAGCCGGCTCAGCCCATCAGGGCGAGGAAGCCGGCCACGGTAGCGGCCATGGCCTCGCGGCCGGGGGCGATGTACTTGCGGGGGTCGACGCCCGTGGTGTTCTCGGCGAGGTGGGCGCGTACGGCGCCGGTGAACGCGGTGTTCAGGGCGGTGCCGACGTTGATCTTGACCATGCCGGAGGAGGCGACGGCCTGGCGGATCTCGTCGTCCGGGACGCCGCTGGAGCCGTGCAGGACGAGCGGGACGGGGACGGCGTCGCGCAGCCGGCCGATCAGCTCGTGGTCCAGGGCGGCGGTGCGCTCGGTCATGGCGTGCGAGGAGCCGACCGCGACGGCCAGGGCGTCCACGCCGGTGGCGGCGACGTACGCGGCTGCCTCGGCCGGGTCGGTGCGCACGCCGGGGGCGTGGGCGTCGAGCGGGGCCTCGCCCTCCTTGCCGCCGACCTTGCCGAGTTCGGCCTCGATCCAGATCCCGCGCTCGTGGCCCCAGGCGACGGCGTCGGCGGTGGCCCGGACGTTGTCCTCGTAAGCGAGCTTGGAGGCGTCGAACATCACCGAGCCGAAGCCCTCGTCGTGGGCCCGGTGCAGCAGGTCCACGGACTCGACGTGGTCGAGGTGCAGGGCGAGCGGGGCGCCGGAGGTGCGGGCGACGGCGGCGGCCGCGGCGGCGATGGCGGTGAGCCGGCCGCCGTGGAACTTCACGGCGTTCTCGGAGATCTGGAGGATGGCGGGGGCTCCGGCGCGCTCCGCGCCGGTGGCGATGGCCTCCGCGTGTTCCAGCGTGATGACGTTGAAGGCGGCGATCCCGCGTCCCCGGGCCTGGGCGGCGGAGACGAGTTCACCGGTGCTGACGAGCGGCATTGCTGACCTCTGTGGTTTCCCCGGGCCCGGCGGGCGGGCCCGGTGCGGGGCGGGGCGCGGCGTACGGGCCGCTCCCGCTTGCTGGTGCGGCCCCTCAGGCCGCGCCTGGTCCGTGTTCCTCGATGGCGACGCGCGGCAGCAGCTCCTCGTACGCCGCGCGGTCGAAGTCG
Organism: Streptomyces sp. A1277; assembly: GCF_004795015.1. GTDB lineage: Bacteria > Actinomycetota > Actinomycetes > Streptomycetales > Streptomycetaceae > Streptomyces. The sequence continues at coordinate 14,144 of NZ_SSBI01000064.1, read as the reverse complement.
CCCGCGGTGGGGGCCAGCACGGTCGCCGTCGACAGTGCCGCCGCCCGGCGCAGCCGGTCCGGCCAGCTCAGGGACTCCACGAGGCCGGACAGCAGCCCGGCCACCGCGGAGTCGCCCGCTCCGGTCGGGTTGCCCTTGACGGCGGCGGGCGGTGAGGCCCGCCAGGCGCCGTCCGGGGTGACGGCCAGCATGCCGTCCGGGCCGAGCGACGCGACGACCCCGTGGGCGCCGCGGCGGCGGGCGTCGCGGGTGGCGCGCAGGGGTTCGCGGGAACCGGTGAGCTGGGCGAGCTCGTCGGCGTTGGGCTTGATCAGGTCGGGGCGGGCGGCGATGCCCCGGCGCAGCGGTTCGCCGCTGGTGTCCAGGAGGACCGGGACGCCGGCGGTGCGGGCGAGCCGGACGAGTTCGGCGTAGGCGCCGACGTGGATGCCGGGCGGGAGGCTGCCGCACAGGGCGACGGCGTCGGCGGTGTCCAGCAGCCCGGCGTACGTGCCGAGGAAGGCGGTCCACTCGTCGGCGGTGACGTGCGGTCCGGGTTCGTTGAACTGGGTGGTGTCGCCGGTGGTGCCGTCCACGACCGCGAGGGTGCGGCGGGTGTCGCCGGAGACGGGGACGAGCGCGTCGGTGAGGGTGGCGTGCTGCCCGGGGAGCGCGGCGAGCAGGTCGCGCAGGACGGTCCCGGTGGCCCCGCCGGCGAAGCCGGTGACGACGGTGTCGTGGCCGAGGGCGGTGAGGACGCGGGCGACGTTGAGGCCCTTGCCGCCGGGGCGCTGGGAGAGGTCGGTGACGCGGTGGCTGGAGTGCGGGACGAGGGCGGGGACGCCGTAGGTCAGGTCGAGTGCCGTGTTCAGCGTGACCGTGAGGATCACCGCGGCCGCCCCTTCGATCCGTGCTGAGCGCTGATTCCTTGCCGGAATGCGTTTTCCGTGCTGGTTTCCCGGGCGATCATGCCAAAGAGGGGGGCGGTCGGCCCAGACCTCGGGGCCAACCGCCGTCTCTTCGTTACGTATTCAGCTCACGCGTGGTCACGTACTCGGCTCACGCGGAAACGGCCTGGGGCCGGATGATCCACTCGCCCTTGCGCATGACGCCCTTGAGGCGGAAGTCCTCGTCCAGGACGACCAGGTCGGCGTCCTTGCCGGGCTCCAGCGAGCCGACCTCGTCGTACACGCCGAGGAGCCGGGCGGGGTTGGCGGAGATGGACTGCACCACGTCCTCGACCGGGATGCGGTCGACGGTCACGGCCCGGTGGAAGGCGGTGTCCAGGGTGAGCGTGGAGCCGGCGATGGAGTTGCCCTCGACGAGCCGGGCGACGCCGTTCTCGACGTTCACGGCGAGCGGGCCCAGCTGGTAGCGGCCGTCGCCGAAGCCGGCCGCGTCCATGGCGTCCGTGATCAGGGCGACGCGGTGGGCGCCCGCGTGGTGGTAGGCCAGTTGGAGCGCGGCCGGGTGCAGGTGGGTGCCGTCGTTGATCAGCTCGACGGTGATCCGCTCGTCCTCCAGGAGGGCGGCGATCGGGCCGGGCGCGCGGTGGCCGAGTCCGGGCATCGCGTTGTAGAGGTGCGTGGCGACGGTGGCGCCGGCGTCGATCGCCTCGACGGTCTGCTCGTAGGTGGCGTCGGTGTGGCCGATGGCCGCGATGACGCCGTGCTCGGCGAGCAGCCGTACGGACTCGATGCCGCCGGGCAGTTCGGTGGCGAGCGTGAACATCTTGGCGGTGCCGCGCGCGGCGTCCATCAGCTTGCGGACCTCGGCCGGGTCGGGGTGGCGCAGCAGGCCCTCGCTGTGGGCGCCCTTGCGGCAGGGGGAGATGAAGGGGCCCTCGAAGTGGATGCCGGCGAGGTCGCCCTGTTCGACCAGTTCGGAGAGGATGCCGGCGCGCTCGGCGAGGAAGTCCATCTCGCCGGTGACGGTGGAGGCGACCAGGGTGGTGGTGCCGTGCTCGCGGTGGGTGCGGACGCCGGTGAGGACGTCCTCGACGGTGCCGGAGGTGAAGGAGCCGCCGCCGCCGCCGTGGTTGTGCATGTCCACGAAGCCGGGGACGATCCAGTGGCCGGAGAGGTCCAGGGCGGGGGCGTCCTCGGCGCCGCTGCCGGAGATGCGGGTGCCTTCTACGATCACCCGGCCGTCCTCGACGGTGCCGGTGGGCAGTACCACCCGGGCCCCTGCGAGAACGGTGCTGTCTGCGCGTCCGGCCATCAGGCGGATACCTCCGTGGAGAGAAGATCCCAGGCGAGCAGCCCTGCGCCCAGGCATCCGGCGGTGTCCCCGAGGGCCGCCGGGACGATGTGGGGCAGCTTCTGGAACGTGACGCGTTCCTCGACGGCCGCACGGAGTGGTGTGAACAAGGTTTTCCCCGCCTCGGCGAGACCGCCACCGATGATGATCGTGCGGGGGTCCAGCAGGGTGAGCGCCGTGACCAGCCCGGCGGCGAGCGCGTCGACGGCGTCGCGCCAGACCGCGAGGGCCTTCGGGTCGCCCGACTCGACGGCCTTGGCGCAGTCGGCGGCGTCCGCGTCCGGGTCGCCGGAGGCGGCCGCCCAGGCGCGGCTGACGGCGGAGGCGGAGGCCAGGGTCTCCAGGCAGCCGCGCTGGCCGCAGCCGCAGTCCGGGCCGTCCGGCCGGACCACGATGTGGCCGATCTCGCCCGCGTAGCCGTGGGCGCCCTCCTCGATCGCGGCCCCGATGCCGATGGCCCCGGCGATGCCGGTGCCCAGCGGGACGAACAGGAAGCGGTCCGCGCCCTTGCCCGCGCCGATCCGGCCCTCGGCGAGTCCGCCGGTGCGCACGTCGTGGCCGAGCGCCACGGGCACCCCGCCGAGGCGTTCGCCGAGCAGCCGGCGCATGGGGACGTCGCGCCAGCCCAGATTGGTGGCGTAGACGGCGATCCCGTTCTCGGTGTCGACGATGCCGGGCACGGCGACGCCGGCTGCGAGGGCGCTCTCGCCGAAGTGCTTCTCGCCGTGGGCGCGCAGGTCGGCGGCGAAGGCGAGGATCGACTCCACGACGGCGTCGGGGCCGCGCTCTCTGCCGGTCGCGCGCCGTGCCTCGTAGAGCAGGGCGCCATCGGCCCCGACCAGTGCGGCCTTCATTCCGGTGCCGCCCACATCGAGGGCGATGACGTGTTTCACGGGAAACAGTTTCGCCCGAGGGACCCCAAAAGGTCTAGTCCACTATCGCTGTTTGTTGCGCATCCATACAAAATCCCCGGTACCGGTTACGGGGATCGGCCCGGATTGTCGAGAACGGCCCCCGGCCCAACCGGGGCCCGGCTCAGCCCGGCAGGATCACACTGCGCGACAGATTGCGCGGATGGTCCGGGTCGTACCCCTTCGACTCGGCCAGCACCACCGCGAGCCGCTGCGCCCGGATCAGGTCCGCCATCGGGTCCGCCGACCGGTGGGCGACCAGCGTCCCGCCGACCGCCGCCACCTCGCCCGCCAGCCCCTCGGGCAGGGCGCCGAAGACCCAGGCCACCCGGTTCGGCCCGGTGATCGCGATCGGGCCGTGGCGGTACTCCATCGCCGGGTACGACTCGGTCCAGGCGCCCGCCGCCTCGCGCATCTTCAGCCCCGCCTCCTGGGCCAGGCCGTAGGTCCAGCCGCGCCCCAGGAACGTCCACTGCTCGGCCGCGACCACCGCCTCGTCCAGCGGCTCGGTCACCGCCAGCTCCGCGTCCACGGCCGCCTCGGCGACCGTCTTCACGCCCACCGGAAGCGGACCCGCCGCCTCCAGGCCGGCCCGCAGGAAGGCGAGCGCGGTGGTGGCGAACCGGGTCTGGACCACCGACTCCTCGTCCGCCCAGTCCAGCACGGCCACCGCGTCGGCCGCCTCCATGACGGGCGTCTTCGGGTCGGCGGTCAGCGCCACGGTGGCCGTCCTGCCGCGCAGCTCGCCCAGGAGCGCCAGCACCTCGCTCGTCGTACCGGAACGGGTGATGGCCACCACCCGGTCGTACGGCCGCCCGGCGGGGAACTCCGACGAGGCGTACGCGTCCGTCTCGCCCTGCCCGGCGGCCTCCCGCAGCGCCGCGTAGGCGATGGCCATGAACCAGGAGGTGCCGCACCCGGTGACGGCGACCCGCTCGCCCGGCCGCGGCAGCCCGTCGAACTCCGCGCCCGCCTGCGCGGCACGCCGCCAGCAGCTGGGCTGGGTGGCAATTTCAGATGCGGTACGGGACATGCGGGACGGCTCCTTGCGGCTGGGCGGATGGGGCTGCGGGAGGGACGACTCGGCGGTATCGGTGACGCCCGGGATGAAGGTCTGGACCAATAAGCCCCGTACGCCGAGACCTACTTAGCAGCCGCCGCGCGTCCCGTGCAATGCTGCTGCGTTGTGGAAGCGATACCTCCATGGTGTAGACCTCTGCGCCGGTGGCGGGGAAAATCGCTGCTCACCCGGAGGGCACCGCACGGACGCGGGCGCCGCGGGAGGCATGAACGACGAGGACGGACAGGGCTGTGCAGCGGCGTTACTTGGGACTGACGGCGGCTGTCGCCGCACTGGGGATGACGGCCACGCTGACGGGCTGCGGCGGCAGCGGCGGATCGGGTGAGGTCACGCTGAAGGTGGTCGCGGCCGACTACGGCACGAGCGACGCGAACAAGTCCGACAAATACTGGGACGGTGTCGCCCGCAGCTTCGAGGCGTCCCACCCCGGCATCAAGGTCGAGGTCACCGTCTATCCCTGGACGGACGTGGACCGCAAGGTGGCCGAGATGGTGAAGGCGAACAAGGCCCCCGACATCGCGCAGATCGGCGCCTACGCGGACTACGCCAAGGCCGGGAAGCTCTACTCCGCCGACCAGATGCTTAGCATCCCCACGCAGGCGAACTTCCTCCCCAAGCTCGCCGACGCCGGCCGCGTCAACCGCGTCCAGTACGGGCTGCCCTTCGTCGCCAGCACCCGGCTGCTCTTCTACAACAAGAAGCTGTTCAGCCAGGCCGGCCTCCAGGCCCCGCAGACCTGGAGCGACATCGCCGGTGACGCCGCGGTGCTCAAGCAGCGCGGGGTGGCGTACCCCTTCGCGCTGCCGCTCGGCCAGGAGGAGTCCCAGGCCGAGACCCTGATGTGGATGCTCAGCGGCGGCGGCGCCTACACGGACGACGTCGGCTCGTACGACATCGACTCGGCGGAGAACGTCAAGACGTTCGACTGGCTGAAGACGAACCTCGTCGACAAGGGCCTCGTCGGCCCCGTCGCCCCCGGCAAGCTCAACCGCGCGAAAGCCTTCGAGGCGTTCACCAAGGGCCAGGTCGGCATGCTCAACGGCCACCCCACGCTGATGGAGGAGGCCCAGCAGCAGGGCGTCCAGGTCGGCATGGTGCCGCTGCCCGGCGAGAAGGGCCCCACCGAAGGCTCGATGGGCGTCGCCGACTGGACCATGGGGTTCAAGCAGAACGGCCACCGGACCGAGATCGGCAAGTTCTTCGACTTCCTGTTCAACGACAAGAACGTGATCGCGTTCGCCGACACGTACGACATGCTGCCGGTCACCGACAGCGCGTCGGCGTCGATGGAGGACGACCCCGCCTTCAAGCCGCTGCACAAGTTCCTCGCCGCGCTGCCGGAGGCGGAGTTCTACCCGTTCGGCAAGACGTCCTGGGCGCAGGCGAGCGAGTCGATCAAGGAGAACATCGGCAAGGCGGTGGAGCCGGGGGCGAACCCGGAGACCGTGCTCGCGAAGATAGCGCGGGAGTCGACCGCGGCGGAGGCGGCGGAGTAAGCGGCGGAGTAGGTGGCGGAGCAGGCGGCGGAGTAAGCGGCGGAGTAAGCGGCGGAGTAGGCGGCGGAGTAGGCGGAGCGGTCGGCTCCGTGCCGGATCGCCGTTTCGTGGGGAGAGGACGCGCCATATATTGGCTGATATGACCGCCCTCCCCCCGAACGGCCCCGCCGACCCCGACGAGCCCGCCCCGCTCTCCGACCGCGACCGCGCGGTCCTGGCGGTCGAGCGGCAGTCGTGGGCGGGGCCGGGGGCGAAGGAGCGGGCGATCCGGGAACGGCTGGGGATCTCTCCCACGCGGTATTACCAGCTGCTGAATTCGTTGCTCGATGACCGGCGGGCGCTGGAGGAGGACCCCGTGACGGTGAACCGCCTGCGGCGGGTGCGGGAGGCTCGGCGGGGGCGGCGGTAGGGGGTGCGGTGCGGGCGCGTCGCGCCTGCGGCGGGCCTGTTCCCCTACCCGCCCCTTCCCGAAACCGGGGCGCTGCCCCGTACCCCGCGCCTCAAGCGCCGGCCTTTCAAGCCCCTCCGGCGATTGAGGGGCGGGGGTACGGGGGCAGCGCCCCCGCAAGGGGGTGGGCCGCACGCGGCGCCCCGCGCCGCTACGCTCGACGCATGGGCAGCCATCCGCACACCCCCGCCACCCCCGCCGGCCAAGAGGGCCTGGACGCCATCCTCGCCCGGCCGGCCGAGGCCCTCGTCGCGCTCGACTTCGACGGGACGCTGGCCGACATCGTGCCGGACCCGGATCAGGCGCGGGCCCACCCCGGGGCCGTCGAGGCGCTGGCCGAGCTCGCGCCGCAGGTGGCGTCGGTCGCCGTGATCACCGGGCGGCCGGCCGGCGTCGCGGTGCGGTACGGCGGGTTCGCCGGGGTCGCCGGGCTGGACCACCTCGTCGTGCTCGGGCAGTACGGGGCCGAGCGCTGGGACGCCGCGACGGGGACCGTCCAGACCCCCGCCCCGCCCCCCGGGGTCGCCGCCGCACGGGCCGACCTCCCCGGCGTACTGGACCGGTTCGACTCCTGGCAGGGCACCTGGACGGAGGACAAGGGCCGGGCGCTCGCCGTGCACACCCGCCGCGCCGCCGACCCGCAGGCGGCGTTCGACGCGCTGCGCGGGCCCCTCGGCGAACTCGCCGCGCGGCACGGGCTGATCGTCGAGCCGGGGCGCATGGTCCTGGAGCTGCGCCCGCCCGGCATGGACAAGGGCGTGGCGCTCACCGAGTACGTGCGCGAGATCGGCGCCCGGTCCGTGCTCTACGCGGGCGACGACCTGGGCGACCTCGCCGCCTACGCCGCCGTGGAGAAGCTGCGCGGCGACGAGGCCGATCCGGTCCCCGGCCTGCTGGTCTGCAGCGGCAGCGCCGAGGTCCGTGAACTCGCCGAGCACGCGGACCTGTTGGTACCGGGGCCCGGAGCGGTCGTGGAGTTCCTTCAGTCGCTGGCCCGCCGGCTGGCGGCCGGAACCGGCTGACCGGCCCCCGCCCGTCCTACCCCCGCCGCAGCGCCTCCAGCTGGTCCAGGAACCACTGCTGCGGCGGCAGCGCGGTGGCCGCCTCGGCCAGGCGCTCCGAGCGGGCGGCGCGGACGTCGTCCGCCATCGTCAGCGCCTCGTGCAGGGCTTCGGCGGTGGCGGAGACGTCGTACGGGTTCACCGTGATCGCGTGCTCGCCCAGCTCCTCGTAGGCGCCCGCCTCCCGCGACAGGACCAGCGCGACGCCCTCGTCGGAGACGACCGGGACCTCCTTGGCGACCAGGTTCATCCCGTCCCGGATGGGGTTGACGAGCGCCACGTCGGCCAGCCGGTACGCGGCGAGCGAGCGGGCGAAGTCGTCCTTGACGTGCAGGACGACCGGCGTCCAGTCCGCCGTCCCGTACGTCTTGTTGATCGCGTCGGCGACCCGCTGGACCTCCGCGGTGTACTCCCGGTAGACCGCGAGGTCCTGGCGCGAGGGGTAGGCGAAGGCGACGTGCACGACGCGCTCGCGCCACTCGGGCCGTTCGTCGAGGAGGGTGCGGAAGGCGTGCAGGCCCCGGACGATGTTCTTGGACAGCTCCGTGCGGTCCACCCGGACGACGGTCTTGCGGCCGGGGCCCACCTGCTCGCGCAGGGCCGCCATCCGCTCGTCCACGTCCGCCTCGTGCGAGCGGCGGCGCAGGAAGCCGGCGTCGGCGCCGAGCCCGTGCACCCCGATCCTGGTCCGGCCGGTGCCGCCCAGGATCTCCGCGCAGCAGCCGATGAAGGCGTCCGCCCAGCGGCGGGTCAGGAAGGCGGCCCGGTCGGCGCCGAGGATGCCGCGCAGCAACTGTTCGGCGATGTCGTCGGGGAGCAGCCGGAAGTAGTCGACGGGCGCCCACGGGGTGTGCGAGAAGTGGCCGATCCGCAGGTCGGGGCGCAGCTCGCGCAGCATGCCGGGGACCAGCGACAGGTGGTAGTCCTGCACCAGGACGGCCGCGCCCTCGCCCGCCTCCTCGGCGAGCGCTTCGGCGAAGGCGAGGTTGTACGCCTCGAAGGAGGCCCACTGCCTGCGGAACTCCGTGTCGAAGACGGGCTCGACGGGGGTCTGGTAGAGCAGGTGGTGGACGAACCACAGCACCGAGTTCGCGATGCCGTTGTACGCGTCGGCGTGCACGTCGGCGTCGATGTCGAGCATCCGGACGCCCGGCTCGCCGACCCCGCGCCGCACCGCCTCGCGGTCGCCGTCGCCGAGGGCGGCGCAGACCCACATCTTGTCGTCCACGGCGCTCAGGCCGGAGACGAGTCCGCCCCCGCCCCGTTTCGCTTCGAGTGAGCCGTCCTCGCTCACCGTGTACGACACGGGGCCGCGGTTGGACGCGACGAGAACCTGGGCAGCGGGCTGGGGGGCGTGCTCGGAGACCATGGCCGGAATCTAGCCCGATCCGGAACCGCCCAAACGTACGAAGTCGGACGGGGACGGGGAGTGATCAAGCCGCGCGGCGTGCCGCGTACTCCTCGATCTCCCGCATCGGCGGCCTCTCCTGGGTGTCGACCGGGTAGGTGTGCGGGACGAATCCGCGCGGTCCGCGCTCGAACTGGGTGAGCGAGGGGCGGACCAGATGGCCGCGGGAGAGCCGCACCTGCGCGGTGCGGTAGATGGCGGCGGCCATCCGGCCGAGCGCCTGGCCGTCCTGGTGGCGGTGGACGCGGACGCCGACGTCGACCTGGGCGAGGGCGTCGAGGCCGACGGTGTGCAGGGCGTCGACCAGCAGGCCCAGCTCCACCCCGTAGCCGACCGGGAAGGGCAGCCGCTCCAGCAGCGAGCGGCGTACGGCGTACTCGCCGCCCAGCGGCTGGACGAAGCCGGCCAGCAGCGGCCAGTGCAGGTTCAGCAGCGGCCGGGCCACCAGTTCGGTGACGCGGCCGCCCTGGCCGGCCACCTCGCCGAGCGGCCGGTCGTACATGGCCTTGACGAACTGCACCTCGGGGTCGGTGAGCAGCGGGCCGACGATGCCGGAGACGAAGTCCGCGGAGAAGTCCTTCAGGTCGGCGTCGATGAAGCACAGGATGTCGCCGCTGGTCACCAGGAGCGAGCGCCACAGCACCTCGCCCTTGCCGGGGACGGCCGGGAGGCGGGGCAGGATCGCGTCCCGGTGGACCACCCGGGCCCCGGCGCGGCGGGCGACCTCGGCGGTGGCGTCCGTGGAGCCGGAGTCGATCACCACGAGCTCGTCCACCAGCTGGATCTTCTCCATGAGCTCGCGCCGGATGGTCGCGACGATGTCCCCGACGGTCTCGGCTTCGTTGAGGGCGGGTAGGACGACGCTCACGCCCGTACCGTGCGCGGCGTTCGCGGCGGCCCGCAGATTGGCCGGCGTGCGGTCGGCGGCCGACCAGGAACGCCTGGTCAGCCAGCGTTCGACCTCTTCGAGCACGGTCGATACTCCCTGTATGTGATCCATCTCGCGGTTCGGACGACTATCTCAACAGTCCGAGGCTTCGGTTACAGTCTTGAACAACGCGGACGACCGTCGCATGCCGGGGTCGGTCCGCGGACAAATGCCTGGATCCATGGTCCAGTGCCACAGCGCTCATCCAGAGGGACAGAGGGAACGGCCCGTTGAAGTCCCGGCAACCCTCCTGCCGACCGCGAGGTCAGGTGGGGAAGGTGCCAATTCCGTCTTGCGGCGAAACGCGTCGCAAGGAAGATGAGGAGAAAGGGCCTCGCCATCATGGCTGTTGAGACTGTCGCAGCACACACCGAATCCACTGTGGACCTGGGTCCCGCCGCGGCGCTTTCCTGCCGCGAGTGCGGTGAGCGGTTCGCACTCGGCCCCATTTTCGCCTGCGCGTCCTGTTTCGGGCCGCTCGAAGTGGCGTACGACCTGCCGAGCGGCTCCGCCGACGAGCTGAAGAAGCGCATCGAGGCCGGTCCGGACAACATCTGGCGTTACGCGCCGCTGCTGCCGGTGCCCTGTGATGTCGCGGACAAGCCCAATCTGAACCCCGGCTTCACCAAGCTGGTCAAGGCCGACAACCTCGCCCGCGAGCTGGGCGTCACCGGCGGCCTGTACGTCAAGGACGACTCCGGCAACCCGACGCACTCCTTCAAGGACCGCGTCGTCGCGATCGCCGTCGAGGCCGCCCGCGCCTTCGGCTTCACCACCCTGTCCTGCTCCTCCACCGGCAACCTCGCCGGAGCGGTCGGCGCCGCCGCCGCCCGCGCGGGCCTGCGCTCCTGCGTGTTCATCCCGCACGACCTGGAGCAGGGCAAGGTCGTCATGGCCGCGGTGTACGGCGGTGAGCTGGTCGGCATCGAGGGCAACTACGACGACGTCAACCGCTTCTGCTCGGAGCTCATCGGCGACCCGCTCGGCGAGGGCTGGGGCTTCGTCAACGTCAACCTGCGCCCGTACTACGGCGAGGGCTCCAAGACCCTGGCGTACGAGATCTGCGAGCAGCTCGGCTGGCGGCTGCCCGACCAGATCGTCATCCCGATCGCGTCCGGCTCGCAGCTGACGAAGATCGACAAGGGCCTCCAGGAGCTGATCAAGCTGGGCCTGGTCGAGGACAAGCCGTACAAGGTCTTCGGCGCCCAGGCGGAGGGCTGCTCCCCGGTCTCCACCGCCTTCAAGGCCGGCCACGACGTGGTCCGCCCGCAGAAGCCGAACACGATCGCCAAGTCCCTGGCGATCGGCAACCCGGCCGACGGCCCGTACGTCCTGGACATCGCCCGCCGCACCGGCGGTGCCGTCGAGGACGTGAACGACGAGCAGGTCGTCGACGCGATCAAGCTGCTGGCCCGCACCGAGGGCATCTTCGCCGAGACGGCGGGCGGGGTGACGGTCGGCGTGACGAAGAAGCTGATCGAGGCCGGCCTGCTCGACCCGTCGCTGACCACCGTCGTCCTGAACACGGGTGACGGCCTCAAGACGCTGGACGCGGTGGCCGACACCTCGCAGGCCACCGCCACGATCCGCCCGAGCCTGGACGCCTTCCGCGCGGCCGGACTCGCCACCAGCTGAGCAGCCTCCGACCCACTCCCGTCTCCAGGAAGGGCACCAGCCATGAGCGTCAAGGTCCGCATCCCCACCATCCTCCGCACCTACACGGGCGGCCAGGCCGAGGTCCCGGCCGAGGGCGCGACCCTCTCCGAGGTCATCGCGTCGCTGGAGAAGGACCACCCGGGCATCGCCGCCCGCGTCCTGGACGACCAGGGCAAGCTGCGCCGCTTCGTCAACGTGTACGTCAACGACGACGACGTGCGCTTCGAGGGCGGCCTGGACGCGGCGACCCCGGACGGCGCCGGCATCTCGATCATTCCCGCGGTCGCCGGCGGCTGCTGAGCCCCGGGGGCCTTTCAAGATCGGCCCCGACTTCACCGCGTCACCGGAATTGCCCCCTCTGCGAGAGAAGCGGAGGGGGCAATTCTGCATGGTTGAGCGGGGTAGAGTGTGGGAAGTCCCCTTCGCTGCCCGTGCCACTCGCATATGAGAATGCGCCGCGCCACGACAAGATGCAGCCAAAGTGCCCGGTCCTCTTGTGCCATAAGTCGCCTTTGCCGGGCCCGACTTGCCCCGCAATCTCGTGAATTCCTCATATTCGGGCGATCGGTGCCGCGCAGAATTCTCGTCCGATTGACCTGTTGCAGAGGGCAGTTGGGCAGATACATTCAGCCGCGGTCGAGGCGTTCCGGCGCACACACCCTCTCCTTTCGGAGGGTGGGTTCTGACCCGGGTCCGCGAAGTGCGGGCCTGTGCAAGGGCCAGTAATAGGGGAGTTAGGCATGGCTCAGGGCACCGTCAAGTGGTTCAACGCGGAGAAGGGGTACGGCTTCATCGCGGTCGACGGTGGTGCGGATGTTTTCGTCCACTACAGCGCGATCCAGATGGACGGATACCGCACCCTCGAAGAGGGTCAGCGAGTTGAATTCGAGATCTCGCAGGGCCAGAAGGGGCCGCAGGCGGACATGGTCAAGCTCGCCGTCGGCTGAGCCCGGCACGGCCACGACACAGTCGGCCACGACACCGCGCACGCACGAAGGGCCCGTACCGAGGGGTACGGGCCCTTCGCGCGTCCGGGACCTGTCCACACTCCGAAGGGGGACGCTTGCACTCTCGGGGGTCGAGTGCTAATCATTGGGCTTAGCACTCTCCAGGTGAGAGTGACAGAACTTGGACCGGGCCGGTGAGGCCCGCAGGCGTGGCGGGGCAAGGAACCGCCAGGCAGGCAGGCCGTCCGTCGCGGGCGCCTCTCGGTCCGGAGCAATCCACCCCTGTCCGGGAGGACCACTTCACATGGCCAAGATCATCGCGTTCGACGAGGAGGCCCGGCGCGGTCTCGAGCGCGGCATGAACCAGCTCGCCGACGCCGTCAAGGTCACCCTTGGCCCCAAGGGTCGCAACGTCGTCCTCGAGAAGAAGTGGGGCGCCCCCACGATCACCAACGATGGCGTGTCCATCGCCAAGGAGATCGAGCTGGAGGACCCGTACGAGAAGATCGGTGCGGAGCTGGTCAAGGAGGTCGCCAAGAAGACGGACGACGTCGCCGGCGACGGTACGACCACCGCCACCGTTCTCGCCCAGGCGCTCGTCCGCGAGGGCCTGCGCAACGTGGCCGCGGGTGCGAACCCGATGGCTCTCAAGCGGGGCATCGAGAAGGCCGTCGAGGCCGTCTCCGCCGCCCTCCTGGAGCAGGCCAAGGACGTGGAGACCAAGGAGCAGATCGCTTCGACCGCCTCCATCTCCGCCGCCGACACCCAGATCGGCGAGCTCATCGCCGAGGCGATGGACAAGGTCGGCAAGGAAGGCGTCATCACCGTCGAGGAGTCCCAGACCTTCGGTCTGGAGCTGGAGCTCACCGAGGGTATGCGCTTCGACAAGGGCTACATCTCGGCGTACTTCGCCACCGACATGGAGCGCATGGAGTCGTCCCTGGACGACCCGTACATCCTGATCGTCAACTCCAAGGTCAGCAACGTGAAGGACCTCCTTCCGCTGCTGGAGAAGGTCATGCAGTCCGGCAAGCCGCTGCTGATCATCGCCGAGGACGTCGAGGGCGAGGCCCTGTCGACCCTGGTCGTCAACAAGATCCGTGGCACCTTCAAGTCCGTCGCCGTCAAGGCCCCGGGCTTCGGTGACCGCCGCAAGGCCATGCTCGGCGACATCGCCATCCTCACCGGTGGCACCGTCATCTCCGAGGAGGTCGGCCTCAAGCTGGAGAACGCCGGTCTCGACCTGCTCGGCCGCGCCCGCAAGGTCGTCATCACCAAGGACGAGACGACGATCGTCGACGGTGCCGGTGACAGCGACCAGGTCCAGGGCCGGGTCAACCAGATCCGTGCCGAGATCGAGAACTCCGACTCGGACTACGACCGCGAGAAGCTCCAGGAGCGCCTGGCGAAGCTGGCCGGCGGCGTGGCCGTCATCAAGGCCGGTGCCGCCACCGAGGTCGAGCTCAAGGAGCGCAAGCACCGCATCGAGGACGCGGTGCGCAACGCCAAGGCCGCCGTCGAGGAGGGCATCGTCGCCGGTGGTGGCGTGGCTCTGCTCCAGGCTTCGGCCGTCTTCGAGAAGCTGGAGCTCTCGGGTGACGAGGCGACCGGCGCCAACGCCGTCAAGCTCGCCCTCGAGGCCCCGCTGAAGCAGATCGCCGTCAACGGTGGTCTCGAAGGTGGCGTCGTCGTGGAGAAGGTGCGCAACCTGCCGATCGGTCACGGCCTCAACGCCGCGACCGGCGAGTACGTCGACATGATCGCCGAGGGCATTCTCGACCCGGCGAAGGTCACGCGCTCCGCCCTGCAGAACGCCGCGTCGATCGCCGCGCTGTTCCTCACCACCGAGGCCGTCATCGCCGACAAGCCGGAGAAGGCCGCCGCGGCCGCTCCGGGCGGCATGCCGGGCGGTGACATGGACTTCTGATCCTGACGGATCGGCAGGTTCAGCAGTACCAAGGCACCGGCCC
>NZ_SSBI01000063.1 GCF_004795015.1 Streptomyces sp. A1277 | reverse complement strand
GCGCGGTGGGCGCACCGCCCGCGCCGGGCCGTGGCCGGCGGCCATGCCCCGCTCGACCCGGGCCAGCATCCGCTCCCGGTCGGGGCGGTGGGCCTCGGCGGCGTCCCGCAGCCGCCCGGACAGCTCCTCGTCCTTCACCGGTCTCCTCCGCTGCGCTGCGCCGCGACGGCCACCCGGACCCGCGCCGCGGGCGTCTCGGGCCCCAGCAGCCGCTGCAGTTCCGCGACGGCGCGCGAGGTCTGGCTCTTCACCGTACCCACCGAGATCCCCAGCACCAGCGAGGTGTCCCGCTCCGAGAGGTCGAAGGCGTGCCGCAGCACCACACAGGCGCGCTTGCGGAACGGCAGCCGGCGCAGCGCCTCCTGGACGTCGACCACCGCCGGCACGTCCGGTCCCTCGGCGGTGCCGTCCCCGCCGTCGCGCGGCGCCCAGAACAGCGCGATCCGGCGGCGTTCGCGCACCGCGCTGCGGATGCGGGTCCTGGCCAGGTTGGCGACGACCCCGCGCGCGTACGCCACCGGGTGGCCGGCCTCGCGGACCCGGTCCCAGCGGTGCCACAGCGCGAGCAGGGCGTCGGCCGCGAGGTCGTCGGCGGCATCGGCCTCACCCGTCAGCAGGTGGGCGAGGCGCGCGAGTCCGGCGTAGTGGGCCTCGAAGAACTCATGGAACTCGGCGGCGGCATCGTCGACGGCTGCGCCCACAGCTACCTCGTCCCTGCGCTCGATCCTGTGCACGCCCGGCCCGTGCGGAAATGTCCCGTGCGGGTACATCCCCGCCGCCGCCCGGGGCGGGCAGGGCGGGGCGTGAGCGTACCAGCGCCTCCCGCAAGCGCTTCGACACGGGTACGTACCCGCGGCGGGGCCGGTGCTACCGCCGCAGCGCCGCCTCCATCATCTTCCGGGCGATGGGGGCCGCGAGGCCGTTGCCGCTGACCTCGGAGGCGGCTGAGCCGGAGTCCTCCACGACGACGGCGACCGCGACCTCCTGGCCGCCGGACTTCGCGTACGAGGTGAACCAGGCGTACGGGGTGTTGCTGTTGTCCACGCCGTTCTCGGCGGTGCCGGTCTTCCCGCCCACCTCGGCGCCGTCGATCCGGGCGTTGGTGCCGGTGCCCTGCTCCACGACGGTCACCATGGCGCTGCGCAGCTGCTTGGCGGTGTCCGCGGAGACGATCCGCTCCGTGTCGCCGTCCTCGAAGTCCTCCAGCGTGCCGCCCTTGCCGTCGGTCACCTTGGAGACCATGTGCGGGGCGGCCAGCTCGCCGCCGTTGGCGAGGGCCGCGGAGACCATCGCCATCTGCAACGGGGTGGCGGTCACCTCGAACTGGCCGATGCCCGAGAGCGCCGTCTGCGCCTTGTCCATCTTTGCCGGGTACACGCTCTTCGAGGCCCGGACCGGCACGTCGAGCTTCTCGGTGTTGAAGCCGAACTTCTCCGCCATCGCCCGCACCTTGTCCTGGCCGAGGTCGGCGGCGGCCTTGCCGAAGACGTTGTTGCACGAGTACTGGAGCGCCACGCGCAGCGACGCGTTCTCGCAGGGGGCCGACGCGCTCTCGTTCCGCAGCGGGGTGGTGGTCCCGGGCAGCGTGTACGGGCTGGGGCTCTTCGTCCGCTCGTCGACCGAGCTGTAGAGGCCGTTCTCCAGCGCGGCGGAGGCCACGACCAGCTTGAACGTCGAACCGGGCGCCAGCGGCTGCCGCATCGCCCGGTTGACCAGCGGCTTGTCCGGGTCGGCGAGCAGCTTCTGCCAGGTCTCGCCGTCGCTGGTCCCGCTGATCGTGGACGGGTCGTAGGAAGGCGAGGAGACCATGCCGAGGATCTGTCCGCTCCGCGGGTCGATCGCCACGGCCGCGCCCTTGTCGTCACCGAGCGCGTCGCGCGCCGCCTTCTGCACGTCGGGGTCGATCGTCGTCACCACGTCACCGGGCGCGGCCCGCTGACCGGTCACCGCGCCCAGCGGGCTCTTCAGCCGGTCGTCGGTGCCGTCCAGCACACGGCTGTAGATCCCTTCGAGCTGGGTGGAGCCGTACGCCTGCGAGCCGTAGCCGGTCACGGCCGCGTAGAGGCCGCCCTGCCGGTAGGTCCGCTTGTACGCGAGATCGCTGCCCTCCGTCCGCTTCGAGCCCGTGACCGGGGAACCGGCCACGATGATGTCGCCCAGCGGCTGCGCGTACTGCGCGATGGTCTTCCGCCGGTTGTGGTCGTCGTCTGCGAGCGCCCCTGCCTGGTACGCCTGCACCCAGGTCGCCCGCCCCAGGAGGGCGAGGACCAGCAGCAGGCAGAAGACCGAGGCGCGCCTGATCGTCTTGTTCATCCCGCTGGAAGGACGAGCGGGAACCGGTCCCTCGTTCCCGGTTGTGCCGCTTCTCACCGATTCCTCATCATCGGCGGGGGTGCCGGCGCCGGGCGGGGCCTTCGGCCGTCAGAGCCGGCGGGTGGCGAGCGTCAGGCGGTCGCGCGCGTCGAACAGCGCGTCCTTGACCGTCTGTTCGTGCGCGGGCGTGAGCCGGGCGACCGGCACCGAGCAGCTGATGGCGTCCCGGGCCGGGGTGCGGTAGGGGACCGCGACACCGAAGCAGCGCAGCCCCAGCGTGTTCTCCTCGCGGTCCACGGCGTAGCCCTGCTCGCGGATCTGGTGCAGCTCCTCGATGAGCTTCTCCCGGTCGGTCAGGGTGTGCTCGGTCAGCGCGGGCAGCGTCTCGGGCAGCATCTTGCGGACCTGCTCGTCGCCGTAGGTGGCCAGCAGCGCCTTGCCGAGCGAGGTGGAGTGCGCGGGCAGCCGGCGCCCGACGCGGGTGAAGGGGCGCAGGTAGTGCTGGGACTGGCGGGTGG
Organism: Streptomyces sp. A1277; assembly: GCF_004795015.1. Lineage (GTDB taxonomy): Bacteria > Actinomycetota > Actinomycetes > Streptomycetales > Streptomycetaceae > Streptomyces. The sequence goes on along the minus strand of NZ_SSBI01000063.1, from coordinate 35,175 downwards.
CGAGGTAGACCACGTTGGTGCCGTCGAGCCGGGCCAGGTGGATGGTCTCCGTGGTGTCGTCGGAGAGCCGGTCCAGGGTGGGGCGGGCCGCGGCGACCACCTCGTCCCCGTCGATGTAGGAGGTGCCGACGAGCAGGGCCCGTACGCCGATCCCGTACCGCGTGCCGGTCGCGTCCGTCTCCACCCACCCCAGCTCGACCAGGGTGCGCAGCAGCATGTAGAGGCTGGACTTGGGGTATCCGACGGCCTCCTGGACCGCGGCGAGCGAGTGCATACCGGGCCGCCCGGCGAAATACTCCAGCAGCTCCACCGTCCGTACCGCGGACTTGACCTGCGCTCCACCCGACTCGGCAACCGACATCGCCCTACGCCCCTTCCAGCCCACCGACGAAACCCCGGGACTTCTTGCCAACACCGAACGCCCGGAAATAGAGTCGCTTCATATTCACGATCAGGAACTCTGTTCAGAATACCGAACAACTTATACCGGACAGCGTCTGATGTGCGGCAGTGCAGCGGAAGGAATCATGGTGGCAGCAGCACCAGTCTGGAGCGTCGACCCCCGCACCGGGAACCCGCGCGAGCAGGTTGCGGTGGAGGCCACAGTCGAGGAGGTCGACCGCGCGGTCAGGGCCGCCCACGCCGTACGCGGCTCACTGGCCGACCGCACCGTGCGCGCCGCCTTCCTGCGCACCGCGGCCGAGCTGCTCACCGAGGCCGGTGAGCACGTCATCGAGGCCGCCGACGCCGAGACGGCCCTCGGCCCGGCCCGGCTGACCGGCGAACTCGCCCGCACCGCAGCCCAGTTGCGGGCCTTCGCCGAGGTCGTCGACGAGGGCGCCTTCCTCGACATCCACATCGACCACGCGGACGCCACCCGCACCCCGCCCTGGCCCGACCTGCGCCGCTACAAGATCCCGCTCGGCGTCGTCGCCGTCTACGCGGCCAGCAACTTCCCGCTCGCCTTCTCCGTCCCCGGCGGCGACACCGCCAGCGCCCTCGCGGCCGGCTGCCCCGTCGTCGTCAAGGCGCACCCCGACCACCCCGCGACCTCCGAGCTGTGCGCCTCCGTGCTGCGCCGGGCCGCCGTACGGGTCGGCCTGCCCGAGGACGTCGTGACCCTCCTGCACGGCTTCGAGGCCGGCGTCGCCCTCGTCAAGCACCCGCTCGTCAGCGCCGCGGGCTTCACCGGCTCGGTGCGCGGCGGACGCGCCCTGTTCGACGCGGCGGCCGCACGGCCGGCCCCCATCCCCTTCCACGGCGAGCTCGGCTCCCTCAACCCGGTCGTCGTCACCGAGGCGGCCGCCGCCGAGCGCGGCGAGCAGATCGGTACGGGCCTGGCCGGTTCGATGACCATGGGCGCGGGCCAGTTCTGCACGAAGCCCGGATTCGTCCTGGCCCCCGAGGGCGAGGGCGGCGACCGCTTCCTGAAGGCCCTCACCGAGGCCGTCAGCGACTCCGAGGCCGGCGTCCTGCTCGACCACCGGATGCGCGACGCCTTCCTCGCCGGAGTGACCGAGCGGACCGCGCTCCCCGACGTGCACGCCCCCGTCACCCCCGGCGCGGGCAGTGAACACACCGTCGCGGCCGGCTTCCTGACCGTCCCGGCCCGGCTGCTCACCGCCGAGGGCCCGCACGACGCGCTCCTGGAGGAGTGCTTCGGCCCCGTCACCGTCGTCGCCCGCTACGCCTCCGAGGACGAGATCACCGCCGTCCTGTCCCGGCTGCCCGGCAACCTCACCGCCACCCTCCACATCGCCGCCGAGGAGGCCGCCGGCAGCGCGGCCGGGCTGCTGGCCGAGCTCACCCCGCTCGCCGGCCGCGTCCTCGTCAACGGCTGGCCGACCGGCGTCGCCGTCGCCCCCGCCCAGCACCACGGCGGCCCCTACCCGGCCACCACCTCCACCTCCACCTCGGTCGGCGCCACCGCCATCGAACGCTGGCTGCGCCCGGTCAGCTACCAGACCACCCCCGAAGCGCTCCTCCCGCCGGAGCTGCGCGAGGACAACCCGCTGGGCCTGCCCCGCCGCGTGAACGGACGACCCGCATGACCACCACACTCCCCGGACTCCCCTTCGCCCTGGAGCCGTTCGGCCCCGCCGCCGACTGGAGCCACGAGAACGGCGTGCTCACCGGCCGCGCCGGCGCCCGGCAGGACCGCTTCGTCCCGCCGGGCGGTGAGAGCCTCGACTCCGTGAGCGACGCGCCCCGGCTGCTGGGCGCCGCCCCCGAGGGCGACTTCCAGCTGATCGCCCGGGTCCGGGTGGGCTTCGCCGCCGCCTTCGACGCGGGCGTCCTCTACCTCCATGTCGGCGAGCAGGAGTGGGCCAAGCTCTGCCTGGAGCTCTCCCCGGACCGCCCGACCGTCTGCACCGTCGTCACCCGCGGCCACTCCGACGACGTCAACTCCTTCGTCGTGGACGGCGACAGCTACTGGCTGCGCCTGAGCCGTACGGGCCACGCCTTCGCATTCCACGCCTCGGCCGATGGCGAGAAGTGGACCTTCGTCCGCGTCTTCGCCCTGGGCGCGCCGGAGCAGGCGGCCGCCGCCTCCATCGGCTTCCTCGCCCAGTCGCCCACGGGCGAGGGCTGCGAGGTGGCCTTCGACCGGATCGAGTTCCGCCCGACCGGCCTCGCCGACCTCCGCGACGGCAGCTGACGGCCCCCCGGGCCGGGCGGCGTACACGGGCGAAATCCCGTACCGGTGCGCCGCCCGGCCGTGAGAGCCTGCCAGACGGCTCCGGAGGCCGGGGCGCGCGGGGGGAGAGACCGTCATGGGTGTGCATCTGATCGGCGGCGGCTGGGACGAGGACGTCGCGCCGCTCGTCTACGGCCCGTTCCTCGCCGAGGTGGGGGACGAGGGCGTGGTGGGATGCCTGCTCCTCGACGAGGGGGACGGCGCCGAGCAGTTCACCCGCTACGCCACCGTGCTGCGGCGGGTGGCCCCCGGCGTCAGGCCGGTCCCGCTGCTCGTACCGGAGGGCGGCGTGTTCGCACCCGGGGAGCTGGACGGGCTGGACGGGCTACTGGTCGGCGGCGGGCTGACCCCCGCCTATCAGGACGCCCTCGCCCCGGTACGGGAGGCCGTCGCACGGATCATCACCGAACGCCCGCTGCCCTACGCGGGCTTCTCCGCCGGCGCGGTCGTCGCCGCCCGCCGCGCCCTGGTCGGCGGATGGCTGGACCGGGGCGTCCCCGTCTGCCCCGACGACGCGGCGGAGGACCTGGAGGAGATCGAGGTCCGCGACGGCCTGGGACTCCTCCCGTACACCGTCGAGGTGCACGCATCCGCCTGGGGGACGTTCGGGCGGCTGGTCGCGGCGGTGGCCCGGGGCGAGGCGGCTTCGGGCGTCGCCCTGGACGAGAACACCCTGCTGTCCGTCGCGCCCGACGGCTGGGCGACGGCGGCCGGGGCGGGACAGGCGCGCCTGGTGCGCGGCGGGGCGGAGCCCGGTTCCGTCGTCGTGCACGCCCGGCGCGCGGGGGAGCGGTTCGCCCTCTGAGCCCCGTACGGGAACCGGCTGAAAGGCGGGCGCGTCCCTCACTCCATGATCCGTACCGCTACCGCCGCCGATCTTGACGCCATAGTCACCCTGCACACCGAGGCCCGGGCCACCTACTACCGCGGCCACCTGCCCGAGGAGGAGTACGCCGGCGAGGCAGAGGTCGGCCGCAGCCGGGACGGCTGGGCCGGCGCCATCGACCGGGAGGGCGCCACCGTCCTCTGCGCCGAATCGGACGGCGCCCTCGTCGGCATCGCCGCCTACTCCGTGCGCGACGGCCTCATGAACCTCACCCAGTTCCACGTCTCCCCGGCCCACTGGCGCGAGGGAATCGGCAGCGCCCTGCACCTCGCGTGCCTGGCCGACTGGCAGCGGCAGGGGGTGACGGACGTCCGCCTTGAGGTCTTCGCTCCCAACACCCGCGCCCGGGCCTTCTACTCCGCCTGCGGCTGGACCTCCGACCCGGACAACCCCCGCGCGGGCGACCACCTGGTCCTGCGCCTCGCGGTGCCGCCGGCCGGGCAGGGCTGAGCGGGAGACCGTTCCCGGCAGGCGCGCGGTCCGGGGAATGAGACGGGCCGCGTGTGCGTTGGCGCGGGGAGCGGAGGGTGCCTCCGCGCTGTGTGAGCAGCCGCCCGAGAGTCCGGAGAGAAGAAGAGTCATGCGCGTCGAGATCTGGAGCGACATCGCCTGCCCGTGGTGCTACATCGGCAAGGCCCGCTTCGAGAAGGGCCTCGCGGGCTTCGCCCACCGCGACGAGGTCGAGGTGGTGCACCGGTCCTTCGAGCTCGACCCCGGGCGTGCCAAGGGCGACACCGAGCAGGTCATCGACATGCTGGCGCAGAAGTACGGGCGCACCCCCGAGGAGGCCCGCTCGATGGAGGCCAACGTCGCGGCCAACGCACAGGCCGAGGGCCTCGGCTACCGCACCGAGGGCCGGGACCACGGCTCCACGTTCGACATCCACCGGCTGCTGCACCTGGCCAAGGCGCGCGGCCGCCAGGACGAGCTGCTGACGCTCGCCTACCGGGCGAACTTCGCCGAGGACCGTTCCGTCTTCGACGAGGCGGTACTCGTGGAACTGGCCGTCGAGGCCGGTCTCGACGCCGAGGAGTCGCGCGCGGTGCTCGCCGACCCGCAGGCGTACGCCGCCGAGGTGCGGGCCGACGAGCAGGAGGCGTCCGAGCTGGGCGCCAACGCCGTGCCGTTCTTCGTGTTCGACCGGCGCTACGGCATCTCCGGCGGCCAGCCCGCCGAGGTCTTCGCCCAGGCGCTGGAACAGGCGTGGAAGGACCGCCCGGTGACCGCGTCCGGCGGTGACGCCGCAGCCTGCGACGCCGACGGCGCGTGCGAGGTCCCCGGCGCGGCCGGGACCGCCTGACCCACGTGGACCCGTGGCAGCCCCGACACATAAGCATTGCTTGGGTTTTTCCGTGAAATTTTGTCAATTGACCCAAGGTCGGGGAGGCGCCAGGCTGGGCGCATGATGACGTCTTCGCTCAGCCGTGTCGTGGCCGACGAGTTCGCGCCGGAGACCACCTACCTCAACACCTCCACCTGCGGGCTGCTGCCCCGCCGCACCGTGGACGCCGTGAAGGCCCTCGTCGAGGAGAACGCCCGTGGCAGCAGGGCCGGGTCGGGGGACTTCGGGGCGGTGGACCGGGCCCGGGACGGGTTCGCCCGGATCGCCGGGGTCGCGGCCGGCCGGGTCGCCGTCGGCAGCTCGGTCGCCGGCCACGTCGGGCTGATCGCGTCCTCGCTGCCGCCGGGGGCCGAAGTCCTGGCGCCCGAGGGCGAGTTCAGCTCGGTCGTCAGCCCGTTCGCGGTCCGGGGCGACCTCACCGTGCGGTACGCGCCGCTGGAGGAACTGGCCGACGCCGTGCGCCCCGGGACCGCGCTGGTCGCCTTCTCCTCGGTGCAGTCCGCCGACGGCCGGCGCGCGGACCTGGACGCGGTCCGGGCCGCGGCGGCCGCCCACGGCGCCCGGACCCTGCTGGACGCCACCCAGTCGGCCGGCTGGCTGCCGCTGGACGCCGGGGCGTACGACTACACGGTCACCGCGGGCTTCAAGTACCTGCTCTGCCCCAGGGGTACGTCGTTCCTCACCGTCACCGAGGAGGCGCAGGAGGGCCTGGCGCCCGTCTTCGCCGGATGGGTCGCGGCCGAGGACCCGTGGGGCAGCACCTACGGGCCGGTCACCAAGCTCGCCCCGGACGCCCGCCGCTACGACGAGCCGCCCGCCTTCCTCTCGTACCACGGGGCCGAGCAGTCCCTCGCGCTGCTCCACGAGATCGGCGTCGAGGCGCTGCACGACCACGCCCTGAAGCTCGCGGACCGCTTCCGCTCAGGCGTGGCCGCCCTCGGGCACCCCACCGTCCCCGCGGACACCGTCGTCGTCGCGGTGCCCGGCCTCGGCGGCCGGGCACCGGAGCTGGAGCGGGCCGGGGTGATGGTCGCCGGCCGGGCCGGCAACCTGCGGGCGTCCTTCCACCTCTACAACACCGAGGCGGACGTGGACCGCGCCCTGGACGTGCTCGCCGGCTGACTCAGTCCTGCGGGCCGTCCTCCAGCGGGGCGCCGTGCCACTTCCACGAGGTGACGCGCTCGCGGCCCGGCAGGTCTCCGCGGCCGGTGGACCAGAGCAGTACGGCCCACCGGTCCGCGTCGTCCGGCGCTTCGGGAAAGAGCCGGGCCAGCACCCGGTCGCACAGGGCGGCGGGCGGCTCCCAGGAGACGCCCAGGCCCGACGCGATGTCATGGGCGTGCACCAGGGTCTCCACGACGCCCATGGCCGCGAAGCCCTCCGGGTCGGAGACCCCGTACCCGTGGTACGAGCGGACGTCAGGGGCGGCCGTGCGGACCATCGCGGACAGCAGCGCGCCGCTCGCCTCCAGGGTCTGGAGCAGTCCCGCCGTGCCGGCCTCCGGGTCCGCGAAGACCGCGTTCCACGGGCCCCCGTCGCGCTGCGGGGCCCAGCGGTAGGGCACCTCGGTCTCCAGCAGCGGCGTGCGCGGGCCCAGTTGGACGGCGTACGCGAACAGGTCGTCGCTCAGGTGCTCCGCGGTCTCCCAGCAGTCCCAGCGCAGCGTGCCGGCCGGGACGCGCCAGTCGGCGTCCGCGGCGGCGGCGAGGGCGTCGACCGTCAGCCGGACCGCCTCGGTCACGTCGTCGGCGGTGACCGGCAGCCGCCTACCGGTGAGCGCCGCCCGTTCGGCCGCGCCGCACTCCACGCAGAACTCGTTGCCCTCCGGGTCGGCCAGGGTCACCCAGCCGCGGCCGTTCGGCTTGCGGTGGTCGGCGACCAGGGTGGCGCCGAGGGCCAGCAGCCGCTCGACCTCCTCGTCCCGGGTGCGGTCCTGGGGCTGGACGTCCAGGTGGACGCGGTTCTTGGTCTGCTTCTTGTCGGGCACGGTGACGAACAGGAGAGCCGCGCCGGGCGTTTCGAGCAGCGCCTCGGGATCACCGGGAAAGTCGTCGTCGGCAAGCGCTCCGCCCAGCACCTGCGCCCAGAACGATCCGAGCTCGTAGGCGTCCACGCAGTCGACGGTGACGTGATGTATGTGAGAGGTCATTCGCCCACTGTCGCCGCCGAACCGTGCCGCCGTCCAGCGAGTTGAATCCGGTGCCGGGCCCCGCGAGCGGTCGGCCCGGGACCGGTCAATTCCGTTCCTCCCGGCTGTACAGCCGCCGTCCCCGCCCCTCCTCGTCCGGGCCCCAGAAGTCGGCGTACTCCGTGTCGTCGACCAAGCCGGAGACCCGGAAGACGCCGACGGGGGTATCGGGCTCCTTCACCTGGAGCGAGCGCTGCTCGCCCTTCGCGTCGAGGTAGTCCACCCTCAGGTGGTACTCGACGTACTCCTTGCCCAGGAGCTTCGCCTCCACCGCCATGACGAAGCCCTCTCCCGCCTTGAGGACCTGTGACGTGCGGCTGAAGTACGGCTTTCCGGCCTGGGTGAACGCGGGAGACCGCTTGTCCAGGTCCAGCTGGACCGGAACGCTGTCCTCGGCCTCGCCTCCGAGGGGTTCGATCATCGTGGCGCGGAGTGCCCCGGAGCGGCGCGTGATCACGGGGACGACGTCCACGACCCGGACCGGGGAGGAGGAGACATTGGTGACGGCGATCTTGTACGCGGTCTTGTTGATCGACGTGGCCCTGATCCTCCGCAGCAGGCTGTTCCATTCCTCCGGAGCCACATCCCCATGGGTCACCGCGTACGTGTCCGCGGCGCCCGACACACGGTGCTCGGAGACGAGGAAAGTGCCGCCCCCCTCCGGTATGACCGCCACCTTGACCGGCACCGCCGGTTCCGGGCGCGGCGAGGCCGGGGCCGCTGATGTCCCGTCCTGCGGCGCGGCGGCGGCCGGTTTCCCGTCACCGCTCAGCGCGTCCGTGACGGCGTCCTGGAGCGTGCTGCCCAGGCCGGTGATGAGGCCGACGATCACGGCGGACACCCCGGCCAGCACCGACGCCGTGATGACCGCACGGGCCGAATTCCGCTCGGCCTGCGGGCCGTCCGTGCTCCGTCGCCGTTCGGACACCCGTCGAAGGCGCTCGCCCTGACCGGTCCGTCGCGCCATGGTTCCCCCCAACACACATTCCGAATCCCATGATTCTAATGGGGCGTCCGGGGGCGGCCCCGGGGATTACCGGTGTGCGGTGATCACGCCGAAGGGGCGGTGCGCGCAGCCGCGTACCGCCCCAACAGGCCGTTCGGGGAACCTACTTCACCGGCGTGAAGTCGCGCGCACCGATGAACTCCGGGCGGCGGACCGGAGCCGCGAAGGGCTCCTGGGCCGTGTTCTCCACACTGTTGAACACGATGAACACGTTGCTGCGCGGGTACGGGGTGATGTTGTCGCCCGAGCCGTGCATCGCGTTGCAGTCGAACCAGGTGGCCGAACCCGGCTTGCCCGTGAAGAGCCTGATGCCGTGCCGGTCGGCCATCTTCGTCAGCGCCTCGTCGGACGGGGTGCCGGCGTCCTGCATCTGGAGCGACTTCTTGTAGTTGTCCTTCGGCGTCTCGCCCGCGCAGCCGAGGAACGACTTGTGCGAGCCGGGCATGATCATCAGCCCGCCGTTGGTGTCGTGGTTCTCGGTCAGCGCGATCGACACGGACACCGTCCGCATGTTCGGCAGACCGTCCTCGGCGTGCCAGGTCTCGAAGTCCGAGTGCCAGTAGAACCCCGAGGCACCGAAACCGGGCTTGACGTTGATCCGCGACTGGTGGACGTAGACGTCCGAGCCGAGGATCTGGCGGGCCCGGCCCACCACCCGCTCGTCGCTGACCAGCCGGGCGAAGACCTCGCTGATCCGGTGGACCTCGAAGACCGACCGTACGGACTGCGACTTGGGCTCGATGATCGAGCGCTCGTCGGCGCGTACGGCCGGATCGGCGATCAGCCGTTCCAGTTCGGCGTGGTAGCCGGCCACCTCGTCCGGGGCGATCAGCTGCTCGACGGTGAGGAAGCCGTCGTGCTCGTAGCCCTGCAGTTCCTTGGCGGTGATCGGACCCGGCGCGCCCGGCGCGGACCAGATGACCGGGTCCTGGCGGGGAGTGGTCATCTCGGCGGCGCCGCGCGAGGGGTACAGGTCGGTGCGTACGTCGGTGGTCATGGGGTCAGCCCTCCTCGGTCAGCAGTGGATAGACACCGTTCTCGTCGTGCTCCTCCCGTCCGGTGACCGGCGGGTTGAAGACGCAGACGCAGCGGAAGTCCGTCTTGGGACGCATCGTGTGGTGCTCGTGGCCGTTGAGCAGATACATCGTGCCCGGCGTGATCCAGTGCTTCTCACCGGTCTCGTCGTTGGTCAGCTCGGCCTCGCCCTCCACACACAGGACCGCCTCGATGTGGTTGGCGTACCACATCGACGTCTCGGTGCCGGCGTACATCGTGGTCTCGTGGAGCGAGAAGCCGACCTTCTCCTGGGCGAGCACGATGCGCTTGCTCTCCCAGGTGCCGGACGCGGCCTTCACATGCCGGTCGGTGTTCTCGATGTCGGCGAACGATCGGACGATCACGGTGGCTCGGTGCCTTTCTCTCTACGACGGTGTTGTGTGCGGGGGCCGCCTCGGCGGCCCCCGGGATCAGGCGGTCTCGCGGACGGCGCGGGCCAGCGTGCGCAGGCCCTCGTCCAGCTCCTCCGGCGTGATGGTGAGCGGCGGCAGCAGCTTCACGACCTCGCTCTGCGGGCCCGAGGTCTCCAGCAGCAGCCCCAGCTGGAACGCGCGGGCGCAGACGGCCGACGCGCGGGTCGGGTCGTCGAACTCCAGGCCCCAGACCAGGCCGCGGCCGCGGAAGCGCGCGGTGTCGTGCTCGCCGCAGATGGCCAGCATCGTCTGCTCGACCTGCTCGCCCCGGGCCAGCGTCTGCTTCTCCATCTGGCCGTCCGCCCAGTAGGCGTCGAGCGCGGCGGCCGCGGTGACGAACGCCGGGTTGTTGCCGCGGAAGGTCCCGTTGTGCTCGCCCGGCTCCCAGATGTCCAGCTCCGGCTTGAACAGGCACAGGGCCATGGGCAGTCCGTAGCCGCTGATGGACTTCGACAGCGTCACGATGTCCGGCGTGATGCCGGCCTCCTCGAAGGAGAAGAAGCCGCCGGTGCGGCCGCAGCCCATCTGGATGTCGTCGACGATCAGCAGCATGTCCTGGCGGTGGCACAGGTCCTGGAGCGCGCGCAGCCACTCGGCGCGGGCGACGTTGATGCCGCCCTCGCCCTGGACCGTCTCCACGATCACGGCGGCCGGCTTGTTGAGCCCGGAGCCCTGGTCCTCCAGGAGCCGTTCGAACCAGAGGAAGTCGGGGACCTGGCCGTCGAAGTAGTTGTCGAACGGCATCGGCGTGCCGTGCACCAGCGGGATGCCGGCACCGGCCCGCTTGAAGGCGTTGCCGGTCACGGCCAGCGAGCCGAGCGACATGCCGTGGAAGGCGTTGGTGAACGAGACGACGGACTCGCGGCCCTTGACCTTGCGGGCCAGCTTCAGCGCCGACTCGACGGCGTTGGTGCCCGTCGGGCCGGGGAACATCACCTTGTACGGCAGGTCGCGGGGGCGCAGGACGACGTTCTGGAAGGTGTCCAGGAAGGCCCGTTTGGCGGTGGTCGCCATGTCGAGGCCGTGCGTGATGCCGTCGCGTTCGATGTAGTCGATCAGCGCGCGCTTGAGCACCGGGTTGTTGTGGCCGTAGTTGAGCGAGCCCGCGCCGGCGAAGAAGTCCAGGTACGAGTGGCCGTCCTCGTCGGTCAGCCGGGCGCCCTGGGCGCGGTCGAACACGGCGGGCCAGCCGCGGCAGTAGCTCCGTACCTCGGATTCCAGGGTCTCGAAGACACTGAGGGCGGGCGGGGTGATGGTCACAGCGGGTCTCCTGCGTGAGGTGGTGTGACGGGCGGCGGTGAAGGGGGGCTGCGGCGGGCCGGCGGCCCGGCGGGGGAAGTGCCTGCTCAGGTGTGGAACGGGCCGATGCGGTAGAGCACTTCCGGCAGGTGGGTGCCTTCGGGGAACAGGCCGCCGTCGAAGAGCACCTCGCGCTCCAGGGCCACGTCGTGGCGCTGCGCGTAGGAGGTGAACAGGCGGTCCGATGCGGTGTTGTCCGGGGTGACGGTCGTCTCGACCGAGGCGAGGCCCTGCTCGGCGGCGACCCGCGCGGTCAGGGAGTCCAGCAGCTTCGCCGCCAGGCCGGTCCCGCGGTGGCCGTGGTCGACGGCCACCTGCCAGACGACGAGCGTCTCGGGGCGGTCGGGCCTGATGTACCCCGTCACGAAGGCGACCGGGGCGCCGGTCTCGTCGCGGGCGACCACGGAGGTCGCCGCGAAGTCACGGCACCACAGCAGGTAGCTGTACGAGGAGTTGAGGTCCAGGACCTCGGAGTCGCGGGCGATGCGCCAGATCGCGGCTCCGTCCTCCACTCGCGGAGTGTCGATGGTGAGGAATTCGCTTCGGGCACTTGCAAAATCTGCTGGTGCGGCGGTCATGGCAATTGAATTTACCTAGCAAATTTCGAAATTGCATCGACGCGAAGGGTTGGGTGGAGCGGTGCACTGTGTTATCAGGCGGGTGCGTGCACCGGCGCGAACCCATTGCGCTTTCTCCCGTTTTGACCCTTATTTATCGGGCAAATCGCCGACTGCGTGGAGTCGGTCACAAGCTCATAACTCTCTCCACACACAACCGGAATGCGCCCCACGAGCCCCTTTGGAACTGGGGTGTTTAGCTCCGGGGAAAGCGGGCAGAAGAATGCGGGGAGCTGCTCTGAATAAGGCAGCTCCCCGCATTTATGGATGGCAGTGCGATTTATGCGCTGGGCCAGGTTTCCGAAACGGCCTTCCGGGCAGCTTCCAGATCGACCTGCCGGCCCGCGTCGGCCAGCGCCGCCCCCAGAGCCGCGAGCGAGGACAGCACCGCGCCCCGCGTCGCATCCACCCCGTAGTGATTGACCCGGATCATCTCCTTGGACAGCGCCCCGCCGCCCGCGATCAGCGGCAGCGAGGGCTCACCCGCCAGCGCCCGTGCCACCAGCTCCGAGGCGTCCACGCCTTCGGGCGTACGCAGCGTGGTCGCCACCGGGGCCGCGTCCCGCGCCTCGTGCACGTACGGGGTCAGGCCGCCGCCCAGCGCCACCGCGCCGGCCCGGGTGGCCGCCGCTGCCGCCGCGTGACGGGCCATCAGCGCGTCCAGGCCCTCCGCCTCGATCCGCTCCACGCACGCCTCCAGGGCCAGCATCTCCAGCTGCGCCGGGGCGTGCGGCAGCGCCTTGCGGCCCCCGTCGATCCAGCGCTCCTTCCAGTCCAGGAGCGACAGGTAGGAGCGGCGCGGGGCCTGCGGGTTGGCGGCGATCCGCTCCCAGGCCCGCGCGCTCACCGACACCGCCGACACCCCGGCCGGACCGCCCATCGCCTTCTGCGCGCCGATCACGCACAGGTCCACGCCCCAGGCGTCCGGCAGCAGCGGCTCGGCGCCCACCGACGCGACGGCGTCCAGCATGAACAGCGCCCCGTGCGCCCGGACGACCTCGCCGATCTCCGCGACCGGGTTGGTGTTGCCGGTCGCCGCCTCGGCGTGGACCAGCGAGACGAAGTCGATCTCCGGGTGCGCGGCCAGCGCGTCGGCGACCTGGCCGGCGGTGACGGCCGTGTGGAACGGCACCTCCAGATCGACGACCTCGGCCCCGCAGTCGCGCAGCCAGTTGCCGAAGGTCTGCCCGTAGGGGCCGGTCACCACGTTCAGCGCCGTCGAACCGGGCCGGGCGCCGCCCCTGATGCAGCCTTCGAGGGGGAGCAGCGCCTCGCCCTGCATGACGACGACGTCCTGCTCGGTGGCCAGCAGACCGGCCACCCGCCGCTCGATCGCCGCGAAGTGCGCGGCGGTCAGCGGGGTGAGGTCGAGGAAGGGGTGCGTCACGGCGGTGCTCTCTTCGGGTTCGGATCGGTGGGCGCCCGGCCTGCGTGCCGGGCCTGCTCCGAGGGTACCCAGCACCCGCCGCCCGGCCCCGGCCCGTCCGCTGGAGCCGGCCCCGGCCCCTCGTACAGTGCTGTCCATGAGTGATCACGAGGCGCCGCGGGTGCTGCATGTGAAGGGGCGGGTGCTCATCGGGCCCGAGGAGGTCAGGGACGAGCTGTGGGCGGTCGGCGGCCGCGTCACCTTCGAGCGGCCACCCGGCGCGGACGACGCCGTCGTCGTCACCGGCTGGGCCCTGCCCGGCCTGGTCGACGCCCACTGCCACGTCGGCCTCGACCACCACGGCGCCGTCGACACGGCGACCACCGAACGGCAGGCACTGGACGACCGGGAGGCCGGTGCGCTGCTCCTGCGGGACGCGGGCTCGCCCGCCGACACGCGGTGGATCGACGACCGCGAGGACCTGCCGAAGATCATCAGGGCCGGCCGCCACATCGCCAGGCCCCGGCGCTACACCCGCAACTACGCCTACGAGATCGAGCCGGACGAACTCGTGGCGTACGTCGCCCAGGAGGCGCGCCGCGGCGACGGCTGGGTGAAGCTCGTCGGCGACTGGATCGACCGCGAGGTGGGCGACCTGACCGCCTGCTGGCCGCGCGAGGCGGCCCGGGCGGCCATCGCCGAGGCGCACCGGCTGGGCGCCCGGGTCACCGCGCACTGCTTCGCCGAGGACTCGCTGCGCGATCTCGTGGAGGCGGGGATCGACTGCGTGGAGCATGCCACGGGGCTGACCGAGGAGACCATCCCGCTCTTCGCGGAGCGCGGCGTGGCGATCGTCCCCACCCTCGTCAACATCGCCACCTTCCCCTCCCTCGCGCTGGGCGGCGAGGCCAAGTTCCCCCGTTGGTCCGCCCATATGCGCCGACTGCACGAACGCCGCTACGACACCGTGCGCGCCGCCTACGACGCCGGGGTACCGGTCTTCGTCGGCACCGACGCGGGCGGGGTGCTGGCGCACGGTCTGGTGGCCGACGAGGTCGCGGAGCTGGTCAAGGCGGGCATCCCGCCCCTCCAGGCGCTGTCCGCGACGACCTGGGGAGCCCGCGCCTGGCTAGGCAGGCCGGGCCTGGAGGAGGGGGCGCCGGCCGACCTCGTGGTGTACGACGAGGACCCCCGGGCCGACGTCCGCGTGCTGGCGGGGCCGCGCCGGATCGTCCTGAACGGGCGCGTGATCGGCTGACGCACGGGGCGGGCCCCGGCGTTGGCTCCGGCGTGGCTCCGGCGTTGACCGGCAGTGACCCCGGGGCGCCCCGCTCGTTGAACATCTTTCGCGTAAGCGGGAGGCGGTTCCCGGGTGCCGGTCGTGCGCGCCCCGAAACGTCGTGAAGCTCAGTGAAACGGGTGAACGCGAGGAACGCACGTGCCGGAATAATCGAATACAGGCGCGGAAACCCCCCTTTGGAGTGAACTGGCCTCAGGTGTCCGCCAGTTCACCCTCTGTGCGTAAAGATTCACGGAGTCGAGGTCACCGGTGCCAGCGATGTCCCCCATTGGACGGCGCCGGTGGCTCCATGTCTCTTGTGGGGGTTCCACCATCTTGAACAGCAACACCTTCCGCCTCGCCGCCCTGGCGGTCGCCGCGGCTCCCGTCGCCCTCCTGGTCACCGTCCCGGCCCACGCCGCCACCGCGACGACCGCCACGGCCGGCGGCGACGGGAAGGCGAGCGCGGTCGTGCTCCGCACCACGCTCGACGTCTCGCTCCTGAACAAGACGGTCGACGTGCCGCTGAAGACCTCGCTCAACGCGGTCCAGGCGCCGCGGAGCGCCGAGCAGACCGCGCTCAGTGCGCGGCTCGACGGCGTGGACCACGGCAAGCCGTTCAACGTCCTGCGGGCCGATGTGGCCACCGCGAAGGCGACCGTCACCAAGCACCGCGCGGAGGGCTACAGCAACCTGGCGAAGGCGCGGGTCCACCTGCCCGGTCTCGCCCCGCTGTCGCTGATCGAGGTGGAGAAGGTCACCTCCAGGGCGGTGTGCGAGGCGGGCCGCAAGCCGGTCGCCGAGTCCAACGTGCTCGGACATGTGACGGTGCTCGGCAAGCGCGTCACGCTCACGGCAGGCGGCACCACGCGGGTCGCGGTGCCGGACGTGGGCGAGGTGACCCTCGACCTGTCGAAGACGGAGACCACCTCGCGCACGGCCGCGGCGGTGGCGCTCCAGCTGAAGGTCTCGGTCAACCCGCTCAACCTGAACGTCGCGGAGGTCCAGGGCGAGGTCACGCTCGCCGAAGCGACCTGCGAGACCCCGAAGCCGGGCGACGGCCACGACGGGGGCGGCGACAACGGGGGCAACGAGAACGGGGGCGGTGACAACGGGGGCAACGAGAACGGGGGCGGCGACAACGGCGGTTCCACCGGGGGCGGTTCGACCGATGGCGGCTCCGGCGACGGCGGGGCGACCGGTGGCGGCGACTCCGGCAACGGCGGCTCCACGGGGGGTGGGGACACGGCCGGTGACACCGGGGGCGACGGCGGCGGCGACGTGAAGACCCAGACCGGCACGGACCAGGCGCCCGCCGCCGGCGCGGACCTCGCCGAGACGGGCAGTAGCTCCAACACCCCGTACATCGCGGGCGGCGCGGCCCTGCTGCTGGCGGCCGGCGCAGGCGCGATGGTCGTGACGAGGCGCCGCGCCCGGGGCTGACGCGCCCGGGGCTGACGCGCCCGGGGCTGACGCGCCCGGGGCTGACGCGCCCGAGGGGGAGGGGATCGGTGAGCGGTGCTCCGGACGCGGAGCGCCGCTCACCGATCGGTGCGGTGTGCGGCGCCCCGCATCCGGCCGCGCGGGGGCGCGGGGGCGCGGGGGCGCGGGGGCGCGGGGGCGCGGGCGGCGTTCCGGTTCCAGAGCGCCGCTCACGGAAAGGCTGGGTGCTCTACGTGCGGAGCGCCGCTCACGAACCGATCCAGTGCTCGCCTGGTAGAGCACTGCTCACCGCACAACCGCCCGCCCACAACCAGAGCACCGCTCACCGCATAACCGCACGCGGGGCACCGCTCACCGCGTAACCGCCGCCCACACACAGAGCACCGCTCACCAAATGGAGCAGGCGGCTACCGCCCGACCACCGTCAGTGCCTGGAGGGCCAGGTCGAGCGCCTGGAGGAAGCGGTTGGTCGTCGTACGGTCGCGCACGGCCAGCCGCAGCCAGCCGTCCCCGAGCCCCGGAAACGTATCGCCGCGCCGGGCCGCGAAGCCCCGCATCCGCAGCCGCTCCCGTATCTCCGCGGCCCCTTCGAGGCGGACCAGGACGAACGGCCCCGCGGCCGGCTCCACCACCCGTACCTCGGAGAACTCCCGCAGCCCGGCGACCAGATGGGCCCGGTCCACCGCGATCCGGTCCGCCGCGGCGGCCGCCTCCGCCAGCGCCCGGGGCTCCACACACGCCTCCGCCGCCGCCAGCGCCGGGGACGAGACCGGCCACAGCGGCTGCGCCTCCTCCAGCGTGCGGACGGTCTCCGCCGCGGCCGCCACGTACCCGATCCGCAGCCCCGCAAGACCCCACGTCTTGGTGAGGCTGCGCAGGACGATGAGCCCCGGGATGTCCGTACGCCCGCACAGCGCCTCGCGCTCGCCAGGGACCGCGTCCATGAACGCCTCGTCGACCACCAGGGTCCGTCCGGGGCGGGCCAGCCGCTCCAGCACGGCGGCGGGATGCAGCACGGAGGTCGGGTTGGTCGGGTTGCCGACGACGACCAGGTCCGCGTCGGCGGGTACGTCGGCCGGGTCAAGCCGGAAGCTGTCCTCGGCGCGCAGCAGCACCCGCCCCACGTCGTGCCCGGCCGCGCGCAGCGCCGCCTCCGGCTCGGTGAACTGAGGGTGCACCACATACGGCCGGCGGGTCGGCAGGGCCCGCGCGATCAGTACGAACGCCTCCGCCGCGCCGGCCGTCAACAGGACGCGTTCCGGCGGCAGTCCGTGCCGCGCGGCGACCGCCGCGCGCGCCTGGCGCCCGTCCGGATACGCGGCGAGCGTGTCCAGCGAAGCGGCGATCCGCTCCTTCAGCCAGGCCGGTGGGGTGCCGGCTCGTACGTTGACGGCGAGATCGGTCAGATCCCGGTCCTGTCCCCGTACTTCCGCGTCGCCGTGGTGACGCAGATCGTGCGCGCCCGCGCCTGTCGCGTCGGGACTCTCAGTGGGAGTGTGCATGACCGCCATGGGGGGTGGGTGTGGGGGTGGTGGCCGTCGTCGGGGGTCAAGTCCGGCAGGATGACTATGCGCCCCGCACCGGGTTTCACGCAACGGTCCGGACCGGCCGGCGCACGACCGCGCAGGTGGCCATGGACGGCCGCCCGCCGCCGGGCCGGGACTTGCGTTTGGGGACGAGGAGTTGCCCGCCTCCGGCGAGCGCCGCCGCCTCGGCCACCGAGGCCGTGCCGACGGCGGAGAGCGGCGCCCCGGAGGGGTGCGGCACCTCCATCCGGGCCAGCACCTCGGCCGGGTAGGTGCGCAGCGGCACCCCGAGCCGGGCGGCGGCGGCCACGAGCCCAGGCTCCCCGGCCTTCGCGTCGGCGGTCACCAACTCCACGACCTCGCGCGGCGAGAGCCCCGCCGTGCGCAGGGCCTCCAGGACCAGCCCGGTCACCTCGTCCTCGGGCACGCCCCGGGACGCGCCGACGCCGACGACCAGACGGCCGGGCACCACACCTTCGGCGACGGGCTCAGGGCCGGGCGCCGGGCCTTCGGTGACGGGCTCAGGGCCGGGCCCGGGCGGGCGGCTGAGATGCGGGGACCGGGGTGCATCGGCTAGCAAGAGCGCATGGCGGTGTTCGTCGCGCTCGGCGCGTTCCTGATGACCCTGGCCGGCGGCTGGGTCGCCCAGCGCGTCAGCGACCGCCGCCACCTGGTCCTGGGTCTGGCGGGCGGGCTGATGCTCGGCGTGGTCGGCCTGGATCTGCTGCCGGAGGCGGTGGAGGCCGCGGGCGGCCTCGTCTTCGGCGTACCGGCGGCCCTGCTGCTGTTCGTGGCGGGCTTCCTCGTCGCCCACCTGGTGGAGCGGCTGCTCGCGGTGCGCCAGGCGGCACACGGCGCGGCCGAGCAGCGCGTCCCGCAGGTCGGGCTGACGGCGGCGGCCGCGATGGTCGGCCACAGCCTGATGGACGGGGTGGCGCTCGGCGCGGCCTTCCAGGTCGGCGGCGGCATGGGGGCGGCCGTCGCCCTCGCCGTGATCACGCACGACTTCGCCGACGGCTTCAACACGTACACGATCACCAGCCTGTACGGGAACGCCCGCCGCAGGGCCCTGACGATGCTGTACGCGGACGCGGCGGCGCCCGTCGTCGGGGCGGCGACGACGCTCCTGTTCACCCTTCCGGAGGAACTCCTCGGCTGCTATCTCGGTTTCTTCGGCGGCGCCCTGCTCTACCTCGCCGCCGCCGAGATCCTGCCCGAGGCGCACCACGACCACCCGGCCCGCTCCACCCTGTTGTGCACGGTGGCCGGGGTCGGCTTCATCTGGCTGGTGGTGGGCCTCGCCCAGTGACCCGCTCACCCCCGGCACCGCTCGACGAACCGCAGGGCCGCGCCGGGCGCCGAGGCCCAGTGGGTGTGCAGGTAGCTCGCGTGCACCCCCCGCCGGACGAACCCCTCCACGCGCCGCTCGGGCCGGTGCATGCCCCAGGCCGGCTCGTCACCCGCGCCCGGCTCCAGCACGGAACGGTGGAACTCGTGCCCCCGCATCCGCGCCCCGGCCGGTGCCAGCACGTTGTCCACGAGCGCCACGGCGTCCCGGTAACCGAGCGTCAGCCTCTTCGACATCCGCGCCTCGGCGTCCAGCACCCCGCACATCGGCAGCCCGTCCAGCGACCGCGCCAGATACAGCAGGCCCGCACATTCGGCGGCGACCGGGGCCCCCGACTCCGCCAGTTCCGCCACGGCCTTGCGCAACGGCTCGTTGGCCGACAGTTCAGGCGCGTACACCTCCGGGAACCCGCCCCCGATCACCAGCCCCCGAGTCCCCTCGGGCAACCGCTCGTCCCGCAGCGGATCGAAGGTCACGACCTCGGCCCCGGCGGCGGCGAGCAGCTCGGTGTTCTCCGCATACGAAAACGTGAACGCGGCCCCACCGGCAACGGCAACAACAGGCGCCTCAACCCTGTCTCCCAGCCCCTCGGGAGCCGTCCCTTGCAGCCCCTGCGCCCCTTCCACCCCGTCCGAGGTCGCCCCTTGCAGCCCCTGCGCTCCTTCCACCCCCTCCGGGGCTGCCCCTTGCAGCCCCTGCGCCCCTCTCAGTCCCTCCGGAGCCGCCCCTTGCAGCCCCTCCGGCGTTTGAGGAGCGGGGCCCGGGGCGGAGCCCCGGTTACGGGAAGGGGCGGGCAGGGGAACACCCCCGCCGAAGGCGCCCCCCACAGCACCGGCCACCGCACCCCCCGCATCCCACACCGCACCCCCCAACGGCGGCGCGGACCGCGCCAACGCCAGCAACCCCTCCAGATCGCACCCCGCGGACACCTGCCCCGCCATGGCCGCGACAGCGGCCACCGCATCGGCCCGCCGCTCCGCCACCGGCACGAGCCCCAGGTGCCGCGACGGCACCGACACCCCCTCGGCCCGCCGCAGCGCGCCCAGCACCGGCACCCCGGACTCCTCCAGCGCCTCCCGCAGCAGCGCCTCGTGCCGGTCGGAGCCGACCTTGTTGAGGATCACCCCGCCGATCCGCACCCCCGTGTCCCACGAGGCGAAGCCGTGCACCAGGGCCGCCACCGACCGGGACTGCGAGGACGCGTCCACGACCAGCACCACCGGCGCCCTCAGCAGCTTCGCCACGTGCGCGGTCGAGGCCAGCTCGCCCAGCCCCGACGCCCCGTCGTACAGGCCCATCACGCCCTCGACGATCGCGAGCCCGCACCCCTGCGCCCCGTGCGCGAACAGCGGCGCGATCAGGTCGGGCCCGCACATGTACGCGTCGAGGTTGCGGCCCGGGCGACCGGTCGCCAGCGTGTGGAAGCCGGGGTCGATGTAGTCGGGGCCCACCTTGTGCCCGGACACGGCGAGCCCGCGTGCGGCGAACGCGGCCATCAGCCCCGTCGCGACGGTGGTCTTGCCGCTGCCGGACGAGGGCGCGGCGACGACCAGGCGTGGCACGTTCACCACTCGATGCCCCTCTGGCCCTTCTGCCCGGCGTCCATGGGGTGCTTGACCTTCGACATGTCCGTCACCAGGTCCGCGGCGTCGAGCAGCGCGGCGGGCGCGTTGCGGCCGGTGATCACCACGTGCTGGGTGCCGGGGCGGTCGCGCAGCACCTGGACGACCTCGTCGGTGTCCACCCAGCCCCAGTGCAGCGGGTAGGCGAACTCGTCAAGCACGTACAGCCGGTACGTCTCGGCGGCCAGGTCGCGCTTGACCTGCTCCCAGCCCTCGCGGGCCTTCGCCTCGTTGTCCAGCTGGTCGTCGCGCTGGACCCAGGACCAGCCCTCGCCCATCTTGTGCCAGTCGACGGACCCGCCCTCGCCGCTGGCGCCGAGCACCTTCAGGGCGTTCTCCTCGCCGACCTTCCACTTCGCCGACTTCACGAACTGGAAGACCCCGATGGGCCACCCCTGATTCCAGGCGCGCAGCGCGAGCCCGAACGCCGCCGTCGACTTCCCCTTGCCGATGCCGGTGTGCACCATCAGCAGCGGGCGGTTGCGCCGCTGGCGGGTGGTGAGTCCGTCGTCCGGCACGCTCTCCGGCTGTCCCTTCGGCATTACGCGGCCCTCCTGTCGGTGCCCCGGACGTCCTTGACGAGTCCGGCGATCGATTCGGCGCGCAACTCGTCCAGCGTGACGGCGCTGCCGCCCAGCTCGCCCGCGAGGCTCGCCGCGAGCCCGAGCCGCACCGGCCCCGACTCGCAGTCCACGACGACGGACGCCGTGCCTTCGGCCGCGTGCAGCCGGGCGGCCCGCGCGGCCAGCGCCACCGGGTCCGGCCCGCCGGTCGCCCGCCCGTCCGTCACCACGACCAGCAGCGCCCGCCGGGACGGGTCGCGCAGCCGTTCCACCCGCAGCACGTCATGGGCCTTCAGCAGCCCGGCGGCCACCGGGGTCCGCCCGCCGGTCGGCAGCGACTCCAGCCGGGCGGCCGCCGCGTCCACCGACGAGGTCGGCGGGAGCGCCAGCTCGGCGTCCCGGCCCCGGAAGGTGATCAGCCCGACCTTGTCGCGCCGCTGGTAGGCGTCCATCAGCAGGGACAGCACGGCGCCCTTCACGGCGCCCATCCGCTGCCGGGCGGCCATCGACCCGGACGCGTCCACGACGAACAGCACGAGGTTGCCCTCGCGCCCCTCCCGCGTCGCCTGCCGCAGATCGTCCCGTCGCACCACCAGGCCCCGCCCGGACCGGCCCCTGGCCCGCTGGTGCGGGGCGGCGGCCTGCACGGTCGCGGCCAGATGCAGCTTGGTCAGCGCGCCCTGAGGCCGCCGCGCACCGGTGGTCCGCCCGTGCTCGGTGCGCGCCCGGGACCGCCGCCCCGCCGCGCCCTCGCCGAGACCGGGCACGCTCAGCATCTTCGTACGGAACGGCTCACCGGCCCGTACGGGCTGCTGCTCGCCGCCCTGGCCGGGCACGGACGGGGTGGGCCCGGCCGGCTCGGAGTCGGGCCGGCCGGGCGTGTCGTCGGCCCCGTCCGCGGGCGGGGGCGGCATGTCGGGACCGTTCCCCTGCGGCGGCAGCCCGCCGCCACCGCCCCCACCGCCGCCACCGGGCCCGTCCGGCTCCGGATCGTCGTCCCCGCCGCCGTTCTCCTCCAGCGTGTCGTCCAGCTTGTCCTCGTCGAGCCCCGGCGCGTCGAACGGGTTGCGCCGGCGCCGGTGGGGGAGCGCGAGCAGGGCCGCCTGCCGGACGTCCTCGGCGAGCACGTCGGTGCGGCCGGCCCACGCGGCCAGCGCCGTCGCGGTGCGGGCCATCACGATGTCGGCGCGCATCCCGTCGACCTCGAAGGCCGCACAGGTCGCCGCGATCTGCCGCAACGCCTTGTCGCCGAGCCGCACTTCGGGCAGCAGCGCCCGCGCCGCCACGATCCGGGCCCGCAACTCCGCTTCCTCGCCGGCCCATCGGGCGGCGAAGCCGGCCGGGTCGTCCTCGTACGCGAGGCGCCGCCGCACCACCTCCACCCGCTGGTCGGTCTCCCGGGACGCGGCGACCTCGACGGTCAGCCCGAAGCGGTCGAGCAACTGCGGCCGCAGTTCCCCCTCTTCGGGGTTCATCGTCCCGACGAGCAGGAACCGCGCCGCGTGCCGTACGGAGACGCCCTCGCGCTCCACGTACGAGGCGCCCATGGCGGCCGCGTCCAGCAGGAGGTCTACCAGGTGGTCATGGAGGAGGTTGACCTCGTCCACGTACAGGATTCCGCGGTGGGCATCGGCGAGCAGCCCCGGTTCGAATGCCTTCACGCCCTCCGAGAGCGCCCGTTCGATGTCGAGCGCCCCGACGAGCCGGTCCTCGGACGCGCCGACGGGCAGCTCCACGGTCCGCGCCGGCCGCGACACGCCGGAGACGTCCTCGTGGGGGCCGTCCGGACACGCCGGATCGGGCGACGCGGGGTCGCACGAGAACCGGCAGCCGGGGACGACCCGCACCTGGGGCATCAGCGCGGCCAACGCGCGCACGGCGGTCGACTTGGCGGTGCCCTTCTCACCCCGGACCAGGACTCCGCCCACCGCGGGGCTCACCGCGTTGAGCAGCAGCCCGAGCCGCAGGTCGTCCTGCCCGACGATGGCGGTGAAGGGGTAAGGCGTACTCATATGACCTCCTTGACGGGTGCCGCGGGCGCCCCCGGCGGGATGAAGGGAAGCCCAGCCGGCGCGCCCGACTCGATGAGCCGCCACAGCGCGTCGGTGTCGGCGTGTTCCTCGATCAGGTCGCCGAGGCGGTCGAGCTGTTCCTCGCGCAGCGCGGCGAAGCAGGTGTCGGGGGCGGGCACGAAGCGGCGGCCCGTGAGCCGGGCGACCTCGGTCAGGAACCGGCGGCGGAACGCGTCGCTCTCCAGCGAGCCGTGCCAGTGGGTGCCCCACACGGCCCCGGACCGGCAGCCGTCCAGCGGCGTGCCCCGCCCATCGGTGAGGAACGGTTCGCCGCCGTGCACCTCGGCGACGCCGTGGTGGATCTCGTACCCCTCGACCGGCGCGCCCAGCGCCTCGCCGGCCGGCCGGGCGAGGGTCTTCTCGCGGTCGAACCGGACGCGCACGGGCAGCAGTCCGAGCGCGTCGACCTGCCCGGCGCGCGACTCCACCTCGTCCTCGATGTGCTCCCCGAGGATCTGGTAGCCGCCGCAGACGCCGAGCACCGGGCGGCCTTCGGCGGCTCGCCGCCGCAGCGCGTCGGCGAGCCCGCGCTCGCGCAGCCAGGCCAGCGCCTTCACGGTGCCCCGGGTGCCGGGCACGATGACGAGGTCGGCGTCGGCCAGCTCCTCGGGCCGGTCCACGAACCGCACGACGACGCCGGGCTCGGCGGCCAGCGCGTCCACATCGGTGAAGTTGGACATCAGGGGTACGGCACACACGGCGACGCGCAGGACGTCCTCGCCGTGCGGCGGGGCGACGGCCGACTCGCGTACGGTGCCGCGCAGCGACACCCGCAGGCCGTCCTCCTCGTCGATGCCGAGGCCGTGCGCGAAGGGCAGCACCCCGTAGGCGGGGCGGCCCGTCAGGTCGCGCAGCATGTCGAGGCCCGGCTCCAGCAGGGAGACGTCGCCGCGGAACTTGTTGACCAGGTAACCGGCGATCAGCTCCTGGTCCTCGGGCGCGAGCAGCGCGGTGGTCCCGAAGAACGAGGCGAAGACCCCGCCCCGGTCGATGTCGCCGACGACCACGACCGGGAAGCGCGCCGCCCGGGCGATGCCCATGTTCACGATGTCCGTGCGCCGCAGGTTGATCTCGGCCGGACTGCCCGCCCCCTCGCAGATCACCGCGTCATACGTGCCCCGGAGCTGCTCCAGGCAGTCCACGACGGTGGACAGCAGCTTCTCCTGCCGTCCGCCGTGGTAGCCGCGGGCGCTCATCTCGCCGACCGGGCGCCCCATCAGGACGACCTGGCTGGAGCGGTCGCCGCCGGGCTTGAGGAGCACCGGGTTCATCAGGGCGGTCGGCTCCACGCGGGCGGCCTGGGCCTGCATCGCCTGGGCGCGGCCGATCTCGGCGCCCTCGCGGGTGACGAAGGAGTTCAGCGACATGTTCTGCGCCTTGAACGGCGCGACCTTCACGCCCCGGCGCACCAGCCAGCGGCAGATGCCGGCGGTGACGACGCTCTTGCCCGCGTCCGAGGTGGTTCCGGCGACCAGCAGTCCGCCGCTCATATCGGTCTCCGTCCTGGGATGTGCGTGCCTGGGGTACGGGTGAGGCGCCGGGCGGCGATCCCCGCGCCCAGGCGGGCCGCGACGCTGACGCCGAGGGCGAGCACACTCACCCGGCGCGAAAGCCGCACGGCGCGCTCGATGTCCCCGGTCTCCACCGCGCGGCCGGACCCGCCGTTGAGCACGGGCCGGTGTTCGACGCGGCCGCCGTACGCGAGGGTGCCGCCGAGCCGTACGCCGAGCGCGCCGGCGAACGCGGCCTCCACCGGGCCCGCGTTGGGGCTCGGGTGCTTCGCCGCGTCCGCCCGCCAGGCGCGTGCCGCTTCCCGCGGCCGGCCCCCGGCGGCCACCGCGAGCAGGGCCGTCAGCCGGGCGCCCGGCCAGCCCGCGAGGTCGTCAAGCCGGGCCGAGGCCCAGCCGTAGCGCAGGTAGCGGGGCGACTTGTGGCCGACCATCGCGTCCAGCGTGTTGGCGGCCCGGAAGCCGACGAGCCCGGGGACGCCGGCCAGCGCCCCCCACACCAGGGCGCCGACCACGGCGTCCGAGGTGTTCTCGGCGACGGACTCCACGACGGCGCGGGCGATCTGCGGTGCGTCCAGGGACTGCGGGTCGCGGCCGCACAGATGCGGCAGCCGCTCCCGGGCCAGCTCGACATCGCCCGCGGCGAGGGCCCCGCCGATGGCCCGGGCCTCGCGCCCCAGCGACGTACCGCCGACGACGGACCAGGCGGCGGCGGCGGTCAGGGCGACGGACGCGGCGGGGTGGCGGCGCAGGGCGCGGGCGGCCAGCGCGGCGCTTCCGGCGGCGCCTCCGGCGCAGAGCAGCGTGTGCAGGGCGCCGGCGCCCCGGTGGTCGCGCCAGAGCCGGTGTTCGACGCCTGCCGCGGCCCGCCCGAAGGCGGCGACCGGGTGGCCCCTGCGGGGGTCACCGAGCAGCAGATCGCCGATCAGTCCGGCGGTGGCGCCGTACGCGTAGATGCGATCGGCACGCACGGTTCAGCCGGCCGTCACGCCTCGGAGGACCTTCGTGCGGGCAGCCGCCCGCGAGGGGGGCGGGGGAACGGTCGCACGGCAGCCGGGCATGGCGATATGTCCTCACTCAGGGTCCGCGCCCTGGTTCGACGTGACGGCGACGAGAGTCTCCTGGCTTCCGGATCGGCGGTGCCCCCGGTCTTCCAGCCCGCTTCCGCGGGCCGTGACGTGCGGTGGTGGGGGACCGCTCCCCGGTGACAGTGGCGGGACCGCGCCGGATTCGCACCGGCTTCCTCTGCTGTCGCCATAATGGCTCCGGCAGTCCACCACGCCCCGCGAACGCCCGTCAACTCGCCGTTGACCTGCGGCGGCGCAGTGTGCGCAGACGCACATCGGGCCGGACGCGCACGAGGTGCGTCCGGCCCGATGCGCAGGGGCGGAGGTGTCAGGCGACGATCAGGTAGATGCCGTAGGCGACCGCCGCCGCGCACAGCCCGAAGCAGACGTACGCACCGGCGCGCGCCAGCAGGAGCGAGGTGCCCGCGGGTCCGCCCTGCGCGGCCGGTTCCGGCTGCTTGGAGAGGCCGACGATGCCGAGGGTGAAGAGGCCCACCAGAGCGACGGTGGTGACGAGGGAGACGCCGAAGACGGTCCCCAGGGCTGCCCAGTCGATGTTCATGCGGAGTGTCCTTACCGGAGTACCGGGATCTCTGAGTGCCGGGTCGCTCAGACCGTGGCGGGCCGGGGCGGGTCGGCGGCGACGGGTGCGGCGGGGGCCGGGATGGTGGCGGTGAGCTCGTGCGCCTGGGCCTGGGCGGCCGCGGTGGGCGGCGGGCTGACGGCCGCGATGGCGGTGGTGACGACGCCCGCGGGCTCGGCCGGGACCTCGTCCCCGGAGCCGGGCGCGACGTCGCCGTGGCCGACGGGCTTGCGGCGCGAGAGCACCCAGATAACGGCGGAACCGGCGAGCAGCAGGGCCGCGACGACCACGACGCCCCAGGTGCCCTGTTTCGTCAGGAACTCCGCGCCCGCGCCGACCAGGCCGGCGGCCGGCAGGGTCAGGCCCCAGGCGACGAACATCCGGGTGGCGGTGGACCAGCGGACCACGCCCCCCTTGCGGCCGAGGCCCGCGCCCATCACGGCGCCGGAGCAGGACTGGGTGGTGGAGAGGGAGAAGCCGAGGTGCGAGGAGGCCAGGATGACGGTGGCCGCGCTGGTCTGGGCGGCGAAGCCCTGCGGCGGCTTCAGCTCGGTCAGGCCGCTGCCCATGGTGCGGATGATGCGCCAGCCGCCCAGGTAGGTGCCGAGCGCGATGGCCATGCCGGCGCTGACGATGACCCAGACCGGCGGGTTGGAGCCGGGGGAGAGGACGCCGCCGGTGACCAGGGCCAGCGTGATGATGCCCATGGTCTTCTGCGCGTCGTTGGTGCCGTGGGCGAGCGAGACGAGCCCGGCCGAGGCGATCTGGCCGGCCCGGTAGCCCTTGGCGGTCGCCTTCTCCTGGGCGTCGTTGCGGATCTTCCCGCCGATCCGGTAGGTCAGCCGGGTGGCCAGCAGCGCGGCCAGACCGGCCACGATCGGGGCGGCGACGGCGGGCAGCAGCACCTTGGTGATCACGGTGCCGCCGTTCACCGACGACCAGCCGGCGGACATCACGGCGGCGCCGATGAGGCCGCCGAACAGTGCGTGGGAGGAGCTGGACGGGAGCCCGACCAGCCAGGTCAGAAGATTCCACAGGATGGCGCCGACGAGCGCCGCGAAGATGACTTCGGTTCTGAGGCCGTCCTCATTGACGATCCCGCCGGAGATCGTCTTGGCGACCTCCACCGACAGGAACGCGCCGACCAGATTGAGAACGGCGGACATCGCGACCGCCGTCTTGGGTTTGAGTGCGCCGGTCGAGATGGTGGTGGCCATCGCGTTGGCGGTGTCGTGGAAACCGTTCGTGAAATCGAACACTAGAGCCGTCGCGATCACTATCGCGAGCAGCAGCGTGATGTGTTCCATTTACCCAGGCAATCGTTCGACGTCATTGGCACGTGGAACGTAGGCAACTTGAGTGAACGGAAGATGAACTGAGCAGGGCGTTGCGGTGACCCCATCCGGAGCGGGCCGCTCATCCATCGAAAGGATCTTCGTATGAGCGACCGGGATGCGATCGCACGGGCTTGGGACGCGGTCGTCGCCACGGCCCGCAGGACGGCGGCCGAGGGGCTGGTCGTCGGCACCTCCGGAAACGTCTCCGCACGGGTCGGCGACACCGTGCTCGTCACCCCCAGCGGAGTGCCGTACGAACGGCTCGGCCCCGAGGACGCGGTCGGTGTCGATCCGGAAGGCAACCAGATACTCGGAGAACTGGCCCCCACCAGCGAACTCCCCCTCCATCTCGCCGTCTACCGGAACACCGGGGCGGCGGCCGTCGTGCACACCCACGCGGTGCACGCCACCGCCGTCTCCACGCTCGTCACCGAGGTCCCCTCCGTCCACTACGCCGCAGCCCTCATCGGCGGCCCCGTCCGCGTCGCGCCCTATGCCCGCTACGGCACCGCCGAACTGGCCGAGAACATGCTCACCGCCCTGCGCGACCGCACCGGCTGCCTGCTCGCCAACCACGGCACGGTCACCCACGGCGCCACGCTCGACGAGGCGTACGACCGCACCGCCCAGCTCGAATGGCTCTGCCGGGTCTGGCTCACCGCGAGCTCCGTACCCGGCCGCTCTCCGGCCCTGCTCACGCCGGACCAGCTGGACGAGGTGGGGGAGGCCCTGAAGGGGTACGGGCAGGGCTGAGCCGCACCCGTCCGCCCACCGGACGGCCCCGCCCACTGGCGTTGCGCCGCGTCCGCCCCGACACTGGTGGTGTGCGCCCGGTTACCGCGACGGCAACGGCCGTCTCCA
Organism: Streptomyces sp. A1277; assembly: GCF_004795015.1. Classification (GTDB taxonomy): domain Bacteria; phylum Actinomycetota; class Actinomycetes; order Streptomycetales; family Streptomycetaceae; genus Streptomyces. Next base: position 7,095 of record NZ_SSBI01000063.1, on the reverse strand, counting down.
CACTCATCGGCGCCGGTGCGGCAGCGGTCGCGGCCGGCCGGTTCGCCGGCGACCTCGCCCTGAGGACGCCGTCCGGACGCCCCCTGCCCGCCGACCGCGAACTCACCGTGCACGCGACGGCGGCCGGACAGGTCACCCTGACCCGGTCGCTCACCTCGCTGCGCCCCGGCACCTACGGGCTGACCGGCAAGGACGTCCACGCCGTCGTCGGACCCGTGCTCGACCGCGCCCACCAGGCCGCCGACACCGTCGTACGCCGGCTGGAGCGCGTCGACCACGGCATCCTGGCGCCCGGCGACAAGGTCCGCATGACGCCCCAGGTGTACAGCGGCGACCCGGGGACCGCGCTCGGCCTCGCCTTCCGCGAGGTGGAGATCCCCGGCGAACTCGGCGGACTGCCCGCCTGGTACGTCCCCGCGCCCCGCCCCACCTGGGTCATCACCGCGCACGGCGTCGGCGCCACCCGCGAGCACCCCCTCAACCTCATGGGCTTCCTGCACGGACAGCAGCTGCCCGTGCTCGACCTCGCCTACCGCGGCGACCCCGGCGCCCCCCGCTCCCCGGACGGGCTCGGCCACCTCGGCGAGTCCGAGTGGCGCGACCTGGACGCCGCCCTCCGCTTCGCCGTCCGCAACGGCGCCGAGCAGGTCGTCCTGTACGGCTGGTCCACCGGCGCCTCCATGGCCCTGCACACCTGCGTCGGCTCCGCGCTCCGGGACCGCGTCTGCGGCCTCGTCCTCGACTCGCCGGTACTGGACTGGGCCGCGACGCTGCGCGGCCTCGCCGCCGCCCGGGGCGTCCCCTCAGCCCTCCTGCCGCTCGCCGTGCGCGCCGCCCAGGGCCAGACCGGGCTGCACGGAACCAGGCTCCTGGACACCTCGCTGCCCGCGACCCTGCACGCCCCGACGCTGGTCTTCCACGGCCCCGACGACACGCTGGCCCCCTGGCTGAACTCCCGCCGGCTCGCCGCCCGCCGCCCCGACCTGGTCTCCCTGCACCGGGTGGACCGGGCTCCGCATGCGGCGATGTGGAACGCCGACCCGGCCCACTACGAGGAGACCCTGCGCCGCTTCCTCACGCCCCTGATGTGAGGGGATGCACCGGTTCGGCCGATTGGTCCCGGCCGGCGCACGGCCCCGGGAACACCGGCCCGCCGGGTTCCGTTTGGGCTTTCGGGCCGTCAGGGGCAAGACTGCTCCCCGTGACGTCCCGTACCCCGCGCGACTCCAGGCTGCGACTTGTCCGCCCGCGACCCCTCGCCACCGCTCGCAAGGCCGTGACGACCCGGCGCACCAGGCCCGCGCCGCGCCCGCCCGAGGGCACACCGCCCCGGGCGGAACTGGCCCGCCAGGCCAGGAAAGCCCTCGCCGACGCCGTACGGATCGCCCGCTGGGCGGCCGACGGGGCGGGCCCCGGCACCCCGCCGCTGGCCGCCCAGGCCCTGGAACACGCCGCCGCCGCGCTGGAGTTGTCCCCGGCGCAGGTGCGCTGCGGCTGGGACCGGGCCCGCCTCGCCGGCCTGGTGGAACTGCACGGCGACACCGCACGGCCCGGCTGGCGGCTGCGCGCCTGGGACCGGGACGACTCCGCCGTGCTCCGCGGCTGGGTCGCGCTCTTCGACGCCTGGTCGCTCGTTCACCCTGCACCCCGGGGCGTCGAGTCCACCGCCGTCGCCGAGACCGTCGAGGCCGTGCCCCAGGTCCTCTCGCTGCTCCAGCTCTCGGCGGGACCGGTCACCGTGCCCGCCCTGCTCGACCTCCTCGGCCAGCGCGTCGCGGAACTCCACGAGGAGCGCTGCGAGGTGCCGTACGGGCCCCAGCCGCTGCCCACCCCCGCCGAGCCCGCGCCCACCGCCCACTCGCCGGAGCTCGTCGCCCGCCTGCTGGACTGGGCCCTGGAAGGGCTGGCCGCAGTCGGAGCGCTCACCCTCGGCGCCGGGCAGGCCACCTTGACGCCGCTCGGCAACTGGGCGGTCTGGGTCAAGCTGGAGCAGATCTGCGTCGCCGCCCAGAGCCCGGCCGGCAACATCGAGCAGGCCGCCGCCGACATGCTCCTGGGCTGCGCCCGCCTCACCCCCGGGCCCGCCCGCGCCGAATACCGCGCCTGGCTGGCCGCCCGCCCGGTCGGCAGCGCCGTCGCCGAACTGCTCGGCGTCGCCCGGGGCGAGGACGCGCTGCTGCGCGGGCTCGCCTTCGAGGCGCTCCGCGTCGTCGGCGCCCCGGCCGAACCCGAGGTGCGGGCCGTCGCCACCGAGCCGTCGCTGCGCCCCTACGCCCTGCTCTGGCTCGCCGAGTACGACGGAGCGGACCCGGAGGACGCCCAGGAGGTCCTCAGCCGCGAGGAGGCCACCTGGCTCTGGGTCGACACCGCTGCGGCCGTCGCCGACCACGGCGAGACGGGGCTGCTGGTGCGCCACCTCGACACGGCCGTGCAGGGCACCGTCCCGGCCCTGCTGGACGAGGTGCGGGCAGTCGGCCACCCGCGCACCGTCCAGGTCCTGGTCGCGCTGGCCGCGGCGCACCCCGACCCGGCCCTCGCCAAAGCGGTCCGCAAAGCGGCGTTCCAGGTGCACACCGGCGGCGCCTGACCGTGCCGCCCGCCCGTCCGGCCCGGGAGCGGCCTCAGCCCGCCGCCCCCGGGGCGTACGTCCCGAACCTCCAGACGTTGCCCTCCGCGTCGCGCGCCATGTAGTCCCGGGAACCGTGGTCCTGGTCGGTGGGCGGCGGTCCCTTTCCGTACGCGTGCGTCCCGGGCAGTCGGAGGGCCCCGGTTGTGATCTGCGTCTCAGTCTGGCACCGGCCACTGACAACGTCCCGTCGGCGCCCGGAGCCGCCCGGGTCAGCGGAAGGTGTCGCAGTCGGCCATGTCGCCACTGCCGAAGCCCGTGGTGAACCACTCCTGGCGCTGCGCGGCCGAGCCGTGCGTCCAGGACTCGGGGGTGACCCGGCCCTGGAACTTCTCCTGGATGCGGTCGTCCCCGACCGAGGCGGCGGCGTCCAGCCCGTCGCGGATGTCCGCCCGGGTGACCTCGGTGATCAGCGGCCGCCCGGTCGACTCGTCGGGCGTGGTCGTCGCGTGGTTGGCCCAGACCCCGGCGTAGCAGTCCGCCTGCAGTTCGGCCTTCACCGCGTTGCTGTTCTCGCCGGTCCGCCCGTCCTGGGTGCGGCCCAGCGTCCCCATCTGGTTCTGCACATGGTGTCCGTATTCGTGCGCGACGACGTACGCCTGGGCGAACGGGCCGCCGCTCGACCCGAACTTCGTCCGCAGCTCGTCGAAGAACCCCAGGTCGAGGTAGACCTGCCGGTCGCCGGGGCAGTAGAAGGGCCCCACCGCCGAGGTCGCCGAGCCGCAGGCCGTGCTGATCCGGTCGGTGAACAGGACCGTGCGGGCGGTGGCGTACTGCGCGTCGCGGCGGGTGAACTCCTGGTCCCAGTAGTCCTGCACGCTGTTGACCACCGCGACGATCCGGCAGTCGTCCTTGGTGTTGGCGTCCCGCCCGGTCCGGCACTCCCGCGCGACCTGCGCCGCCGACGACGCGGTGGCGTCCGGGGCCGGGTCGCCCGAGGAGAGGCCGAGCTGATCCGGGCCGACCCCGAAGAGCAGCCCCAGGATCAGCGCGATGACCCCGGCGATGCCGCCGCCCACGGTGGCCCGGCCGCCCGGGACGCGGCTGCCTCGCACATCCCTGACCTCGGACGTGTCCAGATCGGCGTCGTCGTCGAACTGCATCGCACCACCCTCCGCTACGAACGGTTACCACTTGCTCCCTTCGCCGAGTATCCGGTCATCCGTACCGGCATGCCCGTGTCCGGGGAGAGAGTGGCGCCGCGCGGAGCACGCGGAAAAGTCGGTGGACACCGCCAGTAGACTGGTCCCCATGGCAATTCTCCTTGTGCGTGTGCGTGAGTAACGGCGTCGAGTCGTAACCGCCAGCCGTTTTTCCGCCGTCCAATCCGCCCTGGAGTTCTTCCCGTGATCACCGCTTCCGGCATCGAGCTGCGCGCCGGCGCCCGCCTGCTCATCGAATCCGCCACCTTCCGCATCGCCAAGGGCGACCGCATCGGCCTCGTCGGCCGCAACGGGGCGGGAAAGACCACCCTCACCAAGTGCCTCGCGGGCGAGGGCACGCCCGCCGCCGGCACCATCAGCCGCTCCGGCGAGGTCGGCTACCTCCCGCAGGACCCGCGCACCGGCGACCTCGACGTGCTGGCCAGGGACCGCGTCCTGTCCGCCCGCGGCCTCGACGAGATCCTGCGCAAGATGCGGGAGAACGAGGACCGGATGGCGAACGGCAAGGGCGCCACCCGCGAGAAGGCGATGAAGAAGTACGAGCGCCTGGAGACGGAGTTCCTCACCAAGGGCGGGTACGCCGCCGAGGCCGAGGCCGCCACCATCGCCGCCGCGCTCAGCCTGCCCGACCGGGTGCTCGGCCAGCCGCTGCACACCCTCTCCGGCGGTCAGCGCCGCCGCGTGGAACTGGCCCGCATCCTCTTCTCGGACGCCGACACGCTGCTCCTGGACGAGCCCACCAACCACCTCGACGCGGACTCCATCGTCTGGCTGCGCGACTACCTCAGGAACTACCGCGGCGGCTTCGTCGTGATCTCCCACGACGTCGAACTGGTCGAGACGGTCGTCAACAAGGTCTTCTACCTCGACGCCAACCGCTCCCAGATCGACGTATACAACATGGGCTGGAAGCTCTACCAGCAGCAGCGCGAGGCCGACGAGAAGCGCCGCAAGCGCGAGCGGCAGAACGCCGAGAAGAAGGCCGCGACCCTCAACGCGCAGGCCGACAAGATGCGCGCCAAGGCCACCAAGACCGTGGCCGCGCAGAACATGGCCAAGCGCGCCGACCGGCTGCTGTCCGGTCTGGAGAACGTCCGGGTCGCCGACAAGGTCGCCAAGCTGCGCTTCCCCGACCCCTCGCCGTGCGGCAAGACGCCCCTGATGGCGGAGGGCCTGTCCAAGTCCTACGGGTCGCTGGAGATCTTCACCGACGTCGACCTCGCGATCGACAAGGGCTCCCGCGTCGTCATCCTCGGCCTCAACGGCGCCGGCAAGACGACCCTGCTCCGGCTGCTCGGCGGCGCCGAGCAGCCCGACACCGGCCGGATCATCCAGGGCCACGGGCTCAAGCTCGGCTACTACGCCCAGGAGCACGAGACCCTGGACCCGGACCGCACGGTCCTGGAGAACATGCGCTCCGCCGCGCCCGACCTCGACCTGGTCGCGGTCCGCAAGACGCTGGGCTCGTTCCTCTTCTCCGGGGACGACGTGGACAAGCCCGCAGGGGTGCTCTCCGGCGGGGAGAAGACCCGGCTGGCCCTGGCGACACTGGTGGTCTCCTCCGCCAACGTGCTCCTGCTGGACGAGCCCACCAACAACCTCGACCCGGCCAGCCGCGAGGAGATCCTCGGCGCGCTGCGCACGTACCAGGGCGCCGTCGTCCTCGTCACCCACGACGAGGGCGCGGTCGAGGCCCTCCAGCCCGAGCGCATCATCCTGCTCCCGGACGGGGTCGAGGACCTCTGGGGCGCGGACTACCGGGACCTGGTCGCCCTGGCCTGATCCCCCCGCACTGGATCATTCGGCCTACAGGTGATCCATCATCTGCGTGAGTACGTCTCGTACCTCGGCGCGGCGCCCGGCAGATGGCTGCCGGGCGCAGTCATTTCGGCCGCCCTTTCCTTGCGGGCTCTGACCTGGACGTTCCTCCGGGGCGGCCCGCCGGCCGCCTCCTTGGACGCGGCGGAATTCGGGATTCCGGTCGCTTCGGCGCACTCCCGGGGCGCGAATCCGGTCGCAGAGACCTTGCCGAATGGGTGGCCAGGAAGCGCCCGAGGGGTGATCATGAGAGTCCAGAGCGCACTTCCCATGAGGAGGCACGGGTGGCCGAGACTCTGAAGAAGGGCAGCCGGGTGACCGGCGCCGCGCGCGACAAGCTCGCGGCAGACCTGAAGAAGAAGTACGACTCCGGTGCGAGCATCCGGGCGCTGGCCGAGGAAACGGGCCGCTCCTACGGATTCGTCCACCGGATGCTCAGTGAATCCGGAGTGACGCTGCGCGGACGCGGCGGCGCCACACGAGGCAAGAAGGCCGCGACGGCCTGACGGCCGGTCGCGACCGGGGCACGTCGCAGGACTGCCCCGGGGGTCACCGGTTCCGGGTGCGTACACCCGGTCGATCGTGTGGTCGATCGGGTGGTTACTGTTCAGTCACTTAGCTCCATGTGCTGACTGCACCCGATCCGGAGGCTCCCCATGACCTCGCTCGACTCCGTGCTCGACAAGGACGGCGTACGACTCACCATCGACGACGCGATCGCCACGGTGACCCTCACCAATCCGGCCAAGCGCAACGCTCAGTCCCCCGCTCTGTGGCGGGCGTTGACCGAGGCCGGACGGGCCCTGCCCGGCAGCGTGCGGGTCGTCGTGCTGCGCGGCGAAGGCGTGTCGTTCTCCGCCGGACTCGACCGCCAGGCGTTCACCCCCGAGGGATTCGACGGCGAGCCGTCCTTCCTCGACATGGGGCGCGGCCCGGAGGCCGAGCTCGACGCGCTGATCGCCGAATACCAGGAGGCGTTCACCTGGTGGCGCCGCAACGACATCGTGTCGATCGCGGCCGTCCAGGGCCACGCCATAGGCGCGGGTTTCCAGCTCGCCCTCGCCTGCGACCTGCGCATCGTCGCCGAGGACGTGCAGTTCGCCATGCGCGAGACCAGCCTCGGACTGGTGCCCGACCTCACCGGCACGCACCCCCTCGTCCACCTCGTGGGCTACGCGCGCGCGCTCGAGATCTGCGCCACCGGCCGCTACGTCCACGCCGCCGAGGCCGAGCGCACCGGCCTCGCCAACCTCGTCGTGCCCGCCGCCGAGCTCGAAGGCGCCGCGCGCGACCTGGCCGGCGCCCTGCTGGCCGCTCCGCGCGACGCGGTCATCGAGACCAAGGCCCTGCTGGGCGGCGCCCTCTCGCGTACGTACGAGGAGCAGCGCGCCGCCGAACGGGCCGCGCAGGGCCGCCGGCTCCGCGACCTGGCGGGCGCCCTCGACTGAGCCCGGCTGACCGGGGGCGCCGCCCCGGCCGGCCGGCGCC
>NZ_SSBI01000062.1 GCF_004795015.1 Streptomyces sp. A1277 | reverse complement strand
GCGGCAAGGCGCGACGCGGCGCGGCAAGGCGCGACGCGGCGCGGCAAGGCACGACGCGGCGCGACGGCGCACGCCGGACGCGCCCCCGAAGGCGAGGCGCCTGCGGGCGGGAAACCCCGCCTCAGCGCACGCCGTACCGGGCCTCGATGCCCGCGACGATCAGCCGCAGGCCGTCCTCGAAGCGCTCGTCGAAGTGGGCGAAGATCTCGGGGCCGGCCGCCGCTGCCAGCGGGTAGCGCGCCAGCCGCTCGGCGCGTTCGCCGACGTCGAAGCCCTCGCGCTGCCCCTCGTCGGGCATCGGGCGGACGCCCTGTTCCTCGCTGACGAAGCCCATCGTGTACGCGTACGCGGTGGTGCCCGCCCGTGCGGCCTGCCGCAGCTCGAAGCCCGCGTCGAGCATGGTCCGCAGGTGGGTTTCGAGGCCGTCGGCGTGATCGGTGCCGGTGAACTGCGCGCCGCCGTAGACCTTGGCCCCGTCGCGGTAGCGCAGCAGCGTCCGGCGCAGTGCGCTGTTGTAGGCGAAGAGCTGGTCCTGCCAGCTGTCCGGGGGCGGGCCGGGCAGGTCGTCGTCGAGCATCCGCCGGTACATCACGGTGGCCATCTCGTCGAGCAGCGCCTGCTTGTCCTTGAAGTGCCAGTAGAGCGCGGGCGCCTTGACGTCCAGCTCCTTGGCGATGGCGCGCAGGCTGAGGCCGTCGAGGCCCACCTCGTTCAGCAGCCGCAGCGCCGTGTCGGCCACCCGGGACCGGTCGATCTTCGTCGTACCCACGGTGCCAAGTTAACAGCCCCGCCTTGACAACTTAACAGCGTTAAGGTCACACTCGGTCCATGGAACTTAACAACGTTAAGGAAACAGCGGCCGGGGTCGAGACCAGGACAGAGACCGAGGTCCTCGTCGTCGGCGCCGGTCCGTGCGGTCTCGCCCTGGCCTGCGACCTGGCCCGCCGTGGCGTGCGCGCCCTGGTCGTGGAGCAGGCGCCGGGGCTCTTCCCCGGCTCGCGCGGCAAGGGCATCCAGCCCCGCACCCGGGAAGTCCTGGACGACCTCGGGGTCGGTGACGCGGTCCGCGAGCACGGCGGCCCCGCGCCGGTCGGGATGACCTGGCAGAACGGCCGGCGGATGGGCGAGCACCACATGTTCCGCGTCGCGCCGCCCACGGACGCCGAGCCGTACGGGGCGCCGTGGCTGATGCCGCAGTGGCGGACCCAGGAGATCCTGCTGGCGCGGCTGCGCGAACTGGGCGGCGACGTGGCGTTCTCGACCGCGCTGACCGGCCTGGACCAGGACGCCAACGGGGTCACCGCGCGGCTGAGCACCGGCCCGGTCCGCGCCTCCTACCTGGTCGCGGCCGATGGCGGGCGCTCCACCGTGCGCCGGGAGCTGGGCGTCGCGATGGCCGGCGAGACGGTGGACCCGGCGCCCATGCTGGTGGCCGACGTGAGGATCGCCGAGGCGGCGCTCGACCGGCTCAACTGGCACATGATGAGCGGCGATGCGGGGTACCTCGCGATCTGCCCGCTGCCCGGCACGGCGGACTTCCAGCTGGTCGCCCAGTTCAAGGAGGGCGAGCCGGACATCTCCCCGGAGGGGGTGCGCGCGGTCGTCGCCGAGCGCACGCACCTGGACGCGGCGGACGTCACCGAGGTGCGCTGGTCATCCGACTTCCGCCCGCGCGCCGCCCTGGCCGACCGCTTCCGCGACGGCCGGGTCTTCCTGGCGGGGGACGCCGCCCACGTCCACTCCCCCGCAGGCGGCCAGGGGCTCAACACCAGCGTGCAGGACGCGTACAACCTCGGCTGGAAGCTCGGCCAGGTGCTGCGCCACGGGGCGCCCGCCGCCCTGCTCGACACCTACGAGCAGGAGCGCCGCCCGGTCGCCGCCGAGATGCTCGGCCTGTCCACCCGTATCCACCGGGGCCGGCAGGAGCGCGGCACGGCGGCCCAGCAACTGGGCCTCGGCTACCGCGAGGGGCCGCTGTCGGTGGGCCGGGCCGGCGCGCTGGAGGCCGGCGACCGCGCGCCGGACGGGCCGGCCGGCGAGCGGCGGCTGTTCGACGTCTTCCGGGGCCCGCACTTCACCCTGCTGGCGGTCGGCACCGACGCGCAACTGCCGGAGCCCGCCACCCCGGCGCTGCGCACGCACCGGCTGGAGGACGCCTACGAGCCGTACGGCACGGGGCTGTTCCTGGTCCGCCCGGACGGCTACATCGGCTGGGCGGGCCGGGACACGACCGGGCTCGCCGGCTACCTCGCCCCGCTGGGCCTCGGCCTCGCGGCCGGCTGAGCCGGGACCGAGCCCGCCGGCTCCGAGCCCGCCGCCGGCTCCGAGCCTGCCGGACCCGAGCCCGCTGTCTCCGAGCCTGCCGGGTCCGAGCCCGCCGCGTCCGAGCCCGCCGGATCAGACGTTGCTGAGCGACAGCTTCGCGGCGAATCCCAGGAACAGCACACCGGCCGCCGACGTGGCCCCCGCCGACAGGCGCCTGCGGCGGCGGAACGCGGCGGACAGCCGGGTGCCGCCGAATATCAGCATCGACAGGTACAGGAAGCTGGCGATCTGGAGCAGGGTGCCCAGCACCAGGAAGGAGAGCGCCGGGTAGGCGTACCCCGGGTCGACGAACTGCACGAAGAACGAGATCAGGAACAGGATCGCCTTCGGGTTGAACAGGCTGACCACCAGCGCCCGCCGGTACGGCCGCTCCATGCCCCCGGGCACCTGCGCCCCGTCCGCCGACTCCCCCGTGATCTCGGCGACCCGCCGGTGCCGCTCGCGCCACATGGACACGGCGGCCCGCAGCATCCCGATGGCCATCCAGGTCAGATAGCCGGCACCGGCGTACTTGACGACGGCGAACAGCACGGGCGTCGTCTGCAACAGCGAGGAGGCGCCCAGCGCGGACAGCGTCATCAGCACGGTGTCCCCGGTCCACACCCCGGCGGCGGCCACATACCCGGTCCGCACCCCGCGCCGCGCGGCGACGGACAGCACGTACAGCGAATTCGGCCCCGGCAGCAGAACGATCAGCACCAGGCCGGCGAGATAGGTCGGAAGGTCGGTGACACCCAGCATGGAACGGAGTGTCGCACGCGGGTACGACAACGCTGCCCGAGGGTTCCGGAGCGGAACACGCCCCCCGGAACGTGTCCGAATGATTCGGCAACCGGGCGGAGCGGGAACCCGTCCCATGGGACACAAGGATTCAGGGGGTCGGGATGGTAAGCACCAGCAGGACCGGGCGCGGACACGTGCGCAGGGGCGGCCGGGGAGCCGGCGCCGCGACCGCCGCCGTGGCCGTCATGGCCCTGGCCGCCGTGACCGCCGGCTGCAAGGCGGAACCCGTCGACGGCGCGCAGACCGCCCCGTCGGCACCGGCGAGCAGCAGTTCCGCCTCACCCACCGAGGACGCGAAGCCGGGCGGCGGCGAAACGGCCGCGGCGAGCCCGTCCGCGAGCGCGACGAAGACGAAGGAGCCGGCGAAGGCGCCGCCGAAGCCCAGCAGTACGCCGCCTTCGGCCGATCCGCAGGGCACGGTGCTGATGGCGAGCGGGGCGGAGGGCAAGCAGGTGCGCGAACTGCAAGCCCGGCTGCGCCAGATCGGCCACTTCGACCGGAGTCCCACCGGCTACTACGGGTCCGTCACGGCCACCGCCGTGCAGTCGTTCCAGGGCAAGCGCGGCCTGTCCAGGACCGGGAAGACGGACACCGTCACCTGGCAGAAGCTGCTCGGCATGACGCGCACCCCGACGGCCGCCGAGCTGAATCCGCCGACCACCCTCCCGGTCGCCAAGCCGGACAAGCGGTGTCTGACGGGCCGGGTGATCTGCATCAGCAAGAACAGCCGGACGCTCTCCTGGATGATCGACGGCAAGGTCGTCTCGTCCATGGACGTACGGTTCGGCTCGCAGTACACCCCGACCCGTGAGGGCACCTTCTCCGTGTACTGGAAGTCGCGGCACCACGTCTCGACGATCTACCACACGGCCATGCCCTACGCGATGTTCTTCAGCGGCGGCCAAGCCGTGCACTACTCCTCGGACTTCGCGGCCCGCGGCTACAACGGCGCCTCGCACGGCTGTGTCAACGTCCGCGACGAGGGGAAGATCGCGTCCCTGTTCGCGCAGGTCCGCACCGGCGACAAGGTCGTCGTCTACAAGTGAGGGGCGCGGGCGGGACCGGGGGAACGTGTCCCGCCCGCGCCATGTGCGCCGAGCCGCAGGTACGGGGGGAACCCCGGCTCCGGGCGCTGCCGATGACCAGTCGGCTCATTCTGTACAGCGTCCGCAGGCCGGAAAACGTCACACCGGGCGGCAGGGGCCGTCAGCGGGCGGCCGCGGAGGCGGTCGGCTCCGGGGCGCGGGCGGTGCCGAAGTCCGCCGTCGACGGGTCCGGGGCGATGGCCGCCGCCGAGGGTCCGGGCGACTCGGTGAACCGGATCGACGGGAGCACGCCCGAGGCGTCGCCGCCCTGCTCGGTGTTCCCCTGGCCGTCGTCGTCCCCGGCCGCCTTGCCGAGCAGCCGGTCGCAGAACCGGTCCAGGTTGCGCGCGCCCTTGGCCAGGTCTTCGAGGCGGGCCCTGCGGTCGTGGTCGAGCGTGCCGTCGCGGTAATCGCGGCATGCCTTCAGGGTCTTGGCGTACCAGGCGGCGGACGTGTCGTCGTCGCCGGAGCGGCCGTTGCCCTTATCGGTGTCCGGGGAGCCGCCGGCGTGGGTGTCGTCGTCGGTGCCGGAACCACCGCCGGACCGGCTGCCGCCCGTCCCGTCCGTGCCGCCCTCGTCCTTGCCGCTCCGGCCGCTGTCGGGCGCGGTGCTGTCCGGGCGCGCGAAGTCCTCGCCGTCCTCGTCGGTGCCGCTGCCGGGGGCCGGGGCGTCCGGGGTGGGGGTGCCGGGGTCCGGGGAGCCGGGCGGCGGCGGTGCGGAGGTCTCGTCGTCGGGTACGAGACCTGAGCCCAGTTCCTTGGGCGAGGCGGCGGCCGAGACCGAGGTCGCCGGGGAGGGGGTGTGCCGGCCGAAGGGCCCGGGCAGCACCCCGGTCCCGGCGGCCACGGCCACCCCGCCGATCGCACAGCACGCCAGAGAGGCGACGAGGCCGAAGCGCAGGGGACGGCTCCAGCGGAACGGGCGCTCGCCGCGCGGACCCGCGCCGCCACCCCCCGAGCCGGAGGCGGGCCTGCCTATGTGGACGGGGGCGAGCATCGCGGTCCCGGAGTCGTCGGCGTGCGGTGCCGGCTCCCCTGCGGTCCGGGCCCGGCGCGGGGCGGCGCGGAAGGCGGCCAGCGCGGCGGCCTCGCCGGGCAGTTCGCCGGTGGCGGGCAGGGCGGTGCGGGCTGCGGCGGCGAGGGCGGCCGCGAGGCGTTCGGCATCCTGACAGGGGCGGCCTTCGGCAGGATCGACCGGTTCGCCGCGGAGCAACTTCTCCGCCGCTTCCTTGTCAAGCCATGCGTACTGCTCGTCGGCCATCACATGTCCTTCTGCGTCCGAAGACGCGAATGCGTCACACCGGCGGGAGCCACCAGGCCGGTGCGTGAGGGGCGTTGCGCGGGTACGGCTCCGAGTTCCGCCGTAGGGGCCGCCGCGTCCGCCACGTTGTTCCGGAGAGAGGCCGACGGGCCCTCGGGACCGGCCGGACGCCGGGGCGGAACGACCGGCCCGGCGGGCGCCGCGCCCTGCGGACGCCCTGCTTCCGGCACGGCGGTACGCGAGACGGCGGCGTCGGGGGACGCGCCGCGCGGCACGGCGGTCTCCGGTGCCGAGCCGGGTGAGGCGCCGGCGTCCGTGGCTCCTCGGTGCGGCACGGCGGTATCCGGGGACGCCCCGGGCGGCACGCGGTCGCCCGCCGAACCCGGGGCGGGCTGCCCGCCTCCGCCATCGGGGCGCACCGGGCCCTCCGCGCTGTCCGCCCGCAGCAGTTCGGCGAGCCGCTTCAGACCCCGGTGGGCGGCGGTGCGCACCGCGCCCGGCCGCTTGCCGAGCGTCTGCGCCGCGCTCTTCGCGTCGAGCCCGACGACCACGCGCAGCACCACGGCCTCGGCCTGGTCCTGCGGCAGCTGGGCTATGAGCGACATGGTGCGGCCGGTCGCCAGGGACTCGATCGCCTCGTCGGCGGTGTCGGAAACGGCCGGCTTCTCGGACAGCTCCGTCTCGTCGCCGCCGATGGCGGGACGCCTGCCGCGCATCCGGAGATGGTCCAGGGCCCGGTTGCGGGCTATCCGCGCCGCCCAGCCCCGGAAGCGGTCGGCGTCCCCGCTGAAACGGTCGAGGTCCCGGGCTATCTGCAGCCACGACTCGGACGCCACGTCCTCGGCGTCCGGCTCCCCCACCAGTGTCCTTATGTAGCCCAGCAGCCGCGGCTGCACAGCGCGGTACACAGTACGGAAGGCGTCCTCGTCCCCGTGCTGTGCCGCGAGCACCGCGGCAGTAAGCCCCGCGTCGTCCCCCAGCACTCCCTCAACCCTGCCCTGCCGTCTGAATCGCAGCTGGTCACCACTGCCGCGCCACCCTGCGCGACTCAGCACGCTACGTCCTTCGCGGGCGCCGCGTCCATGACTTGTACAACCCGCAACATTCCGCCTCCTGCCCCTGGTGTGACAGAAAACGCACCCACGGCGCTGAGATGAGTACGGGGTCGTCCTGCGGCCCCGCGGAAGACGACCGGGGCCTCTCCTGTGGGGGGTGGCGGCCCCGGTCGTCGTTCCACCAACTAGCCCCTCTGGCCAGGCGCTTCGCGGGCCGCATGACCTCTCCGCAACCAACGGCGTGAGCAACTGGCCGGCGCATTCGTCCGGGTGGGCGCGTTCTTGAGCGCTGGATGCCCCGTGACCAACAGCCTTGGCGCACACGCCGTGTGGCTCAGGACAAACTCCCGGCGCCTCCACTCGGCGCTCGGAGGCCACCGACGCGAAGAGCGCGTACAAAGGCACATCCCGGCCGCCCCCGTGACCGAGATCAGCGCGAATGATCACCGCACAGCAACCATTAGAGTGCCCAGCGTGAACATCGCGCCCCAAGAGACGCCCGTCTTCCGCCTGATCGTGACGGGAGGCGGCACCGGCGGTCACACCTACCCCGCTCTCACCGCGATCCGCACCTTGCAGGCACGCCTGGCTGCTTTCGACCGCACGCTCGACGTCCTGTGGATCGGAACGACGGAGGGCTTGGAAGCTCGGGTCACAAGCGCTGAGGGCATCCCGTTCACCACCGTGGCCACAGGGAAGATCCGACGCTCCTCGAACCCGCTGAAGATGGTGTCGCCGGCCAACGTCCGGGACATGGCGCGCGTGCCGCTCGGGGTCGCTCAGGCGCGCAGCGCCGTCTCCGCCTTCCGGCCGGACGTCGTGCTCGCTACGGGGGGTTACGTCGCCGTGCCGGCCGGGCTCGCCGCCAGGATGTGCCGGGTGCCGCTGGTCCTGCACGAGCAGACCGTCCGCCTGGGGCTCGCCAACCGGAAGCTGGCCGGTTGCGCCGCACGGGTCGCCGTGTCCTCGGAGTCGACCGTGCCGCTCCTGCCGGAAAGCGTGCGGTCGGTGGCCGTGGTCACCGGCAACCCCGTACGACCTGAGGTTCTGACCGGGCACCCGGACAAAGCGGTTACCGCCCTCGGCCTCCACGGCTTCGACCGGCGCCTTCCGACCGTGTACGTGACCGGAGGCGCGCAGGGCTCACAGCAGATCAACGACGTGGTCGGCGGCGAACTGCTGTGGCTGCTGGAACGCGCCAATGTGGTGCACCAGTGCGGCCCGGCCCACCAGGAGGCGCTGTCCGCCCACGCCGCAGGGCTGCCCGCCGCCCTAGCCGCCCGGTATCACCTCACCCCGTTCGTCGGACCGGAGCTGCCGGACGTCCTGGCCCTGGCCGATCTGGTCATCTCGCGCAGCGGCGCGGGCACCCTGGCCGAGCTGACCGCCCTGGGCAAGCCCGCGGTGTTCATCCCACTGGCTACGGCGGCCGGGAACGAGCAGGCCCACAACGCCCGTCACCTGGAGGAGTCCGGTGCCGCGGTCGCTCTCCTCGGCGACGTCACCGGCGGCCACCTGCGCGAGGCGGTCGGTCCACTTCTCAGCGATCCGGAGCGCCGAGCCACGATGGCGGCCGCGGCCCGGGCACACGGCCGCCCGGACGCTGCGGAAAGGCTCGTGGACGTGATCCTGTCCGCAGCGTCGTCCTAGCCCATCGGGTCGGGCACGTCCCGGGCGCCGCGATCTGCGCTCGCACGCCCACCAGCGGCTGACGTCCATGCGTGTGTGAACAGCCCGCCCGGGCAGTGGAGTTGCGGGTCAGATGGCTGTTTCGGCTGAGCCCGGCCGGGGGCAGCGGCCCCGGTCGTCCTCGTCGGCCGACCGGGGCCGGTTCGCGCAAGGGCTGGGTCACGCCTCGGGGTCGCGGGCGTCGTAGCGTGCGAAGCCGGGCCACCGCAGGGCGAGCAGCGTCACGGCACCGAGGCAGGCGACGCCTCCCCCGGTCACGGCGAGCCCGGGGGACGTCAGATCGGCGGCGGAGCCGGCCAGGAAGTCGCCGAGCCGGGGCCCGCCGGCCACCACCACGATGAAGACCCCCTGGAGCCGCCCGCGCAGCTCGTCCGGGACCGCGGCCTGGAGCATGGTGTTGCGGAAGACCATGGAGATGGTGTCGGCGGCCCCGGCGAGGGCCAGGAACAGGAGTCCGAGCCAGAGCTGCCGCGTCAGGCCGAAGACGGCGACGGCCGCGCCCCAGCATCCGACGGCGACCATCACCGCGAGCCCGTGCCGCCGGATCGTCCCGAGCCATCCGGAGAACACGCCACCGAGCAGCGCCCCGAGCGCGGGGGCGGCGACGAGGAGCCCGGTGGTCCTGGCGTCCCCTCCGTACCAGAGGACGGCGACGACGGGGAAGAGCGCGCGGGGCTGGGCCAGCACCATGGCGCACAGGTCGGTGAGGAAGGTCATCCGCAGGTTGGGCCGGGTCCCGAGGAACCGCAGGCCGTCCAGGACGGAGGCCCGTTTCGCGCCTGCCGTGTCCTCCCCGCGCTCCGGCAGCATCGAGGGGAGCCGCCACATCGCGTACAGGGCGGCGGTGAAGGTGACGGCGTCGACCCCGTACGCGGCGCGATAGCCCCACCAGCCGACGATGAGCCCGCCGAGCATCGGCCCGACGAGCGTGCCGGTGGTGCTGGTCATGGAGTTCAGCGCGTTGGCGGCGGGCAGCTGCTCGGCCGGCAGCAACCGGGCGATCATCGAGCTGCGGGCCGGCGAGTTGAGCGCGAAGCAGACGGCCTGGAGCGCGACGACGCCGTACAGCACCCCCACCTGCCGCACGCCCGCCACGCTGGTCCCGACGAGCGCCACCGACAGCAGGAACGAGCCGAAGGCGCTGGCCAGCCCCAGCTTCCGCCGGTCCACGGTGTCCGCGACGGCGCCGCCGTACAGCCCGAACACCACGAGCGGCACCAGCGAACAGGCCCCGATGAGTCCCACGGAGAACGCCGAGCCGGTGAGGTCGTACACCTGGAGGGAAACGGCCAGGGACGTCATCCCCTGCCCCACCCAGGACACGGTGTTCCCGAACCAGAGCCGCCGGTAGTCGGGCGAGGTGCGCAGCGGGGTCAGGTCGGCGAATATCCGCCTCCGCGGCACGGGCTCACCGGCCGCGTCGGTGGAATCGGTCAGGGATTCGGTCACGGAGCATGGTAACGACGGGGGCGGGGCGGCCCGGGCCGCCCCCTCACCCCCGTACGCGCGCCCGTCGTGACACCGCCGCGCGCAGGACCCGCTGGCCCTCCGTCGAGACGTCAAGGACCTGGCGCAGCCCGGCTCCGGCGGGGGCGGAGCCGTCGATGTCGGCGAGCATCCGAAGGATCAGGGTCTGGCGCGCGGCCTCGCCGGCCAGCAGGGGCCCCGCTCCGGCCGGGCCGCCCGTGCGGCAGCGGGCCACCGGGTCCGGCGCGCCGGGCCTCGGCGCGTCGTGGCCGAGGTGGACGTCGAGGGCCAGCAGTGAGCAGGCGTCCGCCCAGGCGCGCAGCTCCTCGCCCGTCCGGGTGGCGGGGGCCGCGGCGAGGAGCTCCCGGATGCGCGGGACGGGGCCGCCGGGGTCCGGAAGGGCGTCCAAGGCCGTGCGGGCCTCCGCCAGCCGGGCGGGCCAGAGGCGGGGGTCGGCGCAGCCGGCCCAGAGCGGGCGCAGCGGGTCGGGGTCGGTGCCCGGTGCGGGCTGGGGCAGACAGCGTTCGAGGCAGGCGGCCGCACTGGCGGCGAGCCCGCGCTCGTCGGCGGCGGCGATCAGTTCGAGCAGGCTCATCGGCGTCTCCTGTCCGCCCCTCCCGTGCCGGGGCGCAGGGGGGCGCAGCGCTTCCTGTTATCGCATTCAGCGCCGAATGGCCGAAAAGCGTCACTGGCCCTGGCTGGATACCGCCGGCAGCTCCGCCGGCGGTGCTCCTCGGGACCCGAGGAGCACCGCCGGGCCCGGCCTCAGTGCGCCCGGAGCGGCTGCGCCACCGGAAGCGCGCCGAGTGCCGCCCGCTCGCCCTGCATCGCCGTCAGCCTGCGGACGAGCAGGACGGCGAGGACGGCCGCCACGATGTCCAGCGCGTCGCAGGAGGCGACCAGGTCGAGCGCGTCGACGACGTCGTCCACGGTCTCCGCCCGGTCGTAGCGCACGGAGGCGAACCGGGAGAGGACCTCCGACGCGACCAGCGTCCCCCACCAGGCGTGCAGCAGGGGGCGGGGGGTCTCGGCGCGGTCGCCGGGGGTGCCGGGCAGCACGCTCGCGGTCCAGATGCCGCGTACGACCCGGTACGGCAGCCAGAGGTTCCCGATCGGGACGAACCAGGCACCGATCGTCCAGCCCGGCCGCATCGTGTGGGCGCCCGGGTCGAACACCTCCGCGTTGAGCCGGACCCGGTGCAGCCACGCCAGGAAGAGGACGGCGGTGGCCAGGAAGGCGACGGTCTGAAGGACTCCGGCGGACCGGTACAGCGTTTCGGCGTGCGTCCAGGTCGTCTCGTCCACCGCCGCGAGTCCGTACTCCGTCCGCTCGCCGAGCAGCAGCCGGGCGCGGACACCCGTGACGATCGACAGCGCGTCCGCCACGGCCACCGCGCCGAGCAGCACGCACGCGGCCCGGCCCAGGCCCACCGGCGAGCGCAGGTGGTCCAGGCCGATCGGCGTCGCCATCAGACCGCCGGGTGCCGCGCGGCGGAAGGCGGCGCAGATGCGGCACCGCCCGTCGGCGGTGGCGGCCGGTCTCGTGCCGCAGAGTGAGCAGAGCATGGAAAAGGAACCCCCCGGATTCGGACGCACGGAATCCGGGCGTCGACGTGTGGACCGCGCCTCCCTCCCCGGACAGCGCGGCAAGCGGACGGTAATGGCCGCGCACCGCGTTGTCCACGGCGTAATCCCCCGGGCGGGGTTCAGCCCGCGTCGATCTCCTTCGCCAGCGACCGGAACTTCTCCCAGGTGAGCTTCGGCTTGCCCGGGTCCCACAGCTTCTGGGCCGTCGCCCGCAGCGGCATCCGGATGCCCTCGGCCACCTGCGCGGCGGTCTGGGCGTTCGGCAGGTCACCCCAGACGGCGAACCGGCCGCCGAGGATCTGGTCCGAGTAGCGCGCCGGGACCGGCGTGGTGCCGCGCAGGACGAGCGGGGTCCACTGCTCGTAGATCCGCTTGCCGGTGGGGTAGACGAAGGCGTTGGGCTGGCCGAGCACGTAGTACATGAACTCGTCGTTGAGGTTCAGGACCTTGCGCCCCTCGCGCAGATACTGCTCCGGCGACCGGGCCCCGTACTCCTTGCCCGTCCAGTACTCGACCTCGATGTTCTCGTCGGCCTGGACCGTGCTGTCCCGGAAGAGCCCGTCGTTCCACGCCTTCGGCTGCATGTCGTGCTTGCGGACCACCGCGGCCCGGTCGTTGAGCCAGCCGGTGGCGAGGTCGGCGATGCCGGCCCCGGAGCCGTACTTCGCGACGGCCGCGCGCTGGAGCTGCGGGTACGACGCGGCCGGGTTGCTCGCCATCAGCGCACGGTACTCGTCGGCGCCCAGATGCCAGTAGGCGCCGCCGAACAGCTCGGTGTACTCGCCGAGGAGTTCGTCGATCAGCTTGGCCGCGCCCGGCTTGGAGATGTCCAGCGATCCGGTCGATGCGACCCCGGAGACGTTGTGCAGCTGGAGGTCGGGGTGGGCGCGCAGGACCGCGCCGAGGTGGCCCGGGGAGTCGATCTCCGGGACGATCTCGATGTGCAGCCGGCCGGCCAGCGCGACGATGTGCCGCACCTGGGCCTTGGTCAGGTGGTCGGGCGAGACAACTTCGGGGTGTGTGTCGGACTCGATGCGGAATGCCTGGTCGTCGGAGAAGTGCAGGCCGAGCTGGTTGAGCTTGAGGTCGGCCATCTCCCGCAGCCGGTCCTCGATCCAGGAGGCGCTGTAGTGCTTGCGCGCGATGTCGAGGTTGAGCCCACGCTGCGGCTTGTCGGGCCGGTCGCGCACCTCGCCCTCGGGCATGGAGCCGTCGGCGCGCACGGACTGCTTGAGGGTGCGCGTCCCGTAGAAGACGCCCGCCTCGCCGGGTCCGCTGATCCGGACGCGTCCGTCCTCGGTGCGCAGGGTGTACGACTCCGGCCCGCCGGATGCCTTCGGGGTGAGGGCCAGCTCGACGTCACCGGCGCGGGCCGGCACATCGCCCCGGTAGCTGATCTTCAGTTCGCCGGCGAGCAGCTTCCCCTCGTCGGCGAGCTTGCCGCTGCCGTCCGCGATGACGACCCCGCTGCCCTTGCCGGGCCGCCAGCCGGGGCCGTGGGCGGGGGTGTGCTCGCGTACGGCGGGGATGGTGCGGGGCGTCTTGGAGAGCGGGTAGCTCCGGGTCGGGGAGGGGGTGGGGGACGGCGCGTGCGAGGTGGGGGCCGCGCCCCGGTCGCCGGAGCCGGAGCCTTCGGGCCAGACGACGACGGCGACGGTCGCCGCGGCCGCCGCCGTGAGCGCCGCGCCGGCCGTGAGGGCGCCGCGTGAGGGGGACATCGGTCAGAAACCTCCGGTTGCGGGGGGAAACGGGTCAGAAGTCAAGCGAAACAGGGCAAAAGCAGGGCAATAAGCGGGGCGATAAGCGGGCATTTTCCTCGGAATTTCGTCCATCAGTCATCGCGAAACTCTCCCGTCCGGGTGAAATTCGCGCATCCTTCGCACGGTCGTTGCCCCGCCTCGCTAGCTTTGAGGCACATTCGTCTCTCCTCTCGCCCCGCATCCACCTGGTCGCGTCGGTCCCTCCCCCCTCCAGGTTCACAGATGCCGTTGACTCCAGGAGCCCACGCTGTCCAGGTCCAGCGAGTCCCACGCCGGCCTTCCCGAGCAGCCGCGCCGGCCCGCCCGGCGCACCGCCGTGCCCGTGCAGCAGCGCGGCCCCGCCCCCCAGGCGCCCGCCGCACGCGCCTGGGGCCTGCACCGTTTCAACACCGCGCCCGCCCCGGAGGCCGAGGCCGCCCTGCTGGAGTGCTTCGGCAGCCACCGCTGGGCGCAGCGGCTGGCCGCCCACCGCCCCTACCCGGACGTGGAGGCGCTGCTCGCGGCGGCCGAGGAGGCGGGGTACGACCTCTCCCCCACCGACCACGCGCAGGCGCTGGCCGCCGAGGCGCCCCAGGGCCTGGGCCCGGACGCGCCGCACGCCGCCCGTCTCGCGCTGGACGCCGCGCACGCCGAGTACGAGCGCGCCTTCGGCCATGTCTTCGTGATCTGCCTGGACGGCTACCGGCCCGGCGAGCACCCCGACCAGATGCTGGCCGGCATCCGGGCGCGGCTGGGCCACGAGGAGGAGCGGGAGCGGGCGGTGACGGCGGACGAGATGCGGCGACTCGCCCGGGGCCGCGTCATGGCGCTGGTATCGAGTCAGTAACGGGTTGGCGGCGGTCCGTGCGGGCCGGTTTCCCCGGTTCGGGGCCGGTGAGCAGCGCGTCGGGGGCCTGTCCATAGCCCGTCCGTGCCTGTTTCGTTGCCACTTTGATCACACCAGAGGCCCCCGCGCGATCGAACCGACAATCCGTCGCTACGATGGCCGGGGCCGGTGGACCGTACCCGGCCGGGTCAGACCGACAGTCAAGCCGGCCGACCCCAATCCCCGCTCCCGGAGGGTTCTTCCGTGCCGGCTGGAACGCTGTACCGCGGCCGGGAAGGCATGTGGTCCTGGGTGGCTCATCGAGTCACCGGTGTCCTCATTTTCTTCTTCCTGTTCGTACATGTCCTGGACACCGCCCTCGTCCGCGTCTCCCCCGAGGCGTACGACGACGTCGTGTCCACGTACAAGACGCCGATCGTCGCGCTCCTGGAATACGGCCTGGTGGCCGCGATTCTCTTCCACGCGCTGAACGGTCTGCGCATCGTCGCCGTGGACTTCTGGGCCAAGGGCCCGCGCGTGCAGAAGCAGATGCTCTGGATCGTGCTGGGCATCTGGATCGTGCTGATGGTCGGGGCCCTGTACCCCGTCCTCGGCCACGCCGTCCGCGTAGTCTTCGGGAGCTGAGGCAGATGTCCACCGAAACGTCTTCCGCGATCGGCGACGTCGAGGGCGTGAGCCTGTACGACGTCGACAACCCGGCGCCCGTCATCGAGCCGCCGCGCAAGCGGACCGGCAAGACCCCCAAGGGCTCGCGCACCAACTTCGAGATGTACGCCTGGCTCTTCATGCGCCTGTCGGGCATCGTGCTGGTCGTCCTGGTCATCGGCCACCTGCTGCTCCAGCTGGTGCTGGACGGCGGTGTCTCCAAGATCGGCTTCGCCTTCGTGGCGGGCCGCTGGGCCTCGCCGTTCTGGCAGATGTGGGACCTGGCGATGCTGTGGCTCGCCATGCTGCACGGCGCCAACGGTCTGCGTACGGTCATCAACGACTACGCCGAACGGGACAACACCCGCTTCTGGCTGAAGATGCTGCTGTACACCGCCACGGTGTTCACCGTCCTGCTGGGCACGCTGGTGATCTTCACCTTCGACCCGAACATCCGCTAGGCGCCGGGCCCGAAGGACCAGAGGTAAATCATGCAGATCCACACGTACGACACCGTCATCGTCGGCGCCGGCGGCGCCGGCATGCGCGCGGCCATCGAGTCGACCAAGCGCAGCCGCACCGCCGTGCTGACCAAGCTCTACCCCACCCGCTCCCACACGGGCGCCGCGCAGGGCGGTATGGCCGCCGCGCTCGCCAACGTGGAGGAGGACAACTGGGAGTGGCACACCTTCGACACAATCAAGGGCGGTGACTACCTGGTCGACCAGGACGCCGCCGAGATCCTGGCGAAGGAGGCCATCGACGCCGTTCTCGACCTGGAGAAGATGGGCCTGCCGTTCGGCCGTACGCCCAAGGGCGAGATCGACCAGCGCCGGTTCGGCGGTCACTCCCGCAACCACGGTGAGGCCCCGGTCCGCCGCGCCTGCTACTCGGGCGACCGCACCGGCCACATGATCCTCCAGACGCTGTACCAGAACTGCGTCAAGGAGGGCGTGGAGTTCTTCAACGAGTTCTACGTCCTGGACCAGCTGATCGTCGAGGAGGGCGGCGTCAAGAAGTCCGCCGGCGTCGTCGCCTACGAGCTGGCCACCGGCGAGATCCACGTCTTCCAGGCGAAGTCGGTCATCTACGCCTCGGGCGGCACCGGCAAGTTCTTCAAGGTGACGTCGAACGCGCACACCCTGACCGGTGACGGCCAGGCCGCCTGCTACCGCCGGGGTCTGCCGCTGGAGGACATGGAGTTCTTCCAGTTCCACCCGACGGGCATCTGGCGCATGGGCATCCTGCTGACGGAGGGCGCCCGCGGTGAGGGCGGCATCCTCCGCAACAAGGACGGCGAGCGCTTCATGGAGAAGTACGCGCCCGTCATGAAGGACCTGGCCTCGCGTGACGTCGTCTCGCGCTCCATCTACACGGAGATCCGCGAGGGCCGCGGCTGCGGTCCCGAGGGCGACCACGTCTACCTGGACCTGACGCACCTGCCGCCGGAGCAGCTGGACGCCAAGCTCCCGGACATCACCGAGTTCGCGCGTACGTACCTCGGCATCGAGCCCTACACGGACCCGATCCCGATCCAGCCGACCGCGCACTACGCCATGGGCGGCATCCCGACCAACGTCGAGGGCGAGGTGCTGGCCGACAACACCACCGTCGTCCCGGGCCTGTACGCCGCCGGCGAGGTCGCCTGCGTCTCGGTGCACGGTGCCAACCGCCTCGGCACCAACTCGCTGCTCGACATCAACGTCTTCGGACGCCGTGCGGGCATCGCCGCCGCCGAGTACTCCGCGAAGAACGACTTCGTCGAGCTTCCCGAGAACCCGGCGCAGCAGGTCGTCGACCAGGTCGAGCGGCTGCGCGACTCCACGGGCACCGAGCGGGTCGCGGCGATCCGCCAGGAGCTCCAGGAGTGCATGGACGCCAACGTGATGGTGTTCCGCACCGAGCAGACGATCAAGACCGCGGTCGACAAGATCGCGGAGCTGCGCAAGCGCTACCTGGACGTGTCCGTCCAGGACAAGGGCAGGCGGTTCAACACGGACCTGCTGGAGGCCATCGAGCTGGGCAACCTGCTCGACCTCGCCGAGGTCATGGCGACGTCGGCGCTGGCCCGCAAGGAGTCCCGCGGCGGTCACTACCGCGAGGACTACCCCAACCGCGACGACGTCAACTTCATGCGCCACACCATGGCGTACCGCGAGGTCGCCGACGACGGCACCGAGTCGATCCGGCTGGACTACAAGCCGGTCGTCCAGACCCGCTACCAGCCGATGGAGCGTAAGTACTGATGGCTACACCCACCCTGGACAAGGCCGACAAGGCTCCCGAGCCCGAGGCCGGTTTCGCCGACTCGCCGTACATCACGGCCACGTTCCGCATCCGGCGGTTCAACCCCGAGGTCTCCGACGAGGCCCAGTGGCAGGACTTCCAGATCGAGATCGACCCGAAGGAGCGCGTCCTCGACGCCCTTCACAAGATCAAGTGGGACCAGGACGGGACGCTCACGTTCCGCCGCTCCTGCGCGCACGGCATCTGCGGTTCGGACGCCATGCGGATCAACGGCAAGAACAGGCTCGCCTGCAAGACGCTGATCAAGGACCTGAGCCCGGAGAAGCCGATCACGGTCGAGGCCATCAAGGGCCTCACGGTCCTCAAGGACCTCGTGGTCGACATGGACCCGTTCTTCCAGGCGTACCGCGACGTCATGCCCTTCCTCATCACCAAGGGGAACGAGCCGACCCGTGAGCGTCTTCAGTCCCCCGAGGACCGCGAGCGCTTCGACGACACAACCAAGTGCATCCTGTGCGCCGCGTGCACGTCCTCGTGCCCGGTGTTCTGGAACGACGGCCAGTACTTCGGCCCGGCGGCGATCGTCAACGCGCACCGCTTCATCTTCGACTCGCGCGACGAGGGCGGCGAGCAGCGCCTGGAGATCCTCAACGACCGTGACGGGGTGTGGCGTTGCCGCACCACCTTCAACTGCACGGACGCCTGCCCGCGTGGCATCGAGGTCACCAAGGCGATCCAGGAGGTCAAGCGCGCGCTGATCACGCGTCGCTTCTGATCCGCCCGCCGCACCCTGCGGCACCCGGGGCCCCGTCCCCCGAGGAGTGCGAACTCCTCGGGAGGCGGGGCCTTTTGCTGCGCCCCGGCGGCCCGGACGGTACGGTCGTGCGGAACCGGTGGCCGGTTCACCAACCGCCGCACGGGGGTGCGCGGGGAGAACGAGAGCGGGGAACGTTGAGCGATCCGAATCCGTACGCGGACGACTCATACAAGTGGGGCCCTCCCCAGAAGCCGGGACTCCCTCCCCCCGCCCCGGGCGGCCAGGGCTATGGCTACCCGGCCGCCGGGAACCCGGTCTACGGCTACCCGCAGCCGCTCTCCGGCCCGCCGGCGCAGCCCCCGGGCTACGGATACCCGGCGCCCCCGAACGCGGGGTACGGGTACCCGGGCCAGCCGGGCCTGGTCCCTGCGGGCGGCGGGACGCCGATGCTGTCCATCGGTGACATCACGGTGATGAGCGATTCGATCGTGACGCCGTCCGGCACGATGCCCCTCAAGGGCGCGGTGTGGACGGCGACGGACATGTCGCGCACCGAGGAGAAGATCCCGCCGGTCGCGATCGTGCTGGCGATCATCTTCGCCCTGTTCTGTCTGATCGGTCTGCTCTTCCTGCTGATGAAGCAGAAGCGGACGACCGGCTTCATCCAGGTGACGGTGACCAGTGCCGGCCGCCACCACTCGACGATGGTCCCCGCCATGCGGGCGGAGACCTTCGCGATGGTGATGTCCCAGGTCAACGCCGCCCGCTCGATGAACATCTGAGGGCGGACGCCCCGATGACCGTCCTGCGGCACTCCGTCGACGTCCTGGCCCTGGAGCCCGCACTGGTCGCCGAACTGGCCTCGCTGCTCTGCGATCTCGCCGAGTCGACCCGGGCCCGCGGCGAGGGCGTCCTCCTGCCGGACGGGCAGCCGGTCGCGGACCTGCGGCTGGTGAAGGGGCGGCACCTCAAGGCCGGTGCTCGGTACGAGATCGCGCAGCCGGAGGACGCCGGACACATGGCGGTGCGCGTACGCGAGTGGCGGCGCACCGGCGCCTGCGAGGTGGAACTGCTGCTGGACGGGCCGGACCTGAACGGCCGTCTGTCGCTGCGGCTGGCCGGCCCCGACCGGCCCCGGCTCTTCGAGGCGCACGGCCGGATGTGGGGTCCGGACGGCTCGGGGTCGTTGCACCGGGGGTCGGGGAAGGCGCGGGTCGATCTGACCGCGTGGTGGGCGGCGGCGGTGCTCCCGCCCGGGGCGCCGCCCGCGGCACGTGCCCCGGCGACGGCCCGGGTGAGGCACCTGCTGGGTGAGGCCCGGCTGTATCTGCGGCCCCGGCGGGCCGAGGAGGGCCGGTGGCTGGTGGAGGCCGCGGTCTCGCTGCGCGGCCGGTGGCTGCTGCGCCCGGTCGCCGCCCTCGCCCTGCTGCCGGCCGGGGGCCCGCTGCGGCGGGGCTTCCGGGACGGGGTGGAGCGGGCGGCCGAGCAGTGGAACGAGGCGGTGGGCGAGCTGCTGGCGCTGGGGCCGGAGGGGATCAGGGCGGAGTTCGCGCGGCAGGTCGCGGAGGGGCGCCCGCAGGAGAGCTGAGGGTCGCCCCCGCGTCCGGCCGTCAGTCCCAGTCCGCGCCGCCCCGGTCCTCGGCGACCACCATGATGCGCCGGAGCATGTCGTTGAGCCGGGACCGCTCGTCCTTGTCGAGGACGCCGAGCAGCCGGTCCTCCTCGTGCCCGAGGAAGTCCATCGCGCCGGTCCACGTCGAGCGGCCCTCGTCGGTCAGCTCCACGTCGACGCGCCGCCGGTCCGTGGTGGACGGCGTGCGGCGGACGAAGCCGCGGCGTTCCAGCGCGTCCAGCCGGCCGGTGACGGAGGCGGGGGCGAGGTCGAGGTCGGCGGCCAGTTCGGAGGGGGCCGCCTTGCCGCCGCGTCCGGCGAGCTTGTGCAGGGTGTCGAACTCCTGGCGGTCCAGGTCGAAGTCGACCAGGGACTGTTCGCGTACCCGGCGCAGATGGACGGAGAGCTTCTTCATCCGCGTCACCGCGCCCTCGACGTCCGGATCGAGTTCGGGAAGCACGGGCCGCCACCGCTCCACATGCCCGTCGGTCCAGTCGCGTCGCTGCATGCGCCCAGCCTACGCCGAGCGCCTTGGTACTTCGGAACCGAAGTTCTCGATGATGAATAGTTCGACACCGAAACGGGCTGGCCGCCGGCCGGGGCGCCCGTGCCCGGGTGGGGGCGCCGGCCCCGATACGCTCGGGGCCGTGGCGAGGCAAGAGAAGGACGTGATGGCGGTCAAGGCCCCCAAGAGCGGGCAGACCCGCGCCCTGATCCTCGAGACCGCGCTCCGGCTCTTCCAGGAACGCGGCTACGACCGGACGACGATGCGGGCCATCGCCCAGGAGGCCGGTGTCTCCGTGGGGAACGCCTACTACTACTTCTCGTCCAAGGAGCACCTGGTCCAGGGCTTCTACGACCGGCTCGCCGCCGAGCACGAGGTGGCGGTGCAGCCGGTCCTGGACGGCGAGAAGGACCTCGCCGCGCGCATGCGCGGGGTGCTGCTGACCTGGCTGGACGTGGCGGAGCGGTACCGCCCCTTCGCCACTCAGTTCTTCAAGAACGCCGCCGACCCCGAGAGTCCGCTCAGCCCGTTCTCACCGGAGTCGGTCGGCGCCCGCGAGGCGGTGATCGCCATCCACGAGCGCTGCCTGCGCGGCTCCACGACGAAGACCGACCCCGAACTGGCGCCCCTGCTGCCCCCGTTGATGTGGCTGATGCACATGGGGCTGGTGCTGTTCTGGGTGTACGACCGGACGGACGGTGCCGCACGCAGCCGCCGCCTCGTCGCCCGTACCGCTCCGATCGCCGCCCGGGCCGTCGCCCTGTCCCGGTTCCGGGTGCTGCGGCCGCTGGTGCGTCAGGTCCACGAGGTGCTGGAGGAGTTCCTGCCGGGCGCGGCCCAGCGGTCGGCCGGGTGACGCGTACACGGCCGAGCGGCCGTCCCGGAGGTCCGGGGCGGCCGCTCGGTGAGGCTCGGCGGTGCGGGGCGGCGGATCAGATCCAGCCCAGCTCCCACAGCCGCCAGATGCCGGTGCCGTCGGAGAGGTACTGCGAACCGGCGACGTCCGCCTTGGCGACGACGTAGTCCTTCTTCTGCCACAGCGGCACCAGCGGGACGTCCTCGCCGACCAGCTTCTGGAGCGACTTGAAGTCGGCCGTGGCCCGGCTGCGGTCGCTGTACTGGAGCGTCGAGCTGATCAGCTGGTCCATCTTCTTGCTGGTGTAGCCGTTGTGGAGGCTGCTGTCACGGCCGACGAGCGGCTGGCTGAAGGTGTCGGGGTCCGGGTAGTCCGGGAGCCAGCCGACGGTGTACATGTCGTACTCGCCGGACGCGTAGCCCTTCTGGAACCGGGTCCACTCCACGGCCTTGGTCTTGACCTTGAACAGCCCGGTCGCCTCCAGCTGACGCTGGATCTCCTTCGTCTCCTTGGTGTACTCGTCGCCCTCGCGGTAGGCGAAGGTGACGGGCAGCGGCGTCTGGACGCCGGCCTCCTGCATGAGCTGCTTGGCGCGCTTGGCGTCCGGCGCCGGGTACGCGTCGAAGAACGGGGTGCTGTGCCCGATGTAGCCCTGCGGGATCAACGAGTAGAGCGGGTCGACGGTGCCCTTGAAGACTTCCCTCACCAGCGGGCCGCGGTCGATGACCGCCGCGATGGCCTGCCGGACCCTGCGGTCGGCGAGCGGGGAGTCCTTGCGGACGTTGAAGACGAGGTTGCGGATCTCGGCGCTGTCCGCCTCGGTGACGCGCTTGTCGGAGTCGCCCGGGTTCAGTGCGGCCAGCGTGGACGGCGGGAGCTGGCGGTGCGTGACGTCGACCTGGCCGGACTTCCAGGCCGCGAGCAGGTCCTCGGACTGCTTGTAGTAGCGCACGGTGACCGGGCCGCCGGTCGTCTTGACCGCGCCGTTGTACCGCGAGTTCGGCACGAGTTCGGCCTTGGCGCCGGGCTCGTAGGACTTCAGGACGTACGGCCCCGAGCCGTTGACCTTGTTGTCGGAGCGCAGCTTGTGCTCCGAGTAGGCGTCCTTCTCCACGATGGAACCGGCGCCCGTGGCGAGCTTCTGCGGGAAGGTCGCGTCGCGCGCCGAAAGGTTGAAGGTGATCACCCGGCCCTCGGTGACCACGTTCTTCAGGCTGGGGAAGAGGACCGAGGGACCGACGTCCGTCTTGATCTCCAGCATCCGGTCGAACGAGTACTTGACGTCCTCGGCGGTCATCTTCTTGCCGTCGGAGAACGTGATGTCGTCACGGAGCTTGCACTGGTACGTCTGAAGCTTCCCGCCGATGAACCCGCAGTTCTCGGCCGCGTCCGGCTCGGGGACGATCGCCCCGGACTTGAACGTCATGAGCGACTGGTACACGTTGCTGTACATCGCCCAGGAGCCGGCGTCGTAGGCGCCCGCCGGGTCGAGCGAGGTCACCGCGTCGGTCGTACCGACGGTGACCGGATCAGTGTTCGCCTCATCCGAGGGGAGCAGTTGCCAGGCGACCACGCCTGCGATGACCAAAACCGCGAGAATCGCGAGAATCCGTAGCCGGATCGACCGCATTGCCGTGCTCTCCCTTAACTGCCCCACCTCGGTGTCGCGCACAGATACGCAGATCACCGCACGTTCGCGCTCAGCCAATCACACGATTTTCACATCAGGAAGAGAAAATCAGAGGCTCATAGCCTTTTGTTCGCGAGTCGAAACCTTCGGCCGTTACGTCGAATACAGAGGGTTCACTACCGGTCACCCGATCCGTCAATTTCGGGGGCGTGCGGGGGTGATTACGCCTGCCGGGAGGCGAGCTCGACCACGGTGATGTCGGAGGGCGCGCCGACGCGTACCGGCGGGCCCCACGCGCCGGCGCCGCGCGTGACGTAGAGCTGGGTGTCGCCGTAGCGGTCGAGGCCGGCGACCGTGGGGTTGGACAGCTCGGCGATGTAGTTGCCGGGCCAGAGCTGGCCGCCGTGGGTGTGGCCGGAGAGCTGCAGGTCCACGCCGTGCTCGACGGCCTGGTCGATGACGACGGGCTGGTGGGCCATGAGCACGACCGCGCGGCTCCGGTCCCGGTCACCGAGGGCGCGGGCGAAATCGGGGCCCTGCCCCTCGCTCTCGCCGGCGATGTCATTGACTCCGGCCAGATCGAAACCGCTCAACTCCACGCGGGCGTTCTCCAGCGGCCGCAGCCCCAATTCCCTTACGTGATCAACCCATTGGGCCGCGCCCGAGTAGTACTCGTGATTGCCGGTGACAAAGAAGGCGCCGTGCCGGGAGCGGAGACGGGCGAGCGGTTCGGCGGCCCGGCCGAGATCGGCGACCGATCCGTCGACCAGATCGCCGACGACCGCGATGAGATCGGGCTGCGTCCGGTTGACCGTGTCCACGATCCGCTGGGTGTGGGAGCGGCCCAGGATCGGCCCGAGATGGACATCGCTGACGACGGCGATCCGGAAGCCGTGCGCGGACCGGGGCAGCCGGGCGAGCGGAACGGTGACCCGCTTCACCCGCGGGCCGCGCAGCACGCCGTACGTCC
The DNA here is from genome assembly GCF_004795015.1 of Streptomyces sp. A1277. Taxonomy (GTDB): domain Bacteria; phylum Actinomycetota; class Actinomycetes; order Streptomycetales; family Streptomycetaceae; genus Streptomyces. The sequence goes on along the minus strand of NZ_SSBI01000062.1, from coordinate 15,172 downwards.
CGTAGCCGACCGTCCCGAGCCCGGCGACGGCGGCGGCGCCCCCGACCGCCCGCGCCACGAACAGCCGGCGCGACGGGTCACCGGGCACGGGGGCGGGCTCAGGCGCGGCCTCCGGCTCGGGCGCGGGCTGCGGTTCGGGCGCGGGCAGGGACGCGGGCGCGGGCAGGGACGCGGGCGCGGGCAGGGACGCGGGCGCGGCCTGCGCTTCGGGCGCGGGTCCGGCGGGCGTCCGGCGGGCGAGCCACCGGCGCAGCAGCGGGCGTACGGCCTCGCCCACCAGCAGCGCGAACGTCAGGTACAGCAGCGCCGCCAGCCACAGGAAGCCCGGCCAGGCCAGCACCTGCTGGAGCCGGAAGGGCGTGCCCGTGCGGCCGGAGACCAGGGCGCCGATGCTCAGCAGCGGCAGCGCGTACACGGCGATCGTGCCGGCCCTGCGCCACGGGCTGCCGGGCGCCGTCGTGTCACCGACCAGGCGGCGCCAGACATAGCGGTGCACGGCCACGAGCAGCGCGAGCACCACGATCGCCACCAGAGCGAACCCCACGACCCGCACGCCTGCCACCCCGCCCTGCTCGTCCTTGTATCGACCGGTTCAGCCCCTTTTCAGGACCGGCTCTTTCAAGCCTTCTCGGCCCGCAGAGCCCTGACGCCGCGGAACCCGATCCAGCCCACGGCCGTCCCCAGAAGAAAGGACGTGATGGCGAGCAGCAGATGCACCCAGAAGTAGGCAGTGGGGTCACCGGAGTCGTCGAAGGCGAGGCCGCTGCCGTCCTTCCAGAGATTTTTAACGAAGGTGACCCAGATGAACCAGCTCCACACCCCGAAGGCGAGCAGGAACCAGGAGACGGGGCGGCTGAGCTTCATGAACTCAGTATCGCCGCCCCGCTCCGGCCGGCTCGGGCGGGGTGGTCCGTCCCGGCGGTGCGCCCGGCGGGTCATAACGTCGGTGCCTATTTTCACATCAACTGCATGTACGTTTTCGACCGTGCCAGCTCTCAAGAAGGCCGCGCTCGCGGTCACCTCTGCCGCCTTGCTGTCCGCTTTCGTCGTCGCGCCCGCTTCGGCGGCCGATAAGGACGACGCGCCCAAGCCTCCGTCGGGCATGTCCCAGGTCGGGGGCGAGCAGCTCGGACGGGCCGGCACCCAGGTCAACCTCGGCGCGGGCGCCCCGGTCCTGCCGAAGAAGCTGACGGGCCGGTCGTGGATGGTCTCGGACGCGGAGACGGGCGAGGTGCTGGCCGCGCACAACCCGCACTGGCGGCTGCCCCCGGCCTCCACGCTGAAGATGCTCTTCGCGGACACCCTGCTGGGGGACCCGGCGCTCCTGCCCAAGACGCGGGAGTACACGGTGAAGGACGAGGACCTCGCCGACCTCGGGGAGGGCAGCAGCCTGGTGGGCATCAAGGAGGACCTCAGCTACACGGTGCACGACCTGTGGCTCGGGGTCTTCCTGCGTTCGGGGAACGACGCGGTGCACGTGCTGGCCGCGATGTACGGCGGCGTCCCGAAGACGGTCGAGGCCATGCGGGCGCGAGCGGTCGAGCTCCAGGCGCTGGACACGAACGTGGTGTCGCCCGACGGGTACGACGCGCCGAAGCAGGTCTCCAGCGCGTACGACCTCTCGCTCTTCGCCCGCGACGGCCTGCAGAACGCGGACTTCCGCGAGTACTGCTCGACGGCGACCGCGCAGTTCCCCGGCGAGAAGAAGAAGGGCGAGAAGCGCGAGAGCTTCGGCATCCAGAACACCAACCGACTGCTCACCGGGGCCGACGGCGTCGACGCGTACAAGGGCATCGCGGGCGTCAAGAACGGCTACACGACGCACGCCGGCAACACCTTCACGGGCGTCGCCGAGCGCAACGGCAAGGTGCTGCTCGTCACCGTCATGAACCCGTCGTCCGACGAGGCGCACGCCGTCTACAAGGAGGCGGCCAAGCTGCTGGACTGGGGGTTCGCCGCGAGCGGCAAGGTCACCCCGGTGGGTGAGCTCGTCCCGCCGAAGTCCGCGGTGACCGGGACCGGTACGGACACCGCCGGCGCCGGCAAGGGCGCCGAGGCCGACGCGGCGGCCAACCCCAAGGGCGGGAACGGGCCGGACCGGGCGGCGCAGGCCGCGACCACCACCGAAGGCTCCAGCGGGGTCGGGATCGCGCTGGGCATCGTCGGCGGCGTGCTGGTGCTGCTGGCCGGCGGAGTGTTCCTGGTCAACCGGCGCTGGCCGCTGCCGGACCTGATGCGTCGCCGTCCCCGCCCGTGACCTCCCGGGCGGCGGGCGCGGGTTCCTTCTCCGCGTCCACCGCCGGATCGTCCTCCTTGCTCGGCGTCGCCGTCCAGGCGGCGCAGAACAGCAGCAGCTTCGCCGTGAAGTTGATCCACAGCAGCAGGGCGATCGGCACGCCGAAGGCGCCGTACATGCTCTTGGAGGCGACGCCCTGCATATAGCTGCCGAGCAGCAGCTTGAGCAGTTCGAACCCGATGGCGCCGAGCAGCGCGGCCACCACGAGCCGGCGCCTGGGCGGTTCGACGCCGGGCAGCAGGGTCAGCAGGTAGAGCAGCAGCAGGAAGTCGGCGGCCACGGCCACCAGCAGGGCGGCGATCCGCAGGAGCACCCCGCCCGCGCCGTTCTCGGGGATGTTGAGCAGGTCCGCGACCCAGCCGACGGCCACGGAGCCGACCGAGGAGATCGCGAGGGTCACCAGGGCCGCGCCGCCGAGGCCGAACAGCACCCCGGCGTCCTTGAGTTTGCGGATGACCGGGTTCCCCTCGTCCAGGTCGTCCCTCTCCCAGACCGCGCGCAGGCAGTCCCGCATCGAGCCGATCCAGCCGATACCGGTGAAGAGCAGCAGCGCGCCGGCCACCAGACCGACCGTCCCGGCATGGGCCACCAGGTTGTCGATGCCGAGCTGGTCGGAGATGCCGGGCACCTGCTCGGCGATCTTGCCCTCGATCTCGTCCAGCTGCTTGTCCGAGAGGAGCGCGGCACCGATCGCCGCGCCGACCGCGATCAGCGGGAACAGGGCCAGGAAGCTGATGAACGTGATCGCGGCGGCGAGCCTGGCCCAGTGCACCCGCACCAGCGTCTCGTAACTGCGCCAGGCGTGCGTCTCCGTCAGCCGGGAGACGAGTGGCCCGATGACGGGGAGTTTTTTCAGCCAGTCCATGACGTACGACTACCCTCCCCGCCCGCGAAAACCGAAGCCCGGTGGGCAGTGGAGGAGATGACGCACCTTCAATCACCCATTTCGGTGAGTGCTGTAACAAATCCGGCAAAGGTGTTTTCCCGGACGATACGGTCACCCTTATGTCTGTCGACACCGTGTCCCTGACCGGCTGGGGCCGCACCGCCCCGACGACCGCGCTGCGCTTCCGTCCCCGTAGTCACGAGGAGGCCGCGGCGACGGTGCTCGGCTGCGGGCCGCGCGGCTCGATCGCCCGCGGCCTGGGCCGGTCGCACGGCGACGCCGCGCAGAACGCCGGGGGCTCCGTCCTCGACATGACGGCGCTGGACCGCGTCCGGACGATCGACGCGGCGTCCGGGCTCGTGGTGTGCGACGCGGGCGTGACCCTGCACCGGCTGCGCGAGGTGATGCTGCCGCTCGGCTGGTTCCTGCCGGTGACGCCCGGCGGCCGGTACGTGACGGTGGGCGGCGCGATCGGCTCCGACGCCCACGGCGACAACCACCGCGCCGCCGGCTCCTTCTCCCGCCACGTGGCGGAGTTCGCGCTGCTCACCGCCGACGGCGAGGTCCGTACGGTCCGCCCGGGCACCCCGCTCTTCGACGCGACCACCGGCGGCATGGGGCTGACCGGGGTGATCCTGTCGGCCACGCTCCGGTTCCGCCCCGTCGCCACGTCGCTGATGTCGGTCGACACCGAACGGGCCACCGGACTCGACGACCTGCTGGCCCGGATGGCGCGGGGCGGCCGCCACGCCTACGAGTACGCCCGCGTCGACCTCACCGCCCGGGGCCGGGCGACCGGGCGCGCGGTCCTGGTCCGGGCGGACCACGCCCCCGTCCACGCGCTCCCGGCGCACGCCCGGCACGCACCGCTCACCGTCCGCGCGGCACGCGGCCCCGCCGCCCTCCCGCTCCTGCCGGGTCTGCTCGGACGGCTCTCCGCCGCCGCGCTCAACGAGGTCGGCTACCGCTCCGCGCCCCGGTCCCGCACCGGTGAACTCCGGCCGCTCTCCGCCTTCTTCCACGCCCTGGACGCGACGCCCCACACCCACCGCGTCTCGGCCACGGGCGGTCTCGTGCACTACGAGTTCCTGGTCGGGCACGGGCAGGAGGAGACGCTGCGCCGGATCGTCGGGCGGATCGCCCGCAGCCGCTGCCCGTCTTTCCGGGCCGTGCTCAGGCGGTTCGGCGCGGGCGGCCCCGGCTGGCTGTCCTTCCCGGCGCCCGGCTGGAACCTCGCCCTCGACCTGCCGGCCGGCCTGCCGCGCCTCGCCCGCTTCCTCGACTCCCTGGACGAGGAGGTGGCGGCGGCGGGCGGCCGGGTCTGCCTGACGGACGACTCCCGGCTGCGCCCCGGCGCGCTCGCCGCGATGTACCCCCGGCTGCCCGCGTTCCTGGCGCTGCGGGCCGAGCTGGACCCGAACGGGGCGTTCCGCTCCGACCTGTCCCGCCGGCTGTCCCTGTGAACGGCGCCCCCGTCCCACTCCCCCCTTCCCCTGTAAGGAGCGTTCCCGTGAAGGATGCCTTCGGTGCCCCGCAGTCCCTGCTCGTCCTCGGCGGCACGTCGGAGATCGGGCTCGCCACGGCACGCCGCCTGATCGCCCACCGCACCCGCACGGTCTGGCTGGCCGGCCGCCCCTCCCCCGCGCTGGACGCCGCAGCCGACGACCTGCGCGGGCGCGGGGCGTACGTGCAGACCGTCGCGTTCGACGCCCTGGACACCGAGTCCCACGAGACGGTCCTGGGCAAGATCTTCACCGAGGGCGACATCGACATGGTGCTCCTCGCCTTCGGCATCCCGGGCGACCAGGAACGCGACGAGGAGGAACCGCTGGCGGCGGTCAGGGTCGCCCAGACGAACTACACCGGGGCGGTCTCCGCCGGGCTGGTGTGCGCCGGCGCGCTCCAGGCGCAGGGGCACGGCTCGCTGGTGGTGCTGTCCTCGGTGGCCGGTGAGCGCGCCCGGCGGGCGGACTTCATCTACGGGTCGAGCAAGGCGGGCCTGGACGTGTTCACCCAGGGCCTCGGCGACGCGCTGCACGGCACGGGGGTGCACGTGATGGTGGTGCGCCCGGGGCTGGTGGTGCCGGACGCGGCGGCGGTCCGGGGAGCCGGGGCCCGGGGGACTGCCGGGGGCCCGCTCGCGACGATCCCGTTCACGCGCACGCCGCTGGTGACGACGCCGGGTGCGGTGGCCGACGCGATCGTGACGGGGCTGCGGCGGCGGTCGGAGACGGTCTGGGTGCCGGGAGCGCTGCGCGCGGTGATGTCGGCGCTGCGGCACGTGCCGAGGCCGCTGTTCCGCCGCCTGCCGGTATGAGGAGTCCCTACGGCTGGAACGAGGGCGCGTCGAGGGAGCTGCCGCTCTGCGCGGGGACGGCGGGGCTGATGCCGCCCGCTCCGAACGGGAACTCGTTGATCTTGCGCCAGACGAGGTCGGGGCCCTGCTCGTACAGGGCGAAGGAACCGCAGGTCCAGGACGCCTCGTAGTCGGCGAGCTCCGCGTACGCCCGGTCCATCGCCGCCTCGGGGATGCCGTGTGCCACGGTGACGTGCGGGTGGTACGGGAACTGGAGCTCGCGCACCAGCGGGCCGGAGGCGTCCCGGACCCGCTTCTGGAGCCAGGAGCAGGCCGAGGCGCCCTCCACGACCTGGACGAAGACCACCGGCGAGAGCGGGCGGAAGGTGCCCGTGCCGGACAGCCGCATCGGGAAGGGGCGGCTGCCGGTCGCGATCGAGGCGAGGTGCGCCTCGACCGCGGGCAGGCAGGCCGCTTCCGCCTCGGTCGGCGGCAGGAGGGTGACGTGGGTGGGAATGCCGTGTGCGGCAGGGTCCCCGAAGCTCGCGCGCCGCTCCTGGAGCAGGCTGCCGTAGGGCTCCGGGACCGCGATCGAAACGCCGAGCGTTACGGTCCCCACGTCGTTCTCCTCAATCCTCGGTGGTCTGTTTTCAGCCACGGACGGCCGCAAGCTTCCCGCCGCCAGTGTGCCGCCTGCGAGTGCCTCGCCGCCAGGGTCCTTGGACTCAGTGCTTCGCCGGGAGAAGGCCCATCCGGTCGTACGTCCGCGCCAGGGTCTCGGCGGCGACGGCCCGGGCCTTCTCCGCGCCCTTGGCCAGGATGGAGTCCAGCGTCTCGGTGTCGTCCAGATATTCCTGGGTGCGGGTGCGGAAGGGTGTGACGAAGTCGACCATGACCTCGGCGAGGTCCGTCTTCAGCGCGCCGTAGCCCTTGCCCTCGTACTTCTGCTCCAGCTCCGGCACCGAGGCGCCGGTGAGCGTCGAGTAGATGGTCAGCAGGTTGCTGACGCCCGGCTTCTCGGCCCGGTCGAAGCGGATCACCGTGTCGGTGTCGGTGACGGCGCTCTTCACCTTCTTGGCGGTGGCCTTCGGCTCGTCCAGGAGGTTGATCAGACCCTTCGGGTTCGCCGTCGACTTGCTCATCTTTGACGACGGGTCCTGGAGGTCGTAGATCTTCGCCGTCTCCTTCAGGATGTACGGGTCCGGGATGGTGAAGGTGTCGCCGTAGGTGCCGTTGAACCGCTCGGCGAGGTTGCGGGTCAGCTCCAGGTGCTGGCGCTGGTCCTCGCCCACCGGGACCTGGTCGGCCTGGTAGAGCAGGATGTCGGCGACCATCAGCATCGGGTAGGTGAAGAGGCCGACCGTGGTGCGGTCGGCGCCGTGCCGGGCGGACTTGTCCTTGAACTGCGTCATCCGGGACGCCTCGCCGAACCCGGCCAGGCAGTTCATGACCCAGCCCAGCTGGGCGTGCTCGGGCACATGGCTCTGGACGAAGAGCGTGCAGCGCTCGGGGTCGAGCCCGGCGGCGAGCAGCTGGGCGACGGCGAGCCGGGTGTTGGCACGCAGCTCGGCGGGGTCCTGGGCGACGGTGATCGCGTGCAGGTCGACCACCATGTAGAAGGCGTCGTGGGACTCCTGCAGGGCCACCCACTGGCGCACCGCGCCGAGGTAGTTGCCGAGGTGGAACGAGCCTGCGGTGGGCTGGATTCCGGAGAGCACACGGGGACGTTCAGAGGCCATGGAAGTCATTGTCTCAGGTGCGCGGGCCATCTCGGGCAGCCGGTGGAGGAAAGGCGCGAGGACGCCGAGGACGTGGCGCGGTCCGCGTTCTCAGCTCCGCTGCCCCTGGCCTGTGGGGGGCAGGACGACGCCTTTGAGGGCCTTGGCGACCTGCGGGGCGAACACGGGATACCTGACCCAGATGAACCAGTTGCCCGCAGCCACGATCGTGTGCTTGTACACCTCGCGCCCGGCGGCGATGGAGTCGCCGATGTCGTCACGGCTGAACCTGGCAGGGTCGAGTACCTGGATCTCGTTCTCCACCTCCGTGCCCATGATCTCGGCGACGCAGTCGAGTCCCGAGCCGAAATTCGCCCGTGCGCGACGCAGAAGCCTGCACTCGAGCCCACCGTCACCCATGGCCTCCATCACATCGTCCGCCGTGGCAAACACCGGCTCCGTGGGAACACTGCTGGGCATCGGAGTGCGCGGACGGGAACCCTTGGTCTCCGTCGGGCCACAGGCAGTGAGGCCGACAGCGAGAACGAGGGCCGCGAGAACGAAGCTCGTCTTCTTCATGTACTCAGTTGTTCCCAGGGGGTGTTGGCGCCGGCCCGGGGCTGGGTGACGGCGTTCCTGGTTCCGGGTCACCGCTGCCGGTCCCTGTCGTGGGACCGCCCGCCGCGTAGACCGGCTCGATGGAAACATGGTGTCCGGCGGGTGTGTCCGACTCCAGTTGCCGGATCGCCTTGGCGCGCTCTTCGTCGCTCAGCGCCTCCCAGGCCATCGCGTCGTCGAGGTGGGGCTCGAGCCTGTCCCAGTTCTCCCCGCGGACCTTGATGTCGGCGCCTCGCGCTCCGGACTCGTCACCGTACTGCTCGTTCTTCTCCCGGACGTCCGGGGTGTCCGCGGCATAGAGCGTGAACAACTGCTTGTCGGTCTCAGCACCGTAGGGCTGCCCCTGCAACTCCTTGAGGTGATAGGCGCTCAGCCGGACGTCCTCATCGGGATTCTCCTCGATGTACTTGGTGAGCTGAGAGTCGTTGAGGTCCGCGAGGTTTGTACCGTCCGAGAGCATGAACGCTCCCCGATTGTTCGCGATGACCGCCCTGGCGGTCTCCAGCTTCATGTGCGTGATGCCGAGCGACTTGTCCGGCTTGACGGTCTGCTGGAGGGTCCAGTCGAAGAACCGGCCGAACGAGCTGAGCGGCCCGCGCAGACTGGGGTTGTGGTTCTGGTACCACTGCTGCTCCTGCCAGATGATGGCGAGCAGTAGTTTTCTGCTCATGCCCGTCTCGCGGGCGGCTCTGTCCACCGCGGCCAGCTGGGCGGGCGACACGTTGACCGGGTGCAGCCCGTCCGTTCCACCGGCCAGACGCAGCGCGATGCTCAACGGGCTGTCGCCGTCGAGCGCCTCCTTGACGAGCTTGGGGTCGGCTATGTCCGTGAGACCTTCGACGGTCCGCAGGGCGCGTGCCGCATCGACGTCGGCACGGCTCGCCTTCGCCAGGGCGTCGTCGATGATGCCCTGGGCATGCAGCACTGGTTCCAGGTGCCCCGTGCTGCCTGCCGGTACGGCCACGGTCTTGGCCAACTGCACCCGCCCGCTGTCGTCGACCTTCAGCTCATGGGTGCGGGCGTAGTCGAGGGCGCCGGTCAGGTCCCGCTGTGCGTCGGTGATGTCGTCGGCCAGGCCGTCGTAGGCCCTTGCCATGGCGCGCAGCGCCATGGACGCCGCTTCGTAGTCGTCGGCGTGCTTCACGAAACGGCCGCGTGCCGCGCGCCCGGTGTCTCCCACCCAACACTGCCCGAGTGTGGAAGCGACTTCGTCCCGGGCATAGGAGCTGATGCCTTCGCATTGCTTCGCGGCTGCGATTGCGTCGTCGGCGGCATCTCGCCACTTACCGGGCTGGGCGCTGCTCAGCTCGCTCACGGAAACCATCAGGCGTCCTCCAGCCAGTCGGCCTGGGCCCTGAGCCGCTGGGCAAGGGACACGTCTTCGCTGATCTGGCTGTCCATCGCCTTGGTCAAGGCGGCGGCAGCGTCCTCGACCAGGTCGCTGAGTCCGTGCAGATGCCTCTGCCAGGCGGCCACGCAGTCGTTGCTCGCGGCACCGGCGAACCACCCGGAGTGCAGCTTCCCCACCGCTTCCGCGTCGTCGAGCTTCGACTTCTCATTGGCTTCGGAGCTCGCCGTACGCATTCCGGACGCCTTGGTCCGTATCGGCCCGTCCGCCAGTCCTAAATCCGTGCCGGTCACATTCCAAGCGGTAAGGGGTCCGGGCTCGGCAGAGGCAAGCCGCATCGGAGCCGCCTCCTCGCGAGGCACCGCATCCGCCTTGAGCCGCGTCCCGTCCTCCCTGAATGACATGCGTCCCCCTTTGCATACGCATCACCGACTGCGGAGTGATGTAACGCTACCCGCACAGTCTGTAGGCACAAGAAGCCTTTCGGCCTCGGACTGCGGGAGGCCCGGACATCGGCCCACGCGCCACCCGCATCCCGGCAGGGGAAGACGCGGGCGCGCCGCGAAGTGGAGGTTTCCTCGGTGGGGATCCGACCGACGATACAAAGTGGGCACACCCCGGCCCGCACCGCACGACGACCGAACGGAGATCCCGTGTCGACCACGGAGAACGCCATCGCCTGCGCCGAGGCGCACAGTGCGCACAACTACCACCCGCTGCCCGTCGTCGTCGCCACGGCGGACGGGGCCTGGATGACCGACGTCGAGGGCCGGCGCTACCTCGACATGCTCGCCGGATACTCGGCGCTCAATTTCGGCCACGGCAACCGCCGGCTGATCGACGCGGCGAGGGCGCAGCTGGAACGGGTGACGCTCACCTCGCGGGCCTTCCACCACGACCGGTTCGCCGATTTCTGTACGGGTCTGGCCGAGCTGTGCGGCATGGAGACGGTGCTGCCGATGAACACCGGGGCGGAGGCCGTGGAAACGGCCGTGAAGACCGCCCGCAAGTGGGGCTACCGGGTCAAGGGCGTACCGGACGGCATGGCGAAGATCATCGTCGCCGCCGACAACTTCCACGGCCGGACGACCACGATCGTCAGCTTCTCCACGGACCCCGAGGCCCGGGCCGACTTCGGCCCGTACACGCCGGGCTTCGAGATCGTGCCGTACGGGGACCTGACCGCGATGCGGGAGGCCATGACCGAGAACACCGTGGCGGTGCTGATCGAGCCGATCCAGGGCGAGGCGGGGGTGCTGGTGCCGCCGCCCGGCTACCTCCCCGGCATCCGGGAGCTGACCCGCGAGCGGAACGTGCTGTTCATCGCCGACGAGATCCAGTCGGGCCTGGGCCGGACCGGGAGGACCTTCGCCTGCGAGCACGAGGGCGTCGTGCCGGACATGTACCTCCTCGGCAAGGCGCTCGGCGGCGGGGTGGTGCCGGTGTCGGCGGTGGTGTCGTCGGCGGCGGTGCTCGGCGTGTACCGGCCCGGGGAGCACGGCTCGACGTTCGGCGGCAACCCCCTCGCCTGCGCGGTGGCCCTGGAGGTCATCGACATGCTGCGCACCGGCGAGTACCAGCAGCGGGCCGCCGAGCTGGGCGACCACCTCCACCACGAGCTGGGCCTGCTGGTCGGCGGCGGGCCGGTGCGGGCCGTACGGGGACGGGGGCTGTGGGCGGGCGTGGACATCGATCCGGACCGGGGCACGGGCCGGGAGATCTCCGAGAAGCTGATGGAGCGCCGGGTCCTGGTGAAGGACACGCACGGCTCCACGATCCGGATCGCCCCGCCGCTGGTGATCGCCAAGGAGGACCTGGACTGGGGCCTGGAGCAGCTGCGCGAGGTGCTGCGCGGCTGACCGGCCGCCCCGCGCGGGGCGGGCCCCGCCCGCCCCCTACGGCAGCACCCGCAGGAGCGCGTCCAGCGTGCCCGCCCAGGCGCTGTCGGTCGGGGTGCCGTAGCCGATGACCAGCGCCTCGCGCCGCAGTTCGGCGTCCGGGTGGCGGAAGTGGGCCAGGCCCTCGACCGCGAGGCCCTGCCAGGCCGCCGCCCGTATCACCTCCGCCTCGCCGCCCTCCGGGAGTTCCAGCACGGCGTGCATCCCGGCGGCGATCCCGCTGACCCGGATGGCGGGGGCCCGTTCCGCCAGGGCCGCGACGAGCTGGTCGCGGCGGTTGCGGTAGCGCAGCCGCATGGAGCGCACATGCCGGTCGTACGCGCCCGAGGCCAGGAATTCCGCGAGCGTCAGCTGGTCCAGCGCGCTGGATGACCAGTCGCTGAGGCCCTTCGCGGCGGTGACCTCGCCGACCAGGTTCCGCGGCACCACCATCCAGCCCAGCCGCACCCCCGGTGCCAGGGACTTGCTGGCGGTGCCCAGGTACACGACGTGTTCGGGGTCCAGGCCCTGGAGCGCGCCGACCGGCTGGCGGTCGTAGCGGAACTCCCCGTCGTAGTCGTCCTCCAGGATCAGCCCGCCGGTGCTCCGCGCCCAGTCGACCGCCGCCGCCCGCCGGTCGGGGTGGAGCGGGACCCCGGTCGGGAACTGGTGCGCGGGCGTCAGGAGCACCGCGCCCGCGCCCCGCAGCGTGTGCAGTTCGCCGGTGCGGGAGCCGAGGTGGTCGAGCGGCAGGCAGGGGGTGCGCAGCCCGGCCTCGGTGAGCAGGCGGGTGTGCACGTCGAGGCCGTACGACTCGACCGCCGCCTCCCGTACCCGGCGCCCGCGCAGCACCTTTCCCAGCAGCATCAGGCCGTGCACGAAGCCGGCGCAGACCACGATGCGTTCGGGGTCCGCGTACACCCCGCGCGCCCGGGCCAGGTACTCGGCGAGGACCGTGCGCAGCTCGATGCGGCCGCGCGGGTCGCCGTAGCCGAAGGCGTCGTTGGGGGCGGCGGACAGGGCGCGGCGGGCCGCCTTCAGCCACTCGGCGCGCGGGAACGTCGCCAGGTCCGGCGAGCCCGGCATCAGGCTGTACGCCGGGGCGGTGCGGGGCGGGCGGGGGCGCGGTGCCTTCGCCGTCGCCGGGCGCGACTCGGCGCGGCGCGCCACCCGGGTGCCGGAGCCCTGGCGGGCGGTGAGCCAGCCCTCGGCGACCAGTTCGGCGTAGGCGTCGGCGACGGTGTTGCGGGCGATGCCGAGGTCGGCGGCGAGCGTGCGGGAGGACGGGAGCCTGGTCCCGGGGGCCAGCCGGCCGGTCCGGACCGCTTCGCGCAGGGCGTCCATCAGGCCGGCCCGCAGGCCGGTCGCGCCGGTCGGGTCGATGTGCAGGTCGGCGCCGAAAGTGGCCCGCTGATCCGTCATGGAAATGGACCATACCGGTGCGCCACTGGCCGCGTAGCTTCTTCTGTATGACGACGAACGAGTACTGCCCCGAGCACACCCCGCGCATGACCTGGTCCGAGCACGCCCCCGACGTCTACAAGGCGATGGCCCGGCTGGAGGCCGCCTCCCGCAAGGGCACCGACCCGGTGATCGCCGAGCTGGTGAAGATCCGCGCCTCGCAGCTCAACCACTGCGCCTTCTGCCTGGACATGCACACCAAGGACGCGCTGGCGGCCGGCGAGTCGATGCAGCGGATCGTCCAGCTCAGCGCGTGGGAGGAGTCGCAGCACTTCTACACGCCGAAGGAGATCGCCGCGATCGAGCTGACCGAGGCGGTGACCGTCCTGACCGACGGTTTCGTGCCGGACGAGGTGTACGCGCGGGCCGCGAAGCACTTCGGCGAGGAGGAGCTGGCCCACCTCATCGCCTCGATCATCACGATCAACGCCTGGAACCGGTTCGCCGTGTCCACCCGCATGGTCCCGGGCCACTACACGCCCGGCGACCACCGCTGACCGGCGCGATGACGGCATCCGGCCTGCGGGCCCTGCACCACGGCCGCGCCCCGGGCGACCCGCTGGTCCTCCCCGGCCCGTGGGACGCGGCGAGTGCCCGGGTCTTCGCCGACGCGGGGTTCCCCGCGCTCGCCACCCCGAGCGCGGGGGTCGCGGCCTCGCTCGGGTACGAGGACGGGCGGACGCCCGCCGCCGAGATGTTCGCGGCGGTGGCGCGGATCGCCCGGGCCGTGTCCGTACCCGTGACCGCCGACATCGAGGGCGGGTACGGGCTGGCGGCCGGCGAGCTGGTGGAGCGGCTGCTCGCCACGGGGGCCGTCGGCTGCAATCTGGAGGACACGGCGGACGGTGTCCTGGTGGACGCCGCACGGCAGGCGGACCGGCTGGCCGAGGTGCGCGCGGTGGCCGGGGACGCGCTGTTCGTGAACGCCCGGGTCGACTGCTACGTCACCGGCGTGCCGGACGGTACGGACCCGGCGGCGGAGACCCTGCGCCGGGCCCGGCTGTACGCGGCGGCGGGCGCGGACTGCGTCTACCCGATCGCCGCCCCGCCGGAGCTGTTCGGCCGGCTGGCCGAGGCCCTGCCGGGGCGGCCGCTGAACGCGCTGGCCCGCCCGGAAGGACCGGGCCCGCGCCGCCTCGGTGAACTGGGCGCGACCCGGATCACTTTCGGCCCCGGCCTCCAGCGCCGGGCCGTGGCGGCCGTGCGCGGGATCGCGGACGAACTGCGGAAGGTCTGAAGGCGGCAAGCAGCACGCCCCCGGCGGCCAGACGGCTGCCGGGGGCGTGTGCGTACCCGCGCGGGCGGGCGGTGGATCAGATCAGGCCGAGCTCGCGGACCGCGTCGCGCTCCTCGGTGAGCTCCTTGACCGACGCGTCGATGCGCGCACGGGAGAACTCGTTGATGTCCAGGCCCTGGACGATCTTGTAGGTGCCGTTCTCGGTGGTGACCGGGAAGGACGAGATGATGCCCTCGGGGACGCCGTAGGAGCCGTCCGACGGGATGCCCATGGAGGTCCAGTCGCCCTCGGCGGTGCCGTTGACCCAGGTGTACACGTGGTCGATGGCGGCGTTGGCGGCGGAGGCGGCCGAGGACGCGCCACGGGCCTCGATGATCGCGGCGCCGCGCTTGGCGACGGTCGGGATGAAGGAGTCGGCGAGCCACGCCTCGTCGTTGACGAGCTCGGCGGCGTTCTTGCCGGCGACCTCGGCGTGGAAGATGTCGGGGTACTGGGTGGCCGAGTGGTTGCCCCAGATCGTCAGCTTCTTGATGTCGGAGACGGCGGCACCGGTCTTGGCGGCCAGCTGCGAGATCGCGCGGTTGTGGTCCAGGCGGGTCATCGCGGTGAAGCGCTCGGCCGGGACGTCCGGGGCGGCGGCCTGCGCGATGAGCGCGTTGGTGTTGGCCGGGTTGCCGACGACGAGGACCTTGATGTCGTCCGCGGCGTTGTCGTTGATCGCCTTGCCCTGCGGCTTGAAGATGCCGCCGTTGGCGGAGAGCAGGTCGCCGCGCTCCATGCCCTTGGTACGGGGGCGGGCGCCGACGAGCAGGGCGACGTTCGCGCCGTCGAAGCCGACGTTGGCGTCGTCGGTGATCTCGATGTTGCGCAGCAGCGGGAAGGCGCAGTCGTCGAGCTCCATCGCGGTGCCCTCGGCGGCCTTCAGCCCCTGGGGGATCTCCAGGAGACGCAGGTTGACCGGCACGTCCGGGCCGAGCAGGTGGCCGGAGGCGATGCGGAAGAGCAGCGCGTAGCCGATCTGGCCGGCTGCGCCGGTCACGGTGACATTCACGGGAGTGCGGGTCATGGCGATCTCCGTTAGACAGCTGGCGGTGGGGGCTCCTGGCCCCTGGTGCGGGACATCCCTGAATCTTGATGTGAAGAGATATCCGTCGGTCAGGCTATCCGACCCGGAACCCCGCGGCCGCCCGGCCCCCCGTGGCATCGCGCACAACCGGTCACTCCCCGCTCACGGGGACGCTTCGGCCGTGCGGCCCTTCGCACCGGCCGGTCATGGTGCCGTTCAGCCGGTCAGCAGCAGCACGACGACGACCAGCACCACGGCACAGGCCGCGGCGGCGATCAGGACCGGCCCGGGGCGGCGGCGGGCCCGGGGCGCGGGCGGCGGCCCGCCGAGGCCCGCGACGTACGCCACGTCGGGCGGCAGTCCCCGGCC
>NZ_SSBI01000061.1 GCF_004795015.1 Streptomyces sp. A1277 | reverse complement strand
GCCCGACGTTCAGCAGCCCGGACTTCACGAGCCCCGATTTCGGCGGCCCGGAGCACGAGCTGGACTGACCGGGAGCGGGGGCCGGAGCCGTACGGGACCCCCGCGCCGGGTCAGTCGGCCAGCGGCAGGTACACCCGGTTCCCGCCCGCCGCGAACTCACGCGACTTCCTGAGCATCCCCTCGGCGACCTCCTCGGCCGTCGCCTCCGCGGCCGCCGAGGAGCCGAACTGCTCGCTGATGCTGTGGCTGATCTTCATCGAGCAGAACTTCGGACCGCACATCGAGCAGAAGTGCGCCGTCTTCGCCGGCTCGGCCGGCAGGGTCTCGTCGTGGAACTCCCGTGCGGTGTCCGGGTCGAGCGCCAGGTTGAACTGGTCCTCCCAGCGGAACTCGAACCGCGCGTCCGACAGCGCGTCGTCCCACTCCTGCGCCCCCGGATGCCCCTTCGCCAGGTCCGCCGCATGGGCCGCGATCTTGTACGTGATGACGCCGGTCTTCACATCGTCCCGGTTCGGCAGGCCCAGATGCTCCTTGGGCGTCACGTAGCAGAGCATCGCCGTCCCCCACCAGGCGATCATCGCGGCGCCGATGCCCGAGGTGATGTGGTCGTACGCCGGCGCGATGTCGGTGGTCAGCGGGCCGAGCGTGTAGAACGGCGCCTCCTCGCAGATCTCCTGCTGGAGGTCGATGTTCTCCTTGATCTTGTGCATCGGGACATGGCCCGGTCCCTCGATCATGGTCTGCACCCCGAACCGCTTGGCCACCGCGTTGAGCTCGCCGAGCGTGCGCAGTTCGGCGAACTGGGCCTCGTCGTTGGCGTCCGCGATCGACCCGGGGCGCAGCCCGTCGCCCAGGGAGTACGTCACGTCGTACGCGGCGAGGATCTCGCAGAGCTCCTCGAAGTGCTCGTACAGAAACGACTCCTTGTGGTGCGCGAGGCACCACGCCGCCATGATCGAGCCGCCCCGGGAGACGATGCCGGTCTTCCGGCGGGCGGTCAGCGGCACGTACGGCAGGCGTACGCCGGCGTGCACCGTCATGTAGTCGACGCCCTGTTCGGCCTGCTCGATGACGGTGTCCTTGTAGATCTCCCAGGTCAGCTCCTCCGCCCGGCCATCGACCTTTTCGAGGGCCTGGTAGAGGGGAACGGTGCCGATCGGTACGGGTGAATTGCGAAGTACCCACTCACGGGTGGTGTGGATGTTGCGGCCGGTGGAAAGGTCCATGACCGTGTCGGCGCCCCACCGGGTCGCCCACGTCATCTTGTCCACCTCCTCCTCGATGGAGGACGTCACCGCGGAGTTGCCGATGTTGGCATTGACCTTCACCAGGAACCGCTTCCCGATGATCATCGGCTCGGTCTCCGGGTGGTTGACGTTGGCCGGCAGCACCGCGCGACCGGCGGCGATCTCCTCGCGCACCACCTCCGGCGCGACGTTCTCCCGGACCGCGACGTACTCCATCTCCGGGGTGACCTCGCCCCGGCGGGCGTACGCGAGCTGGGTGACGGGCCGCCCGTCCCCGCTGCGCCGCGGCCTGCGCGGGCGGCCGGGGAAGACCGCGTCCAGATTGCGCAGCCCGCCCCGGGGCGCGGTGTGCTTGAGCCCGTCGTCCTCCGGGCGGGCGGGGCGGCCCGCGTACTCCTCGGTATCGCTGCGGGCGATGATCCAGTTCTCGCGAAGGGGAGCGAGTCCGCGGCGGACGTCGGTCCCGACGGCGGGATCGGTGTACGGACCCGAGGTGTCGTACAGCGTCACGTCGTGGCCGTTGGTGAGGTGCACCTGACGGACGGGCACCCGGATGTCCGGGCGCGGGCCCTGGACGTATCCCTTGTGCCAGCCGATGGACTTCCCGGCCTCGTCGCCCTGGTTGGAGGCAGGCGTGCGTGTGTCCGATGTGGTCATGAGACCTACTCCCTACGCCGGCATTACCCGGTAACAGGTTCGGCGGTCGGCGCAGCGTCTCCCGTACGGTCGTACGGCGGTCAGCGCCCTCTCAGCCCGGTGCTCCGAGCTCCCGCGTGTGCAAAGGTGCCACCACGCTAGCGGTCGTCAGGGCGACCTGAACAGGGGGCCTCTTTCTTCTTGCGATGATCGGCCGGTGACGCCCCCTCATCGCGACTCAGAACCGCAGGGTCATCAGCAGCACGCCCATACGCACAGTCATGGCCCCGCCGCGCCCGTCTCCGCCCACCTGCGCAAGGTGATCGCCGCCGTGCTGATCCCCTTCGCGGCCGCCGTGCTCGTCGGTCTCGTGGCGCTCTGGCCGGGTGGTGCGCCGGCGCACGAACGGACCGGTGTCGGCTTCGACCGGCAGACCCAGCAGGGGAAGGTGGTGAGTGTCGTCAAGGTCGACTGCAAGGACGTGAACGCCGCCCAGCTCCCCGTCAGCGGCGAGACCACCCCGCCCACCGGCGAGCAGCCCACCGGCGACAGCCTCTGCGAGAAGGCCACCGTCGAGGTCACCGGCGGCCCGGACCGGGGACGCAGATTCGTCGAGGTCGTCCAGCCGGACGCCCCGCGACAGCTCGGGGAGGGCCAGGGGGTGGTGGTGGCGTACGCCCCCGACGCACCCCATGACCTCCAGTACTCCGTGACGGACGTGAACCGGGAGTTCCCCCTGGTGCTGCTGGCGGGGATCTTCGCCCTCGCGGTGGTGCTCGTGGGCAGGATGCGCGGGGTGATGGCGCTGGTGGCGCTCGCCCTGTCGTTCGCCGTGCTGACCCTGTTCATTCTGCCGGCCATCCTGCAGGGCTCGAATCCGCTGCTGGTGGCGGTCGTCGGGGCCGGCGCGATCATGCTGGCCGCGCTCTACATCTGCCACGGTCCGACCGCCCGCACCTCCGTCGCCGTCATCGGCACCCTGATCTCACTGCTGCTGATCGGGCTGCTCGGCTCGCTGTTCATCGGCTGGGCGAGCCTGAGCGGGAACACCGACGACAACACCGGCCTCATCCACGGCCTGTATCCGCACATCGACATGAGCGGCCTGCTGCTGGCCGGCGTCATCATCGGTTCCCTGGGCGTGCTCGACGACGTGACGGTGACCCAGACGTCGGCCGTCTGGGAACTGCGCCAGGCCAATCCCACCATGAGTGCGAAGCAGCTCTACCGGGCAGGGATCAGAATCGGACGCGATCACATCGCCTCGGTGGTCAACACCCTGGTGCTCGCCTATGCGGGCGCCGCGCTCCCCCTCCTGCTGCTGTTCTCGGTCGCGCAGAGCAGCGTGGGTACGGTCGCCAACAGCGAGCTGGTGGCGGAGGAGATCGTGCGCACGCTGGTCGGCTCGATCGGACTGGTCGCCTCCGTACCCGTGACGACCGCGCTCGCGGCGCTGGTCGTCTCCGCGGACCGCACGGGGGTCGGCGCGGAAGCCGGAGCTTCGGCACCCGTGCGGAGCGGCAGGGGCCGGCGGCGACGGGTGAAGCCCTGACCGGAACACGGAGCGTGATTCACCCGTTCGGCAGGTGTCGTGTTCGAGTGTCATGAGAGGTCCGAGGACACGGTCTCCTTCAGCCGGCGTTCTGCTCTTCGGCCAGAATGCGCCCCAGCGCCTCCTCCAAATTGCCGTCGAAGTCACCCAGTGTGCACTCCTGCCCGAGCGGCACCAGCTTGTCCGTGCGGTCGAGGAAGGCGACCAGGGGCGCCGTGCCCGCCCTGAAGAGCGCACGGTCGGCGCCCACCTGCAACCGGATGTGGACATCTGACAACCCTTCGGGCTCGGTCGGCCCGATGTGTACATCGCCGTCACCGCTGGGGCTGTTGAGGCCGTCGAGCAGCAGCTCACGGCCGAAGGCCCAGGTGACGGGGGCGTCGCCGGGCAGATGGAAGGTCATCCGGATCGCGTACGGATCGCACACTTCGTACCGGAGCTCCACCGGGATACGGAATGAGAGCTCCTCGGAGACGAGGAAGCTCATCATGACCTCAGCTTGAACCGACTCGCGCATCGTTCAACCCCGCAGTAGATGAATCTGGCCAGGAATGATCCCCCATGGCCCTATTGACGCCATCGTGGTGCACGCGATAGCAGATCACAAGGAGTGATTTTTCAGATACTGATAGAGAACACGAACGAGCGCAAGAGGCTGGCCACTTCACCGCGTAGTCGTTCGACTGCGGGGAGCAACCGTTCTTCCTGGTCGACAGGTACCGAAATGGCCATCGCGGCAGCGGTGAATCCGGCCGTGATCGGGATCGCCGCACAGACCGTCCCGAGGGCGTACTCCTGACGTTCGATGACCGGTTCCGTATGCTCCAGCGACCGCAGCCGGGCGAGGAAGGTCGCACGGTCGCGCACGGAGTACCGGGTCAGCGGACGGACCGGATGCCGGTCCAGATGGTCCTCGCGGGCCCGCTCGTCCAGCCGGCTCAGCAGGCACTGGCCGATCGCGTGCGCGTGGCCGGTCTCCCGGAAGGCGGCCCACTCGTCGACCGCCGGTACCTCGGGGGTGTCCGCCACCGCGAGGAGCTCGATCTCGCCCTCGCGGTAGATGGCGCAGTAGACGGGAGCTCCCACGACGTCCCGCCAGCGGCCCAGCGACTGGACCACGGTGCTGCGACGGTTCGGCAGGGCGCCGTCGCCCACCAGGCGTTCCGCGGCCGCACCGAAGAGGAAGACGCCGTTCTCCCGGCGCAGATATCCCTCGTAGGTCAGGGTCCGCAGCAGGTGGTAGGCGGTGGGAAGGGGAAGCCCCGCTTCCCTCGCGAGCTGTTTGGCCGGGGCCCCGTCGCGATGGGTACCCACGGCCTCCAGCAGTCTCAGCGCCCGCTGCACCGACCCGATCAGCGTCGGAACAGCCCTACTCGATGCCGTGGTCAACGGTCACCCCCAGGCGTGGTGACGGGCGGTCAGCCCGCCCGTGGGGGCCTCCCCCACAGGTCTGCCGCGGACCTGGGGGTCCGGGGGCCGGATCCCGTACAAACCGCTGGTCAGGGTGGTGACTAACGGCGCTTTTCCCAGGCGGCGACAGCGAACTGTCACTGTATCGGCAGCCTGGTGACCGGGGGCCGATTCGCCTTTCCCTTAGCTCAGCTGGGCTAATCGCCCGTCGGGCGTACGGTCACCATCCGTTGCCGGAGGACGACATGAACTTCCGCACGAGGAAGACCAGGCCGCCGACCAGGATCACGAAGATCAGGATCTTGAAGAGCAGTCCGACCACGAACGTGACCAGGCTGACGATCAGCCCGCCGAACACGACGATCGCGATCACGGGCACCGCGATCCACTTCACCCACCAGGGCATACCAGCGAATATCTCCCGCACGGCCATCGTCCTTACCTCGTCTCTGTGAGTTCCTGCTCCGATGCTAGAGGCGAAAGGGTGGCCCCCGGGGCCCGGGAAGCCCTTGAACTCCCCTGATCGATCCCCTAGGGAACCCCGGGACGAGGACCGGTCGGCGGGAGAACGGCCTCCGAGGGGTCAGCCCTCGGGCGGTGAGAAGACCACCATCACGCGCAGATCCTCGGTGATGTGGTGGAACTTGTGGGCGGTGCCGGCGGGTACGTACACCACACTCCCTCTCCCCACCTGCGTCGTTTCCATGCCGACGGTGATCGACGCGCGCCCGCTGACCACGAAGTAGACCTCGTCCTGGCCGTGCGGTTGCTGCGGGTCGAGCTCGCCGGCGTTCAGGGCGTACAGGCCGACCGACATGTTCCGCTCGCGAAGGAACTGCAGGTACGCACCGTCGTTGGCGGCCCGTTCCGCCTCCAGTTCGTCCAGCCTGAATGCCTTCATGGCCCGTCCGCCCCTTGCCTCTGTCCAGCCGGTGTCCGCCACCGATCATGTCTGCCACGATCAGACACATGAAGAATTTCGTAGTCAAGACGATCGCCAACGCGGGTGCGCTGGCCGTGGCCATCTGGCTGCTCCAGGACATCACGCTGACCGGCGGCAGCACCGGCCGCAAGGCCCTGACCCTGATCCTGGTCGCGCTGATCTTCGGCCTGGTCAACTCCGTGGTCAAGCCCGTGGTGAAGCTGCTCACCCTGCCCCTCTTCATCCTCACGCTGGGGCTGATCACCCTCGTGGTGAACGCGCTGATGCTGCTGCTCACCTCGTGGCTGGCCGACGTGTTCGATCTGAGCTTCCACGTCCACGGCTTCTGGACCGCCGTCCTCGGCGGCCTGATCGTCTCGATCGTGTCCTGGGCGCTGAACGTCGTCCTGCCCGACGAAGACTGATCGACGACCACCTGCGAAAGTGCGGGCAGGACCGGTGACCGGCCGGGGAGAGAAGCGAGGACGAGGTATGAGCACCATGGGCGAGGGAACGCGGGCGGTACGAGCCGGCCTGCCGGAACCGCAGCAGTACGAGCCCACCCTCCCCGGCCCGGTCTTCGCCGCGCACTACCACCTGTCCGGCGAACCGACCGGCCCCTACACCTACGGCCGGGACACCAACCCGACCTGGACCCGTCTCGAACGCGCCATCGGGGAGCTCGAAGCGCCGGGGGAGAGCGTGGAGACCACGGTCTTCGCCTCCGGCATGGCCGCGATCTCGGCCGTCCTGCTGTCCCAGGCGCGCAGCGGCGACGCCGTCGTCCTGCCCGACGACGGCTACCAGGCGCTTCCCCTGCTCCGGGCGCAGCTGGAGGCGTACGGAGTCGAGGTGCGGACCGCCCCGACCGGAGGCGACGCGCAGCTGGCCGCGCTGGAGGGGGCGAAGCTCCTGTGGCTCGAGACGCCCTCCAACCCGGGGCTCGACGTCTGCGACGTGCGGCGGCTCGTCGAGGCCGCGCACGCCGGCTCCACGCTGGTGGCCGTCGACAACACCCTCGCCACCCCGCTCGGCCAGCGCCCGCTGGAGCTGGGCGCCGACTTCTCGGTGGCCAGTGACACCAAGGGGATGACCGGCCACGGCGACCTCCTGCTCGGCCATGTGACCTGCCGCGATGCCGAGCTCGCCGCCGGGGTGCGGCGCTGGCGCAAGGTCGTCGGCGCGATCCCCGGCCCGATGGAGGCATGGCTCGCGCACCGGTCGCTGGCCACGCTGGACCTGCGGAGCGAGCGGCAGTGCGCCAATGCCCTCGCTCTCGCCGAGGCGCTCAGCGAGCACCCGGACGTGACCGGGCTGCGCTACCCGGGCCTGCCCACCGACCCCTCGTACGCGAACGCGGTGCGGCAGATGCGGCGCTTCGGCTCGGTGGTGTCGTTCGTGCTGGCCGACCGGGAGACCGCGGAGCGCTTCCTGTCGGCCCTGCGCCTGGCGGAGGACGCCACCAGTTTCGGCGGCGTACGCTCCACCGCCGAGCGGCGGGCCCGCTGGGGCGGCGACGCCGTACCGGAAGGGTTCATCCGCTTCTCCGTCGGCGCCGAGAACGCCGCCGACCTGGTGGCCGATGTCGAGCAGGCGCTGACCGCGGCCACCGGCGGAAACTGACCGCCCGCCCCTGTCCCGCGGTGCGGTACGGGCGGTCCGAGCCTCCCCCCTCGTGGCTCGGACCGCCCCGGCCCTGCGCGTCGGCAATTGCCGCCTTTGCCGCCTTTGCCGCGTGAAGAACCGCCTCGACAAGGCTAGTTGACTCTGCGTCAGTGTCCAATCACAGTAGCGACAGCGACCTATCGACATATTTATGGTTGACCGGGTCCCATTCGGATGCGTCACTGCGTGAGGGCAGGAGGGACGGGACGTGGATCTGGCGCTGCTGCGCACCTTCGTCACCGTGCACCGAGCAGGCTCCTTCACCCGCGCCGCCGCACTGCTGGGCCTCTCGCAGCCCGCCGTGACCTCGCAGATCCGCACCCTGGAACGACAACTGGGCCGCCCGCTCTTCCTGCGCAGGGCCCGCGGGGTGACTCCGACGACGATCGGCGACGAACTCGCGCACCGGGCCGCCCCCCATCTGGACGCGCTCGTCGAGATCACCGAGACCGACCTGGACGAGGAGTCGCGGGTACGGACACTGCATCTGGCGGGACCGCCGGAATTCCTCGCCCTGCGCGTGCTGCCCGCGCTCACCCCGCTGGTCGCCCAGGGCCTCGCGCTGCGCGGCTCGTTCTCCGCCGATACGGACGAGACCCTGGAGGGCCTGGCCGCCGGCCACCACGACCTGGCCGTCGTGACGGCCCGGCCGCGCGGCGAGCTGCTCACCGCCACTCCCCTCTGCGACGAGGAGCACGTCCTGATCGCCGCCCCGCGCTGGGCAGGACGCCTGGGCCCGGGAACGCTGCGGCGCAACGGGCCCGTGGTCCTGGACCAGCTGCCCGTGGTCGAGGTGCACGAGAGCCTGCCGTTCGTCTCCCGCTACTGGGCCGCGGTCTTCGACAGCCCGCCCGCGGCCGCCGGAGCCGTCATCGTGCCGGATCTGCGGGCAGTCCTGGAGTGCGCGGCGGCGGGTGCCGGGCTTGCCGTGCTGCCGCGCTATCTGTGCGAGGAGGCGCTGGAACGGGGCGAGGTGGTGGCGCTCCTCGACCCTCCGGTCCCGCCCCTGCGCACCTACTTCCTGGCCGCGCGGACCGGCACGCTCGCGCTTCCGCATCTCGCCCGGGCGCACGAGTGGCTCCTGCGTGCCGCGGCCGACTGGTGACCTCAGGGACGTCCGGCAGCCCCGAGGTGTTTCAGAACGGGTCCCGCGGGCCACGCTCTTGCCATGACCGAACGTCCTGTGGTCAAGCGCACCGCACGCGCCATCCTGCTCGATGGCGACGACCTCATCCTCATCAAGCGCACCAAGCCCGGAGTGGATCCGTACTGGGTCACGCCGGGCGGCGGGGTCGAACCCGAGGACGCCACCGTCGTCGACGCCCTGCACCGTGAGGTGGACGAGGAACTCGGCGCCAAGATCACCGATGTGGTGCCGTGCTTCGTCGACACCGTGGAACACATCGAGGAGGGCGGGGTGAAGGGCGTCAAGGTCCAGCACTTCTTCGTCTGCCGCCTCGACTCCATGGACCTGACCCTGCGGCACGGCCCCGAGGTCAACGAGCCCTGCGGGGAGTACGACGTCGTACGCGTACCGTTCAGCCGGGTCGGGATCGCCGCAGTACATCTCGTGCCTCTGTCGCTGCGGCACTACCTGGACGGCAACATCGAGGGGGTCCGCGCCCTGCACGCCCGCGATCTGGGGTGATGCGGCCGCTCGGCCTCGGCCTGCGCCCGAGCCGCCCGCTTCCGAGGTGTCTGCTTCCCGGACTGTCTACTCCTGAGCCATCTGCCGCCGAACTGTCTGCTCCTGAGCCGTCTGCTCGTGAACTGTCTGCTCCTGAGCCGTCTGCTCGTGAGCCGTCGCTTCCCGCACCGCCGGTCCGGGGGGCCATGTTTCACGTGAAACCGGTCTGTCGCCTCCACACCCGGTGCGATTTTCGGCTGCGCGTCTCGGCCAGATCCGGTAAAGCGGTGGACGGGCGATCGCCGGTCGGACAGCCTGGCCCGTATGTCCAGCTCACTGCCCCGCCCGCTGACCGATCTGCCCCTCCGGCGCCTCACCCGGGACGACTTGGTCCCCTGTGCCGACCTCAGCGAGGACCGCGGCTGGCCGCGCGACGAGGAGCGCTGGACGCTGCTACTGGCCGCCGGCACGGGTTACGGCATCGACGACCCGGACAGCAAGGGCCTGATGGCGAGCTGTGTACTGGTCTCGTACGGCCCCGAGCTGGCGGCCGTCGGCATGCTGCTGGTCGCCGGCCGCCATGCCCGGCGGGGCGTGGGCCGGTACCTGATGGAGAGGGTGATCGAGGCGGCCGGGGGCACCCCGCTCAGCCTCTACGCGACCTCGGCCGGGCGGCCGCTCTACGAGGGCCTCGGGTTCGTTCCGGTGGGGCGCACGGTCCGCCTGAAGGGGCATTTCCGGCCAACCGCGGAATCCGGCTCCACCGCTTCCGGTGGCGCGAAGCCGTCCGGCAGTGCGGACGTCTTCGTTCGGCCTGCTTCGGCCGGTGATCTACGGGCCATGGTGCAGCTGGACTCGGACGTCTTCGGGCTCGACCGTACCCATCTGCTGACCCGGTTCCCGACCTTCGCCGCCCACTTGCGGGTGGCGGAGGCGAACGGGGAGCTGATCGGGTACGCCGCGCTCTCGCCCAGCGGGGACAACCACGCGGTCGGGCCGCTGGTCGCCAGGGACACCGCGACGGCGAAGCTGCTCGTGTCCTCGCTGGCCGAGGCGACGGACCGGCCCCTGCGCGTGGACATCGATGCCCGCCACGAGGAGCTGCTCGCCTGGGTCGGGGCGTGCGGGCTGCGGCCCCACTCGGAGACCACGGAGATGGTCCTCGGCGGGCGGCAGCACGGGGACCGGGCCCGGTACTTCGGCCCCCTGAGCCTGGCGACCGGCTGACGCCCGGCCCCCACCCCGAGCACGTACGCGGGGGGGCGGGCGTCTGCCATCAACTTCGGGCCGCGGGGACGGTCGCCGGCTCCGGGGTACGGGCGGCGACAGGACCTGGGCGGACCGGGGTGGTCGCACGGCGTTCCAGTACGTCGGAGACAACGGCGAGCAGCAGCGCAAAGGCGGCGAGCGCCGCGCCGACCCAGTTGGGGGCGGTGTAGCCGAGACCGGCGGCGATGACGAGGCCGCCCAGCCACGCCGAGAGCGCGTTGCCAAGGCTGAAGGCGCCGATGTTCACGGCCGAGGCCAGGGCCGCATAACCCGTCCCGCCGACTGCGTAGGCTGCGGATCATGACCGATTTGGACATACGCCCGGCGACAGCCGACGACCTGGCCGCAATCGTGGCACTGCTCGCCGACGACCCGCTGGGAGCACGGCGCGAGTCACCGGACGACCTCACCCCTTACCGGGCCGCGCTCGGGCGGCTGGCGGACGATCCGAACCAGCACATGATGGTCGCCGTGCGCGCGGACCGCGTCGTCGGCACCCTGCAGCTGACAGTGATCCCGGGGCTCTCCCGGCGCGGTTCGACCCGTTCCGTGATCGAGGGGGTCCGCATCCACGCGGACGAACGCGGAAGCGGTCTCGGTACCCGGCTGATCCAGTGGGCCGTGGACGAATCCCGTCGCCAGGGCTGCCAACTGGTCCAGCTCACCTCCGATGTGTCCCGCACCGACGCGCACCGCTTCTACGAGCGGCTCGGCTTCGTGGCCAGCCATGTGGGCTTCAAGCTCGCCCTCTGAACCCCGTCTGCCCTCCGCGTCCCCGAGGAGCCGCCTTGCAACGCATCAGTGACGAACAACGGCGCATCCGGATCGGCCGCCGCCATCTGCTGGCTTGCGAGGCACGCGCGCAGTCGCCCGTGGTGGTGGCCGACGCCCTCGTCGCCCTCCACGCGACCGATGCGGCCACCGTCTTCCTCTCCGTCTGCGCCCGGCTCACCGGCCCTTGCGTCGCCGCCGTAGAACGGTGCCTCTACGAGGACCTCTCGCTGGTGCGGATGCTCTCCATGCGCAACACCCTCTTCGTCGTATCGGACGAGCTGGCCCCACGCGTCGAGGCCGCGAACGCACGCGCTGTGGCCGCGAAGGAGCGCCGGACCCTGCTCAAGCACCTGCGGGAGGACGGCAACGGCCTGGATGAGCGCTGGCTGAACGAGGCGGAGCGAAGCGCCCTCGCGTTCCTCGACCGCAGTGGCCCGGTCTCCGGCAGTGAACTCGCCGCCGGTGTGGCCGCACTCCGCACCAAGATCACGCTGTTTCCCGGGAAGAAGCAGGAGGCGGTACAGGGTGTCGCCACCCGCGTGATCCGGGTGCTGGCCGCAGAGGGGAAAATCCGGCGGGACCGGCCACGGGGTTCCTGGACCTCCAGCCAGTTCCGCTGGGCGCCCGCCCGGCCCCGGCCAGTGGAGGAGACGGCCCGAGCCCAGGCGGAACTGGCCCTGTGCTGGCTCCGGGCGTACGGACCCGCCACCGAGGCCGACCTCAAGTGGTGGACCGGCTGGGGGACCCGCGAAGTCCGCACGGCGCTGACTGCGGTCGACGCCGAAGAGGTACGGCTCGACAGCGGAACCGTCGCCTGGGTGGCCCACGGGGACGCCGAGCTTGAGCCGGCACCCGCGCCGTGGGCGGCTCTGCTGCCCGCGCTCGACCCGAGCGCGATGGGCTGGGCGGATCGCGGCTTCCATCTGCCGTCAGAGCATCGAGCGGCGTTCTTCGACCGCTCCGGCAACATCGGGCCCACGGTGTGGTGGGACGGCCGGATCGTGGGTGGCTGGGCGCAGCGTGGCGACGGCGAGCCGGTCTGGCGTCTACTGACGGATGCCGGCCGGGATGCCTCGACGGCGATCGAGGCCGAGGCATCCCGGATGTCGGCCTGGATGGGGGAAGCCCGGATCACACCGCGCTTCCGGACCCCTCTGGAACGGGAGTTGACGGCCTGAGCCGCCGGGCCGCCTGTTTCACGTGAAACGGGCGGCTCTCAGTTCTCCAGGCCCCGCCACCCCTCCTTGTCCACGCCCCCCGGCACGGCCGCCTCCGGATCGTACGGCTCACGGGTGAAGACGAACGACCCCACGTCGAGGTGGTTGACGGTGCCGTCGTCGTTCCGCACGATCCGCAGCGTCTCCCCCGCGTAGTAGCCGTCCAGTCCGACCCAGGTGCCATCGGGACGCGCGGCGAAACGGGCGCCTCGGCCCTGGCCGTTGACCGGACGCAGTTCGAGCCCGCGGTCGGCGGTCAGATGCAGGACGTTGGCGCGCGTGGCCCAGTACCACGCACCGGTCAGGGCGAGGAGTTCCGGGTCGACCTCGGGCAGGGGCCGCCACGGTTCGGGAATCCGGGGCTCGGCCTCGGCGACGATGTCCACCAGGTCGGCGGCCACCTCGCCGATCGGCAGTCCCGAGGTGGCGTTGACGAGCACAACGGCTGCCACGTCGTCCTCGGCGCTGACCCAGAGGGTGGCCAAGAAGCCCGGGAGCGAGCCCGTGTGTCCGTAGAAGGTGCGGCCCTTCCTCCGGATCAGCTGGAGCCCCAGGCCGTAGCACCCGTCCCAGTCATCCCGCTCCAGGGGCGTCGAAGGCCGCTTCATCTCCTCCACCGACGCGGCACAGAGCACCCGGTCGTCTCCCTCGGCGAGGAAGGCGGCGAAGCGGAGCAGGTCGGCGGTGGTGGACCAGAGCTGCCCAGCCGGCGCCATCAGGCCCAAATCCTCGGCCGGTTCGGGCAGCAGGGCATCGGCCCAGGGGTGGACCGCCCAGCCGTCGGCGTGCGGAGCCTGTGGCCGGGGAGATGTGCGGTGCATGCCCAGGGGCTCCAGCGCCTCACGGCGCAGCACCTCTGCCCAGGACGCCCCGCGTACGGCCTCCACCAGTGAACCGAGCAGGGTGTAGCCCGGGTTGGAGTAGTGGTGGCGGTGGCCGGGCGGGTGCATCGCGATCTGCTCACCGAGCACATCCGCAAGAGTGGGGCGCAGGCTGCCAGGAGTCCGCTCCCACCAGGGTGCGGTCGTCTCGGCCCCGAGCCCGGCGCTGTGCCCCAGCAGCTGATGGACGGTGACGTCGCCCGCCCCGGTGCCGGGCAGGTGCTTCTCCAGCGGGTCGGCCAGATCGAGAAGCCCCTCGTCGCGCAGTCGAAGCACCAGCACCGCGGTGAACGTCTTGGTGAGGGAGCCGATCCTGAACTGCGTGTCGGAGTCCGGAGCATGGCCGTCGACACAGCTGCGGGAGCCGTCCCACACGCTCTGCCCCTGCCGCTGTACCGCGGCGACCAGAGAGGGGGTACGGCCTTCGGCCTGGGCGGTGGCGACGCGGTGCAGCAATGCGCGCCGGGTACCGGGAAGCAACTGTTCAGCGGGAGAAGTCATCGTCAACAACTACCGCCCGAGTCCCCGTATGGCGACTCCATTTCCCGGTCGCAACGGCTCCCGTGACTCGTGGCGCCGGCGCGCGAGAAGGACAGTGGGTGAGTCTGCAGTGAGGCGTGCCGCCCGGCACGCGCTCAGCGAGCCGCCGACGCCGCCCCAAGTCACCTACGGGCTGACTGAGTTCGGCCAGGACATCGGCGCGCCGCTGACGGACCTGTTCGATCGGTCACACAACGGCTCGCAGTCGGCGCGGCATCCGCCACGGAGCGGCTGAGCGCAACAGGTCAAGCGAAGCAGCTGAGCGCCCCAGCCCCTCAGCCTGTCCCGCGTGTGGCTCACGCCGCCGAGTGAACAGGCTGCCCAGCCAGTCCCAGTCGCGTGGCCGATCGGCCACGCAACGGCCACGCAACGGCCACCGGCCGCGAGAATTGGCTGGCCGATCTGAGATCCCGCAAAAGTGCCGATCAGGTCTGCGCCATGTCCACGAAGCGCGAGTAGTGGCCCTGGAAGGCGACCGTGATCGTCGCCGTCGGGCCGTTTCGGTGCTTGGCCACGATCAGGTCCGCCTCGCCGGCGCGGGGCGACTCCTTCTCGTAGGCATCCTCGCGGTGCAGCAGGATCACCATGTCGGCGTCCTGCTCGATGGAGCCGGACTCGCGGAGGTCGGAGACCATCGGCTTCTTGTCGGTGCGCTGCTCGGGTCCACGGTTCAGCTGGGAGAGCGCGATGACCGGCAGCTGCAGTTCCTTGGCGAGCAGCTTGAGGTTTCGCGACATGTCCGAGACTTCCTGCTGGCGGCTCTCGGCGCGCTTGGAGCCGCCGGACTGCATCAGCTGCAGGTAGTCGATGACCACGAGCTTGAGGTCGTTGCGCTGCTTGAGGCGGCGGCACTTCGCCCGGATCTCCATCATGGAGAGGTTGGGGGAGTCGTCGATGTAGAGAGGGGCCGCGGAGACGTCCGGCATCCGCCGAGCCAGCCGCGTCCAGTCCTCGTCGGTCATCGTGCCGGAACGCATGTGGTGCAGGGCGACCCGTGCCTCGGCGGACAGCAGGCGCATGGCGATCTCGTTCCGCCCCATTTCCAGGGAGAAGATCACACTGGGGAGGTTGCTCTTGATCGAGCAGGCCCGGGCGAAGTCCAGCGCGAGGGTGGACTTACCCATGGCGGGACGCGCTGCGATGACCACCATCTGACCCGGGTGCAGCCCGTTGGTCAGGGCATCGAGGTCGGTGAACCCCGTGGGCACACCCGTCATCTCGCCGCTTCGGGAACCGATCGCCTCGATCTCGTCGAGGGCGCCTTCCATGATGTCGCCGAGCGGCAGGTAGTCCTCACTGGTCCGCTGCTCGGTGACGGCGTAGATCTCGGCCTGCGCGGAGTTGACGATGTCGTCGACGTCGCCGTCGGCCGCGTATCCCATCTGCGTGATCTTCGTACCGGCCTCGACGAGCCGTCGCAGGACCGCCCGCTCGTGAACGATCTCCGCGTAGTACGAGGCGTTGGCCGCGGTCGGCACCGACTGGACCAGGGTGTGCAGATACGGGGCGCCGCCCACCTTGGTGATCTCGCCGCGCTTGACCAGCTCGGCGGCCACAGTGATCGGGTCGGCCGGCTCGCCCTTGGCATAGAGGTCGAGGATCGCCTGGTAGACGGTCTCGTGCGCGGGGCGGTAGAAGTCGTGGCCCTTGATGATCTCCACGACATCGGCGATGGCGTCCTTGGACAGGAGCATGCCGCCGAGGACGGACTGCTCGGCGTCGAGGTCCTGGGGAGGCACCCGCTCGAACCCCGATGAGCCACCCTCCCAGTCCTGGCTCTCCCGGCCGCGGTCGTGCCGCTCGCCCCGGTCCTCACTCCGGCGCTGACGGGAAACGGGCAGCCGGTCACTGGGGCCGGTGTCGGCCCAAGGGTCGTCCAAGGGTTCGGGAATGCTCACCCGGCCACCTCCTCCCGTCCGCTCCGCGGACCTAGCCGTGCCACTCTTTCTTACGGCACGGCACCGACAAACAAGACCCCCGACTCCGGTTCCGGTGTGTCGAGTTCTGCGATCTCGCAGAGCCGAAACGGGGTGGGGGCGCCGCACTACGGTAGGCGGCTCGGCACCGTCAGCCAATCTGGTTATCCACAGGGCTTGTGGACGACGGACCAGATGCTGTGGAGAAGTCCCCAGAACCTGTGCACGGAGCGGGGGACAGCACTGTGGACAAACTCATAGCGGCTTCCCCAACACGGCTTTGACCTGCACGTTCACCATCCACCGGCTGTGGGAGAGAAAAAGTTTGGGGGGCAGGCCGAGATCACGGCATGTCGCACACAGGAGATATCCACAGGAGAGAAAATGTAAGGGCCCCAAGGGGATTGCATCTATTACCTGTGGAAGATTAGATTGGCTGCCATGATCCAGGCACCGGGGACCCCGACGTCCCGTCGCCGACGGCACGATCGCGAGATCATCGCGCTCGCCGTCCCCGCCTTCGGCGCGCTCGTTGCCGAACCTCTTTTCGTCATGGTCGACAGCGCGATCGTCGGTCATCTCGGCACCCCGCAACTGGCCGGTCTCGCCGTCGCCGCCGCACTGCTGACGACCGCCGTGAGCATCTTCGTCTTCCTGGCCTACGCCACCACGGCAGCCGTCGCCCGACGCGTCGGCGCCGGTGATCTCGCCGCCGCGATCCGCCAGGGCATGGACGGCATCTGGCTCGCGCTCCTGCTCGGTCTCGCCGTAATCGCCGTGACGCTCCCTCTGGCCCCCTGGCTCGTGGACGTATTCGGCGCCTCCCACACCGCCGCCCCCTACGCCGTCACCTACCTCCGGGTCT
Organism: Streptomyces sp. A1277; assembly: GCF_004795015.1. Lineage (GTDB taxonomy): Bacteria > Actinomycetota > Actinomycetes > Streptomycetales > Streptomycetaceae > Streptomyces. The sequence goes on along the minus strand of NZ_SSBI01000061.1, from coordinate 25,979 downwards.
CCAGCCTCGGCATCCCCGCAATGCTGGTGGTCATGGCCGCGACCGGCGTGCTCAGGGGCCTCCAGGACACCCGCACCCCGCTCTATGTCGCAGTCGGTGGCTTCGCCGCCAACGCGGCCCTCAACGCCGGTCTCGTCTACGGCGCCGGCCTCGGCATCGCCGGCTCCGCCTGGGGCACGGTCATCGCCCAGCTCGCGATGGCCGCCGCCTATCTCGTCGTCGTGGTCCGCGGTGCCCGGCGGCACGGCGCCTCCCTGCGCCCCGACGCCGCTGGCATCAAGGCATGCGCCCAGGCGGGCGTGCCCCTCCTGGTCCGAACGCTGTCGCTCCGCACCGTCCTGCTCATCGCCACCGCGGTCGCCGCCCGGCTCGGCGACACCGATATCGCCGCGCACCAGATCATCCTCTCGCTCTGGAGCCTGATGGCCTTCGCCCTGGACGCCATCGCCATTGCGGGGCAGGCCATCATCGGGCGCTACCTGGGGGCGAACGACACCCGAGGGGCACGTGAGGCGTGCCGCCGCATGGTGGAGTGGGGTGTCGCGTCCGGCGTGGTCCTCGGCGTGCTGATCGTCCTGGCCCGCCCCTTGTTCGTGCCTCTGTTCACCAGCGACACCTCGGTGCAGGACGCCCTGCTCCCGGCCCTCCTGGTGGTCGCCGCCACCCAGCCGGTCGCCGGGGTCGTCTTCATCCTGGACGGCGTACTGATGGGCGCCGGCGACGGACCTTATCTGGCCTGGGCCATGATCGTGACTCTCGCCGTCTTCGCCCCGGCGGCACTCCTGGTCCCCGCTCTCGGCGGCGGCCTGGGCGCGCTGTGGTGCGCGATGGCGCTGATGATGCTCGTGCGGATGGCGACGCTCTGGCTCCGTACCCGCTCGGGCAAATGGTTGGTCACCGGCGCGATCCGCTGACCGCGAGAGCACCGGGCAGGCTCACGGCCCAGGCCCGCAGCCTCGTTCGGCACATGTTTCACGTGAAACAGCGGAGGGTCGTTTCACGTGAAACAGTGAAGGGCCGCACCCAGGGGGTGCGGCCCTTCACTGTTCTGCTGAGGTGCGGCCTGATCAGGCGGCAACAACCTCGATGCCGAGCTTCGCAGCGACCTCGGGGTGCAGACGCACGGACACCTGGTGTCCGCCGAGCGTCTTGATCGGCGAGCCGAGCTCGACGCGACGCTTGTCCACGTCCGGGCCACCGGCGGCCTTGATCGCCGAGGCGATGTCGGCCGGGGTGACGGAGCCGAAGAGACGACCGGCGTCGCCGGAGCGAACGGCCAGACGGACCTTCACGGCCTCGAGCTTGGACTTGATCTCGTTGGCCTGCTCGATCGTGGCGATCTCGTGGATCTTGCGGGCGCGGCGGATCTGCGCCACGTCCTTCTCGCCACCCTTGGTCCAGCGGATGGCGAAGCCACGCGGAACCAGGTAGTTACGGGCGAACCCGTCCTTGACGTCGACAACGTCACCAGCAGTACCGAGGCCGGAGACCTCGTGGGTGAGGATGATCTTCATGATTCGGTCACCCTTCCCTTATCGCGCGGTGGACGTGTAGGGCAGCAGCGCCATCTCACGGCTGTTCTTGACTGCCGTGGCGACGTCACGCTGGTGCTGCGTGCAGTTGCCGGTGACGCGGCGGGCACGGATCTTGCCGCGGTCGGAAATGAACTTCCGCAGCATGTTCGTGTCCTTGTAGTCCACGTACTGGGTCTTGTCCTTGCAGAACGCGCAGACCTTCTTCTTAGGCTTGCGCACAGGCGGCTTCGCCATGGTGTTTCTCCTGTGTGATCAAGAAGTGGGGGTACGAGCTCCCTAGAAGGGGGGCTCGTCCGAGTAGCCGCCGCCGGAGCCGCCGGAGTTTCCACCCCAGCTGCCTCCGCCTTGCTGGCCCCCGCCCTGGCCGCCGGCCGGAGCGCTCGTGGCCCACGGGTCGTCGGCGGGAGCGCCGCCACCACCCTGCTGGCCACCACCGGGACCGCCGCCCCAGTTACCGCCGCCCTGCTGGCCGCCGCCGTATCCACCCTGGCCGCCCTGGCCACCACGACCCGTGGTCTTGGTGACCTTGGCAGTGGCGTTCTTGAGGCTGGGGCCGACTTCCTCGACATCCAGCTCGTAGACCGTGCGCTTGACGCCCTCGCGGTCTTCGTACGACCGCTGCTTCAGCCGGCCCTGCACGACAACGCGCATGCCTCGCGTGAGCGACTCGGCGACGTTCTCCGCCGCCTGCCGCCAGACCGAGCAGGTGAGGAACAGCCCTTCGCCGTCCTTCCACTCATTGGTCTGCCGGTCGAAGATGCGGGGAGTGGACGCGACACGGAACTTCGCGACCGCCGCACCGGACGGGGTGAAGCGCAGCTCGGGGTCGTCGACGAGATTGCCGACGACCGTGATGACGGTCTCGCCTGCCATGGGTGAACCTCTCGGCGGGGATTTCTTCTGGCTGCTTGCTGCTACTCGGACCCGATGACCGCTGAGCTAGAAGCTCAGTGGATCTCGGGGCGGAGGACCTTGGTCCGGAGGACCGACTCGTTCAGGTTCATCTGGCGGTCGAGCTCCTTGACGACCGCAGGCTCGGCCTGCAGGTCGATGACCGAGTAGATGCCCTCGGGCTTCTTCTTGATCTCGTAAGCGAGACGACGACGGCCCCAGGTGTCGACCTTCTCAACCTTTCCTTCGCCCTCACGGACGACGGAGAGGAAGTTCTCGATCAGCGGGGAGACTGCTCGCTCCTCGAGATCGGGGTCGAGGATGACCATCACCTCGTAGTGACGCATGTGGAACCCACCTCCTTTGGACTCAGCGGCCACGGTCGTTCCGTGGCAGGAGGGTCGTGATGCGTTGAGCAACGGTGCCCGAGTAAAACAGCCGCCACTGACAGCGCCCTCCGCGAGGAGGGGCCGGCTGTGTTGGCCTGGGCAGACACCGGTGCAGACCGACCAGAGTACCCGCAGACCGGCTTCCGGTTGAAATCCGGTGGTCAGGGGACGCAATCTGTACACATCGGGTGTGAGCGGCGCCACGAGACGCCGCCTTTCGGCCAGGAGGTACTCCATGGCACAGACAACGCGGACCCGCCCTACCGTCTCCCTCTTCGCCACGGACGGCAGGCCCCATCCGCTGCAGAACGCCCTCGTCGTGATCACGCTGGTCCTCGGCGCTCTCGCCTTCGTGTCGGCGATGTTCCACAACCTGCATCTGCTCAGCTCGTGGGCCGGCCTCATCGGCATCCTCACGGGGGCCTACGGCCAGTACATCTCCGTGACCACGCGGGAGAGGTTCCCGCTGATCATCGGGATGGGCGCGGCCGCTCTCGGGTTCTTCCTTGGCATGGCCCACGGCGGACTGTTCGGCGGCGTGGTCGGCTGAAGCCGCCGACCCGGCCTCCCGTGCGGCCCGGGGCGGCCTCGTCACCCGGCGGGGCCGTTCCCGCACGCCGTACGGAACAGGACGGGTACGACGGGGCCAGACCGCGCGCTTCCCGGCCACAGTAGGCTTCGGCGCGAGAGCCGGAGCCCCTGACCGATGGGGACACACCTGCCGAGGAGCGCCCCGCATGAGCCTGACCCTGAGGACCATCAGCCGAGAGCAACATCTGGCGTACATCCAGAGTCTGCCCGCGGCCAGTCACATGCAGGTCCCGGCATGGGCGGATGTGAAGGCCGAGTGGCGCTCGGAGAGCCTGGGCTGGTTCGACAAGACCGGCCAGCTCGTCGGCGTGGGCCTGGTCCTCTACCGGCAGCTGCCCAAGATCAAGCGCTACCTGGCGTACCTGCCCGAAGGCCCGGTCATCAACTGGTACGCCCCGAACCTGAACGACTGGCTGGAGCCGATGCTGGCGCACCTCAAGCAGCAGGGCGCCTTCTCGGTGAAGATGGGCCCGCCGGTGGTCATCCGCCGCTGGGACGCGGCCGCCATCAAGGCCGGCATCCAGGACCCCGACGTCAAGCGCCTGCGCGACGTCGAGGCCACGCACATCGAGCCGCGCGCCTTCGAGGTCGCCGACCGGCTGCGGAAGATGGGCTGGCAGCAGGGCGAGGACGGCGGCGCCGGATTCGGTGACGTGCAGCCCCGCTACATCTTCCAGGTGCCGCTGGCCAACCGCTCCCTCGAAGACGTCCACAAGGGCTTCAACCAGCTCTGGCGGCGCAACATCAAGAAGGCCGAGAAAGCCGGCGTCGAGGTCGTCCAGGGCAGCTACGCGGAGCTCGACGAGTGGCAGCGGCTGTACGAGATCACGGCGGAGCGCGACCACTTCCGGCCGCGCCCCCTCGGCTACTTCCAGCGCATGTGGACGGCCCTCAACAACGAGGACCCCAACCGGATGCGGCTCTACTTCGCCCGTCACGAGGGCGAGAACGTCGCGGCGGCCACCATGCTGATCGTCGGCGGCCACGTCTGGTACTCCTACGGCGCCTCGGCCAACCACAAGCGCGAGGTCCGCCCCTCGAACGCGATGCAGTGGCGGATGCTGCGCGACGCGTACGCCATGGGCGCCACGGTCTACGACCTGCGGGGCATCTCGGACTCGCTGGACGAGACCGACCACCTCTTCGGCCTGATCCAGTTCAAGGTCGGCACCGGCGGGCAGGCGGCCGAGTACCTCGGTGAGTGGGACTTCCCGCTCAACAAGCTCCTGCACAAGGCGCTCGACATCTACATGTCACGCCGCTGATCCGTGCCCCACAGCTGACGAAACCGGCTTCATTCGTTTCAATGGGGCCTGAACACGCTTCTCATCCCTGATTCACCGCAACCACCAGAAGGGTTCCGGACCGGCCATGGCGCTCTCCCTGTACGTCGACACCGCGCGCTGGCGGGCGCACCAGAAATCCGTTCTCGACCAGTTCCCGGGCATCGTGCCGGTCTGCAAGGGCAACGGGTACGGCTTCGGCCACGAGCGGCTGGCCGACGAGGCGATCCGCTTCGGCTCCGACATCCTCGCGGTAGGCACCACCTACGAGGCGGCCCGCATCAAGGACTGGTTCAGCGGTGACCTGCTCGTGCTCACGCCGTTCCGGCGGGGTGAGGAGCCGGTGCCGCTGCCCGACCGCGTCGTACGGTCCGTCTCGTCCGTGGACGGAGTGCACGCCCTGGTGGGCGCCCGGGTCGTCATCGAGTGCATGAGCTCGATGAAACGCCACGGGGTCAAGGAGGAGGAACTCGGGCAGCTGCACGCCGCCATCGAGGACGTGCGCCTCGAAGGGTTCGCCCTCCACCTGCCGCTGGACCGCACCGACGGTTCGGACGCCGTGGAGGAGGTCATCGCGTGGATGGACCGCCTCCGGGCGGCCCGGCTGCCGCTGCACACGATGTTCGTCAGCCATCTGCGGGCCGAGGAGCTGGCCCGGCTGCAGCAGCAGTTCCCGCAGACCCGTTTCCGTGCCCGGATCGGTACCCGGCTCTGGCTGGGCGACCACGAGGCGACGGAGTACCGGGGTGCGGTGCTCGACGTCACGCCCGTCGTCAAGGGCGACCGGTTCGGCTACCGCCAGCAGAAGGCCGCGTCCGACGGCTGGCTGGTCGTCGTGGCCGGCGGCACCTCGCACGGCGTGGGCCTGGAGGCGCCGAAGGCGCTGCACGGCGTGATGCCGCGTGCCAAGGGCGTCGCCCGCGCGGGCCTGGCCACCGTGAACCGCAACCTGTCGCCGTTCGTCTGGGCCGGCAAGCAGCGCTGGTTCGCCGAACCGCCGCACATGCAGGTGTCGATCCTGTTCGTGCCCTCGGACGCCGAGGAGCCTCGGGTGGGCGACGAGCTGGTGGCCCACCTGCGTCACACGACCACGCAGTACGACCGGCTCGTCGAGCACTGAGCCTGCGCCCGCCCCGGCGCTCAGTCGGCGGCGGGCGTGCCGGCCGTACCCCACTCCACCCGCGGGCCCTCGGCCATGGCCGCGTCACGGCGTGCGGGGCGGGTCTCGATGAGGCGGGTCAGCACGAAGGCGTCCTCTGCCCCGTCGAGCACCCCGCCCGACGGGTCGTCCGAGCCGTCGCGCCGCGCCTCGTCGCGCTCCGGCATCAGGATGTCGCGTACGACGACGGCACACAGGTACAGCGTGCCCAGCAGGTGCAGGACGATCGCGAGCTGGTAGCCCTCCGTCGGCAGCCCCTGGTGCTTGTCGCCGCTCGTCGTGTACGCGAGGTACATCCAGATCCCCAGGAAGTACAGGACCTCGCACGCCTGCCAGATCAGGAAGTCCCGCCAGCGGGGCCTGGCCAGCGCGGCGAGGGGGATCAGCCAGAGCACGTACTGCGGTGAGTAGACCTTGTTGACGAGGATGAACACCGCGACGACGAGGAAGGCGAGCTGAGCGAACCGTGGCCGGCGCGGGGCCGTCAGCGTCAGGACGCCGATGCCGGCGCACAGTACGACCGTGGCCAGTGTCGAGACGGTGTTGACCGTGCTGACGTCGATGGACTCACCGGTGCGTTGGGTGATGACCAGCCAGAAGGACCCGAAGTCGATCGACCGTTCCTCGCTGAACGTGTAGAACTTCTTCCATCCCTCCGGGGCGAAGATCATCACTGGCAGATTGACCACCAGCCAGGAGCCGGCCGCGCCCAGAGCGGCCGCCCCGAACTCCCGCCATCGGCCCGCCCGCCAGCAGAGCACGAGCGCCGGCCCCAGCAGCAGTACGGGGTAGAGCTTGGCTGCCGTGGCCAGCCCGACGAGGATGCCGAACGCCAACGGGCGGCTCCTGGACCACATCAGCATCGCCGCCGCCGTGAGGGCGACGGCCAGCAGGTCCCAGTTGATCGTGGCGGTGAGCGCGAAGGCGGGGGCGAGCGCCACCAGGAGGCCGTCCCAGGGGCGCCGCCGGTGTGTGCGGACGACGCACACGGCGATCACCGCGGTGCAGATCATCAGCATGCCCGCGTTGACGAGCCAGTAGGCCTGCTCCTGTTCCTGGAGGGACCCACCCGGCGTCAGCCAGGCGGCGACCTGCATGAACACGCCTGTGAGGACGGGGTACTCCAGGAACTGCATGTCGCCCGGCAGCCGGTCGAAGTACGGCACCAGGCCGTCGGCGAATCCACGGCCCGAGTACAGGTGCGGAATGTCCGAGTAGCACGCGTGGGTGTACTGGGAGCCGGCGCCCCTGAACCAGGCCCAGTTGTAGCAGGGCAGCTTCTGCACCATGCCGAGTGCGAACATCCCGATGGCCACCAGTGCGACGGCCCCCACGGGGGTGAGTGCGGTGGTGCCGAGCCGTGCCCAGCGCCCCGACCTCCCACCGATCAGCTCGCTGCCGGCCGCCGCGACCTCGTCGCGGTGCGTGGGCCGTACGACGGCCCGTTCCTGGTGCACGCTCGTGTCCTCTGCGCTTGGCATGCCGCACATCCTGCCGTACGGGACTGTGGAAACGACGAGGACCGCCGCACCTGGGGTGCCGCGGCCCTCGTCCGTTCGATCGGATCACCTCGCGCCGGGCTGTGCGCCGGGCGCGAGGTGCGTTGCCTGCCGGGCGCTACCCGGCCGGGTCACCGAACCAGGCCCCATTGGAGTTGCTGTTGCCGTTCCCGTTCCCGTTCCCGTTGCCGTTGCCGTTGCCGCCGGTCCCGGGGTCCGGAGTGGAGCCGCCGTCGCCCTCCGTCGTACCGGCGGAGGTTCCGGTGCCCGTACCGCCGTCGTTGCCCTGGATCGTGCCCACGTTCGTGCCACCGTCCTCCCCGCCCGTGGAATTGCCGCCGCCGTTGTTCTGGCAGTTCCAGCCCCACGTACCGCAGGTGTCGGTCGGGTCGGGGGTCGGGGCGTCCGGGGTCGGGGTCGGCGTGGGGGTCGGCGTCGTCGTCTCGGACGCGGTCGGCGTGGGAGTGGGGGTCGGGCTGGGCTTCTTGGAGGCGCCGCCGCCGTAGACCTTGTCCCCGATCGGCTCCGCCTTGGGGAAGGCCACGGCCTTTTGGTCCTTCATGGCCTCGGCCATGTAGTCGTGCCAGACCTGTGCGGGGAAAGAAGCACCGTGGATCTTGTTCTGTCCACCGGTGCCGTACATCTTCTCGAACCCGCGGTCCTTGTTCTTCTCGTCGTCGTCCAGCCGGTACATGCTGATCGCCGTCGAGAGCTGCGGGGTGTAGCCGACGAACCAGGCGGACAGGTTGTCGTCGGTCGTACCGGTCTTGCCCGCGACCTCGCGGTCCGTGAGCCTGGCCGACGTACCGGTCCCCTTCTCCACGACGTTCTTCAGCACGTCCGTGACGTTGTCGGCGATGACGCTGTCGAAGGCGCTCTTGGTGACCACCTTGTGCTGGTAGACGGGCTTCCCGCTCTTCTTCACCTCGGTGACGGAGAAGGGCTCACGCTGCTGACCCCGGGCCGCGAAGGTGGCGTAGGCGCCGGCCATGCTCGTCGCGCTGGGCGAGGACGTACCGATGGAGAACGACGGAACGCTGGCGTCCGCCATGTACTGGTCGTCCTTCAGGCCGGCCGCGATGGCCGCTTCCTTCACCTTGTCGGTGCCGACGTCCATACCCAGCTGCACATAGGGCGAGTTGGCCGACCACTGCATGGCCTCACGAAGGGTGATGTTGCCGTACGACTCGTGGTCGTCGTTGGTCTGCAGCCACTCCTTGCCCTCCTTGTCGGTCCAGACCTCGCCGTTGTACTTCTTGATCTTCAGCTTGTCGGCACCGTTGTAGATGCTCAGCGGCGAGACCTTCGTACGCTGCGACTCGCCCTGGTCCGGACCGCCCGAGGCGTCCCGCTTGCCGTACTCCATGGCGGCTGCCAGCACGAAGGGCTTGAAGGTGGAGCCGACCGCGGCGCCGGTGGGACCGGCGTTGCTGGTGTAGTGCTTCGTCGCGTCCTCGCCGCCGTAGATCGCCTCGATGGCCCCGGTCTTGGGGTCCACCGACGAACCGCCGAACTGGACGTGGGTGTCCTCCGGGCGCTTCTTCGGGTCGATGTTCTCGTCGTAGACCCTCTTGACGGCCTTGCTGAGCTGATTGACCTTCTTCCTGTCGAAGGTCGTGTGGATCTCGTAGCCGCCCTGGTCGAGCATGTCCTTGGTGACGTCGGTGTTGTTGAGGAACTCGGCCTTGGCGGTGTTGACGAGGTAGCCGATCTGGCCGCCCAGCTGCTCGTTCCGCTTCGGCTTGTCGGGCATAGGGAACTCCTTGTACCCGTCCCGCTCCTTCTGCGACATCCGGCCGTCCTTCACCTCTTCGTCGAGGATCCAGTTCCAGCGCTTCTTCGCCCGCTCGAGATTCTTCTCCGCGGTCGCCTGCACCGGGTCGACCTCCGGCGCACCCGCGGGGTCGTAGTAGCTGGCGCCCTTGAGGAGGCTGGCCATGAAGGCGCACTCGCTCGCGTTCAGGTCCTTGGCGTCCTTGCCGTAGTACGTACGGGCAGCGGCCTGCAGGCCCGAGGCTCCGCGTCCGTAGTACGAGACGTTGAGGTACCCGGCCATGACCTCCTTCTTCTTCATCTCGCTGCCGACCTTCAGCGTGATGAAGAGTTCCTCGAACTTGCGGCTCAGGGTCTGCTCCTGCGAGAGCCGCGAGTTCTTCACGTACTGCTGGGTGATCGTCGACCCACCCTGGGTCTCGCCGCCCTTGGCCATGTTGAACAGGGCCCGGGCGATACCCATCGGGTCGATGCCGTGGTCGCTGTCGAAGGACTTGTTCTCCGCGGAGATGACGGCGTTGCGCATCGCCTCGGGGATCTGGGCGTAGTCGATGACCTGGCGGTTGACCTCACCGCCGGTCGCCACCATCTGGGTGCCGTCCTTCCAGAAGTAGACGTTGTTCTCCGCCTTCGCGGCCGCCTTGATGTCCGGCTTGGCGACCATCGCGTACGCGAGGCCGGCGAGGCCCATCAGAAGGCCGAGGAAGCCGATGCACAGGCCGGAGACCAGCTTCCACGACGGCATCCAGCGCCGCAGGCCCTGCTTGCCGACCCGCGGGTAGTCGATGAAGCGCTTCTTCGCCGGTCGGCGGCCTCCGCGTCCACGGCCCGGGCCCTCCTCCCCTCCGTCCCCGCCGCCGCGACGCCGGCCACCGCCGCCGTCGGAACCTCCGCGGCCTCCGCCGCCGCGCTGCGCGGCCCGTCTGGCGGCGGCGCGCCCGCCGTAGGGGGCTTCCTCGCGGTGGGCGTCGGAAGGTGAAGCTGAGGTGACTCCGCGTGACGGTGCTGCGCGGCGTCCTGAGGACTGCTGGGCGGCTCGTCGGGCCGCGGCACGTCCGCCACCTTGCGGTTGCGACGTTTTGCGACGGTGCTCGCTCATCGAACGACTACTCCTCGGGCAGGCGAAACGCCTGGAAGCGGCAGGTGAGATCCGGTCCCCCGAAATGACGGACCAGCCCGGCGACAGGCTTGCCCGTAGTGCATCCGGCTGGCCCGCGAGCACTGACGCGCCCGCGCGTCTCGCGGTTCCCGGTGGTCTGCATGCCGCACAGACTACGCACGGTCAAAACCCTCCTGGGACCGAACTTCACCCCAAACAACGCAAGTCGGTTCCTAGGAATTAGCGATGTGACGCCGCTCACTGAGGCTCCCCTTGTCGCGACGAGCAGTCCGATCTATCGTGCTGATGTATCGAGTCGATACATCAGCTCGGTACATCGGCTCGGCACAGGGGCCCGCGAAAGCACTCGGAGAAGGAGGAGGCGAGGTTGAGCAGACGCTCCGGCATCCTTGAGTTCGCCGTCCTCGGACTGCTCCGCGAATCTCCGATGCACGGCTACGAGCTGCGCAAACGCCTCAACACTTCGTTGGGGATCTTCCGTGCCTTCAGTTACGGAACCCTCTACCCCTGCCTCAAGACGCTGGTCGCCAACGGCTGGTTGATCGAAGAACCGGGGAATGCTCCGGCAGAGGCGGCACCCGGTTCCGGCCGGGCCGTCGCTCCTGCCTCGTCCCTCGCGGGGCGCCGCGCCAAGATCGTCTACCGGTTGACGGCGGAAGGTAAGGAGCACTTCGAGGAGCTGCTCTCGCACACCGGCCCCGACTCCTGGGAGGACGAGCACTTCGCGGCTCGTTTCGCCTTCTTCGGACAGACGGAGCACGACGTGCGGATGCGGGTGCTGGAAGGCCGCCGCAGCCGGCTGGAGGAGCGCCTCGAGAAGATGAGCGCCTCTCTGGCCCGCACCCGCGAGCGTCTCGACGACTACACACTTGAGCTGCAGCGACACGGCATGGAGTCCGTGGAGCGCGAAGTGCGCTGGCTGAACGAGCTCATCGAGAGCGAGCGGTCGGGACGGGATCAGCGACGATCCTCGCCCGAGGGCTCAGCTCAGCAGAACACCGCAGGAGAGCCGGACGGCCTGCCCCGGCGGGGTGACAACCCGCCGGATCCGTCCGGCGACACCGCCAAGTGAGCTCCCCGCAGATCCGCGGAGGGCTCATCAGAAACATCCATTACACACAGGGAGCAACCGGAATGGGTTCGGTTCGCGTAGCCATCGTCGGCGTGGGCAACTGCGCCGCCTCGCTGGTCCAGGGCGTCGAGTACTACAAGGACGCCGATCCGGCCGGCAAGGTGCCCGGTCTGATGCACGTCCAGTTCGGCGACTACCACGTGCGGGACGTCGAGTTCGTCGCCGCCTTCGACGTCGACGCGAAGAAGGTCGGCCTCGACCTCTCGGACGCCATCGGCGCGAGCGAGAACAACACCATCAAGCTCTGCGACGTGCCGAACGCCGGCGTCACCGTCCAGCGCGGCCACACCCACGACGGCCTGGGCAAGTACTACCGCCAGACCATCGAGGAGTCCGACGAGGCCCCGGTCGACATCGTCCAGATCCTCAAGGACCGCAAGGTCGACGTCCTCGTCTGCTACCTCCCCGTGGGTTCCGAGGTCGCCGCGAAGTTCTACGCCCAGTGCGCCATCGACGCCAAGGTCGCGTTCGTCAACGCCCTCCCGGTCTTCATCGCCGGCACCAAGGAGTGGGCGGACAAGTTCACCGAGGCCGGTGTCCCGATCGTCGGCGACGACATCAAGTCGCAGGTCGGCGCCACCATCACGCACCGCGTGATGGCGAAGCTCTTCGAGGACCGGGGCGTCATCCTGGACCGCACGATGCAGCTGAACGTCGGCGGCAACATGGACTTCAAGAACATGCTCGAGCGTGAGCGCCTGGAGTCCAAGAAGATCTCCAAGACGCAGGCCGTCACCTCGCAGATCCGTGACCGCGACCTCGGTGCGGACAACGTCCACATCGGCCCGTCGGACTACGTGGCCTGGCTGGACGACCGCAAGTGGGCGTACGTGCGCCTCGAGGGCCGCGCCTTCGGTGACGTTCCGCTGAACCTGGAGTACAAGCTCGAGGTCTGGGACTCCCCGAACTCGGCCGGTGTCATCATCGACGCCGTCCGTGCCGCGAAGATCGCCAAGGACCGCGGCATCGGTGGCCCGATCCTCTCGGCGTCGTCGTACTTCATGAAGTCCCCGCCGGTTCAGTACTTCGACGACGAGGCCCGCGAGAACGTCGAGAAGTTCATCCGCGGTGAGGTCTCCAACTGACTCACGTGAGTCAGCCGGGCGGGTGAGGTGCGGCAACGTTCCTCACCTGCCGCATCGTTGAGGGTCCCCGGGCAATCCACCCGGGGGCCCTCGGCGTATGTGACCCTTGCTCCCATGCCTGTCGTGCATGACCTGCGCATACTTCTGCGCCTACGGAACTTCCGCCGCCTGCTGGCCGTGCGGATCCTGTCCCAGTCGGCCGATGGCGTCTACCAGGTGGCCCTCGCCACCCACGTGGTCTTCTCCCCGGAGAAGCAGGCGTCCGCGGGCGCCATCGCCTCCGCGATGGCCGTGCTCCTGCTGCCCTACTCGCTCATCGGCCCGTTCGCCGGTGTGCTGCTGGACCGCTGGCCCCGGCGCCAGGTCTTCCTCTACGGCAATCTGCTCCGTGCCGCGCTCGCCTGCTGCACCGCGCTCCTGATCATCGGAGCCGCTCCCGACTGGCTCTTCTACGCCTCCGCGCTCTGCGTCACCGCGGTCAACCGCTTCGTCCTCGCCGGCCTCTCCGCCGTCCTGCCACGGGTGGTCGACCGGAAGCAGTTGGTGCTGGCCAACTCGCTGTCGCCCACCGCGGGCACCCTCGCGGCCACCGCGGGCGGGGGGCTCGCCTTCGTCGTACGGATCCTGCTGGCCGACTCCGATGCCGCCGTGGTGCTCCTGGGAGCGGCGCTCTATCTCACCGCCGCACTGGCTTCGTTGAGCCTTGCCGCGAGACTCCTCGGGCCGGACCGCGACGCCGTGCGGCTGCCGCTGCGGGTGGCGCTCGCCGCGGCTGCCGGAGGGCTCCGTGACGGGCTGCGCCATCTGGTGGAGCACCGGAGCGCCTCACGGGCGCTGGCCGCGATGACGGTGATCCGGTTCTGCTACGGAGCGCTGACCGTCATGGTCCTGATGCTCTGCCGGTACGCCTGGACGGACAGCGAGGCCGACGGTCTGGCGCTGCTCGGCCTGGCGGTGGGGGTGTCGGGTGCCGGCTTCTTCGCGGCGGCGTTGCTGACTCCCTGGGCTGCGGGGCGGCTCGGCCGGTTCCGATGGATGGTGGTGTGTGCGGCGGCGGCCGCGGTCCTCGAACCGGTCCTGGGGCTGTGGTTCGCTCCCGTGCCGATGCTCGTCGCCGCGTTCGTCCTCGGACTCGTCACCCAGGGAGCGAAGATCGCCACGGACACGGTGGTGCAGACGGCCGTGGACGACGCCTACCGCGGCAGGGCCTTCTCGTTCTACGACGTGTTGTTCAACGTGGCTTTCGTCGCCGCAGCCGCAGTCGCCGCGCTGCTGCTGCCTCCTGACGGCCGGTCGGTCGAGCTGGTGATCGGCGTCGCCGTGCTCTATGCCGCCGTAGCCGCGAGCTTGGCGCATTGGAGTCGGGCAGGGAGAGTCCTATAGCGTGCGCGCGTCAAAGGCAGCGGCAGTGGGGCGGCGGACAGCCGCAGGGCCAGCAGCAGTGGGGCGGTCAGCCGCAGGGGATGCCTCCCCAGAGGCCGCCGCAGAACACCTCCGGCGGCAAGAAGGCGTTTCTGGCGACGCGCACCCCTATCGAGCAGGACACTGGCCGAGGGCGTCGTTTCACGTGAAACAACGCCCTCGGCGTATGCGACGGCGCTCATGTTTCACGTGAAACATGAGCGCCGTTCGCCGGTCCTGAGCCAGGGGCGCGGGGCTCAGCTCTGTGCGTCCCACCACTTCTTGAGTTCCGCGACGGCCGCATCATGCTCCATCGGGCCGTTCTCCAGGCGGAGCTCCAGCAGGAACGCGTATGCCTTGCCGATGACCGGGCCCGGGCCCACACCGAGGATCTGCATGATCTCGTTGCCGTCCAGGTCCGGACGGATCGCGTCCAGCTGCTCCTGGCTCTGGAGCTGGGCGATGCGCTCCTCCAGCCCGTCGTAGGTACGGGAGAGGGCGGCGGCCTTGCGCTTGTTCCGGGTGGTGCAGTCCGAGCGGGTCAGCTTGTGCAGCCGCTCCAGGAGAGGGCCGGCGTCCCGTACGTAGCGACGCACGGCGGAGTCGGTCCACTCGCCGTCGCCGTACCCGTGGAAGCGCAGATGCAGCTCCACCAGCTTCGCGACGTCCTTGACCATGTCGTTGGAGTACTTGAGCGCGGTCATGCGCTTCTTGACCATCTTGGCGCCGACCACCTCATGGTGGTGGAAGGAGACCCGCCCGTCCTTCTCGAAGCGCCGCGTCCTCGGCTTTCCGATGTCATGCAGAAGGGCAGCGAGGCGCAGGACGAGGTCCGGCCCGTCCTGCTCCAGGTCGATGGCCTGCTCCAGGACGGTCAGGGAGTGCTCGTACACATCCTTGTGCCGGTGATGCTCGTCACTCTCCAGCCGGAGCGCGGGTAGTTCCGGCAGTACCTGCTGGGCGAGCCCCGTCCCGACGAGGAGGGAGAGGCCCTTGCGGGGGTGCGAGGAGAGCAGGAGCTTGTTGAGCTCTTCGCGCACCCTCTCGGCGGAGACGATCTCGATCCGGCCTGCCATCTCCGTCATGGCGGTGACGACCTCGGGCGCGACCTCGAAGTCGAGCTGGGCGGCGAAACGCGCGGCACGCAGCATGCGCAGCGGATCATCCGAAAAGGACTCCTCGGGCGTCCCAGGGGTGCGCAGCACCCGCTCGGCCAGATCCTCGAGCCCGCCGTGGGGATCGATGAAGTCCTTTTCCGGCAGCGCGACGGCCATGGCGTTGACCGTGAAGTCACGGCGCACGAGGTCGTCCTCGATGGAGTCGCCGTAGGACACCTCGGGCTTGCGCGAGGTCCTGTCGTACGCCTCGGACCGATATGTCGTGACTTCGATCTGGTAGCCGCTCTTCTGCGCGCCCACCGTGCCGAAGGCGATGCCGACCTCCCACACGGAGTCGGCCCACGGCCTGACGATCTTCAGCACGTCCTGGGGGCGGGCGTCGGTCGTGAAGTCCAGGTCGTTCCCGAGCCTGCCGAGGAGTGCGTCGCGGACCGAGCCACCGACCAGTGCGAGACTGAATCCGGCATCCTGGAATCGGCGGGCGAGATCGTCGGCGACCGGGGAGACCCGCAGCAGTTCGCTGACTGCGCGGTGCTGCACCTGGGTCAGGGCGCTGGAGTTGTCTTCATTGGCGTTCGGCACAACAGAAAAGGGTACGTGCCCGGGCCGGTCCGGGCGTCATGCGTTCCCTGCCCCTGCGAGACTCTCCCGATCATGCAGCGCACTCCCCAGCACTTAGTCCCGACGCACCTCGTTACCATGCGGGGACGCAGCAACGGACGACGATCAGCAGCAGTTGACGATGACGAGGGACGGGTACGCGTGGCCGAGGCGGCAGACATCCAGGGGATGATTCCCTCTCCTGCCCGCCGGTGGCTGCGGCGCACAGCCGCCGGGCTCGCCGGGGCTCCGCTCGTCGCCGCTCTGCTGGCCGGAGTGTCCGCTCCGCAGGCGCAGGCCGGCGGAACGGCGAAGGCTCCTACGGGCTCCAGCACGGTCTCGGTGTCGCTGGACGAGATCACCCCCAGCGCCCCCGTAAAAGGGGACACGCTGCGGATCTCCGGCACCCTGACGAACAAGGGCAAGGAGACGGTCACCGACGCCCAGGTCGATCTGCGGGTGGGGCCCCGGCTCTACAGCAGGTCCGCCATCGACACGGCCGCCCGCCGCACCGGATACCTGCCCGGTACCGACCCCTATCCGGTCGGGGGCAAGTACACGGTCGAGATCGACAAGCTCCGTTCGGGCATCAGCCAGGACTTCACGCTGTCGGTTCCGGTCAGCAAGCTCGACCTCGGCGACGACGGCGTCTACCAGCTGGGCGTCTCCCTGACGGGCCGCACGTCGCACACCGTGTACGACCAGGTGCTCGGCATCAAGCGGACCTTCCTGCCCTGGCAGGACGGGGACCGCGACTCCAAGATCGGGATCAGCTACCTGTGGCCGCTGATCGCCTCCGCGCACCTCACCGCGGAGACCGGCTCCGACGAGCAGCAGACCCCGGTGTTCGCCGACGACGACCTGGCCGCCGAGATCGCGCCGGGCGGCCGCCTCGAACAGATGGTGTCCCTCGGCAGCCAGCTGCCCGTGACCTGGGTCATCGATCCGGATCTGCTGGCCGGCGTCGACGCGATGACCAAGCCGTACCGGGTCAGGTCCGGCGACACCACGGTTGCCGGGACCAACCAGGAGGTGGCCAAGAAGTGGCTCACCTCGCTGGAAGCGGCCGTGTCCGAGGGCAAGGTCGTGGCCCTGCCGTTCGGCGACCCGGACCTGGCCTCGATCGCCCACCGCGGCAAGAACGTCTCGGGCACCCTCAGCCATCTCCAGACGGCCAGTGAGGTCGCCGGGATGACGGTGGAGACGATCCTCCACCTGAAGCCGTCGACGGACTTCGCCTGGCCGGTGGACGGGGCGGTGGACCCCTCCATCGTGGACGTCGCCACCTCGGCCGGCGCCCACCACGTGATCGCCCGCAGCGACAGCCTCGAAGAGGCCGGGAGCCTGTCGTACACGCCCTCCGCCGCCCGCCCGATCGGCGGCGGCACCACGGCGGTGGTCTCCGACGCCAGGCTCTCCACGGCCTTCCAGGGCGACATGGGCAACGCGGGGAACTCCACGCTCGCCGTGCAGAAGTTCCTCGCCCTGACCCTCGCCCTGGCCGAGCAGGACACGGACAAGGACCGCAGCATCGTCGTCGCCCCCCAGCGCATGCCGACGGTGGCCCAGGCCCAGTCGATGGCGCGCGCCCTGCGCACGCTGGACGACGACCGCTGGACGCACTTCCAGGGCCTGACCCAGGCATCCGCGACGAAGCCCGACGCGGAGGCGACCACCGAGGTACCGCCGGCCTCGCAGTACCCCAAGAAGCTGCGCAGCCAGGAGCTGCCCACCCAGGCATTCCAGGACATCAAGTCCATCCAGTCCTCGCTGGGCAACTTCCAGGTCATCCTCACCCACCCCGAGCGGGTGGTGACGCCCTTCGGCAACGCGGTCAACCGGTCCATGTCCACGTCGTGGCGGGGCAGGCCCCTGGCGGCCCAGCAGTACCGGGACTCCGTACGCGGCTACCTGCAGGGGCTCATCGGCGAGGTCCAGCTCATCTCGAAGTCGGACATCACCCTGTCCGGGCGCAGCGCCACGATCCCCGTGACCGTGCAGAACAGACTGCTGCAGGACGTCGAACACC
This sequence comes from Streptomyces sp. A1277, assembly GCF_004795015.1. GTDB lineage: Bacteria > Actinomycetota > Actinomycetes > Streptomycetales > Streptomycetaceae > Streptomyces. Next base: position 8,374 of record NZ_SSBI01000061.1, on the reverse strand, counting down.
TGGTGCTGCGGCTGAAGTCGGACAACAAGACCCGGCTCAAGCTGAACGACGGCGGCAGTGTGGCGGAGCAGCCCATCCAGATCGGCGCCGGGCACAGCCAGTCGGTGAAATTCGACGCGGCGGCCAACATCAACGGCCAGGTCCAGATGACCGCGCAGCTCTACACGGAGGACGGGACTCCCTACGGCCCGGAAATGGCCTTCACCGTGAAGGTCTCCGAGATCACGCCGACGGTGCTTCTGGTGATCGCCGGCGGGCTGCTGCTCCTGGTCCTCGCCGGCATCAGGATGTATGCACATCGCAAGCGCGCCAACGCGGGCGGCGCGGCGGGCGACGACGGCAGTGAACCCGAGCAGCCGAGTGACCCGACGCCGGACACCGGTCCCGAAAGCACGGAGCCGTCGGGCACGGGTGAGAAAGTGGACCGTTGAGCGATGTCTGTCGTGGCCGGTCGGCCGGGGACGATGAGGTGGGGTTTCGATGAACGCGCCGTACGACGGTGACCGCGGTCAGGGTACGGGCGGGGCCGGGTACTCCGGCGGCCCTCCGGTGCCCCCTGGGCCGGAGCAGGAACCGGCACCGGACCCGTATCTGCAGGCCGCGTACGACTACGACCCCTACCGGTCCCAGGACCTCTCCGCCCAGGACCCGGTGGACGAGGCGCTGTACGACCGCGCCGCGCACCCGCCGCCGCCCCCCGGCACCTACCAGCAGCCGCAGCCGCTCTACCAGCAGCCGCAGGCGTCCCCGTACGCCCCCGACCCCCGCATCTGGGCGCAGACTCCTCCGCCCGAGCCCGACGGGCCCTCGCGCCACCTCCCGTACGGGGACAACGCCGCGACGACCCAGTTCGTCGGCGTGGACGACCTGGTCACCCAGGCATCCGCGAGCCGCGAGGAGCCCGACGCCTTCGCTCATCTCTTCCGGGACCAGGAGGGGCCCGCGGGCCCGGCCGCCTCTCCGGTGCCCGCCCAGCCCGAGCCCGCCCCCGCTCCCGTGCCGCCCAAAGGGGGCAGCCGTGCCTCCGGGCTGCTGAAGTCCAGTGCGGTGATGGCGGCGGGCACGCTCGTCTCCCGCCTCACCGGCTTCATCCGCAGCCTCGTGATCACCGCGGCCCTCGGCGCGGCCCTGCTCGGTGACAGCTTCACCATCCCCTACACGCTGCCCACGATGATCTACATCCTCACCGTGGGCGGTGGCCTGAACTCCGTCTTCGTCCCCCAACTCGTCCGCTCCATGAAGGACGACGAGGACGGCGGCGAGGCGTATGCGAACCGGCTGCTGACCCTGGTGATGGTCGCCCTCGGCCTGATCGTCGGTGTGGCGGTCTTCGCCGCGCCCTGGCTCATCCGGCTGATGTCGTCGACGATCGCGGACGACCCGGCGGCCAACAACGTGGCCACCACGTTCGCCCGCTACTGCCTGCCCACCATCTTCTTCATGGGTGTGCACGTCGTGATGGGCCAGATTCTCAACGCCCGCGGCAAGTTCGGCGCGATGATGTGGACCCCGGTCCTCAACAACATCGTCATGATCTTCACCTTCGGCATGTTCATCTGGGTCTACGGCACCTCGCACGAGTCCCACATGGGCGTCCAGACGATCCCGCCGGATGGGGTGCGGCTGCTGGGCATCGGCACCCTGCTCGGTCTGATCGTCCAGGCACTGGCGATGATCCCGTACCTGCGCGAGGCCGGGTTCCGTTTCCGCCCGCGGTTCGACTGGAAGGGCCACGGACTGGGCAAGACGGTCAGTCTGGCCAAGTGGACGGTCCTGTTCGTCTTCGCCAACCAGGCCGGTGTCATCGTCGTCACCCAGCTGGCGACCGCCGCCGGCAAGGCGTCCGGCCGGGACGGAGCAGGCTTCCTCGCATACTCCAACGCCCAGCTGATCTGGGGCATGCCGCAGGCGATCATCACCGTCTCGGTCATGGCCGCCCTGCTGCCCCGGATCTCCCGGGCCGCCCACGACAACGACCCCGGCGCGGTCCGCGACGACATCTCGCAGGGCCTGCGCAACTCCGCCGTGGCCATCGTGCCGGTCGCCTTCGCCTTCCTCGCCCTGGGCGTACCGATGTGCACCCTGCTCTACGCGTCCAGCGGCCCCCAGGCCGCCCGCTCCATGGGCTTCATCCTGATGGCCTTCGGCCTCGGACTGATCCCCTACTCCGTGCAGTACGTGGTGCTGCGAGGGTTCTACGCGTACGAGGACACCCGCACGCCCTTCTACAACACGGTCATCGTCGCCCTGGTCAACGCGGCCGCCTCGGCCCTCTGCTACGTCGTGCTGCCCGCCCAGTGGGCCGTGGTCGGCATGGCCGCCTCGTACGGTCTCGCCTACGCCGTCGGCGTGGGGATCGCCTGGCGCCGGCTGCGCAACCGCCTGGGCGGGGACCTGGACGGTGCCCATGTGGTCCGCACCTACGCCCGGCTGTGCCTCGCCGCGCTCCCTGCCACCGTGATCGCCGGTGCCGTGGGCTTCGGTCTCCTGCACGTGCTCGGTGAGGGCGTCTTCAGCTCGCTCGTCGCGCTGATCTGCGGTGGGGCCATGCTGCTGGGAATCTTCTTCGTCGCGGCCAAGAGGATGCGGATCGAAGAGATCAACGGCATGGTCGGCATGGTCCGGGGACGGCTCGGCCGCTGAGGATGAGCCGCCCGCACAACCATCACCGGCCTCCGCGTGTCGTGCATAGCGCCGGAGTGTGGGCACAATTGGCGTGACTGTGCAGAGCTGGCTGGCATCGCGCAACGGATGGGGAGGCAGGAACGACGGTGGCGGAACGTAGCACGGCTGCCGTCGACGTGGCCGACAACAGCGGGGACGACCCGCTGACCGCCAAGGCGGACGAGGCCACGACCGACGGTACGGCAGAAGCGCAACGCGCGGCGGGCGACGAGCCCCAGGACGGGGACGGCGAGCAGGCCGCCCCCGAAGCCTCCGCAGCAACCCCGGAAACCCCCGCGACGGCCCCGGACCTGCACAGCGGTCACAAACTGGCCGGACGGTACCGGCTGGAGGAGTGCGTCACCCGTCTGGACGGGTTCAGCAGTTGGCGTGCCGTCGACGAGAAGCTGCGTCGTGCGGTGGGCGTCCACCTCCTCCCGTCCGACCACCCACGAGCACGTTCCGTACTGGCCGCCGCCCGGTCCTCCGCCCTGCTCGGTGACCCGCGCTTCGTGCAGGTCCTCGACGCCGTCGAGGAGGACGACCTCGTCTACGTCGTCCACGAGTGGCTCCCCGACGCCACCGAGCTCACGGCCCTGCTGGGCGCGGGGCCGATGGACGCCCACGACGCGTACCAGCTCGTCAGCCAGGTCTCCCAGGCCATGGCGGCAGCGCACCGGGAGGGGCTGGCCCATCTCAGGCTCACTCCCGGGGCCGTGCTGCGCAGCTCGTCGGGCCAGTACCGCATCCGCGGTCTCGCAGTGAACGCCGCCCTGCGGGGCATCACCTCCGACAGCCCCCAGCGTGCCGACACGGAGGCCATCGGCGCGCTGCTGTACGCCGCGCTGACCCAGCGCTGGCCGTACGAGAGCGATGCGTACGGCCTCACCGGCCTGCCCAAGGGCGTCGGGCTGCTCCCGCCCGACCAGGTGCGGGCAGGGGTCCACCGGGGGCTCTCCGAGATCGCCATGCGGGCGCTCGCCAACGACGGAGCCACGGCCTCCCGTCAGGAGCAGCCGTGCACCACCCCCGACGAGCTGGCCAAGGCCGTCGTGGCGATGCCGCGCATCCGCCCGCCGGAACCCACCTTCACCGCCCCGCCCGAGTACCAGCGGACCACCTACCAGCAGGGCACGTACGGCAGGCCCGCCATCCCCGGGGCCGTCGCGACCCAGCCCATCGCCCCCGTACCCCCCGCCCCGCTGCAGAGCCGCACCGGAAGGGCCCTGAAGTGGGCCGTCTCGGCGCTGCTGATCGCCGCACTGGGCCTGGGCAGCTGGCAGCTCGCCGAGACGCTTCTCAACCATGACACCAACTCGGGCGGCGGCCCCGGCACCACCCAGTCCAATCCGGAGAACGGCGACGCCCCTCCGGTCGAGAAGAGCAAGCCCGTCCCGATCGTCGGCGCCAAGGACTTCGACCCGCTCGGCGACGGGTCCGAGAGCCCCCAGGACGTAAACAACGTCTACGACGCGGATCCGAACACCTATTGGCACACGTCCTGGTACGCCTCCGCCGACTTCGGGAAGCTGAAGGACGGCGTCGGGGTCGTGCTCGATCTCGGCAAGGTGCAGCGGGTCGGCGCGGTGGACGTCTCCTTCCTCGGTGGCTCCACATCGGTCGAGCTGCGCACCTCCACCGGCTCCGCGGCGCCGAACATGCCCGACGGCTTCAGCAAGGCCGCCCAGGGTTCGGGGACGCAGGTGTCGCTCAAGCCTGGCAAGCCCGTGCAGGCTCGGTACCTTCTGGTCTGGCTCACCGAGCTGCCGCCGAGCAGCGAAGGGAACTTCCGGGGGAAAATCTCGGACATCAAGGTCACCAGCTGACGGCACCAGGACACACGAATACAGGGTCATGCCGGAGGTGTCGATCCAGCATGACCCTGTTCCTTTTGCGACGAGCCGTCCAAGCGTTCAGTACGAAGGCGTCTTGGAGTGCAGGCCGACATTGTCGTACTGGGACCAGCCCTCCGCATACGAAGAGAGCGGGTCCTTGTCGTAGACCATCGCCGTGTAGCAGGTATAGCTACCGAGCGACGCATTGTAGGAAAGTTTCGTGCAGTTATAGGATTTACCGTCTGTGTTCCGCACGATCTGAGCCTTGCCCCACACGTCCTCGGAGAGGGTGATACGCGCCCAGGCGGTATGGCACTTGACGCTGTACCGCAGCTCAACGGCCCCCAGCGTCCAGGTGGAGGTGCCGATGGACGAGCGCTTCACGGTGGTGGCGTCGCCGGAACACCCGGCGGAAATCGGGTTCTTCCCGTCCATCTCATAGGTGGCGGCCTGCGCACTCCCGGGAAGCGATACCGCAAGAACGGGTGCGGCGAGAACGACCAGCAGGACCTTACCCAGATACCGCTTCACATTTCTCCTCATTACCAGTTCCCCTTCCTTTCCTTCATCAATATACGACCGACGGCGGGCAATTCCCAAAGAATAAAGAAAGGCACATTGACGCCATTCCTATAATTCGCCCGCTACTGGTATTTACTTCTCGGCACGGATCGGTTTGAATGCACGGATGGCGTCTGCTGAGGAGGGAAACCGCGTGGCCTACGGCGGCGATGCCTCCATGCCAAGCGACTCGGACCTCCTCGCCCGGCACGTGGCCGGGGAATCGGACGCCTTCGGTGAGCTGGCTCGGCGCCATCGCGACCGTTTGTGGGCCGTGGCGCTACGGACGCTGGGGGACCGCGAGGAAGCGGCGGACGCCGTCCAGGACGCCCTGGTCTCCGCCTTCCGTGCCGCCCACACCTTCCGCGGCCAGTCCGCCGTCACCACCTGGCTGCACCGCATCACGGTGAACGCCTGCCTCGACCGGGTGCGCAAGGCCGCGTCCCGGAAGACCTCGCCCGTGGACGACCCGGAGCGGCTGGATCAGCTTCTGGAGCCCCACGAGTCCGCGGAGGCTCCGGCGGAACGTCGCGATCTCCACCGCGAACTCTTCGCCGCCCTGGCCACGCTCCCCGCCGAACAGCGGGCAGCCCTCGTCCTCGTCGACATGCAGGGCTACCCGGTGGCAGAGACGGCCCACATCCTCGACGTGCCCGTTGGCACCGTGAAGAGCCGCTGCGCACGGGGCCGAGCCCGACTCGCTCCTCTGCTCGCCCATCTCCGCCGTGGCGGCGAGGACAGCGAGGTGGCCGGCACAGAAGGGAACCGGACGCCCAGAGCGTCCGTCCCACCGGCGGCAGGGCCACGAGATGCGGGAGCGAGCGACCCCACTGTGATGAAGGGCGGAGGTGGACACCGATGACATCGACAGCCGACACGACCCAGCACCCGGACGTCTCGGAGATCTCCGACCTGACCGAGGGCCTGCTCTCCGAGACCCGAGCGGCCGAGGTCCGTGAGCATACGGCCGACTGCGAACTCTGCGCCGATGTCCTCGCCTCGCTGGAGGAGATCCGCGACCTGCTCGGCGAACTGCCCACGCCCGAGCCGATGCCCGCCGATGTCGCCGCCCGTATCGACGCGGCGCTCGCCGACGAGTCTCGGTCCCGGACGGCATCGGATGCGGCAGTCGATGTTTCACGTGAAACAGAGCCCGGCCTCATAGCCCCGGAACACCCGGACCGCCCTGCCGGACATCCGCGCGCGGCTACCGGCCCCGGGCGCGGCCCCGGCCGAAGGCGGCGTCGCACCACCGCCCTCGCTACGGCTCTCGGCGCCGCCGCCCTCGTCGGTGTGAGCGTCTTCCTGCTGCAGAACGCCCCGGTGTCACAGAGCAGCGAAGACGCCGGCGCAATACAGAAGGGAGTGGCGGTCCCCCAGAACGATGCTCAGGCATTCTCCCCGTCCACCCTCGCGGGCCAGGTGCGCGACCTGCTGAGCTCTCCGGCCGACACTGCCAGCCCGCAGGACTCACCGGAGTCCAGCGGCAAGGAACAGGCTCCGTCCGTCGGCGCGAAGTCCTCCCCTCAGATCCAGCCCTCGGACTCCGTGGCACCCGAGTCCCCCCTTCGCGCTCCGGCCGTGGACGTCCCCTTCTGCGTGGAACAGGGCATCGGGCGGAACACCGCCGCCCTCGCCATCGAAAAGGGCACCTACGAGGGCACCGCTGCCTTCCTCGTCGTTCTGCCGCACCCCACGGACCCCGCCAGCGTTCAGGCATACGTGGTCGACGCGTCCTGCGTCGGCGCCGAACCCCCGGCCAAGGGGAAACTCCTGCTGACGCACTCCTACACGCGCCCCTGAAAATCACGCCGCTCGCCACCCCGGCACGTCGGGAATGCATCCCCCGTAGGATCCGTTGGGTGGGGTGAGAGTCGTTGAACTGGCCCCAGTAGGCGTGGACAGTAGGCAGTCTGCAGAGACGAGGAAGAAACCCGTGAGCGACGTGCGTAATGTGATCATCATCGGCTCCGGCCCCGCCGGCTACACAGCCGCCCTTTACACCGCGCGCGCCTCGCTGAAGCCGCTGGTCTTCGAGGGGGCCGTCACCGCCGGTGGCGCACTGATGAACACCACCGACGTGGAGAACTTCCCGGGCTTCCAGGACGGCATCATGGGCCCGGAGCTCATGGACAACATGCGTGCTCAGGCCGAGCGCTTCGGCGCCGAGCTCGTCCCCGACGACGTGGTCTCCGTCGACCTCACCGGTGAGATCAAAACCGTCACCGACACCGCCGGCACCGTCCACCGCGCCAAGTCGGTCATCGTTACGACGGGTTCGCAGCACCGCAAGCTCGGTCTCCCCAACGAGGACGCCCTCTCCGGACGCGGCGTCTCCTGGTGCGCGACCTGTGACGGCTTCTTCTTCAAGGATCAGGACATCGCCGTGGTCGGCGGCGGCGACACCGCGATGGAAGAGGCGACCTTCCTCTCACGCTTCGCCAAGTCGGTCACGATCATCCACCGCCGTGACACGCTGCGCGCCTCCAAGACGATGCAGGAGCGTGCCTTCGCCGACCCGAAGATCAAGTTCGCGTGGGACAGCGAGGTCGCAGGGGTCAACGGCGAGCAGAAGCTCTCCGGTGTGACCCTGCGCAACACCAAGACCGGCGAGACGTCCGAGCTGCCGGTCACCGGGCTGTTCATCGCTGTCGGCCACGACCCGCGCACCGAGCTCTTCAAGGGCCAGCTGGACCTCGACGACGAGGGCTACCTGAAGGTGGCCGCTCCCTCGACCCGCACCAATCTGGCGGGTGTCTTCGGCGCGGGCGACGTCGTCGACCACACCTACCGCCAGGCGATCACCGCTGCCGGCACCGGCTGCTCCGCCGCCCTCGACGCCGAGCGTTTCCTTGCCGCGCTCGCCGACGACGAGAAGGCCGCTCCCGCGGCTGCCGTCTGACACACGTCTCATCCATATCCCCGCGCACACACCCCGCGAAGTTAAGGAGGCCGCCGTGGCCGGCGCCCTGAAGAACGTGACCGACGACTCCTTCGAGGAGGACGTCCTCAAGAGCGACAAGCCCGTGCTGGTGGACTTCTGGGCCGCCTGGTGCGGTCCGTGCCGCCAGATCGCGCCGTCGCTGGAGGCCATCGCGGCCGAGCACGGCGAGATCGAGGTCGTGAAGCTCAACATCGACGAGAACCCGGCCACCGCCGCCAAGTACGGCGTCATGTCCATCCCGACGCTGAACGTCTACCAGGGCGGCGAGGTCGCCAAGACCATCGTGGGCGCCAAGCCGAAGGCCGCGATCCTCCGCGACCTTGCGGGCTTCATCGCCGAGTAGGGCAGACGCAGCGCCGCTGTTTCACGT
>NZ_SSBI01000060.1 GCF_004795015.1 Streptomyces sp. A1277 | reverse complement strand
GCCCCAGTTCCTGGTCGAGAATCCTGCGTCCGGTGCGGAACGCCTCCAGTGCCTCCGCCTGCCGCCCCGACCAGTACAGGGCGCACATCAGCTGCCCGCGCAACCGCTCACGCAACGGGTTCTCATGGGTGAGCAGTTGGAGCTCACCCACCAGCCGGTCGTGCCGTCCCAGCTCCAACTCCAGCTGCATGCGCAGCTCGACGGCGCTCAGCCGCTCCTCGTCCAGCTGGTGGGCCTTGTTGGCGAGAGGGCCGCTCACCAGACCGGTCAGCGAGTCGCCCTGCCACAGGGCCACCGCCGACTTCAGCAGCGCCACCGCCTTCTCCGTCTCGCCCTCGTCGCGCTGGCGCCGCGCCATCGCGACCAGACCGGTGAACAGCAGCGAGTCGACGTCCCCGGTGTCGACGTGGAGCACGTAACCCGGCGGCCGGGTCGAGATCGAGACCGTGCTGTCCGCACCGGCCAGCAGCTTGCGCAGCCGGGAGACACATATCTGCACCTGGGTGCGCGCGGTCTCCGGGGGGTTGTCCTCCCAGATGAGGTCCACCAGGTAGTTCGTGCCGACCACCCGGTTCGCCTCCAGCAGCAGGGCGGCCAGGATCACCTCCTGCCGCCCGGGAGGCACCCGCAACGGCCCGTCCTTGCCCCGTACCTGGAGCGGTCCCAGCAGCTGGAAGGGAGGCCGTGAAGCGCCGGGGGCATCCTGGACCGTGTGCGTCGTACCCTCGGCCACCGAGACCCCCAGCTCGTAAGCGCGTTGATACTCCGGGATCAACTGCCCCAAAGTTTTCACAAACCTCACGGATCTGTCCATCCTGCATGCCCAGCGTGACCGGCCGGCGGATAGCGGCGGGATAAGCGGGGGTTGGCGGGTTCCGGAAGAGTGCGTCGCGAAGGAGAAAGGAGGCGTCCCATGCACACCGACGCCTGGGCGAGCACAGGCCCGAACGCGGTGGGCGACCTGGTCACCGCCGCCGGCACCGACCACGTCCGCCTCGTCTACGACTACCTCGACGCCGGCGACCTCGACGCGTGCGCATCGCTGCTGCACGACCGCGTCGAACTGGAACTGCCCGGCGTCCCCACCGCCCGCGGCCGCGCCGCGGTCCTGCGCGCCCACCGCGACCACACCGGGCCCCGCACCCGCCACGAGATCGACCGCGTCGTCGCCCACGACCGGAGCATCGTCGCGGCGGGCCGCCGCATCACCCCGGGCCCCGAGGACACCTGCCTGCGCTTCGTGGACCTCTTCCGCATCGCCGACGACGGCATGGTGGAGTCCTGTACGCGCTACTACCACACGGAGCCGGGAGGCCCCGGGGCGAGACCGTGAGCACGGCCGGGCCGGGGATCGATCAGCTCTGGCTAACAGCTCTGGCGAACAGTTCCGGCGTTCAGTTCCGGCGTTCAGTTCTGGCGAAATGCCGCCGGAAGAGAGCGTAGGACATGGCGTACTGCGCCCCCGTGCCGAAGATCATCGACAGCCAGAAACCCTCCAGCCCGAGCACGGACCACGAGCTCAGGGCGAGGGCCAGCGGGATCTGCACCACCGCTCCCAGGAGAGTGACCCAGAACAGTGCGCGGGAGCGTCCGCCACCCGTGAAGACTCCGCCGAGGCCCACCACTCCGGCCAGGAGCGGCAGATAGGGGAACAGGTACCGGAAGAGCACTCCGCCCGAGTCCACGACTCCTGGCGCGTCGCTGAAGAGCCCCATGAGGAAGCGTCCACCGAGAGCGAGCGGGAAGCCTGCTCCCGCACCGACGAGGGTGGCGAGCACGACGCTCTGACGCCCGATCATGGATTCGGCGGGCGCGCCCGCACCGCGGGTGCGGGCGGTGAGGATACTGGCCGCCTGACGCCCGGCGTAGAAGGCCATGGTGACGAAGAACAGCACTTTGAAGCCGATGCCGTAGGCCGCCGGCGGGTCCTCGCCGAACCGGGCCACGATGCCGACCAGGGTCATGCCGATCCCCATGCGCAGGACGAAGTCCCCTGAGGCCGGCAGGCCGACGTCCAGTAGCCGCCTCAGGGCGTTCCACAGCCGGAGGTCGGTGGGCTCCGCATCGCCGGCGTCCGTGAGCCGCTTGCGCCGCAGAATCGTCAGGCTGACGCACAGGGCGATGGCACGGCCGACGAGCATCCCGAGCGCGGCGCCCCGCACGCCCAGGTGCGGCAGCGGCCCCACGCCGTGGATCAGCAGGGGATCGAGGACGAGGATGAGGGCGTTCGCCAGGATCGCCGTGCGCATGGGCGTTCCGGTGTCGCCGGTGCCCTTGAAGACGCCGGCCATGAGGATGACGCCGAGGAGCACGTTCTCCAGGGTCGTGGCGACGGCCACCGCGCCCGCGGCGGCCTCGCCGAGCCGGGACACCCAGACCGTGTCGATGACTCCGGCCACCACGCCGGAGAGCAGTTCGAGGTAGACCGGCATGCCGAGGCCCAGCAGCGACCAGCGGGTCGCGGCGGGGGAGAGGGGGGCGGCCTGCGCCGAGGCGGCCCGGACGTCGGGTGCGGTGGACAACGGACACCACCCTTCCCGGAGTCGAGGGAGCCGGTCATCGCTCTGCGCGGCGAGGCTACCTCTAATCGAGTGTGTCGAGAAGAGGTAGTGGAGATAGTCTGGAAACAGACGCTGACAGGAGGGCCGTGCTGACACTTTCCATCCTCGGGTTCCTGGCCGAACGGCCCATGCACGCCTACGAACTCAGGCAACACCTGACCGACCTGATCGGGCACAACCGGCCGGTGAGCGACGGCGCCCTCTACCCCGCGCTCAACCGGCTCAGGCAGGCCGGACACCTGGAGCGGCAGGCCGAACCGGGCAGCGGTGCGCCGGTGCGCCAAGTCCTCCACATCACCGAAAGCGGCAGGGCGGAGCTTCTGCGCAGGCTCGCCGATCCCCGGACCACCGAGATCACCGACGGCGGCTCGTTCTTCACCCTGCTGGCGTTCCTCAGCCGGCTCCCCGACCGGGAGCAGCAGCGGGCCGTGCTCCGCCGCCGGCTGGACTTCCTCTCCCAGCCGGCCGGCTTCTTCAGCCGCTCGGGGTCCCCCCTGCGGATCAAGGACGTGGACGACCCCTTCCGCAAGGGCATGCTGATCATGGCCAGGGCCACACGGCAGGCGGAGCGCACCTGGCTGGAGGAAACCTTGCGGGAGCTGACCGACGAGGAGGGCGCAGGCGAGACCCCGCAGGGGGCCGACCGCCCGGGCGGCAGCGGCTGATCCTGCCCCCGCCCGTGACGTGAACATGGCCTGCTCGTATGCGCCGAGGCAGGTCTCAAGGTCGTTGGGGCGGGGCCGCGACACGGGTGGCGGCCTGTGTGGTCAGCCAGGGCAGCAACGGCAACCGCATGCTCACCGGCTCACCCGGCGGCGTTGGAAAGGCAGTTCGACCTTGCCGGAACGGCGGTTGGACTCAGTGCACGAATGGACGGTTCGACATCACCGTGCGCACAACCGGTCCAATGCCGACTGGCTCTCATCGTCCGCGGCACGGCAGATCATCAACCTTTGGTCCGGATCTTGGAGTGGCATAAGCACTTCGAAGTGCACGGCGATCACACCGGCGCCCGGATGCCGCATCACCTTGTGTCCGCGGCCGTTGACCTCGATGTCTTGGGCGGTCCACAATCGCGCGAATTCCTCGCTATGGGTGGCGCATTCGGTGATGAGTTCGGTCAACGCCCGGTCCTCCGGGTGCGTGGCCCACGCTGCGCGCAGGTGGGCGATTCCTTCCCGCACGACGCGTTCGCGGTCGACATAGAACTCGCGTATTTCCGGGTGTACCAGGCACAGCCACATCGCATTGCGCTGCGAAGGCGGCAGGCTGTCGAAATCCAGCAGCAGCCTCGTCATTTCGCTGTTCCAGGCCAGGATGTCGTAGCGGTGGTTCATCAGCATGGCCGGCAGCGGCGACAGGTCGGCGACCAGCCGGGCCAGCGGCGGTGCCGCAGTGGTGGCGGGCTTGTCGGCGTTGCGGGGGCGCTGCTGGGTCAGGTTGAAGAGGTAGGCGCGTTCGTCGGGGGCCAGGCGCAGCGCCCGGGACAGCGCCTCCACCACGTTCGCGGAGGGCCGCAGCCCGCGGGCCTGTTCCAGCCGCACGATGTAGTCGATGCTGACCCCGGCCAGTTCGGCGACCTCTTCGCGGCGTAGTCCCGGGGTCCGCCGGGCCCGCTGACGCGGCGGCAGGTTGAAATCGCGTGGGTCCAGGCGTTCGCGCCGGGACCGCAAAAACGCGGCCAGCTCCTGTGTCGTGTCCACGGTGCGGGTCGTCATGTCCGATCCAACAGCCAGGGTAGGACTGGTGTTCCCAGGAACTTCCTTCCCTTATCCCCGGCTCGCGGCGGTCACAGACTCATTCCCGACAACGGATCACAAGCACAGGAGGACACGATGTCGCTCACCCTCGACACCTACCGGCTGCTGGGCCGCTCCGGGCTGCGGGTCTCACCGCTGGCGCTGGGCGCGGCGACCTTCGGCACCGAGTGGGGCTGGGGCGCCGAGCAGGACGAGGCGCGTAAGCTGTTCGACCTTTACGTCGAGCGCGGCGGCAACTTCATCGACACCGCCAACACCTACACCAATGGCAGCTCCGAGCGCCTGCTGGGCGAATTCACCCGCGGCAACCGCGAAAGCCTGGTACTGGCAACGAAATACACCACGCTGCGCCGGCCCGGCGATCCGAATTCCGGGGGCCCTCACCGCAAGAGCCTGTTCGCTTCGGTGGAAGCCAGTCTGCGACAGCTGAATACGGACTACATCGATCTTCTCTACCTGCACGTGTGGGATTTCACGACACCGGTCGAGGAGATCCTTCGCGGCCTGGACGACCTGGTCCGGCAGGGCAAGGTCCTGTACGTGGCGATCTCCAACGCCCCGGCCTGGCAGGTGTCGCGCATGCAGGCGATCGCCGACCTGCGCGGCTGGTCGCCACTGGTCGCCCTGCAGATCGAATACAGCCTGGTCGAGCGTACCGGGGAACGCGACCTGATCCCCATGGCACGCGAGATGGGGTTGGGCGTAGTGCCGTACTCGCCACTGGCCGGCGGGGTGCTCACGGGTAAGTACAGCCGCGACGACCTGACCGCGACGAACGCCGCGGTCGACGACGGCACCCGTAAGAATTTCAACATCACCAACGGGGGGCTCACCGAACGCAACTTGGACATCGCTGATGTCGTGAAGGAGGTCGCCACCGAGTCGGGCCACACAACCGCCCAGGTCGGGCTGGCCTGGACCCTGCAGAACCCGGATGTGACGGCATCGCTCATCGGCGCCCGCACTCTCGCGCAGCTCGAAGACAATCTGGGCGGCCTGGAGGTCGACTTCACGGCCTCCCAACTGGCACGCCTCCATGAGGCCGGCGCGATCGGACTGGGCTTCCCGCACGACATGCTCGCCAGTGACAGGATGCGCGCGGTGACCCACGGCGACCTGAAGGTCGAAACCCGCCGCTGATACTCGATCAAGCCCCGGGGCAGCGCTACCGCTGCCCTTGGGGTGGTCATCGGCGCCTTCGGCGCCTGCCCTCTGGCCCGCGACACCCCGTCACGTCCTGCAATTCGCTTCTTTCCGCTCCTCTGCGTCGTCTTCGGCGCGTGCGGCGAGGTACGCGGCCGAGTCACGTCGGGCGTAGGCGACCCAGCGGAGCGCGGTGTGAGGGTGCATCCCGGTCACGTCGGCGAGGACCGGGCTGGGGCGATCAGCGGCGAGGGCCGCCGGCGCCGCGTCGCGGCTGGTGCGAACCGGGATGCCGTTACGGCCCAGCTTCTGGGTCATGCCGTGCGTCCAGAGCGGCTTGCCCGGGGCCATGCCCCGGAGGAGCGAGTGTTCACGGTGTCGGTCACCACGCTACGGCCGTACCGGGCGCATGGCGTTCCAGCGGCGGAGCATCCATCCGCAAGCTCTGGTTCAGCCGCCCAGCTCGACCGCACGGTGTACGTCGTCGGCGTAAGCCACGGGCTGTTCCCAGGCTGCGAAGTGGCCGCCGGCAGGGTGTTCCACGTAATCACAAACGTTCAGGAACGCCTCGGCGTAGCTTCGCGGTTCCGGTTTGATGTCGCGCGGGAACACGGAGAGCAAGGTCGGCGTGTCGATCCGGTCGGGAAGGGTGACCGGTTCGGCATAGGTGGCGAAAGAGGTGCCGATCGTGCCGGTGACCCAGTAGGCGGTGACCCAGGTGAGAAGCTCGTCCGGAGTGAAGGCCGACCCGTCGGACCAGGACTCCAGTTTCTCGACGATCCACGCCGCGAGGCCGGCGGGTGAGTCGCCGAGGGCGACGGCGAGCGTGTTCGGCCGCGTCGACTGCTCTGCGATGTAGCCGCCTTCGGTGCGGAACCACTGCGCCGACCGGTGGAGGTAGGCCGCCGCATCGGGTGCGAGCTTCGCCGGGTCCGCCGTGAGCGCGCGCAGCGGGGCGATGTTCGTGAGGTGCAGGGAAGCCACCCGGTCCGGGTGTTCGGCCGCGAGGATTTCCGCGACGGTGCCGCCCACGTCGCCGCCGGACACCGTGTACCGCGAGTAACCGAGGTTATCCAGGGCATGCGCGACGATACCGGCGATCCTGTTGACCGACATGCCCGGCGCGGTGAGCGGGGCCGCGAACGGGAAGCCGGGCAACGCGGGAACCACCACGTGCGTGTCCGCGAGCAGGGGCAGGACGCGCTCGAACCGCAACACCGAGTCCGGCCAGCCGTGCAGCAGCACGACAACCGGGGCGCAGGGATCCGCGGACCGCTGGTGGATCACCCGCAGATCGGTGTCGCCTGCCGGCACCGACACCCAGGGGAGCTCGCCGATGCGGCGCTCGTGAACGGCCCAGTCGTACCCGTCCGCCCAGCGTTCGAGCAGTTCATCGAGGCGGGTACCGCTGATGCCGCGCTGCCCGTCGTCACTCCACGGGGTCGTGACACGCCGCGTCCGCCGGAGTCGTTCCCGCATCTCATCGTTCATGTGTATCAGCGTACACATGATGTGTATGCTCGTACACATGGCCTCTCGCAATGCAGCCGCCACCAGGCAGCGGATCCTGGAGCACGCTCAACGCCAGTTCGCCCGGCACGGGTACGCGGCGATCACGGTCAAAGGCGTGGCCGACGCCGCCGGCGTGTCTCCCAACCTCATCACGCGCTATTTCGGTGGCAAGGAGGGCCTCTTCCTGGCGGCGACCCGGGTGGAGATCCCGGTCTCGGACTCCTTCGACGGCGACCTTTCCACGCTGGGTTCACGCCTCGCGGCGAGCATCGTCCAGCGCTGGTTCGGTGAACCCGGGGAGGACCCGCTGCTTGTGCTGCAACGCGCGTCCGGTGAGCGCCCGGAGGCGGCGGAGGCGCTGGCCGCGTTCCTCGACACGAACTCGCTGGAGCCACTGCACCGCTACCTGCGCGACAGCGGCCTGGAAGACGCGGACGCCCGCAGCCGAGCCGCGGCGATCGACGCCTTCGTGCTCGGCGTCTCGACCCGCCGCCGGGTCCTGCGTTCCGAACTCGGTGACCCCGCAGCTCTCCAGTCCTGGCTGAGCACCACCATCCAACAGCTCGCCGACAGGTGAGGGGCTGCAATCGTGCGGTAGCCGCCCTGCCCCGGGAAGGCCCGTGGCGCAGGGCGGAAGGCCGCCGCCGAACACGAGCGTCGCTGCCTACGGCCCGTTGACCAGCGAGATCGGCGTCGAGAACGAGGCCCCGAGGCCCTTCGCGCGGAGCTCACCGCCCGCACAGATCCGACGGCGGCCTCCACCAACCGCGCGCCCCCAGAACCTGAGCGTGCCACCGCGGCCCGGTCGTCGTCGCGGTTCGGATGGGTGCCCGGTGGGCCTGTGGCACCGTCAGGGCCGCCCGGTCGACGGCCTGTTCGTGGAACGCGCGTCCTGCTCATGTCCGGTAGTGGCGGACCAGCTGGCGAGCAGCCTCAGACCGTCCTCGGCGGCGGTTTCGGGGGGCGCGCTGTAGACGACCACGCTCAGGCCGCCTTCGCCCGGCAGGCTCATGGTCTCCTGATCGAGTTCCAGGGCGCCGACGAGCGGATGGTTGAGGCGTTTGGTGCTCTGCCGGAAGACGTGCACGTCGTGGGATCCCCACATCACGCGGAAGACGTCGCTGCGGGTGGACAGTTCACCGATCAGGTTCGACAACTGCCGGTCGTAGGGGTTCTTCCCGGCCTCGATGCGCAGCGCCCCCACCGCGAAGCGGGCCATGCGCTCCCAGTCGGCGTAGAACCGCTTGGCCGCGGGGTTGAAGAACGCGAACCGGGCGACGTTGGCCCCGCAGGCCGGGTCGGTGTACATCTCCGAGTACAGGGCCCGGCCCAGCTGGTTGGCGGCCAGTGCGTCGAGGCGGTTGTTCATCACGTATGCCGGTAGCTGCGGCATCCCCTCGACGATCCGCACCACGCTCGGCCGCACCGTGGGCCGGGCCTCCCGCTGCCTCGCCCTCACCGCGGGCGCGGGTCCAGCAGCGCGGGCGAGGTCGTACAGGTACATGCGCTCGGTGTCGTCGAGCCGCAGGGCCTGGGCGAGGGCGTCCAGCACGCTGTCGGAGACACCCCGGAGGCTGCCGCGCTCCAGACGTGTGTAGTACTCGACGCTCACTCCGGCGAGCGCGGCGACCTCCCCCCTGCGCAGTCCCGGCACCCGCCGCTGACCGTACGCCGGCAGACCCGCCTGCTCGGGGGTGATCCTCTCGCGTCGGGAGCGGAGGAAAGCGCTGACAGCGTCCCGGTTGTCCATGAGGACAGGGTAGGCAGGCCGCGCGACGGGTGGGGGTCCCTGCTGGCACCCCTCATGGCAGAGACTCCCCCGTCACGGCTGTCTCCCGTTGCATGGTGCGTGCCCCGATTCCTCCGGGGCCCGATCGGTGCGAGGACGTACACGCCCCGGCCGGCCGACTTATCCAGTACCGAGTTCCGGATGAGGGCTTGAGTACGGACAAGACTGAAAGGGCACCCAAGATGAGCCACCAGATGAAGACGGTGACGGAGACTCCCGCGGATGTCGTGCGAGGGCTGTACGACGCGCTGGGCAAGGGCGATGTGCCGGGTGTGCTGGCCAAGCTCGCCCCCGATGTGATCGTCGACGAGCCGAGGCAACTCCCCTACGGCGGCGTCCACCAGGGCCGCGAGGTGTTCGTGCAGGCCATCCTGGGCGCGATGATGGGCTACGCCAACGTCGCCATCACCGGTGCCGAGGTGTTCGAGGGCCCTGCCGGTGTCATCGGAACGCTCACCGGAACCCTTACGGCCCACACCACCGGCGAGGAGTTCCCGCTGACCATGGTGGAGATTCACCAGGTGGAGGACGGCACGGTGCGCAAGATCGACGTCTACACCAAGAACCCCCACGAGCTCGCCGCCTTTTACGCGCGCGCGGAGGCGGGCACCCGCTGAGGACGCGCAACGGAGTCAGGCCGAGTTGCGGCACCGCAGCCTGAGCGACTCGGCCGCCTGATGCCCAGGCCCGGTGCTGTGCGATGCCGCGGGTGCGCGGCCTGTTGCAGCAACCGCATACGGTGCTTGGGACGGCCGGGATCGAAGCTGGGCATCGTCTCCACCGCGGTCACCATCACCGAGCGCAAAGCTCGTCAGATGGTCCCACGTTCTTCGTGGGTTTTGGACGGGCCGTCGAAGGGTCCAGAGGCCCAGAGACACCGGGTATGGCTTCCAGACGGTTGCCCTCGATGGTTCCCCTCGCCCGGCCGCCCGGTATCTCACAACGACTCAGCCGCTGATATCGAACTCCGGATCCTCACCGACCGCCGTTCTGATCTCAACGCGGATCGAACCCGCCGGATCCACCGTCTGCGACATGTCGGGGGATCTCCACGTCCTTGGCCGGGAAGGCCGCCTCGGAGATCTTCGCCGCGGACCCGTATCCCCGGAAGACACCGTGGGCGGCGGCCCCGCGGGCGTGCACCACGCGCTCCGGGATGCGCTCGTGGTCGAAGTGGGTGATCTTCTCGCGGAGATGGTGGTACTGGAGCGGGACCGGTCTGCGGGGGCCCGAGGACGGCGCCGGCCGCCTTCTCGATCGCAGCTTTCAGGGGGCTCTTGCTGTCGCTCATGCAATGCTCCTCGTGAGAAGAGGGGCTTGGTGCGTGACCGTGGGCGTCCTTCAGGTGGAGTCGTGCCGCCGCATCGGGCCCCACGTTCCGGGCTGGTGATTGATGACGTCGTTGGCCTGGTCGATGACCGGGCGGTCGATCCAGCCCAGGGGTTCGACCTGGCGTACGAGAGGCTCGTTGTCCGGGCCCCGTCCGACCTCAGTGCCCTGCAGGACCCATGGCCGGGTGTGGGCGTCTTTCACGTGAGGCAGATGGGAGTAGTCGTACAGTCGCCGCGCGACCCAGGTGCGCACCGAACGATCGCCTCACCAGTCCTCGACATCCAGCGCGTTCGCGGAAAGCCCGAGCAGGAGACCTGGCCTTCGTCATCGTGAGCGTTCCCTTCCACTCGCCGCCGTGTGCCGCCGAAGGTGAGACGGCCGGTCTGTTCACAGATGACGTGGCACGTCTTCCCTGTAAGCGCCTCCGGCAACTCGCGACGTCAGCAGGAACCCGAACAGGCGCACCTTTCTGGCGCGGGGGAGCCCACGGCAAGCCGAGTGACACCCGCGGATCCGCCTGGCCGCTTGTCTGTCGCGCTGACCTTCGGAAGCAGTGGTGATGGTGATGCGGACATGTGGAAGCTCTCCCCGCTACGGCTACCCGGGGTCCCATCGGTTGCCTGCCGGACGCCCTGGACGCCGCAGCCCGGCGACACGTTGCCGTACGGGAATGCCCTCCTGTATCAGGGCCGGAGGCCCAGGGCGCGCATTGAGTACACGCGCGTCCTGGGCCTCCGGAGACAGGGAGGCCCCCCGGTCAGCCGCCGAGGATGCCGCCACCGAGCAGACCTCCGCCGCCGGCCCCACCGCCAAGGAGGCCGCCGCCACCGGCCCCGCCCACGCCGCTGCCGCCGAGGAGGCCGCCGCCGTCATCGGGAGCGGTCATGATGCGGGTGTTCGCCGTCTCGGCGGCTGTCTCGGCGTGGGCAGCCCCCACCATGGTCAGTGCGGTCCCGGCGAGAGCGAAGACGGCAAGTACGTGCTTGGTGTTGTTCATGAAGGGTGAACGCGCTTGAGCCCTCATCGGTCACCATCCGTTTACCGGAACTTGGCGTAACCGGGCGTCCTGGGATGGAACACGACTGGTCCGCACCAGCCCGGCAGCGACGAAGACGGCCGCCTGGAATGATCACTGTGTCGAAGCGCCGCGGGCGGGTAAGGGACGCGGCATGGGAATCCTGACGGCGCTGCACGACGGCGATCACCGACTTACCCGGCGGATGGCTGGCTGGGACTCCGACTGGGCCCGCCGGCTCCTGCCGCCGGTCGAGGAAGCAGCCGAGCACACCAAACTGTGGTGGGCCGCCGCCGTGGCCATGGCGGCCGGGGGCGGATGGCGTGGCCGCAAGGCCGCAGCCGCCGGAATCGTGAGCATGGCAGCGGCAGAACTGCTCTCCAACGGGGCCGCGAAACAGCTCGTGGAGCGGCGCCGGCCGCCGAAGGAGTGGATCCCGCACGACGACGTCGAGGATCGGCCCGACAGCTCCTCCTTCCCCTCCGGCCACACCGCCGCCGCCGTCGCCTTCACCGCCGCCGTCGCGCCCTCCTGGCCCTGGGCCGGTGCCGCCTGCGCCGTACCTGCGGTGCTGGTGGCGATCGAGCGGGTTCACAGCGGCGCGCACTACCCCTCAGATGTCGCCGCCGGCGCCGCCATCGGGCTGGCCACGGCCGCCCTCGTACGGGCGACGCCCCGCCTCCTGATCCGCCATTGCGGGTGACTGGTTCCTTGCGGGGATAAGCGCGCCGTACAACGGCATGCACACCTGTGCTCCGTGGCCATCCCCACCCTCACGGTCGGACGCCCCTCTCGGCGCAGGGGCAACCGGGGCTGCGTGGCCACCCACAGCAGCCGGCCCCACCCCGTCCGGCAGGGGCCGGGGAAGCCCGGCGGCGTGCGACCAGCCCGCCGTCACCCCATGCGAGCCGGGGTGCCAGCCACGGAACGTCCCAGCGGGTCGCTCGCGCGGGTACCTCGATGCGGCCCGTCACGATCACCCCGTGGGGGTGCAGGGCCGGCCGACTGCCGCATCGGCGGGATGCGGCGTGGGCCGTGCGAAAGCGAGACCGTTCATCCCATTGCCCGTTACCCGGTGTCGGTGGCGGTGCGTGGCCGTCCCACCGCAGCGGGTGCCCGCTCCCGGCCCTTCCTGACGACCCGGCGTGCATCCAGGGCATGGAGTGCCGATAGTGGAACATCCGGGATGGTGCAGCCGGGCGTCGCTCGAGAGGGACACCATGACGTCGTCATTGGATACGCCGGTAGAGGTCAAGTTCGTCGGCAACGCGACCCTGCTGCTTCAGTACGGGCCGCTGACCCTGCTCACCGACCCGAATTTCCTCCACCGTGGGCAGCACGCCCACCTCGGATACGGACTGCTGACGAAACGGCTCAAGGAACCGGCTCTCGCGGTCGACGAGCTCCCCGACCTCGACGCCGTCGTTCTGTCCCACCTGCATGGTGACCACTGGGACAGGGTGGCGCGTCGGAACCTCGACCGCGCCTTGCCCGTCCTCACCACCCCGCAGGCGGCGCGGGTCCTGCGGACCCTCCAAGGTTTCCGTCGCGCCACGGGGCTGCGGGACTGGGAGCACCGCACCCTCGTCAAGGACGGCCACCAGGTGCGCTTGACGGCGATGCCCGGCCGTCACGCCCTCGGCCCCCTGCGCGGCCTGCTGCCGCGCGTCATGGGAAGCATGCTCGAGTTCGGCCCCACGGGCGGGCCGGTGCGGCTGCGCGTCTACGTCTCCGGTGACACGCTCCTCTTCGACGGAGTCGACGAGATCGCCCGCCGCTACCCGGACACGGACGTGGCGGTCCTGCATCTGGGCGGCACACGGCTGCCGGGCGGCCTGGTGGTCACCATGGACGGACGCCAGGGTGCAGAACTCGCTCGGCGACTGGGCCCGCGGTTCGCGCTGCCCGTGCACTACGACGACTACAGCGTGATGAAGTCGCCGCTGAGTGCGTTCTTGGACGAGATGGACCGGCGCGGCCTCGCAGGGCGGGTCGTGCACTGCGGCCGCGGTCAGGTCGCGACGCTCACGCCGAACGGCGCGGAGGTCCACGTCGCCTGACCCGCCCGGCCCCGGCAGGGAGGGGCAGGGAACGGAAGCGCAGGCCACCCCAATGGACGCGGGCCACCTTCGGCAACTTCGCCCGCAGTTCTGGACCGTCTTTGTTGCCGTACACCCCGACCAGATGTCGCGCGCATCCCTCCAACAGATCCAAAGTGGCCACATCGACCCAGTCCCCGGCATGGACGACAACGTCCGCCCGCTCCATCTCGCGCAGCAGTTCGTCGGGGAGCCGCCTGGTGCGCTGAGGCACATGGGTGTCCGAAACAAGCAGCAGCCGCACAGGGGAGCTTGTCGTTGCCCTGGTCGTTTCGTGGTCCCTCCGCCTGCCTTCTCCTTGGGATACCCGGTCTACCGACCGTAGGCGTCCGCCACCGGAGAGGGGTCCCGCCCCGCGTGGCGGACAGCGGCATGGCGCTGCCCGGAACCAGGGCCGGAAAGGGGCCGCGAGCGCGTCGGCCACGACGCCGGTGGCGAACGCGTACACGGCCCTCTGGACGGTGTCGATGACGAGATTCCTGCTGGGGCAAGCGCAACGCCTCGCCACCTCGCGCAAATATGCGGGGTGGAGGAGAAGCCGTGCCGAGCGGCGAGCAAGAAACCACCCGGCACGGCACCCGGGCCGCGTGATGGGCGCGGCCCACCCCCGCGGGCGACTGATTGCCCTCTACCTGTCGCACGCCGAGCTCGCCCGCTCATGGCGCCCGGTCACAGACTTGAGCCGCTGCGCGTGTTGCAGTGGACCATCGGGGTAACCGCTGTGGAGCGGTGAGCTGTCTTCGGCTCACGCTATACAAGCGGAGGTACCTCTTATGGGACACGGCGGCAATGTGATCGCAGAACTCACCACCGACCACCGCGAGGTCGATGGACTGTTCGAGAAAATCGAGACCCAACCGGTCGGCGACAAGCAGCGCCGGAAACTGGCCGACGAACTGACCATCGAGCTGGTGCGCCACTCCGTGGCCGAGGAGATGCATCTGTACCCGGCCGTGCGCGAACACGTCGAAGGCGGAAACGAGATCGCGGACAAGGAGCTCTCCGACCACGCAGAGGTGGAGCAGCACCTCAAGGACCTGGAGGGCCTGTCTGCGGACGACCCGCAGTTCGACCACCTCGTGGCAAAGCTGAAGCTCGAGGTCACCGAGCACGTACGCGACGAGGAGGGGCGGCTGTTCCCCCTGCTCGCTGCGGCCTGCACTCCCGAGGCACTGGACGAGTTGGGTGACAAGGTCCGTACAGCCAAGAAGACGGCCCCCACCCGGCCGCACCCTTCCGCGCCGGACACCCCGCCCGGCAACAAGCTGCTGGGCCCTGGCACCGGTCTCGTGGACCGGGCCCGCGACCTGCTGACCGGCCGCGGCAAGAGTTGAGGGATGCCATGGCCGGAACGGACCGCCCCTTGGTTCGCTGACGCGCCCGGACCGTGCGACAGACGAGCGATGGCTGGCAGTTGCAGCCATCGCTTATGGCAGCCGGGCCGGATCTTCCATGCCGGCGGCCGCCCGCTTCCGGGCGATGCTCGTCCGCGTCTGTCGTGCTGCGGGTCGATACGCAGTCATTGCGCTCAGGACGGTGCGCTCCGGTCCGTGGCCTGCTGTTCGGCCCGGGCTTCGGCGGCCGCGCGTCGGTTCTCACGTTCGCGTTCGCGGCGGCTGTAGGCAGCCCGCCAGCCAGGCGATCAC
Source organism: Streptomyces sp. A1277 (assembly GCF_004795015.1). Taxonomy (GTDB): domain Bacteria; phylum Actinomycetota; class Actinomycetes; order Streptomycetales; family Streptomycetaceae; genus Streptomyces. Next base: position 31,650 of record NZ_SSBI01000060.1, on the reverse strand, counting down.
GGCGGTGGTCGAGGGCCCGGTGACGAGTACCAGGCGGACGATGCTGGAAGCGTCGGACAGCTGCCGGATGCTGGAGTAGAACGCACCGAAGGCGGCCCCGGCCAGGGCACTGGCCAGCGCGGGCGACAGGGACGGCACCAGACCCCACGGGCGGCTCGCACGGATCATCCCCGCGAGGAGCCGGACCCGGACCCGTCCGCGCTTGTCCGGCAGCGCGTAGTGCAGGCCGTCACCTCCGAGCTCGACGTTCGTCTCCACGACACGCTCGGCGTCCTGATCACCGTCGCCTCGCGACTCACGCTCGTCGACCGTGCGGTAACCGCGGGGAAGAGCCGCTTGCCGCCAAGCCCCCTGCGGGACGCCACCGGTGCCCAGGCGTGTCTCGGGAGTGAAGTAGGCGGTGACCGGATGGGCCAGGAGCGTCCGGGTCTTACGCCGGATACCGAAGGCACTCAGCGCGGTCAGCGAAACCAGCCCCGCGCCGTGCTCGGGAACGCAGTCGGCCAGGATGGGCGGTGTCCCCGCTCGCCGGACCCGGCTCGGCGATCAGCCCGAGCACGCGCTCATCGACCTTGACACGCGAGCTCGCCGGGGTGCGCGCCTCATCGGCGATCATGCCCCCACGTCCGCACGGCACAGCTCCGCCCCGCCGACGGGCCCGCCCACCCCGGACAAGAAGGTTTTGCCCCGGAACCGAAAAAGGCCCCATTTCGCATGCCTACCGATTCGAGAGGAAATTTCTCGTTATGGTCCGCCGCAATCGGGAACATGAGCCACGTCGACAGAACCGTCGTGGACTCACGCGGGACACGGCGGCATATCCGTACACAGAGCGAAGGAGTAGCTCCATGGCGAAGGCGCGAGAGATCATGACAGCCGGAACCGAGTGCGTTGGCGCCGAGGAGACGGTGCTGGACGCCGCCCGCAAGATGAAGGACCTCGGCGTGGGAGCGCTGCCGATCTGCGGGACGGACAACAAGCTCAAAGGCATGCTCACCGACCGCGACATCGTCGTGAAGGTCCTCGGCGCGGGCAAGGACCCCGCCACCTGTCCGGCCGGCGACCTCGCCCAGGGAGAGGCGGTCACCATCGGCGCCGACGACGACGCCCAGGAGATCCTGCGGACCATGACCGAGCACAAGGTGCGTCGTCTGCCGGTGATCGACGGCCATGACCTGGTCGGCATGGTCGCCCAGGCCGATGTGGCACGCGCGCTGCCCGACCCGAAGGTCGGAGACCTCCTCCAGGCCCTGTCCACTGACTGAGCCGCCGTTTCGACCGCGCCCCGGGCCCGCCCCCGCCGACTAGCGGCGTGCCGGTTGAGGCCCGGGGTAGGCGAGCGGCGAACGTGAATCGTGGTGAGAAGGGAGACCTCCGGTGCTGATGGCCCACCCAGCGGTGCTGAGCAACCTCGTCGAGCAGTACGACACCCTGCGCATCCTGCACGCGGAAGACGGCAGTGCGGAAGTGCGGCAGCGGATGGACGACATCGCTTACACGCTCTGCGTGTCCACCGGAACCCGCGACGTCGACGCCGCTCTGGTCGCCGCACGCCACCAACTGCCCGGAGCACGCCCACAGGACGACTCGCTCCTCACCGCCTCGCGCGCCTTGGCACAGTAACCATCGGCGCCGGCGCAGAGCCGGGGCAGCAGTTCGGCTCCGGCGGCCCGACCGGAAAGCTCCCCCATGCGCGGGACGGCATCGGCGAGTTCATGCCGCCGGCTCGTCCGCCGTCAATGCCCGCGACCGCGGTGAGGACGAGTTGTTGCCGGCCCGCTGCCGGCCGGCCATCCACCGGGCCGTGTCGGTCATCACGGGAAACGTTGGGAGAAGGCCGTTACGGGTACTCACGGCCGGTCGGCGCGGTGCGTCATAGGCGCTGATCGGGAGGCAAGCGTGGAGACTCCGGTTGACCGGATCGCGCAGCCGTGGGGGAGTCGTACTCCCTATGCGCGGGGCGAAGTGTGGTCTGGCCTTGGATCAAGGCCCCACGCCAGGACGACCCCGGACACGAGTACATGCCGGTGAGCTGTACCTGGGTCTGAGGGCCCGGCGTCGAAGCTGGCATCGTGACAGAGCCGAAACCGGCAGGGTCCACCCCGGCGATGTGAGATCTCGTGACAGGTGAGAGGGTTTTCCGGGTGACCGAGACACCACCGAACACCCTGCAACACCGCTTTGACGGGCCGGACGACGCTCCGGTGCTGGTGATCGGGCCCTCCCTGGGTACGACCTGGCACATGTGGGACAGACAGATACCCGAGCTCACCCAGCACTGGAGGGTCCTCCGCTACGACCTCCCCGGACACGGCGGAGCGCCCGCCCGCGCCGCCGACTCCGTGGCGGAGCTCGGTGACCGGTTGCTGGCCACGCTCGACGGGGTCGGGGTGCGGCGCTTCGGGTACGTGGGGTGCTCGATCGGCGGGGCGATCGGGGCCGACCTCGCGCTGCGGCACCCGCACCGGGTCGCCGCGCTCGCGCTGGTGGCGTCCTCGCCCCGGTTCGGCAGCGCGGACGAGTTGCGCCGGCGCGGGGTCATCGTCCGCACCAACGGCCTGGAGCCCATGGCGCGCACCGCGCCGGAGCACTGGTTCACGCCCGCCTTCGCCGCCGCGCAGCCCGCCATCGTCGAGTGGGCCGTCCAGATGGTGCGGACCACCGACCCCGGGTGCTACATCGCCGCCTGCGAGGCGCTGGCCGCGTTCGACATCCGTACGGAACTGGGCCGCATCCCGGTCCCCACCCTCGTCCTCGTCGGCGCGGAGGACCGGGTGACCGGGCCCGGCGACGCGCGCACCCTGGTCGCGGGCATACCGGACGCCCGCCTCGCCCTCGTGCCCGGCGCCTCCCACCTGGCGCCCGTCGAGCAGCCCGGGGCCGTCACCGATCTGCTGCTCACCCACTTCTCGGCCGCCTGGCAGGACACCCAGGCGGCGATCCCCATGCCGCAGTCCGTGCCCCGGCTCTCCGCCCCCGTGCTGCCCGTCGCGGAGATCGGGGCGGCCGTGAAGGAACCGGAGGCCGTGGCCGGCGGGCGGGCCGATCCGTACGCGCCGGGCATGCGGATCCGCCGCGAGGTGCTGGGCGACGCGCAGGTGGACGGGGTGATGGCGGCCGCCGACGACTTCACCGGGGAGTTCCAGGAGCTGGTCACCCGGTACGCCTGGGGCGAGGTGTGGAGCCGCGAGGGGCTGGACCGGCGCACCCGCAGCACCGTCACGCTCACCGCGCTGGTCGCCTCCGGGCGGCTGGAGAGCCTGGCCGCGCACACCAGGGCCGCCCTGCGCAACGGGCTCACACCCACCGAGATCAGGGAAGTGCTGATGCAGACGGCCGTGTACTGCGGGATACCGGCCGCGAGCGCCGCGTTCACCATCGCGCAGTCGGTGATTCAGGCGGAAACGACGCCCCCGGCGTAGCAGGATGGACGTATGAGCATCCAGAACGCCGAGACCCCCGAGCCGATCGCGCTCACGCTGACCAAGAAGTCGCACTCCTGCATCCGACTGGAGAAGGACGGGCGTACGCTCGTCATCGACCCGGGCGGGTTCTCGGAGCGGGACGCGGCGATCGGAGCCGAGGCGATCCTGGTGACGCACGAGCACCCCGACCACTTCGACGAGGAGCGGCTGCGGGCCGGTCTGGAGGCCGACCCGGCCGCCGAGATCTGGACCCTGCGCAGCGTCGCCGAACGGCTGAGCGCGGCGTTCCCGGGGCGGGTGCACACCGTCGGCGACGGGGACGCCTTCTCGGCCGCCGGGTTCGACATCCAGGTGCACGGCGAACTCCACGCGGTGATCCACCCGGACATCCCGCGCGTCACCAACATCGGCTTCCTGGTCGACGGCTCGGTCTTCCACCCCGGCGACGCCCTGACGCTGCCCGGCCGGCCGGTCGACACCCTGATGCTCCCGGTGATGGCCCCCTGGAACAAGATCTCCGAGGTCATCGACTACGTCCGCGAGGTCAAGCCCCGCCGGGCCATCGACATCCACGACGCGCTGCTCACCGATCTCGCCCGCCCGATCTACGACCGGCAGATCGGCGAGCTCGGCGGCGCCGACCACGGCCGGATGACACCGGGCGACTCCACCGACCTGTGACCGCCGCCGCCCCGGCGGCTGTCAGTGGCAGGCGCTAGGTTTACGTACATGCGCATCGCCACCTGGAACGTCAACTCGATCACCGCCCGTCTGCCGAGGCTGCTGGCCTGGCTGGAGAGCAGCGGCACGGACGTGCTGTGCCTCCAGGAGACCAAGTGCACGGCCGAGCAGTTCCCCGCGGACGCCCTGCGCGAGGCCGGCTACGAGTCCGCGGTCAACGCGACGGGGCGGTGGAACGGGGTCGCGCTGATCTCCCGCGCCGGCCTGTCCGACGTCGTCATGGGCCTGCCCGACGGGCCCGTCTACGAGACCGCGCAGGAGCCCCGCGCGATCAGCGCGACCTGCGGCCCGGTGCGGCTCTGGTCGGTGTACGTGCCCAACGGCCGCGAGGTCGCCCACGAGCACTACGCGTACAAGCTGCGCTGGCTGGAAGCGCTGCGAAAGGCGGTCGCCGCCGACGCCGCGGGGCCGAACCCCTTCGCCGTGCTCGGTGACTTCAACGTGGCCCCGACCGACGAGGACGTCTGGGACCCGGCCCTGTTCGAGGGGGCCACACATGTCACCCCCGCCGAGCGGGAGGCCCTGGCCGCGCTGCGTGAGGAGGGGCTGTCCGACGTGATGCCCCGCCCCCTGAAGTACGACCGCCCCTACACCTTCTGGGACTACCGCGAGCTGCGCTTCCCGAAGAACAAGGGCATGCGGATCGACCTCGTCTACGGAAACGCCCCCTTCACCGCCGCCGTGCGGGACAGCTACGTGGACCGCGAGGAGCGCAAGGGCAAGGGCGCCTCCGACCACGCCCCGGTGGTCGTGGACCTCGACCTCTGAGCCCGCCGCCCCGCCCGCGCGGGTGAACGCTCGGTGACCGTGTGGTGTTCGGCACTCGAACGACAGGCCGCGCGCCCTGTGGTGCCGAAGCCGACCGGGATGCGACCCTGAGCGGTATGAACATCCCTTTCTTGGACAACTGGCGTAAGCGTCACGAGGGGGCGCGGGAGGCGGGGCTCGCGGCGGCCGTAGACGTCGATCCGGAAGGGGTGACCGCGCTGCTCGCCGAGTGCGAGCTGCTCCGGGTCCGGGTGGGGGAGCGCGGTATCGAACTGGACGACAGCCCGGCCTCGTTGGAGGCGCTGGACCAGCTGCCGCCGCGCTGGCGCGAAGACCCGGAGGAGCTGCCCTGGCTGGGCAACGACGCGGGTCTCTACCTCGGTACGGTCCTGGTGCGCAATGTCCCCGGGGCGCTCTGGCACATCTGGCCGAGCGGCCAGCCCGTCGTGCGGCTGGCGTCGGGCCGCGAGATCGACGTGGTCGAGGCCGGTCTGGACTGGGCGATGTCCGGCAGCCCCGAGCTGTCCCAGGTGTACGCGGAGTCCGCCGAGGGCTGAACCGCCCGCCCCGGCGGGCCTCGCGAAGAGATAAAAAGCCTTATGCCCCATTGGTGCGTGTCGGGCGGGAAGTCCCTTGCCGGGCTGGTTAGTTTGCGCTGACCTCGACCGAGCGACAAGGGGATAGGGCAGCGTATGGCCGTCGATCCGTTGATCGAGCTGCGAGACGTCAATAAGTTCTACGGAAAGTTGCACGTACTGCAGGACATCAATCTCACCGTCGGCCGCGGGGAGGTGGTGGTGGTCATCGGCCCGTCCGGCTCCGGGAAGTCGACGCTCTGCCGGACGATCAACCGGCTGGAGACGATCGAGTCGGGCCGCATCACCATCGACGGCGAACCCCTCCCCGAAGAGGGCCGGGGACTGGCCCGGCTGAGGGCCGAAGTCGGCATGGTCTTCCAGTCGTTCAACCTCTTCGCGCACAAGACCGTGCTCGCCAACGTCTCCCTGGCCCAGGTCAAGGTCCGCAAGCGGAAGAAGGACGAGGCCGACAAGCGCTCCCGGGAACTGCTGGAGCGTGTGGGACTCGCCGAGCACGCCGACAAGTTCCCCGCCCAGCTCTCCGGCGGACAGCAGCAGCGCGTGGCCATCGCCCGTGCCCTCGCCATGGACCCGAAGGCCCTCCTGTTCGACGAGCCGACCTCGGCCCTCGACCCGGAGATGATCAACGAGGTCCTGGAAGTGATGCGGCAACTCGCCCGCGAGGGCATGACCATGGTCGTCGTCACCCACGAAATGGGATTCGCCCGCTCCGCGGCCAACCGCGTCGTCTTCATGGCAGACGGCTGCATCGTCGAGGACCGCACCCCGGAGGACTTCTTCACCGCCCCGGAGAGCGACCGGGCCAAGGACTTCCTGTCCAAGATCCTCAAGCACTGACGGGAGGCCCTGAGTTGCGTACGAGGAAACTGCTGGCCGCCTGCGCCGGCCTGCTGCTCGCCGTCCTCGCCGCCGGCTGCGGCAAGGACGGCAGCCCGCCGGTCAAGGGGCCGAAGGCCGGGGAGCTGCCCGTCTACAAGGTCGACACCGGCTTCCGGCTTCCGGACTCCAGGACCTGGACGCAGGCGAAGAAGCGCGGATACCTGCGGGTGGGGGCCAAGGAGGACCAGCCCTACCTGGGCGAGAAGGACCCCGCGACCGGCGTCTACTCCGGCTTCGACATCGAGATCGCCCGGATGATGGCGGCGTCCCTCGGCTTCGACCCGAAGACCGTCCGGTTCAAGACGATCGCCTCCGCCAACCGCGAGACGGCCCTGCAGAACGGGCAGATCGACTACTACGTCGGCACCTACACCGTCAACGACATGCGCAAGAAGCTCGTCGGCTTCGCGGGCCCCTACTACATGGCGGGCCAGGGGCTGCTGGTGCGCACCGACGAGGACGACATCCACGGCCCGCAGGACCTGGCCGGCAAGACGGTCTGCTCGGCGGCCGGCTCGACCCCGTACCAGCGGATCGCCGCCGACTACCCGAAGGCGAAGCTGGTCGCCTACGACACGTACTCGATCTGCGTCGACAACCTGCTGACGTTCCAGGTCGACGCCGTCACCACCGACGACGCGATCCTGCTGGGCTTCGCCGCCAAGGCGCCCGACGAGATGAAGGTCGTCGGCAAGCCGTTCTCCGAGGAGCCGTACGGCATCGGGGTGCCGCGCAGCGACAACGCGCTGCGCCTCGCGCTCGACGACGCGCTGGAGGCCAACGAGAAGAACGGCAACTGGAAGAAGGCGTTCGAGGCGACCCTCGGCCTGTCCGGCGCACCCGCGCCCAAGCCGCCGCCGATCGACCGCTACCCGGCGAACTGAGAGGACGGCCGATTCCATGGACGTACTCACCGACAACTTCTCGCTCTACGGCAAGGGCTTCCTCGGAACCGTCGAACTCACCGTCTACGCCTCGATCCTGGCGATGGTCCTCGGCTTCGTCATGGCCTCCTTCCGGGTGGCGCCCGTCGGCTCGCTGCGGGTGATCGGCACGGTCTGGGTGACGGTCCTGCGCAACACCCCGCTCACCCTGCTCTTCTTCGCCGTGCTCCTGGGCCTGCCGCGCTTCGGTCTTGTGCTGCCGTTCAACGTGTTCGCGGTCCTGGCGCTCGGCTGCTACACCTCGGCGTTCATCTGCGAGGTGCTGCGCTCCGGCATCAACACCGTGCCCACCGGGCAGGGAGAGGCGTCCCGCAGTCTCGGGATGACCTTCGGCCAGACGCTCGGCGACATCGTCCTGCCGCAGGCATTCCGCTCGGTCATCCCGCCGGTCGGCTCGACGCTCATCGCGCTCGCCAAGAACTCGGCGATCGCCGGGGCGTTCAGCGTCACCGAACTGCTCGGCACCTACAAGACCCTCAACGAGCTGGGCTACAGCATCATCTGGACCTTCGTCTGGATCGCGGTGGGCTACCTGATCATCACCCTGACCATCAGCGCGCTCTTCCACGTGCTGGAGAAGCGCTGGGGAGTCGCCCGATGACCGCCCACTCCACCCCCTCCGCGTCCGTCCTCTACGACATCCCGGGGCCGCTCACCCGCAAACGGCACCGGCTCTACGGGATCGTGTCGACTGTCGTGATCCTCGCCCTGATCGGCTGGGTCATCCATCTGCTGTTCGACACCGACCAGTTCACCGGAGCCAAATGGGCCCCCTTCGAGTACAAGGGCATCCAGGAACTCCTGCTGCGCGGACTCGGCAACACCCTCAAGGCGTTCGCGTACGCCGCGGTCCTCTCGCTGGCCCTCGGGGCCGTCCTCGCGGTGGGGCGGCTGTCCGAACACCGTTCGGTGCGCTGGGTCGCGACGGTCCTCGTCGAGTTCTTCCGCGCCATGCCCGTCCTGGTGATGATCTTCTTCGTCTTCGTGGCGCTGAAGGTGCAGCCGCTGCCGGCCCTGGTCACCGGGCTCACGCTGTACAACGGCTCGGTGCTCGCCGAGGTGTTCCGCACCGGCATCAACTCGGTGGAACGCGGCCAGCGCGAGGCCGCGTACGCGCTCGGCATGCGCAAGACGCACGTCACCACCTACGTACTGGCGCCGCAGGCGGTGCGAGCGATGCTGCCCACCATCATCAGCCAGCTGGTGGTGGCCCTGAAGGACACCTCGCTCGGCTACCTGATCACCTACGAGGAGTTCCTCCACGCGGGCAAGCTCATCGCCTCCAACCTGGACTACGATCTGCCTTTCATCCCGGTGGTGATGGTGATCTCGCCGATCTACATCGGGATGTGCATGCTGCTCTCCTGGTTCGCCACCTGGGTGGCGAGGCGGCAACGGCGCAATCCGAAGACGGAGGCGGTGGACGTCGGCCCGGCCCAGCCGGGAACGCTGATGCCGGGAGCGCGGTAGCCACGGGAGCGGTGTCCGACCGGCAGCAGCCGGTGATCACTTCTCGCCCTGCGAGAAGAAGGTCAGCTGCGAGCCGGCCGGGCCGTCAGGCGAGCGCGCTCTTGGCCTGCCAGTCGGCCCAGGAGACGTTCCATGCCCCGTAGCCGTTGCCCTCCGCGACCGTGCCCTTGGCGTCCGCGCCGGTGATCTCGAACGGGTCACCGACGTGGGCCTGCCGGTAGAGGGACGCGGCGTCGGCGTCGCTCATGCCGACACACCCCGAACTGTGGTTGGCCCGCCCGAAGTACGCGGCGTTCCAGGGGGCGGCATGGGCGTACATGCCCGACCAGGTCAGCCGCATCGAGTAGTCGACCATCTTGTCGTAGGTGTGGCCCAGGCCCACCGTCTCGGAGCGCATGTTGATCGTGCCCTCCTTCGCCATCAGCACGGCCGTGCCCCGCCACGACGCCTTGTCGCCGCCCGGGGTGCCCGCCGACATCGGCACGTCCATGACCGTCCGGCCGTCCCGCCGCAGCGCCAGCCGGTGCCGGTCGAGGTCCACCTTCACCACCTGGCTCGCGCCCACCGTGAACGTCGTCGCGTAGTCCCGTACGAAGAAGCCGCCGGACGGGCCCGAGTCCACGCCGTTCAGCTGGGCGTCGAGCGTGATGCGCGTCCCGGACTTCCAGTACTCCTTGGGGCGCCAGTCCACGCGGTCGCGGCCCGAGTAGTCGCGCAGCCAGCCCCAGGAGCCCTCGGTGTTGTTCGAGGTGGACACCTTGAGTACCTTCTCGACGGCCGCCTTGTCCTTCACCGGGTTGTCGAACACGATCGACAGCGGCTGGGCGATGCCGACCGTGGTGTTCTTGCCGGGCGCCAGCGTCAGCTTGTTCACCTTGTCCGCCGCCCCGGTCGTGAACGCGGCCGTGTCGCTGCCGCCCGCGGTGTCCCGCGCCTCGACGCGGTACGCCGTGCCGGGCGCCGCCACCCGGTCGGACGTCCAGGTCCGGCCGTCGCCGGATATCCGGCCGGTGAGCGCGTCGCCCTTGGCGGCCGAGACGGTGACCTCGCGCAGCTTCCCGGCCGCCAGGGTGACGGTCACCGGCTTGCCCGCGGCGGCCGCGGTGCCGTGCAGGTTGACCGAGATGCTGGTCCGCGCCGCCTTCGACGGACCGGCCTCCCCCGCCTTGCCGGTGCCGTCGCGGTCCGAAGCGGCCGCGCCGCCCGAGCAGGCCGTGAGGGTGACGCCGAGCACCGCGGTGCCGGCGATCAGCGCGAGCCGGGCGGGGCGCGGGGGGCGTGCCGGTGTCGGAAAGGCGGGGATCACGGGAAGCTCGGGCATCAACGGAAAAACCTCCAGGGCCTTGCTCGGTCGTCGGTGGAGAGGCATGCACCGGAGCCTAAGTTCCGTAAATCCGTGGAAAAGCAGGAATTCCCTCTGTGACGAGAAGCGCAGCGCAACGGTCATCGTCCGGTCACATGCGGCGCGCGGACCGGTCACGGACCGCTGTGAGCATCCTGTGCAGCCCCGCAGAGCCGACCGCGGGGCCCACGAGGGAGGGCCACGGAGATGTCAGCGCTGCTCGCGACCGGAGACCGCAGCCGTGAACTACGCATACACGGCCTCACGGCGGACGAGCACCGCGCGCACCTGGCCACCCACGCGGACGCCAGTTTCCTGCAGTACCCGTCGTGGGCGGGCGTGAAAGAGGGATGGTCGTCGGAAAGGCTCGGCTGGCACGACGACGACGGCGTACTGAGCGGCAGCGCACTCGTCCTCTACCGGCAATTCCCGGGCACCCGCAAATACTTCGCCTATCTTCCGGAAGGGCCGGTCGCCGACTGGGCCGACCCCGGCATGGACCGGTGGCTGCGGCCGCTGCTCGTCCACCTGCGCGCGGCCGGGGCGTTCGCCGTACGCATCGGGCCCTCGCCCGCCTACCGCCGCTGGGACACCCCCCGGCTGAAGGCCGCCACCGGACCCGGCCGCACCGTCGGGGACGTGCTGGCCAGCCAGGTCGATCCGCTGGGCGCGGCCGTCGCGGACCGGCTGCGGGCGCGCGGCTGGCGGCGCTGCGGCGGGGACGGCGACGACGCCGACGCCCAGCCCCGGTACGTCTTCCGGGTGCCGCTCGCCGGACGCAGCACCGAGGACCTGTGGGCCGGGCTCAATCAGGAGTGGCGCCGCAATGTGCGCCGCGCGCAGAAGGCGGGGGTGCGCATCGTGACCGGGAGCGCCGCCGAGCTGCCCGAATTCCACCGGCTGCTGCGGATCACCGAGGAGCGCGACGGCTTCCGGCTCGGCCGCTCCCTCGCCTACTACCAGCGCCAGTACGCCGTGCTCAACGCCGAAGAGCCGGGCCGGATGAGGCTCTGCCTCGCCGTGCACGAGGGCGAGATCCTGGCCGCGCACACCCTCATCAGCACCGGCCGGCGGGTCTGGTACCAGACCGGCGCCTCCGCCGACCACCGCCGCGAGGTCCGCCCCAGCAACGCCTTGCAGTGGCGGATGATGTGCGACGCCCGGGACCGGGGCGCGGGGGTGTACGACATGCGCGGGGTATCCTCCACCCTCGATCCCGACGACCGGCCCTTCGGGCTGCTGCGCTGGAAGTTCGGCACCGGCGGGCAGGTCGTGGAGACCCTCGGAGAGTGGGAGACATCGGTGGGCGGAGCCGCCAACAACACGCTGTACCGGGCGTTCCAGGCATACCTGGCACGCCGGTGACGGCCGCCGACGCCGCCCCCGCGGCGCCCGCCCCCGAACAGGCCGGACCCCGCGGCTCCGGCTCGGTGCTGCGCAGCGGCGCCGTCATGGCCGCCGGCTCGGTCGTCTCGCGGGCGACGGGATTCATACGCTCGGCGGTCGTCGTCGCCGCGCTCGGCACCGGACTGCGGGCCGACGGCTACACGGTCGCCAACACCGTGCCCAACATCCTCTACATACTGCTGATCGGTGGCGCCCTCAACGCGGTCTTCGTCCCCGAACTCGTCCGGGCGGCCAAGGAGCACAGCGACGGCGGCGCCGCCTACACCGACCGCCTGCTGACCCTGTGCACGGCCGGTCTGCTCGCGCTGACCGCGCTCGCCGTCATGGGCGCCCCGCTGATCATCTCGGTGTACGCCCCCACCTACGACGGCGACCAGGCCGAACTCACCGTCGCCCTGGCCCGCTACTGCCTGCCCCAGATCCTCTTCTACGGCCTGTTCACGCTGCTGGGCCAGGTGCTCAACGCCCGTGGCCGGTTCGGCGCGATGATGTGGACGCCCGTCCTCAACAACCTCGTGATCATCGCCGTGTTCGGGCTCTACCTCTGGACGGCGGCGAGCTCCGAGGGCACCCTCACCTCCGCGCAGGCCCAGTGGCTGGGCTGGGGCACCACGGCGGGCATCGCCGTGCAGAGCCTCGCGCTGGTGCCCTCGCTGCGGGCCGCGAAGTTCCGCTGGCGGCCGCGGTTCGACTGGCGCGGCAGCGGACTCGCCCGGCCGCTGCGCGCCGCCGGCTGGCTGGTCATGCTCGTCCTGACCAACCAGGCCGCCTACTGGGTCGTGACCCGGCTCTCCACCGCCACCGGCCAGCACGCCGTGGAACAGCACGTCGCGGGCGGCGCCGGGTACACCGCGTACAGCTACGCCTACCAGCTGTGGGTCGTGCCGCAGGGCATCGTCACCGTCAGCCTCGTCACCGCGCTGATGCCCCGGATGAGCCGGGCGGCGGCCGGCGGCGACCTGGCCGGGGTGCGGCGGGACCTCTCGTACGCGCTGCGCACCTCCGCGGCCGTGGTCGTCCCGGCCGCAGCCCTCCTGCTGGCGCTCGCGCCCTGGGTGATGGGCTCGGTCTTCGGCTACGGACGCACCGGGCCCGCGGACATCACGGTGATGGCGGGCATGATGGCCGCGTTCGCCCCCGGGCTCATCGCCTTCTCCGGGCAGTACGTGCTCTCCCGGGGCTTCTACGCGATGAGCGACACCCGCACCCCCTTCCTGCTGAACCTGGTCATCGCCGCCCTCAACGCCGGCCTCTGCGTCGTCGCCTACCTGCTGCTGCCCCCGCGCTGGGCGGTGACGGGCATGGCGGGCGCGTACTCGGTGGCCCTGCTCACCGGCTTCGCCGTCACCGCGTACGTCCTGCACCGCAGAGTCTCCCCGCCCGGCGCGGCACGTTCCTCGCTCACCCGCTCACCCGGGGTGGGGGCGCACGTACGGCTGATGGCCGCGTGTGTGCCCGCCGGGCTGCTGGCGTACGCGGCGGCCCGCGCCGTCGACACGCAGGGCTCGGGGCTCGGCGACCTCGCCGCGCTGAGCACCGGGACGGCCGTTCTGGTCCTGGTCGTGGCGCTGCTGGCCCGCCCCCTGCGGCTCACCGAGGTGAGCGCCGCACTGAACGCCGTCCGGGGCGGGCTGCGGCGCGGCTGAGCCGCCCGGACCGCCCACCCGTTCGAATCCACTCCTTGATCGCTGGGATACTGACGCCATGGCTCGCGTGCTCCTGATCGAAGACGACCCCTCCGTGCGGGAAGGGGTCGAACTGGGGCTGCGCAGGCGCGGACACGACCTGCGGGCCGTGGGTACGGGCGAGGCGGGGCTCGCCGCGCTGGGCGAGTTCCGCCCCGAACTGGTCCTCCTGGACCTGATGCTGCCCGGCATGAACGGCGTGCAGGTCTGCCGCCGGATACGCGAGACGAGCCAGCTGCCCGTCATCATGCTCACCGCGCGCGGCGACGACTTCGACGTCGTGGTGGGCCTGGAGGCGGGCGCCGACGACTACATCGTCAAACCCGCCCGCACCGAGGTCATCGAGGCCCGCATCCGCGCGGTACTGAGGCGGCTCGCGGAACCCGCCGGGCGCGGTGGCACCGAGTCGCACGGCGAGCTGACCGTCGACCGCGCCGGCCTCGCCGTCGCCAAGGCCGGCGAGCGGCTGCTGCTCGCCCCCTCCGAACTGAAGCTCCTGCTCCACCTCTCGGCCTCGCCCGAGCAGGTCTTCAGCCGCCAGCAGCTCCTCGAATACGTGTGGGAGCACAGCTACCACGGGGATGCCCGGCTGGTCGACGCCTGCGTGCGCAGGCTGCGCCAGAAGGTCGAGGACGTGCCCGGCAGCCCCCGCTACATCCAGACCGTCCGCGGCTTCGGCTACCGCTTCGGACCCCTCACGTGAAACTGTTCGCCGCCCGCTTCGGCCTGCGCACCCGGCTGATCGCGGCGTTCCTGTTCGTCGCCGCCGTCAGCGCCGCCACCACCGCGGCCCTCACCTACCGCGAGGCCCGCTCGGCGATACTCCAGCAGGCCCAGGACACCGCCGTCGCCCAGTTCCGGGACCGGATCAGCGCCCAGGCCGTCACCCTTCCGCTGGACCGGGTCTGGTTGCGGGACATCTGCCTCACGCTGGCCCGCCAGGGCACGGCGCACGCCTGGACCGTCTTCGCCGAGTACGGGAACCTGCGGGTCTCCTCGTCGGACCGGCCCTCCTCCGGGGTGATCACCGCGGACCTGCGCACGGCCGCCCGCGACAACGCCCACGGCTCCTTCCAGCGCGTCGTCAAGGACGGCAAGCCGTGGCTGACCGTCGCCATGCCCACCCTCTTCGACCGGGGCGACGGCAGCCAGCCCACCGGCCTCGTCCTCTACGCCGTGATGCCGCTGTCCACCGAGCAGGCCAACGTGGCCGCCATGGTCACCGCGGCCCGCGACGGCGCCCTGCCCGCCCTGCTCATCGCCCTGGTCCCCGCCCTGCTCGCCGCCCGCAGCGTCCTGCGCCCGGTACGCGATCTGCGCCGGGCCGCCGCCGGCATCGGCCGGGGCGAGCTCCACACCCGCATCACCGTGCGCGGCAACGACGAAATCGCCGACCTCGCCTGGACGTTCAACGAGTCCTCGACCAAGCTCCAGGAGTCCGTCGACGAGCTGCGCCGGGCCGAGGAACGGGCCAGGCGCTTCGCCTCCGACGTCTCCCACGAACTGCGCACCCCGCTCGCCGGAATGCTCGCCGTCACCGAGGTCCTGGACGAGGACGCCGACGAGCTGCGCCCCGACACCGCCGCCGCCGTCCGGCTGATCAGCGCGGAGACCGGCAAGCTCGCCACCCTGGTCGAGGACCTGATGGAGATATCCCGCTTCGACGCCCGGGCGGCGGACCTGCACCTGGATGAGGTCGACGTCGCCGAGACCGTACGCAAGTCGCTCCAGGCCCGCCGCTGGGAGGACCGGGTCACCACCGAACTCGCCGACGGCGTACGGGCGGTGCTCGATCCGCGCCGCTTCGACGTGGTCGTCGCCAACCTCGTCGGCAACGCCCTGCGGCACGGCGCCGAACCGGTCACCCTGCGGGTGCGCACCGAGGGGCAGGGCGACGGGGACCGGCTCGTCGTGGAGGTCGGGGACAGCGGGCCCGGCATCGACGAGTCCGTGCTCCCGCACATCTTCGACCGGTTCTACAAGGCCGACGCGGCGCGCACCCGGTCGGCGGGCAGCGGCCTCGGCCTCGCCATCGCCCAGGAGAACGTCCGGCTGCACGGCGGCACGGTCCGCGCGGCGAACGCCCCCGGCGGCGGTGCGGTGTTCACCGTGGACCTGCCGATGGGGGAGCGGTGAGGGGCGGGCGCGCACTCGGCGCGCTGCTGCCCGTACTGCTGCTGCTCGCCACCGGCTGCGGCATCCGCGCGACGGACGTCGTGGAGGCCGGGGAGCCGGCGACGGTGGAGGTGGCCCCGGCCGGCCAGCTCGGCACCCTGCTGTACTTCGTCTCCTCGTCCTCGGCGTCCCGGCTGCTGCCGGTCGTCCGGACGGCCGATCCGGAGGACTACGGCAACGGAGAGGCATGGGAGAACGACCGGCCCGCCGGGGCGTCGGCCGCCATCGCCCTGCTCTTCAAGGGGCCCAGCGCGGCGGAGAAGGCGGCGGGCCTGCGCACGGAGCTGCCCGGGGACCGGGTGAAGATCGGGGTCGAGCTGAGCGCGCAGGGCGTACAGGTCACCCTCACCCTCCCGGTCACCCGGCTCTCCCAGGCGGCCCGCGAGCAGCTCATCTGCACCGCTGCCCGGGCCCGTACCGCCGACCGGACCGAGGCGGTCACGGTCACCGGCACCGACGGTGTCATCGGCCCGGCCCACTGCTCCGTCTGACCGCGCCGCGTCGCGGATGCGGCTCAGCTGCCGGCCCGGCGGGAGGTGCCCGGACATGCGACGGTTCGACACCGGTCCGCCCACGCGGAACTCGGTCCGCCCGCCGGTCCCCTGACAGGTGCGCGCGAGCCGGCCGAGGGCCGCGCCGGCACCGGCGGCTATCACGCCCAGCACGATGTCGCGTACGCCATCAGTCATGCGCGGGCATGTTGGCGGGCATTCGGCCTCAAGTTCGAGGCGGTCCTGACGGGACGGCCGGGGCGGCGTTACCCTGCGCGGACGATCCTTCACCGGAGGTGCGCATGCGACGTTCCGTCAGGCGGAATGTGTCGTTGGCGGCGATTCTCGCCGCCGTCGTGTCGGTCGGGGCCGCCGCCCCGTCCTCGTCCGCCCACCCGGCCGCGCCACCGCCCAAGTCACCCGTCGCGGTGGGATACGGGGGCGCGGTCTCCAGCGTCGACGCGGACGCCACGGCCGCCGGCATCGAGGTGCTGCGCAAGGGCGGCAACGCGGTGGACGCCGCGGTGGCGACCGCCGCCGCGCTCGGGGTGACCGAGCCGTACTCGTCGGGACTCGGAGGCGGTGGCTACTTCGTCTACTACGACGCCCGCACCCGGACCGTGCGGACCATCGACGGCCGCGAGACCGCCCCGCGCACCGCGGACTCCTCCCTCTTCCTGGAGAACGGCAAGCCGCTCGCCTTCGATGACGCGGTGACCAGCGGGCTCGGCGTCGGCACCCCCGGCACGCCCGCCACCTGGGACGCGGCCCTGGACGCCTGGGGCAGCACCTCGCTGCGCCAGGTCCTCAAGCCCGCCGAGCGGCTGGCCCGGGACGGCTTCGTCGTAGACGAAACGTTCCGCTCGCAGACGGCGGGCAACGAGGACAGGTTCCGCGACTTCCCGGCCACCCGGAAACTGTTCCTGCCCGGCGGGAAGCTGCCGGTGGTCGGCTCGGTCTTCAAGAACCCCGACCTCGCGCGTACGTACGAGGAGGTCGGCCGCAAGGGCGTCGACGAGCTCTACCGGGGCAAGCTCGCCGACGACGTCGTAAGGACCGTACGCAATCCGCCCGTCGATCCCGCGTCCGACCGGGTGGTGCGCCCCGGCGACCTCACCGCGAAGGACCTGCGCTCCTACCGCGCGCTGCGGCAGGCGCCCACGAAGGTGAACTACCGGGGGCTCGACGTCTACGGCATGGCGCCGTCCTCCTCCGGCGGGACGACGGTGGGCGAGGCCCTCAACATCCTGGAGTCCACGGACCTCTCGCGGGTGAGCGAGGAGAAGTACCTGCACCGCTACATCGAGGCGAGCCGCATCGCGTTCGCCGACCGGGGGCGCTGGGTCGGCGACCCGGCGTTCGAGGACGTGCCGACCAAGGGCCTGCTGAGCCAGCGGTTCGCGGACGCCCGGGAGTGCCTGATCAAGGACGACGCGGTGCTGGCCAGTCCGCTCGCGCCGGGCGACCCGCGCCACCCGGGCGACTGCCGGTCCACCGGCAAGGCCGCGCCGACCACGTACGAGGGGGAGAACACCACCCACCTGACGACCGCCGACAAGTGGGGCAACGTCGTCGCCTACACCCTGACCATCGAGCAGACCGGCGGCAGCGGCATCACGGTCCCGGGGCGGGGCTACCTGCTCAACAACGAGCTGACCGACTTCTCCTTCGCACCGGCCGACCCGGCCGTCCACGACCCGAACCTCCCCGGACCGGGCAAGCGTCCGCGTTCGTCCATCTCGCCGACCATCGTGCTCCAGCACGGGCAGCCGGTGCTGGCCCTCGGCTCACCCGGCGGCGCCACCATCATCACCACCGTGCTCCAGTCGCTGATCGGCAAGGTCGACCGGGGGCTCCCGCTGGTCGACGCCATCGCGGCGCCCCGGGCCAGCCAGCGCAACGCGGCGGCCACCGAGCTCGAACCGGCGCTGTGGAACAGCCCGCTGCGGGGCCGGCTGGAGTCGCTGGGCCACGTCTTCAAGTTGAACCCGGAGATCGGGGCGGCGACCGGTGTGCAGCGGCTGCCCGACGGGCGGTGGCTCGCGGCCGCCGAGAAGGAGCGGCGCGGCGGCGGCTCGGCGATGGTGGTGAGGCCGAGCGGGCGGCCCTGACCACCCGAACCTCACAGGGGGGCGCACGGCGGCTCAGGCCGCAAGGAACATCTCCTCGCCAGAAGGGCGCCCCCACAGTGCGTATGCGAACGCTTGCCCTCGTCACGGCCTCCGGTGCCGCCCTCCTCACGGCCGGCACACCCGCCCCCGCCACCTTTGCCGTGGCGGGGGCGGTCCCGGACCCCGCCCTCGCCGCTCCCGCCCCGCGCCCCGCCCTGTCGGCCCTACGCCTCGCGCTGGTCGCGCGGGTCCACCAGGCGCCTCCCAGGGCGCACCGCTCCGCACCCTCCCCGGCCCGCGGCCGGGGAGGCCCGGTCGGCGCGGCCGACCTGCTGGCCAAGGTGTCGGCCTGTACGCAGGTCTCCCACGGCAAGTACCGCATGGACGAGGGGATTTCGGCGACGGTCCCGGTCTGCGGTGTGCACGGTGCCGTGTTCTGGAAGGCGGACCTGGACATCGACTGCGACGGGCAGGTGACCGCCGCCTGCAACAAGGGCACCGACCCGTCCTTCCACGGCGACACCGCGTTCCACACCTCGGACGACAAGCCGCTGAACGCGGCGAAACTGCCGTACGTCGTCGTGCCGGGCCGCAGCGGCGTCTGGGACTACGAGGCGGCCGGGATCAAGGGCGGCGGGGTCGTCGCCGTCATCCACGGCGGCAAGGTGGAGTACGCCGTCGTCGGTGACGTGGGACCGGAGCGGATCATCGGTGAAGCCTCGTACGCCACCGCGAAGTCGCTCGGCATCGACCCGGACCCGAGGAGCGGCGGCACCGGCTCCGGGGTCACGTACATCCTGTTCAAGGACTCCCGGGTGTCACCGATCGAGGACCACGACGCCGCCGTGGCCGCGGGACAGGCCCTCGCCGAGGAGTTCGTGCACTAGCCAGGGGGATCAGCGGGACCCTACCGGTAGAGCCGTACGCCGCCGTTCGAGCCGAGGGCGTTGAGTTCCAGTACGCCGCCGTCCGGGGTGACGTACGCCGTGCCGGAGGTGAAGTTCCATTTGCCGGTCCCCGCCGACAGGTCCGCGACCGGGGTGGTGCGACCGGTGCGGGGGTCGATAGTGATGAGCCGCGGGGAGCCCGACGTGGTGACGGCGTGCACCTTGTCGTCCGCGCCGGAGGCGGCGACGGCGAGCGCGGCGGAGCGGAGGGTCCAGAGTTTGGCGCCGGTGGTGGTGTCGTAGCCGTCGATCACCGGGCTGCCGGAGGCCAAGGCAGGGGTGACCAGGACGTTGCCGTGGAGCCGTGCGGAGTGGTCGGCGCCGGTGTCGTTGCCGGGCATGAGCTCGTCGTCACCGACGGCCAGTTTGCGGCCGGTCCCGGTGGTGCCGAGAACCCGCACGGCGTCCTGGCGCGCCGTGTGGACCGCGGCGACCAGTGGTTTGCCGGACAGGATGTGCGTCACGTCCGAGTGGGCGCTCTCGGACTTCCGCCAGATCACCTTCCCGGTCCTGCCGTCGTACGCGGTGAGGGTGAACCGGGTCTTCCGGTCGAGGCAGTAGTCGTCCACCAGCACGACGCCGTCGGCGCCCCAGTCGTAGGCGTTGCAGTAGTGTCCGCGAGCCTTGTAGCCCCATACGCGGCTTCCGGTGCGGACGTCGACACCGCCGAGGAAGCTCTCGCTGACGATGGTGGCGACGTTGCCCTGCACGTACGTCGAGGCGGTCACCGCCGTGGGGTGTTTGCCGCTGGTCAGCGGCATGGACCAGAGGATCTTGCCGGTGGACGCATCGAGACCGGCCAGCCGGGTGCAGGTACTGGCGTCCTCTCCGAAGGCGACGGTGCCGATGCCCTCGGCGCTGAGCGTCGGCGACATCGCGCAGGGGACGGTGTCGCGCTTGGCGCCGGTGCCGGCGCCCGCGGCTTTCCACACCTGCTTTCCGTCGGTGAGGTCGTAGGCCCGCAGGCCGCCTCGGCTGCTGGCCCGGACGAGCACCTTGTCGGTGAGCCAACTGCCGACCAGTGCGTCGTCGGCGGGCGCCGGTATCTGCCACGCCTGCGTCAGCTTCTCCGGGGCGACGGCCGCGGCGTCCTGCTGCTTGAGCACGACGGCGGCGGTCCCTCCGGCGGCGAGAACGGCGAGGGCGAGCACCACCCTTCCCACCCACCTGGTCTTCCCGGCCCGTTTGCCGCCCGCGCCCGCAGGGGACTGCGGCTGCGCGGCGACAGGCTCGGGGGAACGGAGGGCCGCCCGGCCGCGGACGGCGGCCGAAGCCGACGGGTTCGTCGACGCCGACGGGTATCCGGACTCCTGATCCGCCGGTTCGCCGCCGCGGCGGGTGTGCGGAGGTGTCCGGCGACCCGGCTCGTCGATGGACTCGTGGGCGCCGGCGTAGGGCTTGGGGAACCGCAGAGGGACGGTGGTGTCCCACCGCGTGCCGGAGGGCCCGCCGTACGACTGGCCCGGCTGCTGGTCGGACGACTGGGCCGGCGACCGGCTCTCCCACGTCGCGGCCGGCTCCGTCTGCCGCTGCTGCTGCCCGTACGGCTGCTGGTCTCCGTACGGCTGCTGCTGCCCGTAGGGGTGCTGGTCTCCATACGGCTGCTGGTCCCTGTAAGGGTGCTGGTCTCCGTAGGGCTGCTGGTCCCTGTAAGGGTGCTGGTCTCCGTAGGGCTGCTGGTCCCTGTAAGGGTGCTGGTCCCTGTAAGGGTGCTGGTCTCCGTAGGGCTGCTGGTCCCTGTAAGGGTGCTGGTCTCCGTAGGGCTGCTGGTCCCTGTAAGGGTGCTGGTCCCCGTAGGGGTGCTGGTCTCCGTAGGGCTGCTGGTCTCCGTACGACTGAGGGGCGGCAGGAGTCCTGCGGGGCCGGAAGGCCCAGCCGTCCTCCTCCTGCGGAGCCCCTTGGCCCGGCGACGATTCCGTCGTCATCTCCGTGATCTCCCCTGGTCGGGCATCCGCGTGCGCCAACCGCAGTGAATGCGCCCTGATCTGTACCGTTACGTACGGGCTGAGTCGCGCCCCTTGCCCTGCACGCCCTGGGTCAGCCGTTCTTGAACGAATGACCGAAGCTGTTCCGGGCCGACTCCACCTGGAACGCGGCCAGCGCGCCCCGCGAGGTGCTGATACGCCAGTCCATCAGCTGCTTGCCGCCCGGCCAGTCCTTGCGCTGGTCGTACCAGACGAGCCCGATGACGCCGGCTTTCGCGGCGCCCTGGAACAGGTCACGGATGTGCGCCTCCTTCTGGTCGCTCTCCGCCACCCCGGTCTCCGCGATCAGCACCGGCTTGCTGGAGAAGTCCGCGATGCGGTGCAGGGTGGGGGAGAACAGACTGGAGAAGGCGGCGCCGTCGATCGGCCCGTAGTAGCCGATGAGACCGACCCAGTCGACGTAGTCGTCGCCCGGGTAGTAGGGGCGCAGCTCGGCGGGCGTGCCCGAGTCGACCACATGCGGGGTCCACACCCAGATCACGTTGGTGACGCCTCGCGCGGAGAAGACGTCGTGCACGTGCTTCCAGGACGCGACGAAGTCGGCGGGCTTGGTGTGCTCGGGCCCCCAGGAGTTCCACGGGCCGTTCATCTCGCCGGCGAAGGAGAGGGCCAACGGGCCGTCGTAGGCGGCGATCTGGTCCGCCAGCTTGCGGATGTAGGCGTCGTCCTCGCCCTTGGCGATGCCGGCGAGCGGGGCGTCGGTGGGCACCAGCGCCATCATGGGCAGCTGGCCGTGCTGCCACAGGAAGGCGTTGCCCTCCGTGTCGAAGTCGTCGCCCCAGGAGCTGTAGTACTCGCGGATGTCAGGGGCCCGTCCGGCCTCTTCGGTGAAGGTCTCGACGATGCCGTACTGCCAGGGCGTCTTGGCATCGACGACGCCCAGCGCGTGGCCGGACGGCTTGAGCAGGGGCGATACCTGGTAGTGCGCGGCCGGGGACGTGGGCGTGCCCCCCTTGGTGCCGCCCCCGCTTCCCGCGCCGCCGCAGGCATCCACCAAGAGCGAGGCAGCGACCATGAGGATCGCCGCGACCATCAGGCGGCTGCGGCTGCGGCTGCGGCTGCGGGGAGGGGCCATGCGTGAAGGTCCGTTCGCGCGGGATTCAAGTGACGTAGCCGGAACTGTACGAGACCCGCGTGACATTCACCGAATCTCCATACTAATGTTCGTGCGTGATCGGGAACGGGTCGGATAATTTCCCCTTACTCGCATATTGATCATTTTCTGCACTACTCAACACTTTCGGCGCCGCCGAGCTGGCAGTTGCACCACGATGAAAGAAGCTCGAGGCTGTCGATGACCAGAACCTCCACGGCGGTCGAGCCGGCTCCCGTCTTCGTGGACCAGACCGGTCAGCGTGGCCGCCGGATGCGTGGTTTCGGCTGGCTGGTGGGCATCCTCTGCGCCGGGTGCGTGGTGGCGATGGTCTCCGGCCTGGTCGGAACCCAGTCGCAGGCGCCCGCGCTCACCGTCCCCGGCACCGCGGACACCAAGCCGCCCAACCAGTACCTGAACGCGCCGCTGCCCGCGGCTCCCGGCATCGCCAAGCCCGGGAAGGACGCCACCGCCCCGGCGGTCACATCCGACGCCACCGCCCCGGCGGTCACATCCGACGCCATCGCCCCGGCGGTCACATCCGACGCCATCGCCCCGGCGGTCACATCCGACGCCATCGCCCCGGCGGCCACATCCGACGCCACCGCCCCGGCGGCCACATCCGACGCCACCGCCCCGGTGACCACTTCCGACGCCACCGCGTCGGCCACCGCGCAGTAGCCAGACGCGACCGATCAGGAAGTCCATGTCCCGTCCCCGCCATCAGCGCCCCCGGCAATCCATCGCACGGCCGCGCCGGCTCGCCGCACCTCCGCTGCGGTTCTTCCTGCCGGTGACCGTACTGGCGACCCTGCTCGCGCTGATGGTGCTCCGGGGCATGGCGAACAACGAGGCATTCCACGACGACCACATAGCCGTCTCGGTGGACAAGGGCACCGTCCCGACCGGAGTGCTGGAGGGTGGCCCGGTCGTCGACGCACGCGGCGACAAGAACGGCAAACCGGTCAACTACACGATCCCGGACAAGACCGTCGTCCTCTCCTTCGACGACGGGCCGTCCGCAAAGTGGACGCCGAAGATCCTCAAGGTGCTGAAGGAGGAGAACGTCCGCGCCGACTTCTTCGTCACCGGCTCGATGGTCACGCGCAACCCGTCGCTGATCCGCCGGATCGTGGCCGACGGCCACGAGATCGGTCTGCACACCTTCACCCACCCTGACCTCGCGCTGCACTCCGGCACCCGGCTCACCTGGGAACTGGGCGAGACCCAGCTAGCCCTGGCCGGTGTCGCAGGCATCCACTCCAGCCTTTTCCGTCCGCCCTACTCCTCCACCGCGGACGCGCTCGACGACTGGTCGTGGCCGGTGACCAAGCAGGCCGGGTCCGAGGGGTACCTGACCGTCTTCATCGACAAGGACACCGACGACTGGAAGCGCCCCGGCGTGGACTCCATCGTCAAGGCCGCCATGCCCGACCTCCCCGGCCAGGGCCAGATGATCCTGCTGCACGACGCGGGCGGCGACCGGGCGCAGACGCTGGCCGCGCTGCCGATCATCATCGAGAAGCTCAAGGCCCAGGGTTACACCTTCAAGACCACCGGCGAGGCGCTCGGCACCGGCTCCGCCAACACCAAGGTCACCAGTTACAACCTGTGGGTCGGCAAGGCGTTCCTGTGGTGCACCACGTTCTCGGTGGGGCTGCTGCCGTGGCTGGTCGGCCTGCTCGCGGTCGTCGGCGTGCTGGTCATGGCGCGGTTCGTGCTGATGCTGGTGCTCTCGGCCGTCCACGTGCGGCGCGTCCGCAGGCGGGGCTTCTCCTGGGGTGACCCGGTCACCGAACCGGTCACCGTGGTCGTACCCGCGTACAACGAGCAGGAGTGCATCACCAACACCCTGCTCTCACTGGCCAGAAGCGAGCATCCCATCGAAGTGATCGTGGTCGATGACGGGTCCACCGACGACACGGCCGCCATCGTCGAGGAGCTCGACCTGCCGATGGTCCGGCTGATCCGGCAGCCGAACAGCGGCAAGCCGGCCGCCCTCAACACCGGTGTGGCCGCCGCCTCGTACGACCTGATCGTCATGATGGACGGCGACACGGTCTTCGAACCCGCCACCGTCCGGGAGCTGGTGCAGCCCTTCGGCAACCCCCGCGTCGGCGCGGTGGCCGGCAACGCCAAGGTCGGCAACCGCGACACGCTGATCGGCGCCTGGCAGCACATCGAGTACGTGATGGGCTTCAATCTCGACCGCCGGATGTACGACGTCCTCAACTGCATGCCGACCATCCCGGGTGCCGTGGGCGCCTTCCGGCGTACGGCGTTGGAGCAGGCGGGCGGGATGAGCGACGACACGCTCGCCGAGGACACCGACGTGACCATGGCCCTGCACCGGGCCGGCTGGAAGGTCGTCTACGCCGAGAACGCGCGTGCCTGGACGGAGGCGCCCGACAGCATGAAGCAGCTGTGGTCGCAGCGGTACCGCTGGAGCTACGGCACCATGCAGGCGATGTGGAAGCACCGGCACGCGGTGCTGGAGCGCGGCGCGGCCGGCCACTTCGGCCGGGTGGGTCTGCCGTTTGTCGCCCTGTTCATGGTGGTCACCCCCCTGCTCGCGCCCGCCATCGACATCGGCATGGTCTACGGCGTGGTCTTCGTCGACGCGTACAAGACCCTGGCCGCCTGGTTCGCGGTGATGGCACTGCAGGCCGTCTGCGCCTGGTGGTCCTTCCACCTGGACAAGGAGAAGGCGTGGCATCTGATCACGCTGCCGGCCCAGCAGGTGGTCTACCGGGTGCTCATGTACATGGTGCTGCTGCAGTCCGCCATCACCGCACTGACCGGGGGCCGGTTGCGCTGGCAGAAGCTGCGGCGCACCGGTGAAGTGGGTCTCGATGTCACGACAGGGGCGACGTCTTCATGAGTATCGCGGAACCAGGTGCCTTCGGCATCCAGAACTCCTCGGACACCGTCGCCCTGCGCGTGACGGACACTGCCGTGATCCCCGCGCAACGTGCCCCGCAGCCCGAAGAAGCCGCCCCGGCGCCCGCGCGGAAGCCCGTCCGCGACCGCTACCTCGACCTGCTGCGGGCGCTTGCCCTGGTCCGCGTGGTGATCTACCACAACTTCGGCTGGACCTGGCTGCCGGTCGTCTTCCCCTCCATGGGCGTCATGTTCGCGCTGGCCGGGTCGCTGATGGTGCGGTCCCTCAAGCGGCCGGCGCCGAGCGTGGTCCGGGGCCGGTTGCGCCGCCTGCTGCCGCCGATGTGGCTGTTCGGCGCGGTCGTGGTGCCGCTGATGCTCCTGGAGGGCTGGCGGCCTGATCCCAGCCACCCCAACTGGTGGTGGGGTGATCTGGCCTACTGGGTCCTGCCGTTCAGCGAGCCGCCGTTCGGGGCCTCGCTGCACACCTTCGGCGGGCACCTGCCGAGTTCCTGGGCCGAACAGATCTGTGTGCCGCTGTGGTACCTGCGCGCCTACCTCTGGTACGTACTGCTGTCGCCGCTCATGCTCAAGGCGCTGCGGAAGCTGCCCTGGGTCACCCTGATGGTGCCGCTGGCGCTCGCGTTCCTCCTCAACTCCGGCCTGGTCGACCAGGGCGGCCGGCTGATGGAAGCCGCCACCGACTTCACCACCTTCGGCTCCTGCTGGCTGCTCGGCATGGCCCACGGGGAGGGGCTGCTCCGCAGGATCCCGCAGTACATCGTGCCGTCCCTCGCACCGCTGGTGCTCGTCTTCGGCTACTGGTGGCTACTGCGGTCGCCGGTGGACAACCCCCGGCTCGGGCACGATCTGGAAGCGGTACCGGTCGCCCAGGCGATCTGGTCGTTCGGCGCGGTGCTGCTGCTGCTCCACCTGAGCCCCTCCTGGGAGCAGTGGCCCAAGCCGCTGGAGCGGTTCAACGGCGTGATCAGCCTGCTCAACTCCCGCGCGGTGACCGTCTACCTGTGGCACTCCGTCGCACTGGTGCTGACCGAGCCGCTGATCGACCCGCTGTGGAGCAACACCTTCCTCTACCAGCACGCGCAGTGGCTGCTGGGAAGCCGCTGGACGCCGCTGGTGGTCGCCGTTCCGCTGATCTGCCTGGCGATCCTGCTCTTCGGCTGGATCGAGGACGTGGCCGCCAAGCGCAGCCCGCGGCTCTTCCCCTACCCGCGCCGCTCCAAGGGCCGGGGCCGCCGCCGGGTCCGCTAGCCAGCGCCGGGGCGTGGAACGTCACGGGTCAGGTCAGTACGACCAGCGCGCTCAGAGGGCGGTCAGGATGCGGGGGCCGTCGTCCGTGATCGCCACGGTGTGCTCGGCGTGCGCGGCCCGGCTGCCGTCGGTCGTCCGCAGGGTCCAGCCGTCCCGGTCCGCCCGGTAGGTGTCCACCCCGCCGGCGATCAGCATCGGCTCGATGGCCAGCACCATCCCGTGCCGCAGCGGCATGCCGCGCCCCGGCCGGCCCTCGTTCGGCACGCCCGGGTCCTCATGCATCTCGCGGCCCACGCCGTGCCCGCCGAACCCCTCGGGGATGCCGTAGCCGGCGGTGCGGCAGACCGTACCGATGGCATGTGCAATGTCACCGATCCGGTTGCCGACGGTGGCCGCGGCGATGCCCGCGTCGAGGGCCGCGTACGCCGTGTCGATGAGCCGGGTGTCGGCCGGGCGGGCCCCGCCCACGGTGAAGCTGATCGCCGAGTCACCGGCCCAGCCGTCCAGCTTCGCGCCGGCGTCGATGCTCAGCAGGTCGCCGTCGCGCAGCCGGTAGTCCGTGGGGATGCCGTGCACGATCGCGTCGTTGACCGACGCGCAGATGACCGCCGGGAAGGGGACCGGGGCGAAGTGCGGCCGGTAGCCCTGGAACGGCGAGCCGGCGCCCGCCTCGCGCAGCACCCCGCGCGCCACCTCGTCGAGTTCGCGCAGGGATACGCCGACCCCGGCCGCCTCCCGGGTGGCCGTCAGCATCTGCGCCACGACCCGGCCGGCCGCGCGCATGGCTTCGATGGATGTGTCCGTCTTGAGTTGCACCATGCCAATTACTATACCGGTCCGAGCGGTATTAGAATGACGGTATGGTCCGTAACCCCCTGACTCCCGAAGAGCGCCTGCGCGGCGAACGGCTCGGCCTGCTGCTGCGCGAGGCACGCGCCGGCCGCAGCATGACCGACATCGCCGCCCGTGCCGGGATCTCCGCCGAGACCCTGCGGAAGATCGAGACCGGCCGCGCCCCCACCCCCGCGTTCTTCACCGTCGCCGCGCTGGCCGGCGCGCTCGGCCTCTCCATGGACGAACTGCTGCTGCGCTGCGCCCCGGCGCCGGATGCCGTGCCCCTGGCCGGTTAGCGCGGAGCCCCGCCTACGCTGGGCCCATGAGCCTCCAGGACTTCGCCCGCAGCGAGTACGTCAGCCTCACCACGTACCGCAAGGACGGCACGCCCGTCGCCACCCCGGTCTGGGCGGCGGTCGACGGCGAGGAGCTGGTCGTCTGGACCAAGACCGACTCCTGGAAGGTCAAGCGGCTGCGCAACGACAGCCGGGTCCGGGTCACCGTCTGCGATGTGCGCGGCCGCACCGAGGAGGGTGCCGTGAGCGCCGAGGGGACCGGCAGGCTGCTCGACGAGCGCGGGACGGCCGCCGTGCGCCGGGCCATCGGCCGCAAGTACACCTGGAAGTACTGGCTGCTCGACTACCCGGCGATGATCGCCCGGCTCGGCAAGCGCCCGCACACCGGGATCGCCATCAGGTTCTGAGACCCCGGGCGTCCCGCGCTGGCCCGCACGGGTGTGAAACATGATCGACTCGGCTGGTTCACGGCGATGGTCTTGCCCCGCCGTGTGACGGGGCTTACGTTCTCCCCTACGCACGTGTCTACGGGCGTAGAAGCACGAAGAGGCTCTCTGACGCCGCGTCGAAGGAGCAGCTCATGTCCCACGTCGTACGCGCCGCCCTCGTCCAGGCGACCTGGACCGGCGACACCGAATCCATGATCGCCAAGCATGAAGAGCACGCCCGCGAGGCCGCCCGGCAAGGGGCGCAGATCATCGGCTTCCAGGAAGTGTTCAACGCCCCCTACTTCTGCCAGGTGCAGGAGCCCGAGCACTACCGTTGGGCCGAGGCGGTGCCGGACGGCCCGACCGTGAGCCGGATGCGGGAACTGGCCCGCGAGACCGGCATGGTGATCGTCGTCCCGGTCTTCGAGCTGGAGCAGTCCGGCTTCTACTACAACACCGCCGCCGTGATCGACGCGGACGGCTCGTACCTCGGCAAGTACCGCAAGCACCACATCCCGCAGGTCAAGGGCTTCTGGGAGAAGTACTACTTCAAACCCGGAAACGTCGGCTGGCCCGTCTTCGACACCGCGGTCGGCAAGGTCGGCGTCTACATCTGCTACGACCGGCACTTCCCCGAGGGCTGGCGTCAACTCGGACTGAACGGCGCCCAGTTGGTCTACAACCCGTCCGCCACCTCACGCGGCCTGTCCGCCCACCTCTGGCAGCTGGAACAGCCCGCGTCCGCCGTCGCCAACGAGTACTTCATCGCCGCGATCAACCGCGTCGGCCAGGAGGAGTACGGCGACAACGACTTCTACGGCACCAGCTACTTCGTGGACCCGCGCGGCCAGTTCGTCGGCGACGTCGCCGGCGACAAGGAGGAGGAACTCCTCGTCCGCGACCTGGACTTCGGGCTCATCGAAGAGGTACGGCAGCAGTGGGCGTTCTACCGGGACCGCCGGCCCGACGCGTACGAGGGGCTGGTCGAGCCGTGAGCAGCCTCCACCACCGCCACCTCGCCGTCAGCCCCGACTGGCTGGCGCTCTACTACCGCAACCCGCTGGAGATCACCCACGGCGAGGGGCGCCACGTCTGGGACGCCGACGGCAGCCGCTACCTCGACTTCTTCGGCGGCATCCTCACCACCATGACCGCCCACGCCCTGCCCGAGGTCACCAAGGCGGTCAGCGAGCAGGCCGGGCGGATCATCCACTCCTCCACGCTCTACCTGAACCGCCCGATGATCGAGCTGGCCGAGCGCATCGCCTCGCTCTCCGGCATCCCCGACGCCCGGGTCTTCTTCACCACCTCCGGCACCGAGGCCAACGACACCGCCCTGCTCCTGGCCACCACGTACCGCAGGTCGAACCAGATCCTCGCGATGCGCAACAGCTACCACGGCCGGTCCTTCTCCGCGGTCTCCATCACCGGCAACAACGCCTGGTCGCCCACCAGCCTCTCGCCCCTCCAGACGCTCTACGTGCACGGCGGCGTCCGCACCCGCGGCCCCTACGCGCACCTGAGCGACGCGGAGTTCACCGCCGCCTGCGTCGCGGACCTGGAGGACCTGCTCGGCCACACCCGGACCCCTGCCGCATTGATCGCCGAACCCATCCAGGGCGTCGGCGGCTTCACCTCACCGCCCGACGGCCTGTACGCCGCGTTCCGCGAAGTCCTCGACCGGCACGGCATCCTGTGGATCTCCGACGAGGTGCAGACCGGCTGGGGGCGCTCCGGCGAACACTTCTGGGGCTGGCAGGCGCACGGCGAGAACGGTCCGCCCGACATCCTCACCTTCGCCAAGGGCATCGGCAACGGCATGTCCATCGGCGGCGTCGTCGCCCGGGCCGAGGTCATGAACTGCCTGGACGCCAACTCCATCTCGACGTTCGGCGGTTCCCCGGTCACCATGGCGGCCGGCCTCGCCAACCTCTCCTACCTCCTCGAACACGACCTCCAGGGCAACGCCCGCCGGGTCGGCGGCCTGCTCATCGAGCGGCTGCGCGCGGTCGGTGCCGCGTCGGAGCGGGTACGGGAGGTGCGCGGACGGGGGCTGATGATCGGCATCGAGCTGGTGAAGCCCGGCACCGACGAGGCCGACCCCGAGGCGGCCGCGGCCGTCCTGGAGGCGGCCCGCGAAGGCGGCCTGCTCATCGGCAAGGGCGGCGGCCACAACACCAGCGTGCTGCGCATCGCACCGCCCCTCTCGCTCGCCATCCCGGAGGCCGAGGAGGGCGCGGAGATCCTCGCCGAGGCGCTGCACTCGGTGGGCTGACAGCTGACAACGGCGTGGGTGCGGCGGCCGGCCAGGCCCCGCACCCCGCTCCACCTTCAGCACAACGAGGAGGGGTACCCATGAGCCGTACCGTCATCCGCGGTGGCCTGGTCGTCACCGCGTCGGACGAGATGCACGCGGACGTCCTCGTCGACGGCGGCCGCGTCGCAGCCCTCGCCGCCCACGACACCGACGAGGCGGCCGGCTGGAGCGCCGACCGGACCATCGACGCCACCGGCAAGTACGTCATCCCGGGCGGAGTCGACGCGCACACCCACATGGAGATGCCGTTCGGCGGCACCTACGCGGCCGACACCTTCGAGACCGGCACCCGCGCCGCCGCCTGGGGCGGCACCACCACCATCGTGGACTTCGCCATCCAGTCGGTGGGCCGCTCACTGCGCGAGGGCCTGGACGCCTGGTACGCCAAGGCGGACGGCAAGTGCGCCATCGACTACGCGTTCCACATGATCCTCGCCGACGTGAACGAGTCCTCGCTCAAGGAGATGGACCTCCTGGTGGCGGAGGGCATCACTTCCTTCAAGCTCTTCATGGCCTACCCGGGGGTCTTCTACAGCGACGACGGACAGATCCTGCGCGCCATGCAGCGGGCCTCCTCCAACGGCGGCCTGATCATGATGCACGCGGAGAACGGCATCGCCATCGACGTCCTGGTCGAGCAGGCGCTCGCCGCCGGCCGCACCGACCCGCGCCACCACGGAGACGTACGGAAGGTGGCGCTGGAGGCGGAGGCCACCCACCGGGCGATCCAGCTCGCCCGCGTGGCCGGTTCGCCGCTGTACGTGGTGCACGTCTCCGCCGACGAGGCCGTCGCCGAGATCGCCGCCGCCCGTCACAAGGGGCTGCCCGTCTTCGGCGAGACCTGCCCGCAGTACCTCTTCCTGTCCACCGACAACCTCGCCGAGCCCGACTTCGAGGGCGCCAAATACGTCTGCTCCACCCCGCTGCGGCCCGAGGAGCACCAGGAGATCCTCTGGCGCGGGCTGCGCACCAACGAACTCCAGGTCGTCTCCACCGACCACTGCCCCTTCTGCTTCTCCGGCCAGAAGGAGATGGGCCGCGGCGACTTCTCGAAGATCCCCAACGGCATGCCGGGCGTCGAGAACCGCATGGACCTCCTGCACCAGGCGGTCGTCGAGGGCCGTATCTCGCGCCGCCGCTGGATCGAGATCGCCTGCGCGTCCCCGGCCCGCATGTTCGGCCTCTACCCGAAGAAGGGCACGATCGCGCCCGGCGCGGACGCCGACATCGTCGTCTACGACCCGGCCGCCGGACAGACCGTGTCCGCCGCCACCCACCACATGAACGTCGACTACTCGGCGTACGAGGGCAAGCGGCTCACCGGCCAGGTGGAGACCGTGCTCTCGCGCGGCGAGGTCGTCATCGACCGCCGTACGTACACCGGCCGCGCCGGCCACGGCATGTACACCCCACGCGCCACCTGCCAGTACCTGGACTAGGGCCTGTGTGAGGTCGTGATCATTCGGTCGTCGGTAAGAGGTCGTTGATCCAGATCAGGGAGGCCCGGAGGTGGAGTCCGGCGTCGTAGCTCTCGGGGGACTTGTCGTAGCGGGTGGCGATG
>NZ_SSBI01000005.1 GCF_004795015.1 Streptomyces sp. A1277 | reverse complement strand
CTTCAACAAGCCCTTCTTCCTCATCCTCAACCTCGCGGTCGGCGGCTACTGGCCCGGCGACCCCGACGGCAACACCGCCTTCCCCCAGCAACTCGTCGTCGACCACGTCCGCGTCACCACCAGCGACGGCGCTCCGCCGGCCTGAGCATCGCCGTCCCGCCGGGCAGCCGCCCGGCGGGACCCGCGGTGGCACTCTCCCGGCCACCGCGGACTCCGGATCAGCCGAGTCGGCACAGCCCGTCGAGCCTGCCCAGCTTGCCCGACACCCGGACGAACCGGCCGAGCCCGCGCGGCAGAACCCGCGCCCGCAGCGTCACCCTGGCATCGACGGGCCGTCCGGCCGGTGCCCGGACGAGCAGCCGCAACTCCTCATTGACATGCAGGAATTCCTGACCGGATGCCCGGAAGTCCCAGTACGCCGTCGTGAAGCCGATCCCGGACGATGTGATCCGCGGGCAGTACACGGTGCGGCGGCGCAGTATCTGCGGCCCGGCCTCCACCCCCAGCGGCGTCCCGGCCACGCTGAAGCTGAGGTTCGCGCCCAACGTGGTCTCGATCTCCTGCGGGACCTCGCCCTCCACCAGCAGAGGCGACATGTCCGCGATCGTCGTGCCCGGCGTCGGCGACAGGTTGAGCACCAGCCGGGACCAGCTCACCCGGCACTCCGGATGGGTCTGCACGACACAGATCAACGGGATATCGCATGCCTGTACGCCTGGGTGTCGGTCATACGACGCTCCTTGTTCGGTGCTCAGGCTTCGGGGACCGCCACTCCCCCACGAGACAGAAGGCGGCCCACTGGTCGAGCCGTGAGCCGCCCGGACGCTCACGCGCTGCCGGCATCGCCGTGCGCAGAGCCCCGGTGGGCGGCTCACCGGCCAGGGTCAGATCGTGGAAGTCCGCCATGAGCGCGGCCGTCGAGCGGTCCGGCACCCGCCACAGGCTCATCACCAGGGAACGGACCCCGGCGAACAGCAGCGACCGGCTCAGCCCCAGCGCCTCGTCCGTGCGGCCGACGTCCCCGAGCCCCGTTTCGCACGCGGACAGCACCGCGAGCCGCACCCCGTGCCACTGCTGCCGGAGGATGTCCAGTCCGGTCAGCAGGCCGTCGGCGAGCACCAGGCCGGACCCGAGCGGATCGTCCGAGCGGAACGAGGCGTGCCAGGCGGCGTGCAGCACCTCAGCCCTGGCCATCGACGCGAGCACCCGCTCCCGGGTCGCGGCCGCGCCCAGCAACGGCTCCGCGCCGAGCCGTCCAGCGAGCAGCCGCGCCTCGTCCCCGGCGTGCGGCAGGTCCCCGCCGGGGTCGCCGACGACCACGGAGCCGTGCCCGGACGGCCGGCTGCGGCCGTCCAGCGTGCGCAGCAGCGAGACGCTGGGCAGATAGGCGACGGCGTTGCGCTCCAGGAGAAGCGGCCCCCCGTCCGGCGACAGGGCCTGGAACGGCACATGGTGCAGCGGGCCCGTCGGGCAGATCAGCGCGGTGTCGCCGGGCCGCAGGCGGTCGGTGAGCGGGGCCACGAGCGGGCCGAGCACCTGCTGGAACAGGTCCGGCAGGTCTTCGGCCATCTCCCGCACCTGCCCCGCGCCGCCCAGGTTGTCGGCGACGAACCTCAGCAGCCGGTCGCCGTCCGCGTCGACGGGTGTCACCCCGATCCCGGCGCGCGGGTCGAGCGTGAACACGACGAGGCGCCCGTCGTTGAGCCGCCCGTACGAGGCGACCACGACCTGCTCCCCGCGCAGCCGCTCCAGCGCCGCGTCGGCCGAGACCGTCGCGCCGGAGCGGATATCGGCGTGTTCGCGGCCCGCCGGCTGCCCGGCCGCGAGAGCGGACCACAGCCGCGCCAGTTCCTGCCGTACGGTGTGCATCCGCGCCCAGTCGGTGCGCGGCGCTCGCTCCAGCGCGGTGCGCTCACTCAGCAACACGGCCTCCTCGGCGAGGAGTTCGGGCGGGACGCCGTCCGGCGGGCGCAGCGCGGCGGTGCTCAGCGAGTCGAGGAGCGTACGTGAGCGCAGCCGCTCGGTCACCGCGAAGGCGGCCCGCTCGTCCCCTCCGTCGAGCCGGTAGCGGACGAGGAGCTCGTGGACCTCGGCGCCCTCGTCCTGGAGGCGCCTGCGCAGCTCGGGGTCCGGCTGTGCGGCGCGGACCAGATCGGCGAGTTCGACGCCGAGTTCGAGGACGTCGGTCGCGGTTTCGGCCTCGCCCGCCGTCCAGGCGGCGCGTGCCATCGGTATGACGGCCTGCCAGGCCCGCGCGGCGTTCTCGATCCGCACGGGATCGTCCTCGCTGTGCCGCGACCGCCACACCAGCCGGCCGTCGCCGGGCCCCCCGCCGGAGACACCGGCCAGCTGGAGCACCCTCTCGTACGCCTCCAGCGGATCCCCGAGGGCGGGGCGCTCGACGAGGCACTCGGCGGTGCGCATCCGGTCTTCGGCCAGCCGGTCCGCGTTCCCCGAGTTGTGCTGCCGGGCCTCGGCGAAGTGCCGCAGTGCGGTGCGGTGCAGGCCGAGGGAGGCCAGGGCCCGTGCCCTGGTGTGGTGCACCACCGCGAGCGCGTGCTCGACCGGCGACCGGCTCGCCTCCCGGACGGCCAGAGGCAGCGCGTCGTCCAGGTACGAGAAGCACCGGGCGACCTCGTCGTCGTCCAGCACGAGCAGCGCGGCCGCACAGAGCTGGGCTATGCCCATGTGGTCGGAAACGGGGACGCCCGCGTCGCGCGCGTCGGCCAGGTCGTCGTGCCGGGCGGCCTCCGGGTCCCCGGCGCGCTCCGCGACAGCGGCGAGCTGCCGGTACAGGGCCGATCGCGGGTCGTGGTCCATGCGGCTGCCGCCGAGCTTTCCGGTCAGCGGCCGACCGGTCCTTTCCCGCTCCGCGCGGTCCACCTCCAGCCATTCCTCGGCCTCGCGCAGCACGGCGAGCGCCTCGGTGCAGGAGCCGAGACCGGACAGGAGGGAGCCTTCGCTGCCGAGCGCGTCCGCCAGGAGCAGGGCCCGGCCGGCGAAGTGCGGCGAGCCGTGGGGATGCCACTGCCATGGCAGATCCACGATCTGCACCTGTCGGCGGGCCGTCAGCAGGGCCCGGCCGGTGTCGCCCGCCTTCGCGTTCCACTGCCAGGAAAGGGCGGACAGGGCGCTGAGCGCGGGGGCGAGCCGGTCGGGGCTCCAGCGGGCCCGCCAGGCTGCCATGGCCTCGTCGTCGGGCAACGCGTCGAGGAGTTCGGTGACACTCGGGTCACGGGTGCGCAGCACCGATTCGAGGTGCTGCGGCAGCCGGGACCGTACGCCCGCGGGCGACAGCCGGTCGGCGTCGGTGGGCCCGTCGTCCGGAGCGCCGGGGCGAGCGGGAGCCGTGGTGGCGGCGACCGCGGAGTCCGGCGGTGCCGGGGGCGGGTGGCGCCGCCGGGGTGTTCTTCGCCGGGCGACGGAGCCGTCGCAGGACGGCGCGCAGGGCGGAACGGGAGGCGGTCCTCGCGGTGCCGGGTCCGTCCGGCCGGGCCGTGTCGCTCTCCTCGGCGGGGGCCTGCCGCTCGGACTCCAGCGCGGCGAGCGCCGCTCGTGCGCCGCCGTAGGCGGGGTCCAGCCGCAGTGCCCGTTCGTAGCACGCCCGGGCCCGGTCGGCCGGCTCGTCGAGGTTGCGGAGCGTGTCGCCCAGGAAGCGCCAGGCCATCGGGGTCTCGCCGGAGCTCCCGGTGCGTGTCCTGTGCCGGCTGGTTCGCGAGCCGCAGGAGCCGCTCGTGTGGAGAACCGGTCGCGTCCGGTGCGGGCGCCGGGAACGTCGTCGCGCGCGCCGCCGCCGCCCACAAGCGCACCAGTGCCCAACCGACCACACCGCACCCCCGAGTCCGCCGGCCTCATCGGACGCACGGCTGCACGTGCCTCCGGTGGGGAAAACGCTGTGGGAGCCACCACGGTTCCGATGGGCGGGCGGCCCCGGGCGAACGGCCGAAAAGGCGCACCTGGCCGGATCGGTCACGCGGCCGGGCCGGCCGGCCGCTCGCACCGGGCCCGGCCGCCGAACACGCCGGACCTGGGACCTGTTTCGAAAGTCCCGCCTGCCGGGCGACGCCTGGCCCGCCCTCCGGGCGGACGGCGCTACTTTCGGAACACGCCCTACCCCCGGTACGTCTCCAGCAGCCGGAGCCAGACCTCGCTGATCGTCGGGTAGGCGGGCACCGCGTGCCAGAGGCGGTCGATGGGGATCTCGCCCACGACCGCCATCGTCGCCGAGTGGAGCAGTTCGCCGATGCCGGGGCCGACGAAGGTGACGCCCAGCAGGACTTCGCGGTCGAGGTCCACGACCATGCGGGCGCGGCCCCGGTAGCCGTCGGCGTACAGCCCCGCCCCCGCCACGGACGCGAGGTCGAAGTCGACGGCCCGGACCCGGTGGCCGGCCTGTTCCGCCTCGGCCAGGGTGAGGCCCACCGAGGCGGCCTCCGGGTCGGTGAAGACGACCTGCGGGACGGCCGCGTGGTCGGCGGTCGCCGCGTGGGCGCCCCAGCGGCCGGTGTCCAGCGGTTTGCCCTGGGCGCGGGCGGCGATCGCGGCGCCCGCGATGCGTGCCTGGTACTTGCCCTGGTGGGTGAGAAGGGCGCGGTGGTTCACGTCGCCGACCGCGTAGAGCCAGTCCGTTTCCTCGACCAGGCAGCTGTCGTCGGCGGTGAGCCACTTGCCGGGTTCCTGGCCGACCGTCTCCAGGCCCAGGTCCTCGGTGCGCGGGGCGCGGCCGGTGGCGAAGAGGACCTCGTCGGCCTCGACGCTCTCGCCGTTGTCCAGCTCCACGGTGACCGGCCCGTCCGGTCCGTCACGGCGTACGGAGGTGGCCGAGACGCCCGTACGGATGTCGGCCCCCGCCTCGGTCAGCGCCTCGGCGACCAGCTCACCGGCGAATGGCTCCATCCGGGGGAGCAGCCCCTTGCCGCGCACCAGCATGGTGACCTCGGAGCCGAGGGCGGCCCAGACGGTGGCCATCTCGACGCCGACGACTCCCCCGCCGACGACGACGAGCCGGCCGGGCACCTCCTTGGCACTCGTCGCCTCGCGGCTGGTCCAGGGGCGGGCGTTCTCGACCCCGGGCAGGCCGGGGACCACGGCCCGGCTGCCCGTGCAGACGGCCACGGCGTGCCGGGCGGTGAGACGGTGTTCCGTGCCGTCGGGCGCGGTGACGGTGACCTCCTTGGGGCCGGTCAGCCGGCCGTGGCCGCGGAAGATGTCGGCCCCGATCCCGTCGAGCCAGGCGACCTGGCCGTCGTCCTTCCAGTGCGAGGCGTACGTGTCGCGGTGGGCGAGGACGGCGGCGGTGTCGAGCGGCCCCTGCACGGCGCCGCCCAGCCCGGGGACGCGGCGGGCGTCGGCGCGGGCGACGACCGGGCGCAGCAGGGCCTTGCTGGGCATGCAGGCCCAGTAGGAGCACTCCCCGCCGATCAGTTCCGACTCGATGACGGCGGCGCTCAGCCCGGCGGCCCGGGCGCGGTCCGCCACGTTCTCACCCACCGGACCGGCACCGATGACCACGACGTCGTACAGGGCGGGCTTCGCAGCATGTGTCATGCGCCCATTCTGTCCGCGGGTGTGGGTGGCGGCCACATGGGCAGGCGGAATAGCGCGAGTACGGGCACCGTTGTCCCGGACACGTCTCATACGGGCACAGGAAGAGGTAGCAACGCATGAGCACCGTAGAGCTCACCAAGGAAAACTTCGACCAGGTCGTAAGCGACAACGAGTTCGTCCTGATCGACTTCTGGGCTTCCTGGTGCGGCCCGTGCCGGCAGTTCGCACCGGTCTACGACTCGGCATCCGAGCGCCACAAGGACCTGGTCTTCGCCAAGGTGGACACGGAGGCGCAGCAGGAGCTGGCGGCGGCCTTCGAGATCCGGTCGATCCCCACGCTGATGATCGTCCGGGACAACGTCGCGGTCTTCTCCCAGCCCGGCGCGCTGCCGGAGGCGACCCTGGAGGACGTCATCGG
This sequence comes from Streptomyces sp. A1277, assembly GCF_004795015.1. GTDB lineage: Bacteria > Actinomycetota > Actinomycetes > Streptomycetales > Streptomycetaceae > Streptomyces. The sequence continues at coordinate 193,556 of NZ_SSBI01000005.1, read as the reverse complement.
CCAGGCCAGGAAGCTGGACATGGACGAGGTCCGCAAGTCCATCGAGGCCGAGCAGAAGGGCGGGCCGGAGGGGCAGCAGTAGGAGCCGCCCCTCCCGCGTCGCGTAAACCGGCCGTGGACCGGCCGGGACCGGCCGGGACCGGCCGGGACCGGCCGTGGGCAGCCGGCCCACGGCCGGTCCCGTGTGTCCTCAGGCGTCCGTGTCGCGCTGCCTGCGGTCGCGCTCGGCGATGCGGGCCGAAAGGCCGTAGGCGAGTTCCGAGCCGTCGATGAGCAGGCCCTCCACGGCCTGCGTCCTCGGGTCGATGTCCGCCACCATGCCCTCGCCCGCGTAGCGCGGGTAGCCGGTCTCGCCCGTCTCGCCCGTGGCCGTCACGACGGCGGAGCGGATGACGGCGCCGGGGCCCCCGCCGTCGGAGCCCTTGGCCGCCGCGCCCCGGACGCTGGCGCCGGTGGCATCGCCCCCGCCTCCCTGCAGCCCGGGGGCGTTGTCGTCGGTGAACTCGGGGACGATGAGGATCTCGTAACTCTGCGGATAGCTCATGGGCATGACACTAGGCACGGGCCGTCCGCCGCGCACCTTGCCGCGCGGGACGTGCCGCGTCAGCTGGATTCCCGGCGCACCGGCCGGGCCCGTAGCAGGTCGTGCCGTTCGGGCGGTGTCCTCGGATGCCGTACCAGGCGGTCCACCAGGTCGGCCAGCGGCTGCGCCGTCGCCAGCTCCATGCGCACGCTGCTGAGCCGGGGCCGCAGCAGCCTGGCCGGCATGGAGTCGTCCGCGCCGACCACGGCGGCCTCGTCCGGCACCTCGATCCCCTCGTCCTGCAACGCCCGCATCAGCAGCATCGCGTAGCTGTCGTCGTAGGCGAAGACGGCGTCCAGGCCGAGCCCGGGCCACCGGGCGGCCAGCGCGGCTGCGGACTCCTCCTCGTAGCGCAGCGGCAGTTCCTCGATCCGCGCGCCCCCGGCCAGCGCGGCCGCGCGGGCTCCGGCCAGTCGCGGGGCGGCGAACAGGGCGGCGCCGGGTTCTTCGGGCATCACCACGCCGATGCGGCGCCTGCCGCGCTCCAGCAGATGGCGCACCGCGCAGCCGCCGACCTCCCGCTGATCCATGATCAGGGCGTGGGCGCCCTCCACCGGCTGGGGCCCCAGGGTGATGACCGCCTTGGCTCCGGAACGCCGCAGGACGGCTATGCCCTGCGGGGCGAGCGGGACGGAACCCGGCACGATGACGGCGGCCGGGCGGAGTTCGGCCCAGGCGCGGGCGGCGTCGTCGGCGCCGAGCCCGAGGGAGCCGTACTGGACGACCGTGTAGTCGAGGTGCCGCAGCCCCGCCTCCAGTTCGCGCAGGAAGCGCAGGTGGAGGGGCCCGGCCGGCATGTTGCCGGTGGGCAGCAGCACCATGCGGGAGTGGCCCGCGCGCAGGGTCCGGGCCGCGGCGTGGGGTACGTAGCCGAGTTCGTCGGCGGCCTCCCGTACCCGGCGGCGGGTCGGATCGCTGATCCGCACCTGCGCGTTGTTGTTGAGGACGTAGGAGACGGTGGCCCGGGAGACACCGGCCAGTCGCGCCACATCGGCACTGGTCGGTACGGGGCCTTCGGTGGGCTGCTCGGATAACTGACTCATGGCAGCGGGAAGTCTCGCAGACCCCGGCGGCGCCCGAGCGCCACGGTCCCGCCGCCGCCCCGCTCCACGCGGGCGGCGGGGCAGGTTCTACGGTGTTGCGATGACGATCCAGCACCGCACCGACAGCCATGACGGTCCGGCCGCCTTCCCCGGCCGCTCCGGTTCCACCGCCACCTCCGAGGCCGACCCGCGCGATGTGGGCCCGGTCCGCACCTCGTACGCCCCCGACCGGGACGGCGATCCCGATCCCGGGGAGATCGTCTGGACCTGGGTGCCCTTCGAGGAGAACGACGGACGCGGCAAGGACCGTCCGGTCCTGGTGGTGGCGCGGGAGGCGGCGGGCACGCTGCTGGCCGTGCAGTTGTCCAGCAAGCAGCACGACCGGGAACGCGAGTGGGTGGCGCTGGGCGCGGGCCCCTGGGACAGTTCGGGCCGCCAGTCGTGGGTGGACCTGGACCGGGTGCTGCGGGTGCACGAGGACGGGATGCGGCGGGAGGCGTGCGCCCTGGACCGGAGCAGGTTCGACCTGGTCGTCGGACGGCTGAGGGAGCGCTACGACTGGTCCTGAGGCGGCGGAAGGCCCTCACCCTCGACGTCAGGGTGAGGGTTCACTCCCGTGGGCGAGAACGCGCTCGAAAGCGGCTCTGGTGGGCGAGGCGTCCTCGCGGCTGAGGATGCCGAAGACGATCTGCTCGAAGTGGCCCGCGAAACGGCCCTCGCCGGTGAGCAGGGCGCGGAAGGCGCCGGCCACCTCGGCGGGGTCGTTGCGGAACACGCCGCATCCCCAGGCGCCCAGGACCAGCCTGCGGTAGCCGCGTACGGCCGCGACCTCCAGCACCCGTTCGGCGCGGGTGGCGAGCGCGGCGGGGATGCGGTGCGCCTCCTGCGGGGTCCGGGCCCGGATCACCCCGGCGTTGGGCGCGGGAGAGGTGAGGAAGCCCGCGGTGTACGGGGTGTCGAGCAGCCGCCCGCGGCCGTCGCGGAAGACCGGCACGCCCGGTGAGTGGATGACCCGGTCGGTGTAGAAAGCGCTGCGTTCGGCGCGGTGGTGGGCGTAGTACTCGGGGGCCCGCAGCAGCGTGGCGTACAGCGCGGAGGCCCGGCACAGGGCCTCCTCCTGCGCCTGGGCTCCGTTGAGATAGCCACCGCCGGGGTTGCGGGCGGAGGCGTAGTTCAGGACGGCGACCTTTCCGGGCCGCTCGGCGGTCATCCGGGCGGCCGCTTGCAGGCTGCTCTCGCCGGTGACCTCGACGACCGGGGTCCGGTCCCGGTCGAGCGCGGCGACGGGAACCGGTTCGGGGCCGTACAGCCGGGTGCCCGAGAGCGCGGCGGCCAGGGCGCGCTCGATGCTGACGTCGCGGCCCTGTGCGGTGCGGTAGGAACCCGTCCGGACGATGTTTTCGGTCTCTCGCGCGATCCCGCGCAGCCGGGCGCTCACGGCGCCTCCCCCTTATGGTGCATACGGGGCATGATCGGCGCCCCGTCGCAGGAGAGGCAACCGGATATTCGGCGCACGGGGCACTCTTGTGCGATCCGTTTACAGGGGTTTGGGTAGGACGGACGCACCGGAACAAGGAGGCCCGGCATGTCATCCGACACACCCGGCGGCCACGGTCCGCCCGCTTCGGCCCCGCCCCTCGGCGAGGGCGCGGCGGAGGATTTACTGCGCGGCATCTGCTTCAAGACAGGACCGCCGCGCACCGTGGGAGTCGAACTCGAATGGCTTCTGCACGACCGTGAACACCCTCACCGCCCCGTCCCGGCCCACCTTCTGGAGGCGGCCGCAACGGCCGTCCGGGCGCTGCCCCTGAGTGCGGCGCTCACCTTCGAGCCCGGCGGCCAGCTGGAGCTCAGCTCGCGCCCCGCCGATTCCCTGATGGCGTGCGTCAACGACACCGCCGCCGACCTCGTCGCCGTACGCGCCGCCCTCGCCCGACTGGGTCTCGCGCCCGCCGGTCTGGGCGTCGATCCCTGGCAGTCACCGCGCCGGCTCCTGCGCGAGCCCCGGTACGAGGCCATGGAGAGGGCGTTCGACCGGTGGGGACCGGCCGGCCGCGCCATGATGTGCACCACCGCGTCGGTCCAGGTCTGCCTGGACGCCGGGGAGGAGGAGCCGGGGCCGCTCGGGTACGCGCGGCGCTGGCAGCTGGCGCATCTGCTGGGCGCGGTGCTGGTGGCGGTCTTCGCCAACTCGCCGTTCCAGCGGGGCGCGCCGACGCCCTGGCGGTCGACGCGCCAGTCCCTGTGGGCCGGTCTGGACGCGTCGCGGACGCTGGCGCCGGCCGGTCCGCTGCCGCCCCGCGACGCCTGGGCGGGGCACGTCCTGGACACACCGGTGCTGTGCGTCCGGGACGAGGGCCCCTGGGCCGTGCCGGACGGGCTCACCTTCCGGGAGTGGATCCGCTCGGGGCTGCCCAGACGCCCGGACCGCAGCGACCTCGACTACCACATCACCACGTTGTTCCCGCCGGTCCGCCCGCGCGGGCACCTGGAGCTGCGCATGATCGACGCGCAGTCCGGTGACGACGGCTGGATCGTGCCGCTCGCCGTCACGACCGCCCTGTTCGACGACCCGGAGGCCGCCGAGACCGTGTACCGCGCCGTCAAGCCGCTGGCCGAGACCGCGGGGGCCGAGGCCGCCCCGCGCAATCCGCTCTGGACCGCCGCCGCCCGCGACGGACTGACCGATCCGGAACTGCGCCAGGCGGCGGCCGTCTGCTTCGGGCTCGCCCTGGAGGCGCTGCCCCGGCTGGGCGCGTCCCGCGCGGTGCGGGACGCGGTGGCCGGCTTCCACGACCGCTACGTCGCCCGGGGCCGCTGCCCGGCCGACGATCTGCGGGACCTGCTCACCACGGACCGGGCCCTCCGCCCGGACCAGTCGAAGGGGACCCCGTCATGACCCAATCCCCCACTTCGCCGCACACCGGGGACGGTGAGGCGCTGCGCGAGCGGGCGCTCGCCGCGCTGCTCACCGCCCGGGAGCGCACCACGCTGCTCACCGACAGCGTGGACGACCACGAACTGACCGCTCAGCACTCGCCGTTGATGTCACCGCTGGTGTGGGACCTCGCACATATCGGCAATCAGGAAGAGCTGTGGCTGCTGCGCGGCGTCGCGGGCCGCGAGGCGATGCGTCCGGAGATCGACGGGCTCTACGACGCCTTCGAGCACCCGCGCGCCACGCGCCCCTCCCTGCCGCTGCTGGCGCCGGCCGAGGCCCGTTCGTACGCGTCCGAGGTACGCGGCAGGGCGCTGGACGTGTTGGATTCCACCCCGCTCGACGGCGGCACCGCGCTGGTGCGGTCCGGCTTCGCCTTCGGGATGATCGCCCAGCACGAACAGCAGCACGACGAAACAATGCTGATCACCCATCAGCTGCGCTCGGGACCGGTGGCGCTGACGGCGCCCGAGCCGCCGCGTGCCGTCGACGCCCCGGCGCTTGCCTCCGAAGTCCTGGTGCACGGCGGATCGTTCACCATGGGCACCTCGACCGAGCCGTGGGCGCTCGACAACGAACGCCCCGCGCACCGGCGCGACGTCCCCGGCTTCTGCATCGACACCGCTCCGGTGACCTGCGGCGCCTACCGGGCGTTCATCGAGGACGGCGGTTACGAAGAGCGGCGCTGGTGGGCGCCCGCGGGCTGGGCGATGGTCCGCGAGCACGAACTGGGCGCGCCACTGTTCTGGCACCGGGACGCCGGGCAGTGGCTGCGCCGCCGTTTCGGGGTGACCGAGCCGGTCAAGGACGACGAACCGGTCCTGCACGTCAGCTGGTACGAGGCCGACGCCTACGCGCGCTGGGCGGGCCGGCGGCTTCCCACCGAGGCGGAGTGGGAGAAGGCGGCCCGGCACGACCCCGCGTCCGGGCGCTCCCGCCGCTATCCGTGGGGCGACGAGGACCCGACGCCGGAGCGCGCCAATCTGGGGCAGCGCCATCTGCGGCCGGCGCCCGCGGGGGCGTACCCGGCCGGGCGGGCGCCGTGCGGGGCGGGGCAGTTGATCGGCGACGTGTGGGAGTGGACGGCGAGCGACTTCCTGCCCTACCCGGGCTTCGCGCCGTTCCCGTACCGCGAGTACTCGGAGGTGTTCTTCGGCCCTGAGCACAAGGTGCTGCGGGGCGGCTCGTTCGCGGTGGACACGGTGGCCTGCCGGGGTACGTTCCGCAACTGGGACCTGCCGGTCCGGCGGCAGATATTCGCCGGATTCCGTACCGCGAGGGATCTCTGATGTGCCGTCACATCGCCTACGTGGGGCCGCCGGTGGCCCTGGGCGAGGTGCTGAAGCAACCGGCGCACTCCCTGGTGCGGCAGTCCTGGGCGCCCCGCATGCAGCGGTACGGGACGGTCAACGCCGACGGCTTCGGGGTCGGCTGGTACGCGGACGGGGACCCCGTTCCCGGACGCTATCGCCGCCAGGGGCCCGTCTGGGGCGACCAGACCTTCGCCGATCTGGCCCGGGTGGTCCGCAGCCACGCCCTGCTCGCCGCGGTCCGGGACGCGACCGGGACGGACCCGGACGGCGAGGCCGCGGCCGCCCCGTTCACCGCGGGCGATGTGCTGTTCAGCCACAACGGGGCACTGGAGGACTGGCCGGGCTCGGTGGCGGCCCTCGCGGCCACCCTGCCGCCGGCCGAACTGCTGCGGCTCACCGCCCGCAGCGACTCGGCCCTGGTGTGGGCCCTGGTGCAGCACCGGCTCGCGGCGGGCGACCCGCTCGCGCAGGCCGTGGCGGACACGGTCCTGGAGGTCGCGGAGGCCGCCCCCGGATCCCGGCTCAACCTGCTGCTCACCGACGGACGCACCATCGTGGCGACCGCCTGGGGCGACACCCTGTGGCATCTGACCGAGCCCGGCCGGCGCACGGTCGTCGCCTCGGAGCCGTACGACGACGATCCGCGCTGGTACGAGGTCCCCGACCGCACTCTGCTGACCGCGGCCGGCGCCGATGTCCTGCTGACCCCGCTGAAGGAGCCCGACGCGTGAGTCCCTTCCTGCTGACCCGCACCCTGCCGGTGGACGCCACGGACGCGGCGCTGCGCGCCGATGTGCTGCACGGCCTGACCCGGCAGCCGAAGACACTGCCGCCCAAGTGGTTCTACGACGCCCGGGGCAGCGAACTGTTCGAGGAGATCACCCGGCTCCCCGAGTACTACCCGACGCGCGCCGAGCGGGAGATCCTGAGCGGCCGGGCCGCCGAGATCGCCGCCGCGTCCGGGGCCCGCACCCTGGTCGAGCTGGGGTCGGGCTCCTCGGAGAAGACCCGGTACCTGCTGGACGCACTGCCCGAGCTGCACACCTATGTGCCGGTCGACGTCAGTGAGAGCGCGCTGCGCGGCGCCGCCGACGCGCTGCTGGCCGAGCGGCCGCAGCTGTCCGTGCACGCGTTGATCGCCGACTTCACCGCCGGGCTCTCACTGCCCGACGTCCCCGGGCCCCGGCTGGTGGCGTTCCTGGGCGGCACGCTCGGCAATCTGCTGCCGCAGGAGCGGGCGGTGTTCCTGAAGTCGGTGCGCTCGCTGCTGGCGCCCGGTGACGCGCTGCTGCTCGGCACGGACCTCGTGAAGGACGAGAAGGTGCTGGTGGCCGCGTACGACGACGCGGCCGGGGTGACGGCCGCGTTCAACCGGAACGTGCTGTCGGTCGTCGACCGGGAGCTGGGTGCGGACTTCTCGCTGGAGGACTTCGCGCACGTGGCCCGGTGGAATCCGCACGAGGAGTGGATCGAGATGCGGCTGCGGGCCCGCCGGGCGCTCACCGTGAAGATCCCGCAGCTGGATCTGGTGGTGCCGTTCGACGCGGGTGAGGAGCTGCGCACGGAGGTGTCCGCGAAGTTCCGCGAGGACGGTGTGCGTCGCGAGCTGGCCGGGGCGGGGCTGCGGCTGACCCACTGGTGGACGGATTCCGGGGACCGGTTCGCGCTGTCGCTGGCCACGGTGGACTGAGCGGCGGGGGCGGGACCGGGCTCACCCGGCCCCGCCCCCAAACCGGCCGGCCGTTGCGGTCCGGCCCAGAGCCGCCCGGTCAGCTGCCGGCGAGCGCCGCGGTGATCTTCTCGGAGGCGTCCTTCGCCTCGGTCACCGGGTCCCCGCCCTGGAGGACCGCCGTCATGTAGGGCTTGATCGGGTTGTCGGCCTCGACCGCGGCCCACTGCGAGGAGTTCGGGGTGGCGTGGCCGCGGGTCGCGCCCTCGGCCATCGCGGCGGTGCTCTCCTCGCCCTCGATGACGTGGGCGAGGGCGGGCTTGTTGGGCACGTAGCTCATGGTCTTGGCCAGTTCCTCCTGCCACTTGGCGCCGGCCAGCGCCTTGATCACCTCGTACCCCGCGCCGCGCTGGCTCGCCTTCTGCGGGATGATCAGGTCGGAGCCGCCGGTGAACACCGAGCCGGGCGCCTTCGAGGTCTTGCCCGGGATGGGGAAGTAGCCCAGCTTTCCCTTGAGTTCGGGGTTCTTCTTCTCGATCAGCGTCACACTGCTGGGGGTGGAGATGATCTGGGCGACATTGCCCTTGGCGAACACGTCGGCCTGCGGGGGCTTTTCCTCGTCGGCGTCCTTGGGTCCCTCGCCCAGCCCCTGGAGTTGGGAATAGAACGCCATGCCCTTGAGCGCGGCCGGGCTGTCGAGAGTGCCCTCCCAGTCGCCTTCCTTGTCGGTGGCGAGTTCCCCGCCCTCGTCCCAGATGAACCCGGCGAGCACATACCAGTTCTGCCCCGGCAGATACATGCCCTGGTTTCCGTCCTGGTTGAGTTTCTCGCTGTCCGCGATCCACTCGGCGCGCGTCTTCGGCGGGTTCTTGATGCCCGCGTCCTCGAAGAGGTCCTTGTTGTAGATCACCACGCGGTTGGCCGCGTACCACGGGATTCCGTACTGGACGCCGCCGATGCTGCCCGGCTCGGCGAGACCGGGCAGCCAGTCCTCGCTTCCCAGGTCACGCATGGATTCCAGGGTCAGGTCGCGGAGGTTGCCGCTCTCGGCGTACTGGGCGACCTGGGTGTTGCCGACCTCGATGACATCGGGCGTGTCCTTGCCGCCCAAAGCCTCCAGGACCTTCGGGCCGATGCCACCCCATTCCTGGATCTTGAATTCCAGCTCGACCGATGAGTGCTCGTCTTCGTACGACTTCTTGAAGCGGTCCAGGAAGTCGGCGGTAACGCTGTCCTTCATCAGCCAGATCGTTACCTTCTTGCTGCCGGAGCCGCCCGATCCGGGGATCATGCCGCACCCGCCCAGCGCAACAGTGGAAATCAGGGCAACAGCTCCGACGAGCATGCGGTTTTTCACGGAGTCACCTTCTGCGGAACGGCAGGACGAAATTGCGGACCCGGTGTGGGGGACTGCGGGCTGCGCTCGCACGGGCGTGGCTGGAGTTTGGTATGGACCAATACTTTGGTCAAGGGCCGTTCCGGACATCCGAAACCTCCGCGACCCCTCGCGAACCGGGCCGAGGTAGGGCACCTTGGTAAGGACGAGAGGAGACATACCATGACGAATCACACGTACCGCGTCACCGAAATCGTAGGAACCTCCCAGGAGGGCGTGGACGAGGCCATCCGCAACGGCGTCGCAAGAGCCTCGGAAACGTTGCACAATCTCGACTGGTTCGAGATCACCCAGGTGCGCGGCCAGATCGAGGATGGCCGAATCGCGCATTACCAGGTGGGCCTGAAAGTGGGCTTCCGCCTCGACGACCCGCAGTGACGCGAGCGGGGTGTGCACGGGCGGGGTGTGCACGGGCGGGCCGATGCGGCGCACCTGGCCGGATCAGGTACGTCCCTCGCGCTCCTGCGCGTCCTTCAGCGCGGGCGAGGCCGGCGTCCAGCGGGCGCGCACCACGGTGAATCCGGCCAGTTCGGCCGCGTCGCAGACCAGCTCGTCGTCGTCCACCAGCATTCGTACCGTACGGTCGCGGCCGAGCCGCTGAAGAATCTCCAGCTTGGTCCGGCGGGCCGGCCGGCGGTCGTCGTCGCGCCGCATGTGCAGCCGCCCCTCGGGCAGCCCCTGCCGCGCCAGCCACGCCACGGTGTCCCTGCGGCACCGCTCGGGCCGCCCGGTGAGGTAGACGACCTCGCACTCCTTCGCGCTGCTCAGCGCCAGCCGCACCCCCTCGGCCAGCGGCGGGTCGTCCACCGCCGCGGCGAAGAACCGGGCCCAGTCCCGGCTGCGGCCCTCCAGATGGTGCTGGCGGTGGGCGGTGTCGGCGAGCGTACCGTCGAGATCGAATACGGCCAGGGGCCGGGCGTCGTTGCGCATGCGGCCAGCAAACCAAGCGGCCGGGTGTCCGGCGAACCGGCGCGGCACCGCCTGGCACGAACAGTTCGATACCGAGCGTACGGAGACTTCCTCCCCCATGTCCTCCCCCCACGATCCGTACGTCCGGGTCCGCGGCGCCCGTGAGCACAATCTGCGCGACGTCGACGTCGACATCCCCCGCGACACCCTCACCGTCTTCACCGGCGTCTCCGGTTCGGGCAAGTCCTCGCTGGCCTTCGGGACGATCTACGCGGAGGCCCAGCGCCGCTACTTCGAGTCCGTCGCCCCGTACGCCCGGCGGCTGATCCACCAGGTCGGCGCCCCCGCGGTCGGGGAGATCACCGGGCTGCCGCCCGCCGTCTCACTGGAGCAGCGCAGGTCGGCGCCCGGGGCCCGGTCCTCCGTGGGCACGGTGACCACGCTGTCCAACTCGCTGCGGATGCTGTTCTCCCGGGCCGGGGACTATCCGGCGGGCGCCCAGCGGCTCGACTCGGACGCGTTCTCCCCCAACACCGCCGCCGGGGCCTGTCCTCGCTGCCACGGCCTGGGGCGGGTCCACCGCACCAGTGAGGAGCTGCTGGTCCCGGACCCGGGCCTGTCGATCCGGGAGGGGGCGATCGCCGCCTGGCCGGGCGCCTGGCAGGGCAAGAACCTGCGCGACGTGCTGGACGCCCTCGGGTACGACGTGGACCGGCCGTGGCGCGCGCTCGACCCGGCGGACCGGGAGTGGATCCTGTTCACCGACGAGCAGCCGGTGGTGGCCGTCCACCCGGTGCGCGAGGCGGGCCGCATCCAACGCCCCTACCAGGGCACGTACATGAGCGCGCGCCGCTATGTGACGCACACCTTCGCCGATTCCAGGAGCGCCACGCTGCGGGCGAAGGCCGAGCGCTTCCTGACCAGTGAGCCCTGCCCGGCCTGCGAGGGCAGCCGGCTGCGGCCGGAGGCCCTGGCGGTCACCTTCGCGGGCCGTACGATCGCGCAGCTGGCGGGGCTCGCGCTCACCGAACTCGCCGGTGTGCTCGCGGCGGCGGGCGGCGGGGAGACCGCCCGGGTGCTGACGGCGGATCTGCTGGCCCGGATCGGGACGGTCACCGAGCTCGGGCTCGGCTATCTGAGCCTGGACCGCACGGCTCCCACGCTCTCCTCCGGCGAGCTCCAGCGGCTGCGGCTCGCGACCCAGCTGCGGTCGGGCCTCTTCGGCGTGGTGTACGTCCTGGACGAGCCGTCCGCCGGCCTGCACCCGGCGGACACCGAGTCGCTGCTCGCGGTGCTGGGGCGGCTGAAGGAGGCCGGGAACTCGGTCTTCGTGGTGGAGCACCAGATGGACGTGGTGCGGCGGGCGGACTGGCTGGTGGATGTGGGGCCGCTGGCCGGTGAGCACGGGGGCCGGGTGCTGCACAGCGGCCCGCCGGCCGATCTCGCCGGCGTCGCGGAGTCCGCCACCCGGCGCTTCCTCTTCGACGAGGCGCCCGCCCCCGCGCGTGAGGTGCGCGCGCCCTCGGGGTGGCTGCGGCTGCACGGGGTGGAGCGGCACAACGTGCGCGGGGTGGACGCGGCGTTCCCGCTCGGGGTGTTCACGGCGGTCACCGGGGTGTCCGGCTCCGGCAAGTCGACGCTGGTGGGGCAGGTGCTGGCGGGCGCGCCGGCCGACCGGCGGGCCGCCGGTGCCGAGGAGGCCGGGCCGGACCGGCAGGTGGCGGGGTGCGCCCGGACCGAGGGGCTGGACGCGGTGGACCGGCTGGTGCAGGTGGACCAGCGGCCGATCGGGCGTACGCCCCGTTCCAACCTGGCCACGTACACCGGGCTGTTCGACGTGGTGCGCAAGCTGTTCGCGCAGACGCCCGAGGCCCGTGAACGCGGCTACCGGGCGGGGCGGTTCTCGTTCAATGTGCCGGGCGGGCGGTGCGAGACGTGCCAGGGCGAGGGGTTCGTCTCGGTGGAGCTGCTGTTCCTGCCGAGTACGTACGCGCCCTGCCCGGACTGTCACGGCGCGCGGTACAACCCCGAGACGCTGGACGTCACGCTGCGGGGGCTGGACATCGCGTCGGTGCTCGATCTGACGGTGGAGTCGGCGGCGGCGTTCTTCGCGGACACGCCGGCCGCCGCGCGCAGCCTGGGAACGCTGCTGGACGTGGGGCTCGGCTATCTGCGGCTCGGGCAGCCGGCGACGGAGCTGTCCGGCGGTGAGGCGCAGCGGATCAAGCTGGCGGCGGAGCTCCAGCGGGCCCGCCGGGGCCGCACCCTGTATCTGCTGGACGAGCCGACGACGGGGCTGCATCCGGCCGATGTCGAGGTGCTGACGCGGCAGTTGCACGGGCTGGTCGACTCGGGCGGCACCGTGGTGGTCGTGGAGCACGACATGGCCGTGGTCGCGGGCGCCGACTGGGTGATCGATCTGGGTCCGGGCGGCGGCGACCGGGGCGGCCGGATCGTGGCGGCGGGGCCGCCGGTGGAGGTGGCCCGGGCGCCGGAGAGCCGGACGGCCGGGTACCTGCGGGCGGCCCTTCGTCTCGGCTGAGCCCTCAACCGTCTCCAACTCACCTATTTGCCGCATGGGTTGGCTCCGAGAACGGCTTTCGGGGAATGAAACAGTAAAGAACGTTGACAGTTAGCTGGTCCATACCAATTATGGGCATGCCCCACGGCTGTTCGTCGCCGTGCGGCATGTGACCCCCGGCCGGGAATCACAGGAACGCGGCCGCGCCCCTCACCGGGTGCGGCCGAGCCGTGCATCCGCCCGTTGTCCCACCCCGCTGGGAGCTGCCCCATGAGACGTCCAAGAACAGTCGGCGCCGTCCTGAGCGCCTTGGCCACCGCCGTCGCGTCCGCAGGTCTGGTCCTCGGATCAGGCGCCGGCGCGCAGGCCGCCACCACCGCCGCCACTCCCCTGCCCGCCCATGTCTTCGCGCCGTACTTCGAGGCGTGGAACGGGGACAGCCCGGCCGCGCTCTCGCAGGCGTCCGGAGCCAAGTACCTGACCATGGCCTTCATCCAGACGGAGTCCCGCGGTTCCTGCACCCCGTACTGGAACGGTGATTCGAGCACGCCGATCGCCCAGTCCGAGTTCGGCGCCGACTTCACCACGATCCGCTCGCGCGGCGGCGACGTGATCCCCTCGTTCGGCGGCTACACCGCCGACAACACCGGCACCGAGATCGCCGACAGCTGCACGAACGTCGACTCGATCGCCGCCGCGTACGAGAAGGTCATCACGACCTACGACGTGTCCCGCCTCGACATGGACATCGAGGACAACTCGCTGGACAACAGCGCCGGGATCGACCGCCGCAACAAGGCGCTCAAGAAGGTCCAGGACTGGGCCGCCGCCAACGGGCGTTCGGTGCAGATCTCGTACACCCTGCCGACCACCACCCGGGGCCTCGCCGACAGCGGTCTCGCGGTGCTGCGGAACGCGGTCTCCAACGGCACCAAGGTCGATGTCGTGAACCTCATGACGTTCGACTACTACGACGGCGCCTCGCACGACATGGCCAAGGACACCCAGACGGCCATCACCGGCCTGAAGGGCCAGCTGGCCTCGCTGTACCCGTCGAAGACCGAGGCCCAGCTGTGGGGCATGACGGGCATCATCGAGATGCCCGGCATCGACGACTACGGGCCGGCCGAGACCTTCACCACGGCCAACGCGCCCACCGTCTACGACTGGGCCGTCTCCAAGGGCGTCGGCACCCTGTCGTTCTGGGCGCTCCAGCGCGACAACGGCGGCTGCCCCGGCACCGGCGGGAGCGACACCTGCTCCGGCATCGCGCAGGACACCTGGTACTTCAGCCACACCTTCGCCCCGTTCACGAGCGGCGGCAGCGGTCCGGTGACCGACGACTACTCGGTGGCCGTCACCCCCTCGTCGGCGACGGTCGAGCCGGGCAAGTCGGCCACCGCCACCGTGAAGACCGCGGTGACCTCCGGCGCCGCCAAGACGGTCGCGCTGACCACGAGCGGCGCCCCGGCCGGGGTGACCGCGGCGCTCAGCCCGACCTCGGTCACGGCGGGCGGCTCCTCGACGCTGACGCTCAACGCCTCGGCGTCGGCCGCCCCGGGCACGTACACCGTCACGGTCACCGGCACCTCCGGCACGCTCAGCCACTCGGCGTCGTTCACCCTGACGGTGCCCGGTGCCGGCGGCGGCACGGGATCGCTCGTCAACGGCGACTTCGAGACCGGTGCGCTGGGCCCCTGGACCTGTGAGTCCGGTGGCGCGGTCGTCTCCTCGCCGGTGCACGGCGGTTCGCACGCGCTCGCGGTCGCGGCCACCGCGTCGCAGACCGGCGAGTGCGCGCAGACGCTCACCCTCTCCCCCAACACCACGTACACGCTTCAGGGTTACGTGCAGGGGAACTACGCCTACCTCGGTGTCCGGGGCGGCGCGACGGCGAGCACCTGGGGCCTGTCGAATGGCTACACCAAGCAGTCGGTGTCCTTCACCACCGGTTCCAGCGGCTCGGTGACGGTCTACCTGCACGGCTGGTACGGACAGGGCACGGTCTACGGCGACGACCTCTCCGTCACCAAGTCCTGACCCGGCACGCGTAGTGGCCTTCGGGCCCCGGCGGCGGGCGGCCTCCGGGGCCCGAAGGCGTGCGGCGGCTCAGCGGCGCGCCTTGCGGGTGGCCCGCAGCCACTCCTTGTTCATGGCCGAGATCGACGGCAGTGGGATGCCCTTCGGGCACGCGGTGGCGCACTCGCCGGTGAGCGTGCAGCCGCCGAAGCCCTCGCTGTCCATCTGCTCCACCATGTCCAGCACCCGGGTCTCGCGCTCGGGGGCGCCCTGCGGCAGCACGTTCAGGTGGTTGACCTTCGCCGAGGTGAAGAGCATCGCCGAACCGTTCGGGCAGGCCGCGACACAGGCGCCGCAGCCGATGCACTCGGCGTGCTCGAAGGCGAAGTCGGCGTCCGGCTTGGGCACGGGCGTGGCGTGCGCGTCGGGGGCCGTACCGGTCGGGGCCGAGATGTAGCCGCCGGCCTGGATGATCCGGTCGAAGGCGGAGCGGTCCACGACCAGGTCCTTGACGACCGGGAAGGCCGAGGCGCGCCAGGGTTCGATGTCGATGGTGTCGCCGTCGTGGAAGGCGCGCATGTGGAGCTGGCAGGTGGTGGTGCTTCCCCAAGCGCTCGAATCCGCTCGAGCAGGGGAGACCCCATTGGGGCCGTGGGCGTCGCCGTTGATGACGAGGCTGCACGCGCCGCAGATGCCCTCGCGGCAGTCGTGGTCGAAGGCGACGGGGTCGTCACCGGCGAGGATCAGCTCCTCGTTGAGGGTGTCGAGCATCTCCAGGAACGACATGTCCTGCGAGATGCCGTCCACCTGGTAGGTGGACATGGCGCCGGGTGCGTCGGCGTTCTTCTGGCGCCAGACGCGCAGGGTGAGCTTCATGCGTAGCTCCGCTGGGTGGGGTGGACGTACTCGAAGACGAGGTCTTCCTTGTGCAGGACGGGGGCGTCGCCGGTGCCGGTGAACTCCCAGGCGGCGCCGTAGGAGAACTCCTCGTCGCGGCGGGCGGCCTCGCCGTCCGGGGTCTGGGACTCCTCGCGGAAGTGGCCGCCGCAGGACTCGGCGCGGTGCAGGGCGTCGAGGCACATGAGCTCGGCGAGCTCCAGGTAGTCGACGACGCGGTTGGCCTTCTCCAGCGACTGGTTGAACTCCTCGCCGGTGCCGGGCACCTTGATGCGGCGCCAGAACTCCTCGCGGATCAGCGGGATGCGGGCGAGCGCGGTGCGCAGACCCTCCTGGGTGCGGGCCATGCCGCAGTACTCCCACATGAGTTCGCCGATCTCCCGGTGGAAGGAGTCGGGCGTGCGGTCGCCGTCGACGGCGAGGAGCAGGCTGAGCCGGTCCTCGGTCTCGGCGACGGCCTCCTGGACGCAGGGGTGCGAGGCGTCGACCTCCTCCTGCCGGGGGTTGCGGGCGAGGTAGTCGTTGATGGTGGAGGGCAGGACGAAGTAGCCGTCGGCGAGGCCCTGCATCAGCGCGGAGGCGCCGAGCCGGTTGGCGCCGTGGTCGGAGAAGTTGGCCTCGCCGATCGCGAACAGGCCGGGGATGGTGGTCTGGAGGTCGTAGTCGACCCAGAGCCCGCCCATCGTGTAGTGCACGGCCGGGTAGATCCGCATCGGCGTCTCGTACGGGTTCTCCGCGGTGATCCGCGCGTACATGTCGAAGAGGTTGCCGTACTTCTCCTCGACCTTCGCCCGGCCCATCCGCCCGATGGCCTCGGCGAAGTCCAGGTAGACGCCCTGGCCGCCGGGCCCGACGCCGCGCCCCTCGTCGCAGACGTTCTTCGCGGCGCGGGAGGCGATGTCGCGGGGCACCAGGTTGCCGAAGGCGGGGTAGACGCGCTCCAGGTAGTAGTCGCGCTCGTCCTCGGGGATCTCGGCCGCGGGGCGGGTGTCGCCCTCGGCCTTCGGTACCCAGATGCGGCCGTCGTTGCGCAGCGACTCGCTCATCAGGGTCAGCTTGGACTGGTGGTCGCCGGTGCGCGGGATGCAGGTGGGGTGGATCTGGGTGAAGCAGGGGTTCGCGAAGTAGGCGCCGCGCCGGTGGGCCCGCCAGATGGCGGTGGCGTTGGAGTTCATCGCGTTGGTCGACAGGTAGAAGACGTTGCCGTAGCCGCCGCTGGCCAGGACCACGGCGTCGGCGAAGTAGCTGCTGATCCGCCCGGTGACGAGGTCGCGGGCGACGATGCCTCGGGCCTTTCCGCCGACGACGATCAGGTCGAGCATCTCCGTACGGGGGTGCAGCTCGACGTTGCCCGCGGCGATCTGCCGGGACAGCGCCTGGTAGGCGCCGAGGAGCAGTTGCTGTCCGGTCTGGCCGCGGGCGTAGAAGGTGCGGGAGACCTGGACGCCGCCGAAGGAGCGGTTGTCGAGGAGGCCGCCGTACTCGCGGGCGAAGGGGACGCCCTGGGCCACGCACTGGTCGATGATCTCGACGGAGATCTGGGCGAGCCGGTGCACGTTGGACTCGCGGGCGCGGAAGTCGCCGCCCTTGACGGTGTCGTAGAAGAGCCGGTGGACCGAGTCGCCGTCGTTGCGGTAGTTCTTGGCCGCGTTGATGCCGCCCTGGGCGGCGACGGAGTGGGCCCGGCGGGGCGAGTCCTGGAAGCAGAACTGGACGACGTGATAGCCCTGTTCGGCCAGCGTCGCGCCGGCCGAGCCGCCTGCGAGGCCGGTGCCGACGACGATGACGGTGTGCTTGCGGCGGTTGGCGGGGTTGACCAGCTTGGCCTGGAAGCGGCGGGTGTCCCAGCGCTCGGCCACGGGGCCGGCGGGCGCCTTGGTGTCGGCGACGGGTTCACCGGTCGTGTAGTGCGTGTAGTCGTTCATGTCAGCTCACCACTCCGGTCATGACGGCGACGGGTACGGAGACGAAGCCCACCGTCAGCACCAGCGCGAGGACATTGGCGAGGGTCTTCAGGACGCGGTCGCGGCTCGCGCGGCCGGCGCCGAGGGTCTGCGCGGCGCTCCAGAAGCCGTGCTGGACGTGGAGTCCGAGGGCGAGCATCGCGACGATGTAGATGACGTCGCCGTACCAGGTGGAGAAGGTGTCGATGACGTTCTGGTACGGGTGGCCGGACTGGAAGCCGCCGGAGTGCACGGTGCCGGTCGTCAGATCCAGGACGTGCCAGACGATGAACAGCCCGAGGATGACGCCGCCGTAGCGCATGGTGCGGGTGGCGTAGCTCGCGCGCGGCCTCTTGTGCACGTAGCGGCTGGGCCGCGCCCTGAGGTCGCGCCGGCTGAGCTGGTACGCGGAGACCGCGTGCAGCACCACGGCGGCGACGAGCACCACGCGCACGATCCACAGCGCCCATTCGTGGTGCAGGAACGGCTCGCCCATCACCCGCAGCCAGTGCGCGTAGCCGTTGAACTCGTCGGCCCCGAAGAAGATCTTCAGGTTGCCGATCATGTGGACGACCAGGTAGAGGAGCATGACCAGACCGCTCGCGGCCATGATCGCCTTCTTGCCGACGGTCGAGCCCCAGAGCGTGCGCGTCATGGACGGTCGTCGGTCCGTCCGGGTTGCCAATGCCATGGACACGACGCTAGGGGCGAAGGGCCCGATCAGTCCAAGACATGGAATGGCTCATGTCCATAGGATCCACCTATGCAACGCGGTAGCGTGGGGTGATGCAGTTCCAGCAGCTGACCTATTTCGTGGCCGTCGCCGAGGCCCGGCACTTCACCCGCGCCGCCGAGGAGGTGCACGTTTCGCAGCCCTCGCTCTCCCAGCAGATCAGGGCCCTGGAAAATGAGCTGGGCGCCGAGCTGTTCAGCCGGGCGCGCGGGAACATCACGCTCACGGACGCGGGCGAGGCGCTGCTGCCGCTCGCCCGGCGCATCCTGGCCGACGCCGACACCGCGCGGCACGAGGTGCAGGAGCTGGCCCAGCTGCGGCGCGGCCGGGTCAGGCTGGGCGCGACGCCCAGTGTCTGCACGGGCCTGCTGCCCGAAGTGCTGCGCGCTTTCCACGACCTGCACCCCGGCATCCAGCTGCTGCTGGAGGAGGGCGGCTCGCACGACCTGGTACGGGAGCTGGCGCGCGGCGCGCTCGACCTGGCCCTGGTGGTGCTGCCGCTGCCGGCCGCGTCACCGGCGCTGACCACGGTCGAACTGCTCCAGGAGGACCTGGTGGTCGTCTCGTCGGCGCACCGCCCCCGACCCGGGCGGGGTGGCCGGGTCCGGATCACGGACCTGGAGGGCGAGCCGCTGGTGATGTTCCGGCACGGCTACGACCTGCGGGAGCTGACGGTGGCCGCCTGCCGGGCCGAGGGCTTCGAGCCGTCGTTCACGGTGGAGGGCGGCGAGATGGACGCGGTGCTCGGCTTCGTCCGCGCGGGCCTGGGCATCGCGGTGGTCCCGAGCATGGTCGCCACCCGGGCCGGCGTGGGCCTGAGCGCGACCCCGCTGGCCAGGCCGGGGCTGCGCCGCACGATCGCGCTGGCGCACCGCAGCGACGTGGCCCCGCCGCGCGCGGCCCGCGAACTGCAGCGGGTCCTGCTGGCCGGCCGGGCGGACACGGCATCCTCGTGAGGTGTCCGCCCGCCCGGCTCACACCGCGTCGGCCAGCAGCAGGGAGTGGATGCGGTCCGGGGCGCCCGGGCGCGCGTAGTACCAGCCCTGCGCGGTGTCGCAGCCCAGCTGCCGCAGCTGCTCGGCCTGGGCGCCGGTCTCCACGCCCTCCACCGTCACGGCCAGGTCGAGGCTGTGCGCGAGCGACACGATCCCCTCGACGATCTTGAGGTCCACCGGGTCCGCCGGATGGTGCTGCATCCCCTGGGTGAAGGAGCGGTCCAGCTTCAGCACGCTCACCGGAAGCCGCCGCAGGTTCGCGAGGTTGGAGTACCCGGTGCCGAAGTCGTCCAGCGCGATGTCGACGCCCATCTCGGCCAGCTGGCGCAGCGGTTTCAACAGGTCCTCGTCGGCCCCGATGAGTGCCGACTCGGTGACCTCCAGGCAGAGCGCGCCCGCTTCGAGCCCGGAGCGTTCCAGGACGTCGATGGTCTCCGCGACCAGCTGCGGGTGGTGCAGCTGGGCCGGCGAGAGGTTGACGTTGATGCGCAGCGGGCCGCCGTCGGCGTGCCGCTCCTGCCAGAAGTTGGCCTGGCGGACCGACTCCTCCAGCACCCAGCGGCCGAGCGGCACGATCAGCCCGGTGTGCTCGGCCAGCGCGATGAACCGGTCGGGCCCGAGCACCCCGTGCTGGGGATGGCACCAGCGCACCAGCGCCTCCGCGCCGTGCACCGTACCGTCGCCGAGGTGGACCAGCGGCTGGTACTCGATGAAGAACTCGCCGCGTTCCAGGGCGGCCGGCAGGGCCGTGGTCAGGCCGTGCCGGGTGATGGCGCGGGCGTCCGCCTCGGCGTCGGCCAGCTCGAAGCGGTTGCCGCCCGCCGACTTGGCCCGGTACATGGTGATGTCGGCGCTGCGCAGCACTTCCGCGGCGCTGCGCTCCCCGGCGGGCCCTTCGACGACGCCGATCGAGCCGCGGACGGTCAGCTCGCGCCCGTCGAGCCGGATGGGGGTGGCGAGCACGCCGAGGATCCGGCAGGCGAGTTCGTCCACCTCGGCCGCCGAGTCGAAGCTCGTCGTCAGCGCCACGAACTCGTCGCCGCCGAGCCGGGCCACCATCTCGCCCGGGGCCGTGGCGCAGCTCTGCAGCCGGTCCGCGACCTCGACCAGCAGCCGGTCGCCCGCGGCGTGGCCGAGGCTGTCGTTGATCGCCTTGAATCCGTCCAGGTCCAGGTAGCAGAGGCCGAAACGGCTGCCGTCGCCGGCTGAGAGCGCTTTCTCCAAGCGCTCGAAAAAGAGCGTCCTGTTGGGCAGGCCGGTGAGCGCGTCGTGGGTGGCCTCGTAGCGCAGCCGCAGGTTGAGCAGCCTGCGCTCGGTGGTGTCCTCCAGCAGGGCCAGCTGGTATTCGGGCCGGCCCTCGGAGTCGCGCAGCAAGGACACCGTCAGGTTGGTCCACAGGACGGTGCCGTCGTTGCGGTAGTACGCCTTCTCGACCCGGTAGTGCTCGCGTTCGCCGCGTACCAGCTCGTTGTAGAACTTCCAGACCTGCGGGGAGTCCTCGGGGTGGACCCACTCGTTGACGCGGTGGCTGAGGACGTGGTTCTCCAGGCCGCCGAACATCCGGGTGAGGGTGTCGTTGACTTCCAGGACGTTGCCGTCGAGGTCGGCGATCCCGATCCCGATGGCCGCGTCCTTGAAGACGGCCCGGAAGCGTGCCTCGGTGGCGTGCAGGGCCTGTTCGGCGTCGGAGCGGGCGGTGAGCGCCGAGCGGGCGATGGCCTCCTGCTCGGCGAGCGTCCGTTCGCGCAGGGCCTGGGTGAAGCCGGCCGCGACCGCGTGCTGGATGCGGGCGCAGCGGGAGCGGCTGTCCTCGGTGGTCAGGGCGACCGGTCCGTTGCTGCCGCAGTAGAGCACCAGGTAGGAGTCGACGACACCGAGCGTGGAGCTGAGGGCGTCCGGGTCCGTGCAGTGTGCCGCGACCAGCGCGCCGCCCACCTGGTTCGCCGCGGCCGCGTCGAACGGGCGGGCGTGCAGGGTGTCGCTGAGCGTGCGGGCCAGCGGCAGCAGATGCTGCTCGAACTCCGGACGGGTCAGGGAGGTGGCCGTCGACGGGAAGATGGCCCGGCTCCAGATGGTGGCGAACCTCCGGAGCCGGTCCTCGGGGCCGTCGGGTGCCGCGTCCGGGGCTCCGGACGACTGGGCGGGAATACTCACGCCTTGCGTCCCACTCCCGCGATGCCCGAGAAGGCGTATGGGTCCTCGTTCTCGGGGGCGGTCGGGCTGTCGGGGCGCCATTGCGGCATGGCGACGAGGCCGGGCTCGACCAGCTCGTAGCCGTCGAAGAAGCTGCTGATCTCCTCGCGCGTGCGCATGACCAGCGGGTTGCGGATGTTCTGGTAGACCCCGACCGTGCCGCCGGCCTCCTCACGGGTCAGCGGAATGCCTTCGTAGGCGGCGTGGGTGACGACGAGGAGGCTGCCGGGGGCGAGCATGTCGCGGAGTGCGGCGACGGCGGACCGCGGGTCGTCCGAGTCCTCGATGAAGTGCAGGACGGCCACGAGCAGCAGCGCCACCGGGCGGTCGAGGTCGAGGAGTTCGGCGACCTCGGCGTTCTCCAGGATCTCGGCCGGCCGGCGCAGGTCGGCGGCGGCGATCACCGCGCCCTCGTTGCCCTCCAGGACGGCCTGGCTGTGCGCGACGGCGACCGGGTCGTGGTCGACGTAGGCCACCTTGGCGTCGGGGTCGATCCCCTGGGCGACCTCGTGGACATTGCCGAAGGTGGGTATCCCGGAACCGATGTCGAGGAACTGGTTGATGCCCTCACCGAGCGCGTAGCGCACCGCGCGGCGCATAAAGGCCCGGTTCGCCTGCATGGCCTTGGGAAGTCCCGGCATGAACTCCATGGCCTTGCGGGCCGCTTCCCGGTCCACCTCGAAATTGTGCGAGCCGCCCAGATAGAAGTCATACATTCGGGACACGCTCGGCACCGAAATGTCAATGCCTTGCGGTGCCCAGGCGGGACGCTCCATCGATGTCTCCAACAAGTCGCCACGGCGATCCGGCCATGTTCATGGTCAGTGTTGACCAGAGGCTACTGATCGACCGCCAAGAGAGCGAGCGAAAACGGAAATTAGCCGTCCGTTATTGGTCACACTCCCGTGGCATGTGCAACCGCCCCGTCGCGGCCTGTCACATTCGGTGAACAGGAAGGGCCAAATAGTTCACTCCCGGACTACTTTGGCGCACCGGCGAAATCGGACCGGGTCCCGACCGGGCATCATGTGCCCCCAGACCCGCGGCCGTTGGTGCCTCCAGGCCCGATGCCCCGGAGGGGTTACCGAGGTTGCGGCTGACGGCCCCCCGCCGCTCCGGCTCCTCCCGGCTGTTCGGCAGTGACGAATGCCCGCGGCCGGTGACGCCTCCTTTGACGCCATTGCCGACGGCAGGGTCGACAATCGGCCATTTCCGGAAACGGACGCCTTGGCGGACCCACCCCTATTCCCGGTGGTCATGGGCACGCGCACCACCGATCCCTTCGTCCGGCGGGTCCGGGACGGCTTCCCGGGCGGCAAACCTGCCGCGCCCCAGGTCCCCTCCATCAGGCGAATCCGGAAGGGGTCCGGCGTGCCGCCGCACGGCCCGGAACATGCTCCCCGTCGTGTACGGATCACTCATCTGGCGGCTGGCAGCGGCTGTCGCGCTCACCTGGCAGCTGACCGCCCCCACTCCCGCGATCGCCGACAGCTGCGCGTACGCGTCCATCGGGGACGACGGCGGCGGCTCGGCCGTGGCCGTCAGCGGTGACGGCAGCTGCTACGCGGGGCCCGAGCCCACGCCCACGCCGAAACCCACGCCCCCACCGCCGCCGCCTCCCAAGCCCCCGTCTCCGCCGCCCCCTCCGCCTCCCCCTCCGCCACCCGAGCCGAAGCCCGAACCCGCACCGCCGCCGCCCTCACCGCCCGCGCCTCCACCGCCCGCCCCGGCGCCCCGGCCCTCGCCATCGCGCTCGCCGTCGCCCTCACCGTCCGTCCGGCCTTCGTCCCCCGCGCCCGTGGCGCTTCCCTCCTACCGCCGCCCCGTGCGGAAGGCACCGGAGCGCCACACCTCCCTGGTCACGCTCACCTTGATGATCACGGCCCCCGCGGTGTTCGCCGTCGCCGTGCTGCGGCCCCGTTCCCGATGACTCCCGGAGACGCTCATGTCGGAATGGCTCGTCCTCACACTCGCCCTGGTCGCGGCCACCGCCGTCGTCCTGACCATCGCCCTCCTCAACAACCGCCGGCTCCCCGCTGACGACGACCCGTCCCAAACCCCCGATGTCATCGAGTACATGACGATGATGATCGGCGTGGTCTACGCGATCGTGCTGGGCCTCGCCATCGCGGGCGTCTGGGAGGGCCGCAGCGCCGCGCAGGAGTACGTACGCCAGGAGGCACAGGCCCTGCACGAGGTCAGCGCGCGTTCGTCCGTCTATCCGCAGGAGGTGCGCACCCGCATCCGGGCCGACGTCGACGCCTACGTCAGCTATGTGGTGCACGACGAGTGGCGGACCATGACCAAGCAGGGGACGCTCAGCGGCCACGGGGCCGAGCTGCTGAACCGGGTGCGCGCCGACGTGACGGACTACCGGCCGAAGACCGACCACGAGGGGGAGGCATACCAGCCCCTGGTCGACCAGGTGGCCGCCGCCGACGACGCCCGCAGCGCCCGGGGGCAGAGCGCCGGGGCGACGATGCCGGGTGTCGTCTGGTTCGGGCTGATCATCGGGGCCCTGGTGACCGTGGGGCTGATCTTCACGCTGCAAATCCGCCGGACCTTCCGCGAGCTGCTGCTGGCGGGCCTCTTCAGCGTGCTGATCGCCTTCCTGCTCTTCCTGATCTGGGACTTCGACTCACCATTCGGGCGGGGCTTCTCGGCCACCGCCGCACCCTTCCTCGACCTGTTCCCCGGGGCCGCGGGCGGGTAGCGAACCTCCCCCGGGCGGGTGCGCCGCACGGGGGACAGCGGTGCCCCGTTCGCCGGACCCCGATCGCGGGCGAAATGCACCACTTCTAGCGTGGGCCGCATTCGAGGTGCATTACTGACACTTTGTGGAAATCCGTTCCGCAGCTGCTCCTCGGGGACCCGGAGGATTCACCATGCGCGCAATACGTGTCGCCCCCGTCGCTCTGCTCGGTGCCGCGGCGCTCGCCCTGACCGCCCCGGCCGTCAGCGCGTACGCCGCGACGGCGGGCGGTCCGTCGGGCGGCGGGAGCGGATACACCGTCACGCCGTCGGTGGTCGCGCCGGGCGGCAAGGTCACCCTGGCGGCCAGGGGCTGCTCGACCACGGCCACGGCGTCCTCCGGGGTCTTCGACACCGTCACCATCCCGATGAACGGCAGCGCCCCGGCCACGGTCGACTGGGACGCCAAGCCCGGCGCCGCCTACGAGGTGACGTTCATCTGCAACACCTCGCCCAGCTCCACGGCCAAGGTGAATCTCACGGTCGGCGCGGCCACGGGCACGCCCACCACGAGCTCGACCCGCACCGCGGCGCCCTCGGCCTCCCCGGCCGGTGTGCAGGGCGGCCTCGGCGGCAGCATCGACAGCGTGAACTCCGGTGAGATCGTGGCCGGCACCGCGCTGGCCGTGGCCGCCGGTGCCGGTGTCGTGTTCTTCGTGCGGCGCCGCAGGGAGAGCCGCTCGCACTGACCGGTGCGAAGAGGTGTGCGGAACGAGAGTCGCCCCGGTCCTGTCACAGGACTCGGGGCGACTTCGGTTATCGGTCCGGTGGGAGCGTCCTCGCGGTCAGGCCGCCCCATGGCCCGTCCTGCGGCGGCGCATGAGGTACATGCCTCCGCCGAGAGCCGCCGAGGCGACCAGGCCCGCACCGACCCCCATCTCGGCCGGGGTCGCGGCCACCGAGCCGCCGAGGCCGCCCTGCGCGCCCCGGCTGTCGAGCACGGTGAAGCGGTGGCCGGCCGTCCGGTCGGTGCCGTCGCACCGCACGGTCAGGCTGTACGAGCCGGGCGTCGCGTCGTTGAGGATGCGGACCCGGGCGTGGCCGACCCGGCCGGCCGAGAGCCGCGTGGTGCGGAACGCGTTGGACGAGACGCTGCCGCCGCGGCCGCATCCCTCGGCGCTGACCTGCATGGCCGCGCCCTGGTGCACGCGCTCGGGGTTGACGGTCACGTTGTTCGGGCCGTTGTTGCGCCCGTTGTTGTTGCCGTTGCCGTTGCCGTTGCCGTTGCCGTTGCCGTTGCCGTTGTTCCAGCCGTCCTGGTCGTTCCAGTCGTTCTGGTTGTTGCCGTTGTTCTGGTTGTTGCCGTTGTTCTGGTTGTTCCCGACGTCTCCACCGGCGGCCGCCATCGGGGCGCCGAGCCCGAGAGCGGCGACGGCGGTCGCGGCGACAACGAGAGCGCGTGTAGCACGCATCGTTCGAACCTCCACCGGGAAGCGCCCCGGGGCTCTGTGCGCCGGGATGGATCGACGAGAACGCCTCCCATGACGAACCCTCACCAGATCCTTGATCGCGCGCATTTCGGCACTGCTCCACACCGGTGATCCGACACGCCGGGCGCGCGCGCCCGGAACTGAGGGATGCGCAGGTCACAGGCCGTCAGGATTTTTATCCATGCGCTGCTCCGATAAGCATCCGAGTGTGTCGCCGCCACCCGTTCGCCCTTCTCTGATCGCCGCCCGGCCGCACCGCGTCTAGCGTCGTGCTCGTCGCGACGAAGGGAGAACCATGGGCCGGGACACCTGGCGCCCCGAACGGATCAGGCACTCGCCCTGGGGCGCGCTCGCCCTGGCGATGCTCACCGGCATGGCGCTGATGCGCAACGGTGCCGACCTCTCCCCCGGCCCGCCGCAGCCGGTCGCCGCCGCCTCGGTGGGCCACCAGAAGAACGCCCCGGCCTCCCCGGTGGCGGGCCCGGCCGTGAAGCCCCTGCCCTACGCACCCGTCGCCCGCGTCGCCATCCCGGCCATCCAGGTGGACGCGCCGGTCATCGACGTGGACCTCGACCCGGACGGCTGGATCGAGACACCGCCGCCGGAGGACCCGAACCTGGCGGGCTGGTACCAGAACGGCATCGCGCCGGGGCAGCTCGGCACCTCGGTCGTCGTCGGCCATGTCGACAACAAGGCGGGCCCCGCCGTCTTCTACAGCCTCGGCTCGCTGAAGAAGGGCGACCGTGTCGAGATCGACCGCAGCGACGACCGGGTGGCGGTCTTCGAGGTCTACGGGGTCGAGGTCTTCGCCAAGAACGACTTCCCCGGCGCCCGCGTCTACGGCGACACCGGACAGGCGGAGCTGCGGGTCATCACCTGCGGCGGCGGATACACCAAGGCCAACGGCTACGACGGCAACGTCGTGGTCTTCGCCCGCCTGGTGGAAACCCGCTGAGCCCCGCCCTCAGCGGCGTCGCGGCACCGTGAGCCGGTATCCGTCGGCCAGCAGCTCCGGCAGATACCGGCGCAGCGCCGCCACGCTCTGCGAGCGGTTGCCGCCCGCGTCGTGGGAGAGCACCACGACCCCGGGGCCCGCTCCCTCCGTGACCCGGCGGACGATGCTGTCGGTGCCGGGCACGGTCCAGTCGAGTGTGTCCACGGTCCAGGCCATCGGCTCCATGCCCATCGCGGCCCCGATCTCGAAGGAGTCGCGGTTCCAGGCGCCGTAGGGCGCCCGGTACCAGAGCGGCGCGGCGCCGGTGATCTTCTCGATCACGTCGCTGGTGCGGCCCAGCTCGTCGGTGATGCCCGCCCGGGAGAGCCTGGTGACCAGGGGGTGCGTCCACGAGTGGTTCCCCACGGTGTGCCCCTCGTCGGCGATCCGGCGGACGAGGTCCCGGTTGTCGTTCGCCATCTCGCCGCAGAGGAAGAACATCGCCCGGACGTCGTGCTCGCGCAGCGTGTCCAGGATGTGCGGGGTGTAGAGCGGATCGGGGCCGTCGTCGAAGGTCAGCACCATCGCGTGGCCGATGTCGGTCAGCTTCTCGAACGGCCGGGTGCGCACCGGCGGCGCCGCGGGGCGGTAGCGGGGCGGCGTGTGTCCCGTCATGGGCCGCAGTTTATAGGCGAGCGGTCCGGTCCGCAGGGGGGTGGCCCGCGGTCCCGCCGCCCCCGCGGCCCGCGGCTCGGGGCGCGGCGGGGAGCCGACGGGGTCCGCGGCGACGAGGCGCACGGCGGTGGCGGCGCCCAGGCCGGCGGCCAGCCGCAGGAGCGTTCTGCGCAGGGGCAGCCTGTGATCACTCTTCATGCCCCACTGCTCGCACGTCCGCTCGGCCGCCGACCTCTGCGACACCGCTTGCCGGGGGTTTCGCACCCGGATGGCGGGAGTGCGTCCGCGCACGTGGCGGCGGGAGCGCGGCCTTCGGGAGGCCGGGCCGGGGGTGGCGGAGCGAGCCGATAGCCTCACTGTCGTGACAGATCAGCAGCCCCACCAGTTCGAACGTGGCACAGACGGACCGAAGGTGATCGTCTCGGGCCTCGATGGTTCCGACTCGTCGATGCGTGCGGCGGCCTATGCCGCCGGGCTCGCCCGTCGCCAGCGGGCCAAGCTGGCCCTGGTGTACGTCCAGCCCGTGCTGCCCGCGGGTGCCGCGCTCGGAGCTCCGATCGGGGACGCGACGGGGGAGGTCGCCGAGGGCCTGGTGAGCGAGATCCGGGCGGCGACGGAGCGGCTGAAGGACATATGGGACGTGCGCTGGGAGTTCCACACGTTCCGCGGTGACCCGTACAACGGTCTGGTGACGGCCGCCGACGAGCTCAAGGCGGACGCCGTCGTGGTGGGCGCATCGGAGTCGGCGGGGCACCGCTTCATCGGCTCGGTGGCCGTCCGTCTGGTGAAGGCGGGCCGCTGGCCGGTCACCGTGGTTCCGTAGCCCCCTTCCGGGAGCCGTCCGACCGCTCACCGCACCATTCGCCGCTCGGTGCGACCGCTCGTCGCACGGGGCGGCGTTTGTCCTGTCCCTCGTGGCCTGAATGCGCTCGTATACGCCAGTCAGCAGCGAGGCGGCAGGGCCTTGGCGGGAAAGGGCGTTCACCATGACCACGACGACGACCGATGAGCGGGCCCTCGCGGAGCTCCAGCGGGAACACGGACCCGCCCTGTTCCACTTCCTGCTCGGTCTGACGTTCGGCGACCGGCAGCGGGCCGAGGACCTGCTCCAGGAGACGCTGGTGCGGGCCTGGCAGCACCCGGAGGCGTTCGACGGTCCGTACGAGTCGATGCGGCCCTGGCTGTTCACCGTCGGGCGCCGGCTGGCGATCGACGCCCGCCGCTCGCGGCTGGCCCGCCCCGCCGAGGTCGGCGACGTGGTCCTGGAGTGCGCCCCGGCCGCGACCGACACCGCCGAGTCCGCGGCCGCCGCGCTCGACGTACGCGAAGCCGTACGAGCCCTGAGCCCGGAGCACCGGTCGGTTCTGGTGCAGATCTACTTCCGCGGGCTGAGCGTGGGCGAGACCGCACAGGTGCTCGGGATACCGGCGGGCACGGTCAAGTCCCGCTCGTACTACGCGCTGCGGCTGCTCTCCCGCAATCTGCCCGGTTACTCCAGCAGATCCTCCGCACGCAGCAGTGCCAGCAGCTCCGCCGCCTCCGCGACCGCCGCGTAGTCGGCGGTGCAACGGTCACAGCAGCGCAGGTGGCGGGCGACCTCGCGGGACTCGGCGGCGGGCAGCGCGTCCAGGACGTAGGCGCCGAGCAACTTCCGCACGTGAGGTCCCTCCCCGGGGTCGGCGGTCATCGCAACCTCATGTCTGTGACGGATCGGGTCCGGCGGATCCTGTCCTTCTGGCCACGCGGGGCGCGCTCCCCCGGTTCAATGCTGCGTGGGGAACCGGCCGGGGGCCCGCCGGCCGCACGGTCCCCGCACCCGGTGCCGAGAAGAGGAAATGAGGCGATTCGGGATGCGCCCGGAACGTCATGAGGGGCCCGGCGGGGGCGAGCTGCCGGTCCCGATGGCCTGGATGTACGCGGAGTACCTCGCCGACGAGCTGCTGCGGACCGGTGACCTGATGGAGCCGGCGACGCTGGAGTACCGGGCGGGGCGCGACGCGCTGGCCCTGACGATCTTCCTCCTGGACAGTGCGGTGGCCGAGGCGCTGCCGGCGACGCGGGTGGACGAGCTGCGGCTGCTCACCGCGTACGGGACGCCGTGGCGCCGATGGGTGTGCGATCGGCTGGGCGCCCCCGCGCAGGGCTGCACGGACGCCGATCTGGCGCTGGCCCGGGCGGCCTGGCGGTGGCTGGAGGAGACCGAGCTGCTGGCGGCCGATCTGGAGGCCATCGGCCCGCTGCCCTGGGAGCAGGAGGGCGGCGAGGACCCGGGCGCCGAGGAGGCCGCCCAGGTGTGGACCCCGGCATGGCAGCTGGGCCTGCCGCTGGGGCATCTGGCGATCCACCTGTACTGACGGGGCGGGCGCGTCAGGAACCGTGCACCCCGGCACGGTACTTCGGCAGCCGTACGGTGATCCGCATCCCGGCACCGATGCCCGTCTCGATGACGAGGCCGTAGTCGTCCCCGTACACCTGGCGCAGCCGTTCGTCCACGTTGAGCAGGCCGATTCCGGTGGACCTGCCGCCCTCGCCGCGCAGGATGTGGCGCAGCCGCCGGGGGTCCATGCCGGTGCCGTCGTCCTCGATGACGACCTCGGCCTCGGAGCCGGCGTCCAGGGCGCTGATGGTGATGCGGCTGGAGGTGACGGCGCCTTCGAGGCCGTGTTTGACGGCGTTCTCGACGAGCGGCTGGAGGCAGAGGAAGGGCAGGGCCACGGGCAGTACCTCGGGGGCGACCTGGAGGGTGACGGAGAGCCGTTCGCCGAAGCGGGCCCGGACCAGGGCGAGGTACTGGTCGATGGAGTGCAGTTCGTCGGCGAGGGTGGTGAAGTCGCCGTGGCTGCGGAACGAGTAGCGGGTGAAGTCGGCGAACTCCAGGAGCAGTTCGCGGGCCTTTTCCGGGTCGGTGCGGACGAAGGAGGCGATGGCGGCCAGGGAGTTGAAGATGAAGTGCGGGGAGATCTGCGCGCGCAGGGCCCTGATCTCGGCCTCGATGAGCTGGGTGCGTGAGCGGTCGAGTTCGGCGAGTTCCAGCTGGACGCAGACCCAGCGGGCGACCTCGCCGGCCGCCCGGGCCAGGACCGCGGACTCGCGCGGGGCGTAGGCGACGAGGGTGCCGAGCACCCGGTGGTCGACGGTGAGGGGCACCGCGACGGCCCATTGCAGCGGGCAGTCCAGGTCGTCGCAGTCGCTGCGGAAGGCGGTGTCGCGGCCGGTCTCCAGGACGCCGGCGACCTGTTCCATGACGTGCCGGCCGTGGTGGTCGCCCTCGCCGTCCCAGACCAGGACCCGGTCGCGGTCGGTGAGGCACAGGGCGTCGGTGCCGAGCAGGGAGCGCAGCCTGCGGGCGGACCTGCGGGCGCTGTCCTCGGTGAGCCCGGCGCGCAGCGGGGGCGCGGCCAGGGACGCGGTGTGCAGCGTCTCGAAGGTGGCGTGCTCCACGGGCGTGCCCACGTCGCTGGGGCGCACGGGCCGGGCGGTGCGGCGGCCGAGCAGGAGGCCGCCGCCGAACAGGAGCAGGGCGAGCAGGACGACGACGGCGTATCCGGCCCCGGTCACCGGTGCCTCCCGGAGGTGAGCGCTTCGGGCAGGTGGAAGCGGGTCATGGCGGCGTTGGTGCCGGGGGGTATGCGGCCGGGGGTGGCGAGCGAGACCAGGATCATGGCGAGGAAGCCGACGGGTACGGACCAGACGGCGGGCCAGGCGAGCAGGGCGTGCGGCCAGCCGGGCGGGCGTACCGCGCCGCTGACCGTGATGGCGACGGACAGCAGCGCGGAGCCACCGCCCAGCAGGAGGCCGGCGACGGCCCCTGGCGGGGTGAGCCGGCGCCACCAGATGCCGAGGACCAGCAGCGGGCAGAAGGAGGACGCGGAGACGGCGAAGGCCATGCCCACGGAGTCGGCGACGGGGACCCGGCTGACCAGCAGCGAGCCGGCCAGGGGTACGGAGATGGCGAGGACGGTGGCCAGCCGGAAGTGCCGTACCCCGCGCGAGGGCAGCACGTCCTGGGTGATGACTCCGGCGACGGCCATGGTCAGTCCGGACGCGGTGGACAGGAACGCGGCGAACGCGCCGCCCGCGACGAGCGCGCCGAGCAGGTCGCCGCCGAGCCCGCCGATGACCCGCCCGGGCAGCAGCAGCACGGCGGCGTCCGCGTCGCCGCCGTGGATGAGCTCGGGGGCGTACAGCCGGCCGAGCGCGCCGTAGACGGGTGGCAGGAGGTAGAAGACGCCGATCAGGGCGAGGACGGCGACGGTGGTGCGGCGGGCGTCGCGGCCGTTGGGGCTGGTGTAGAAGCGGACGACGACGTGCGGCAGGCCCATGGTGCCGAGGAAGGTGGCGACGATGAGGCCGTAGGTCGCGTAGAGCGGGTGGTCGGCGCGGAAGGCGGAGAGGTGTTCGTCGAAGGTGATGCGGGGCTGTCCTTCGCCCTGCCAGGCCAGGACCAGGAAGATCGCGGGGACGAGGAGGGCGGTCAGTTTCAGCCAGTACTGGAAGACCTGGACGAAGGTGATCGAGCGCATGCCGCCGGCGGCGACGGCGAGGACGACCACGGAGGCCACCAGCACGTCGCCGAGCCAGCCGGGCGCCCCGGTGAGGATCTTGAGGGTGAGTCCGGCGCCCTGGAGCTGGGGGACGAGGTAGAGCCAGCCGGCGCCGACGACGAGCACGCTGACGAGTCGGCGCACCTGCCGGGACTCCAGGCGCCCTTCGGCGAAGTCGGGCAGGGTGTACGCCCCCGAGCGGCGCAGCGGCGCGGCGACGAAGACCAGCAGCACCAGGTAGCCGGCGGTGTAGCCGACCGGGTACCAGAGCATGTCGGGCCCGTGGACGAGGACGAGTCCGGCGATGCCGAGGAAGGAGGCGGCGGAGAGGTATTCGCCGCTGATGGCGGCGGCGTTCAGCCGGGGGCGCACGGTGCGCGAGGCCACGTAGAAGTCGGAGGTGGTGCGGGAGATCCGCAGTCCGAATCCGCCGACGAGGACGGTGGCCAGGACGACGGCGGCGACGGCCGTCACCGCGTACGTGCGGCTCACGGGGCGGGGCGGCCTTCCACGAGCCGGGCGAAGTCGCTCTCGTTGCGCTCGGCGCGGCGCACGTACCACCAGGCGAGGAGCGTGAGCGGCGGGTAGGCGGCGAAGCCGAGGACGGCCCAGACGACGGCGGAGCTGTGCAGGGCCTCGAAGACGAGGGGCAGGGTGCCGACGACGGCGGCGAGGGCGGCGAAGGCGGTGAGCCCGGCCCGCAGCTGCCCGCGCATCAGCGAGCGGACGTACGCGCCGCCGAGTGCGGTCTGCTCGTCGATCTCCGACTGGGTGCGGTAGCGCGGCAGTGGGCGCACCCGCCGGGGCTCCCCCGTCACCACTTCGCGCCGGGGTGTGGGCTCTGCGGACATGGGGCCGGAGTGTAGGCGGCACCCGGCCCTGCTGGGAAGGGGTTTCGGGCCCGGTAGGCGCTGGTCAGCGGCCGGTGCGGCGCATCAGCAGATCGCGCAGCGCGCGGGTGTGGCGGCGGCTGACGGCGAGCTCGGCGGTGCCGACGCGCACGCTCATGCTGCCGGCGTCCAGGCGCAGTTCGTCGATCCTGCCGAGCGCCACGAGGTGGCGGCGGTGGATGCGGACGAATCCGCGGGTGCGCCAGCGCTCCTCCAGGGTGGTGAGCGGGACGCGCACGAGGTGGCTGCCGGTGGCGGTGTGCAGCCGGGCGTAGTCGCCCTGGGCCTCGGCGTAGGCGATGTCGTCGATGGGGATGAAGCGGATGACGCCGCCCAGTTCGACGGGGATCTGGTCGTGGGCGGTGTCGTGTACGGGTGCGGAGCGGTCCCCGACCTGCTCGGCGACGCGCCGCACGGCCTCGGCGAGGCGTTCGCGGCGTACCGGTTTGAGGACGTAGTCGACGGCCTTGAGATCGAAGGCGTGGACGGCGAAGCCCTCGTGGGCGGTGACGAAGACGATGAGCGGGGGTGCGGCGAAGCCGGCCAGCAGCTGGGCGACGTCGAGCCCGGTCAGGCCCGCCATGTGGATGTCGAGGAAGACGACGTCGATGGCGGACGGGTCGTCGGGGCCCGCGTCGACGGCGCCGCCGATGCGGCGCAGCGCCTCGGTGGCCCCGGTGGCTCCTTCGGCGCTGCGGATGCGGGGGTCGGCGCGCAGGAGGTAGAGGAGTTCCTCCAGTGCGGGTTCTTCGTCGTCGACGGCGAGTACGCGGAGCATGAGGCCGGAGTGTAGGGCCTGCTCCTGAGGTAGGGGCGCCGCTACTTGAGCAGTTTGGACAGGCGGCGGTCCGCGAGTGGTTTGCCGCCGGTCTGGCAGGTCGGGCAGTACTGGAGCGAGGAGTCGGCGAAGGAGACCTCGCGGATGGTGTCCCCGCAGACCGGGCAGGACTGGCCGGTGCGCCCGTGGACGCGCATCGCGCTCTTCTTCTCGGCCTTGAGGCGCCCCGCCTCCACCCCGCCGGAACGGGCGACGGCATCCTCCAGCGTGGTGCGCAGGGCCGTGTACAGCCGGGTGATCTCCTCGTCGGTGAGGTTGGCTGTCAGCTTGAACGGCGACATCTTCGCGGCGTGCAGGATCTCGTCGCTGTAGGCGTTGCCGATGCCCGCGATGAGCGACTGGTCGCGCAGGGCGCCCTTGATCTGGCGGCGTTCCCCGTCGAGCAGGGCGGCGAACGCGTCCCGGTCGAAGGAGGGGACGAGCGGGTCGGGCCCGAGCCGGGCGATCCCGGGCACCTCGGCCGGGTCGCGCACGAGGTGGACGGCGAGGCGTTTGGTGGTGCCGGCCTCCGTCAGGTCGAAGCCGTCGCCGCCGGTGAGGACGGTGCGCAGGGCGAGCGGGCTCTTGCCGGGGCGGGGCGGGGCGTCGGGGAAGCCGTCCTTCCAGCGGAGCCAGCCGGCCCGGGCGAGGTGGGTGATCAGGTGCAGCGGTCCGACGCCGATGTCGAGGAACTTGCCGTGCCGCGTCACGTCCGTGACCGTTGCGCCGTGCAGGGCGGTGAGGGGCGGGTCGTACGTCTTCAGGACGCTGATGGCGAGCGGGAGGACGCGGTCGATCTCCTTGCCGACGAGGTGGTCGTCGAGGAAGAGCCGCAGGGCTTCGACTTCCGGCAGTTCGGGCATGGTTCCAGCCTGCCGCAGCCGTGCCGGGGGCGCCTACCGGAGGCCGTAGACGCGTTCGGCGGTGGTGGCGAGTACGGCGTCCCGCTCCTCCTCGCCCAGGTCCCCGATCAGGGTGCGGGCGGTCTCCAGGACCTCGGTGTACGTCGCCGCGAGCCGGCACACCGGCCAGTCGGAGCCGAACATGAGCCGGTCGGGGCCGAAGGCGTCGATGACGGTCTCGGTGTACGGGCGCAGGTCCGCCACGCTCCAGGTGCGCGGGTCCGCTTCCGTGACGAGCCCGGAGAGCTTGCAGACGGTGTTGGGGAGGGCGGCGAGCGCCCTGAGGCCGTCGGCCCAGGGGTGGGTGCGGCGCGCGGCGATGGGTGGTTTGCCGGCGTGGTCGAGGACGAGGACGAGTCCGGGCAGCAGGGCGGCGGCCCGGGTGGCGGCGGGCAGCTGGTGCGGGAGGACCACCAGGTCGTAGACGAGCCCGGCATCGGCCACGGCGGTCAGGCCGCGCAGCACGGCGGGCCGCAGCAGCCAGTCGGGGTCGGGTTCGCCCTGGACCTGGTGGCGCAGGCCGACGAGCCGGTCGCCGCCGGGGAGTTCGCGCAGGGCGGCCAGGGTGTCGGCGATGTCCGGGGCGGTGAGGTCGCTCCAGCCGACGACACCGGCGACCAGCTCGCTGCCGTCGGCGAGCGCCAGGAACTCGGGGGTCTCCTCGGCCACCGTGACGGTCTGGACCAGCACCGTCGCGGTCACTCCGGTCGCCCGGGCCTCGGGCTCCAGGTCGGCGAGGGTGAAGTCGCGGCGCAGGGGCGCCAGCTCCTCGCCGGTGATCCAGTCCTGGTCGCGTACCGAGAGGTCCCAGACGTGGTGGTGGGCGTCGACGACGCGCGGCCGGGCGGTCATCTCACAGCTCCCAGACGACGGGGAGCCCGGCTTCGGCGCCCTCGGTCGAGTAGTCGTGCGCGACGTCCAGGAGCCCGTCCATCCGGGCCTGCCAGGCGACGTTGACGGGCAGGTGCTCCAGTTCGGCCAGGAGGCGGGCGTAGTCGTCACACTCGATGAGGTGGAACAGGTCGGTGCCGCTGCGCCAGATCGTCCAGGAGCCGGCGCCCGCGGCCCGGATCGCGCGGGTCAGCTCGGGCGGGACCTCGCGGTGCGCGGCCTCGTACGCGGCGACGCGGTCGGCGCGGACCTTGGTGTGCAGGGCTATGCGCACGTCAGTGTCCGTTCCCGGCCAGCAGGCCCTGGTCGCGCAGGTCGTCCCAGAGGGCGTCGGGGATCTCCCGGTTCAGCTGTGCGGCGGCGTCGCGCACCTCGTCCGGGGAGCGGGTGCCGACGAGGACACCGGCGACGGCCGGGTGGGTGAGCGGGTAGTGCAGGGCGGCGGCGCGC
Organism: Streptomyces sp. A1277; assembly: GCF_004795015.1. Classification (GTDB taxonomy): domain Bacteria; phylum Actinomycetota; class Actinomycetes; order Streptomycetales; family Streptomycetaceae; genus Streptomyces. Next base: position 158,120 of record NZ_SSBI01000005.1, on the reverse strand, counting down.
AGCGGCACGCCGTGGGCCTCGGTGACGCCCTTCAGGTGCAGGGCGCGGTCGAGCAGGTTCAGCGGGGCGGTGGCGTAGTCGTAGGTCGCGCCGGGGCGCGGGTCGGCCAGGAGGCCGGAGTTGAAGACCCCGCCGACGACGACGCTGCGGCCGCGTGCGGCGGCGGCCGGCAGCAGGTCGGTGAGCGCCGACTGGTCGAGGAGGGTGTGGCGGCCCGCGCAGAGGACCACGTCGACGTCGGTGTCCAGGACGAAGCGGGTGAGCATCGCGGTCTGGTTCATGCCGGCGCCGATCGCCCCGACGACCCCTTCCGCGCGCAGCCGCTCCAGTTCCGGGTAGCCCTCGCGGAAGGCGGCTTCCGCGTGGTGGTCGGGGTCGTGGAGGTAGGCGATGTCGATGCGGTCGAGGCCGAGGCGGTCCAGGCTGTCCTCGATGCTGCGGCGGACCCCGGCGGCGCTGAAGTCCCAGCGGCGGCGGTGCGTGGCGCGTACGGCGAAGCCCTCGCTGAGCCCTTCGGAGGCGGCGGCCTCACCGGCGGGCAGCGGGTCGAGCACCCGGCCGACCTTGGTGGAGAGCGTGTAGGCGTCGCGTGGGCGGCGCCGCAGCGCTTCGCCCAGACGCCGTTCGGAGAGACCGAGTCCGTAGTGCGGGGCGGTGTCGAAGTAGCGGATGCCGGCGTCCCAGGCGGCGTCGACGGTCGCCGCGGCCCGCTCCGGCTCCACCGCGCTGTAGAGGTTGCCGATGGCGGCCGCGCCGAAGGAGAGTGCGGTGATCTCGACCGCGCTGTTTCCCAGTCTGTTGCGCCGCACTGCTCCGCCGCCCTGCTCGATGATCGTTGCCACACTGCGTATATTCATCGGATCACTTGGGCGCGTCAACACCCCTTGCACCACCAAAATGCGGCCACGGCGAAGCTATCTGTCCGATCTATGAGACCGACCGCCTCCCCTCCCCCGCCACCGCGAGGAGTCCGGCCGCCTCCTCCTCGACGCACCGCGCCAGCCGCTCCAGGTCGGGGAGCGCCTTGCCGTCGGCCACCAGGCCGATGTGCACGCGTGAGCCGTACGTGGTCAGCGCGACGGCCATGGACTGGCCCCGGGCCAGCGGCGCCATCGGGTAGAGGGCGCTCAGGGGGCAGCCGGCCAGCGAGAGCCGTGAGCGCGGCAGGGGCACGCTGGTGACCAGGACGTCGAAGAGCATCCGGGCCGCGTTCCCGGCGAGCGGGGCGCCGAAACGGTGGGCCAGCGAGGGAAGCTGGTCGGCCAGTACCGCGACCGCGCCCGCTCCCCGCAGCGGCCCCGCCGCCTTGTTGCGGTCCATCGCCCCGCGTACCGCCCGCAGCCGCTCCCAGGGGTCGGCCTCGCAGACGGGGAGGCCGAGGAGATAGGCGGAGAGCCGGTTGCCGTTCGCGGTGGCCGCGCCGCCGGGCCTGCGACGGGATACGGGGACCAGGGCGCGCGGGTCGTCGCCGGGCAGGGACTCGCCGCGCTCCAGCATCCAGTGGCGCAGCGCGCCCGCCACGACCGCGAGCAGCACGTCGTTGCCCGTGCCACCGCAGACGCGCCGGATCCGCCGCACGGTTTCGAGGTCAAGGTCGGCCGTGGCCAGCCGCCGGGTCCCGCTGGAGCCGGCCCTGAGCGCCGGCGCGCCGCGCGGATCGAGGCGGCCCGCCCGCACCAGCGAGGCGCCGACGCCGAAGGCACGGCCGAGGTCCTCGATCCGGCCGAGGGCGAGCACGGCGACCTGGCGCGGGCCCGGCATCCAGGAGCGGGGCGGCACGGGGCGCGGCAGGGCGGACGGGGCGGCGGACCGGGGGCGGGCCGTCGCGGAGGCGATCTCGTCGAAGATCCCGGCCCCGATGGCGACCGCCCGCATGCCGTCGGCCAGCGCGTGGTGGAGTTTGACGAGCACGGCGAAGGTTCCGTCGGCGTCCGGGTCGATGAGGTACATCTCCCAGGGCGGCAGGCCCCGCCGCAGCGGCCGCTCCATCAGCTCGCCCGCGAGCCCGGTCGCCGCCGCCATGAAGCCCTCGCCGCCGGGTGCGCTCCGATCGGCGGGCAGCGTGACGCGCATGACGTGGCGGTGCACGTCGAAGTCCTTGTCGGCGAACCAGGCCGCGCCGCCGACCGGCAGCAGCACGTCGCGCACCCGCATGCGCAGCCGGGGAATCGCCGAGGCCCGGGCGCCGAGGAGTTCGAGGAGCGTGTCGGGGCCGGGGGCCCCGTCCGGCGGCGGGGCGAACACGGCGAGTGCGCCGAGGTGCATGGGGTGGGCAGCGGACTCGAGGTGCCAGAAGGCGAGATCGAGGGGTGCCAGTAGCTCAGTGCCCAACGGGTCCTCATGTCATCGAAGACGGAGACCGGCCACGACGCAGCCAACCTCTCGCGTTCCGTTACGGTCAAGTACCGCCATGTTACGTTCAGTTACAGGTCGATTGCGCTCAATCCGCCCTCCGTTCGGGCCACGCGCGGGCCGGGTCAGCCGCGTGGCGGAATGGCGAATTCGCACCAGACGCATTTGCCGGTGCCCCGGGACTCGACGCCCCAGGCGTCCGCCAGCTGGTCGACCAGCATCAGTCCGCGCCCGGAGACCCCCGACTCACCGGCGTCCCGGCGGCGCGGCAGGGCGCTCGACCGGTCCTCGACGTCGACCCGGAGCCGCCGACCGGGGCCGGTCAGCACCCGGATGGTGACGATCGCGCCGCCGTCCGTGTGCATCAGGGCGTTGGTGGTCAGCTCGTCGGCGGCCAGTTCGACCTCGTCGGCCCGGTCCTTGGCGCCCCAGGCCCGTACCGCCGCGCGGATCATGTGGCGGGCCGAGCTGAGGGCCTCCGGGTCGCTCTGCGCGACGTGCTGCTGGAGCCGGCCGCCTGGCTGCGGGGCCTGTGCGGCCTTGCGGCGCAGGAGCAGCACCGCCACGTCGTCCTCGCCGCCGCGCTCGTCCACCGAGGCGCAGAGCCGGTCGGCCAGCTGCTGGAGATCCTTCGGGCCGCTCCTGATCAGATCGCTGAGCTGCTGCGTACCTTCGTCGAGATCGGAGCCCGGCTGCTCCACCAGGCCGTCGGTGAACAGCACCATGGTCTGTCCGGGGTCCAGCTCGACCGTGCCGACCGGATACTCCAGCCGGCCGAACTCGGCGGAGAGCCCGAGCGGCAGCCCACCCTCGGACGGCAGCCTGCGGCAGCTCCCGTCGGCGTCGCGCACCAGCGGGTCCACGTGCCCGGCCCGGACCAGCTGGACCACCCCGGTGGTCAGGTCCGCCTCCACGTAGGTGCAGGTGGCGAAGCGGTCGGTGTCGAGTTCGTGCAGGAAGACGGAGGCCCGGGCCATGACCGTGGCGGGGCTGTGCCCCTCGGCGGCGTACGCCCGCAGAACGATGCGCAGCTGCCCCATCACGGCGGCCGCGTGGGTGTCGTGACCCTGGACGTCACCGATGACGGCGCCGACCCGGCCGCCGGGCAGCGGGATGACGTCGTACCAGTCGCCGCCGATGTCCCGGCCCAGCCGGGCCGAGCGGTAGCGCACGGCGATCTGGGCGCCCGGCACGTCGGGGATCCGGCGCGGCAGCATGGCCTGCTGGAGCCCTTCGGCGAGGTCGTGCTCCTGTTCGTAGAGCATGGCGCGCTGGAGGCTCTGGGCGATGGAGCTGCCGAGGGCGAGCAGGAGGTTGCGTTCGTCGGCGGTGAAGCCGTTCTTGCCGCTGTAGAGCAGGCCGAGCGCGCCGATGGGGCGGGCCTGGGCGATCAGCGGCAGATAGGCGGCCGAGGTGATGCCGAGGTGGCTGATGTGGGGCCACAGGACGGGGTAGGAGTCGGCGAAGTCATCGGCCGACTCGATGAAGCGTGGGCCGAGCGTGCGGACGACCTCGCTCATCGGGTACTGGTCGTCCGTGCGGGTGTAGCGCGTCCCGGGCACGAACGACCCCTCGGGCCCGTCGGCCACCAGGTGGATGCGGCCGGCCTCGATCAGCCCCATGACCAGGCTGGTCGCCCCGAGCAGGGCCATTCCCTCGGAGTTCTTCAGGACCTCGATGACGTCCTTGACCGTGCGGGCGTGGGCCAGCGCCGCGGTGGTGGCGTCCACGAGGCTGGTCCTGCGGCGCAGCTCCTCGTCCAGCTCGCGGCGGGCGGTGGAGTCGGCGAGCTCCTGGGTGGCGTCCCTGACGATGCCGATGATCCGGCGCGGCCGTCCGGCGCCGTCGCGCCGGACGAAGCCCTGGGTGTGCGCCCAGCGCAGTGTCCCGTCGCGCCTGTGCACGCGGAAGTAGGCACCGTAGTCGGCGCGGCCGCTCTTGAGCGCCTGGGACACCATGGCGTCCAGCCGGACGGCCTCGTCGGGCGGCACGCGCCGCCCGAGCGACTCCGGCCGGTTGTCGTACTCGTCGGCCCTGAGGTCGAACACGTCGAGGGCGGTCCGGTCCATGTGCATGAGGCCGCTGTCGAGATCCCAGTCGAAGCTGCCCATTCGGTTCAGGGCGAGGCTGAGATCCGGGTGGGCGGGCCAGTCGTCCGGGAGTGACAGGGCACCCGCTACCCGATCATCCATGTGCGTCACTCTGCCACCATTTGTCCGAATCTTCGACTGAGCCGTCCATCTGGTGAATGTGCAATGGAACACATTTTCGGAAGCTCCAGAGGGGCCGGTTTTCAAGGAATTCGGGCGCAGGGCGACAGGACGGCATACCGGATACCGGCCGGTAACTCAGCCCCGCCCCGAAACCGGGCAGGAGCAGCGGCTAACGTGTGGACGGGGTCGACTAAGCCTTGCCTTACTAATCCGGCCCTGTTTCTGCTCATCCGTTCGAAGGAACAGCTCGCCATGACACGCCCCGTCCGCGTCGCCATCGTCGGAGCCGGTCCCGCCGGCATCTACGCAGCGGACGCGCTGCTCAAATCCGACGCCGCCGCCGACCCGGGCGTCTCCATCGACCTGTTCGAGCGGATGCCCGCACCCTTCGGCCTGATCCGCTACGGCGTGGCCCCCGACCACCCGCGCATCAAGGGCATCGTGCAGGCGCTGCACCAGGTGCTGGACAAGCCGCAGCTGCGCCTCTTCGGCAACGTCGACTACCCGAACGACCTGGGCCTCGACGAGCTGCGGACCTTCTACGACGCGGTGATCTTCTCCACCGGCGCCGACGCGGACCGCGCCCTGGACATCCCGGGCAACGACCTGGACGGTTCGTACGGGGCCGCCGACTTCGTCTCCTGGTACGACGGCCACCCGGACGTGGAGCGCACCTGGCCGCTGGAGGCCGAGAAGGTCGCCGTGCTGGGCGTGGGCAACGTCGCCCTGGACGTGGCCCGCATCCTGGCCAAGACCGCCGACGAGCTGCTGCCCACGGAGATCCCCGCCAACGTCTACGACGGCCTCAAGGCGAACAAGGCGCTGGAGGTGCACGTCTTCGGGCGGCGCGGCCCGGCGCAGGCCAAGTTCAGCCCGATGGAGCTGCGGGAGCTGGACCACTCGCCGAACATCGAGGTCATCGTCAACCCCGAGGACATCGACTACGACGAGGGGTCCATCGAGACCCGGCGCGGGAACAAGCAGGCCAACATGGTCGCCTCCACGCTGGAGAACTGGGCGATCCGCGACGTCGGCGACCGGCCGCACAAGCTGTTCCTGCACTTCTTCGAGTCCCCCGTGGAGATCCTCGGCGAGGACGGCCGGGTCACCGGGCTGCGCACCGAGCGCACGGAGCTGGACGGCACGGGCAATGTCCGGGGCACCGGCACCTTCCACGACTGGGACGTCCAGAGCGTCTACCGGGCGGTCGGCTACTACTCGCAGGAGCTGCCGAAGCTGCCCTTCGACGTCGCGTCCGGCACCGTGCCGCACGCCGCGGGACGGGTCCTGGCGGGCGGGGAGCCGATGGAGTCGGTGTACGTCACCGGCTGGATCAAGCGGGGGCCGATCGGCCTGATCGGGCACACCAAGGGCGACGCCAACGAGACGGTCGCCTGCCTCCTGGAGGACCACGCCGCGGACCGGCTGCCCACCCCGGCACAGCCCGAGCCCGAGGCCGTCACCGCGTTCCTGGAGGCGCGCGGCGTCCGCTACACCACCCGCGAGGGCTGGTACCGCCTGGACGCGCACGAGCGCGCCCTGGGTGCGGAGCAGGACCGCGAGCGGATCAAGGTCGTGGAGCGCGAGGCCATGCTGGACGCCTCCGAGGCCGGCAGCTGACACCCGCGGCGAAGGCCCCGTACGCCCGGTCCGGGTGTGCGGGGCCTTCGCCGTACAAGGGGTGTCAGCGTCCCTGGAGCGCCTTCACGTTGTCGCCGAAGGTCCAGTTCTTGGAGCCGTCCCAGTTCAGCGACCAGGTCATCAGGCCCTTGAGGCTGTTGCCGTAGTGGTTCCATGCCTGGGAGACGAGGCCGGGTGCCATGTGGCCTCCGCCGGCGCCGGGCTGGGCGGGCAGGCCGGGGACCTGCTTGTCGTAGGGGACCTTGATCGTGGTGCCCTGGATGACGAGCCCCTTGTTCAGGCAGTCCGTCTGAGCGGTGAAGCCCTGCACGGTGCCGGCGGAGTACGAGTCGCCGGAGCAGCCGTACATGCTGCCGTTGTAGTACTGCATGTTCAGCCACCAGAGCCGGCCGTTGTCCGCGTACTTCTTGATGATCGGCAGGTACGCGCCCCAGATCGAGCCGTAGACGATGCTCCCGCCGGTGACGTACGCCGTCTCGGGCGCCATGGTCAGACCGAAGTTGGACGGCATCCGCGCGAGCACGCCGTCGATGATGCGGATCAGGTTGGCCTGCGATGCGGAGAGCTGGTTGATGTTGCCGGTGCCGGTGAGGCCGGTCTCGATGTCGATGTCGATGCCGTCGAAGTTGTACTTCTTCAGGATCGGCACCACCGTGTCCACGAAGCGGTCGGCGACGGCCGTGGAGCTGAGGTCGATGCCGGCGGTGGCGCCGCCGATCGACATCAGGGTGGTGAGCCCGGACGCCTTGGCCTGGCACATCTCGGCGGGCGTGGGGACCTTGACGGTCGAGTCCATCCCGTCCTGCCACTGGACGGTGCCGTCCGAGAGGATGACCGGGAAGGCCGCGTTGATCACGTTGTAGCCGTGCTGCGGGATGCGGCTGTCGGTGACGGGGATCCAGCCCAGCGGCGGGTGCACCCCATTGGACGCCCCGTCCCAGTTCTCCCAGTACCCCTGGAGCACCTTGCCCGTGGGCTTCGACTTGACCGCGCAGGTGTCCTCCTGCGCGGCGCTCGGCTTGGCCGCGACGAGCATCGGAACGATGCACGCCGCCGCGAGGCCGACCCCCAGCAGACGTGATGTGCGACCGAACATGGCGGGACCTCTTCCTCGAATGGCATGCCCCTGACAACACGCAACCGGATCGTGAACGCCGCCCAACGTAAAGTGGTCCAGACCTTCCGTCAATAGGTCTGGACCAAAGTGGGGCCGGTGGGCCTCATGGGGAGGCGTGCGCGTCGCGGGCCCGCTCGCGCACCCGGTCCGGGTAGCGCTCGGTGAACCGGACGGCGAGGACCAGCAGGACGACGGGGATGATCCAGTTGTACCAGTCGGCGCCGGACGAGGTGTGCAGCGCCAGGAGGCCCAGCAGGGCCGTGACGGCGAAGACCGCACCCCACAGCAGCGTCAGCACCCGGTTGACGTGGCGGAACACGGGCGAGCCCCACACCTCGCGGGGCGTGGACTCACGGGCGTACTGCTCCGTGAAGGGGACGAACGCCAGCGAACCGAGGGCCACCACCGCGATCACGCCGCTGGACAGGACCTGCGCGTACCGCTCCACCCAGTACAGGTCCTGCCGGTCCAGGAACAGCGCCAGGACGCTGAGGACCGCGAAGAAGACGATGCCGGTGGCCTCAAGGATCTTGAAGGAACCGCGGCGCATGTCCGGCAGGTTGAGCGCGACGGCGGCCACCAGGGCGGCCAGCGCCGCGTACTCCCAGGTACTGGGAGAGGCGATGACGATGAAGATGATCCACGGGGCGAACGCGAAGAAGAGGTTCCCGGTGCGCCGCCCGGAACGGACCTGATCCACCGGACACCTCCGAAGGGCGTGGGCCCGGCACGGCGACCTGCCGCGCCTTCCATGGTGGGCCCTCGGGAAGACCGCCGCATCCCGTGCGGACGACATCCGTTCCGCGTTGCGACGGGCCGGGGCCGGAGATTGAATGAAGGGTCAGCCCGGCCCGCATCCGGGTGCGCACCGCCCCGGCGAGGGAGGCCGCCATGGCCGCACATACCGCACACCCCTTCGACCCGAGCCGTGTCGTCCATCTCTCCGGCCGCTTCGCCCCGGTCACCGAGGAGGTGGACGAGGCGGATCTCCACGTCACGGGCGCTCTGCCCGACGAGCTGGACGGGGTGTTCCTGCGCAACGGGCCCAACCCCCGCTTCACACCGATCGGTTCGTACCTCTACCCCATCGACGGGGACGGCATGCTGCACGGGGTGTGGATCTCCGGCGGCCGCGCCCGCTACCGCAACCGGTTCGTGCGGACCCCCGCCGTGGTCGCCGAGGAGCGGGCCGGGCGGGCGCTGTGGGGCGGGATCGAGTCGATGATCCTGCCGCAGGCGCCGGACGTCGAGCCGGAGTTGGCCAACACCTTCCGGGACATGCCCGACATCAACGTGGTGCGCCACGCGGGACGGCTGCTGGCGCTCGCCGAGTCCGACTGCCCGTTCCTGATGACGCCGGAGCTGGGGACCGTCGGGAAGGAGACGTTCGGCGGGGCGCTGCCGGCCGGGATCACCGCGCACCCCAAGATCGACCCGGTCACCGGCGAGATGCTCGTCTTCTGCTACGGCCTCGAAGCGCCCTACCTCACCTGGTCCGCGATCGGCCCCTTCGGCGACGTGGTGCGCGGTCCCACCACGATCGACGGGGTGGACGAGCCGATGATGATCCACGACATGGCGCTCACACCGCGCTTCCTGGTGATCGTGCTGGCGCCCGTGTTCTTCGACATCGACGCGGCGATGAACGGCGGCTCCATGATCGACTGGCGTCCCGAACGCGGCACCCGCGTCGCCCTGGTCCCCCGCGACGGCGGCCCGGTGCGCTGGGCGGCCGACGACGCCTTCTGGCTGTGGCACACGGTCAACGCGTTCGACACCGAACCGGACGGCGGAGACGTGGTGCTCGACTACGTGCAGTGGACGCGCCTGGCCATGGGCACTCCCGACGAGGCCGGACGACCCAACCGAGCGGGCCTGGTGCGCGCGGTCATCGACCCCGATGCGGGCAGCATGCGCCGCACCGTCCTGGACGACGCCCGGATGGAGCTCCCCCGCACCGACGACCGCCTGATCGGCCGGCGCCACCGCCAGCTGGCCGTGGCCTCGGACTCGGGCAACCCGGATCTGCTGCCGGGCGAGTTCGACGAACTGCGCTGGTACGACGGCGGCGACCCCTCGGGCCCGCATGTCGCGTGGCGGGCCGGAAACCTGTCGGTGGGCGAGCCGGTCTTCGCTCCCGTTCCGGGCACCGGCCCCGGCGAGGCCGGCTACTGGATGACCTATGCCACCGACCGCACCGACGCGAGCAGTTGGCTGCTCGTCATTCCGTCCGAGGACCCGGCGTCGGGCCCGGTGGCCCGGGTGCGCATTCCGGTGCGGGTCCCGCTGGGCCTCCACGGGAACTGGCTGCCGACCGAGGAGTGAGCCGGCCGCGCCCCCTCACCGGGCCGCCGGCCGGTCGTTCCGGGGCAGCTTGATGGACGTCTGCGGTTCATCGGTCATGGGCGGCACCACGTCCTGCGGCGGGTCGTCGGGCTCCGGCTCGGACGACTCGTCCGGGTACCCGTCCGTGGGGCTGTCGGAGGGCACGCCGGTGGGCGTCGGGCAGCGCGTCTCCCCGGGCGACCGGGCGGGTACGCCGACGCCGCCCGCCGGCTCGCCGGGCGGCGTCGGCAGGGCGGGCGTCGGGCAGTCCCCGGGCGGCAGGGGGCGCGACGGTGTCGGTTCCGCCGGCTTCTCGGGCCGCGCGGACTTCTTCGGTGCCCGCGGCTCCTCGGTACCGGTCGGCGGCGCCTCGGGGAGCGGCCCTGTGATGTCGGTGCCGGGGCCGTAGGGCGGCGGCACCGCGGGGGCGCGGTCCCCGGCGCCCTCGTCGCCCGAGGGCCGCGCGATCCACGCCTGATGCTGCTCATCCACGATCACCAGCTCGGGGACTGGCCGGGCCGCGGGCTCGATCACGACGGTCCGCGCCGGGTCGAACCCCTCCCACCGCTCGCCCTTGCCGGCCGTGGCCCCCGCCCCCCGGGCCGGCGGGTCCAGGGGGTTGCCGCAGGCGCAGCGGACGCGCGGGACGCCGCGGCCGTCGACCATGACCGCGGTGCCCGCCTGGAGCACGGACTGGAACGCCGTGACGGAGCCCGCGCGGAAGCCGTGCGCGGTGACCAGCGTGTCGGCGCGCAGCAGGACGGGGGTCAGGGCCCGCAGGAAGGCGGGGACCTGGCCGGGGGCGACCGAGACGGTGCGCGCGAATGCCTCTTCCCTGGCCGGGTCGGCGGCAAGCATGCGGATCTGGGTCTCGACGTCGCAGGACGGGACGGCGCGCGTTCCACCGTAGAGGCCGGGCGTCGATCCGGTGCGCGTGAGCGGCTTCCCGTCGCCGGGGGCCGACGTGGAGCGGTCACCGGAGCGTGTACCCGGCGCCGCGCCGGGCTCGCTCGCCGTGGAACCGGTGAACGGGGACGGTCCGGGATCGGCGGCCGGCTGGAGGAGGACGTCGTCGTCGGCCGTCCCGGCGGGCGGGGAGGCGTCCGGGGCGCAGCCCGCGGCGAGGAGGAGGCCGACGGGGAGGAGGGCGGACACGGTGCGTCGCAGACGTATGCGTGGGTGCACGAAGGGGTCTCCTGCCTGGTCACCGGTCTCCCGGTTCGCTCCCCTCATGTCTGCCGCACTTCCCGTTCCGCCGCAAACGGACGGCGCTCCGGGCACGTCCCGCGCCCAGGGGGCCGCGGGCCGATACTGGTAGCGATGGAGTGGTTCACCGCAGACGGTTACTGGCTGGGCCGGCTGGTCTTCCAGAAGGCCCTTGCCGTCATCTACCTGGCCGCCTTCCTCACCGCCGCGCTCCAGTTCCGGGCGCTGATCGGCGAGCGCGGCATGCTGCCCGCCCCCGGCGTCCTGCGGCGCACGACCTGGCGCACCGCCCCGGGCCTCTTCCGCCTCCACTACTCCGACCGCTCCTTCACCGCGGTCGCCTGGACGGGCTGCGCCCTCGCCGTCGCGCTCGTCGCGGGCGTGGACAACCGGGTGCCGCTGGGGGCGGCGATGGCGCTGTGGGCCCTGCCGTGGCTGCTGTATCTGTCGATCGTGCAGGTCGGCGGTGTCTGGTACGGCTTCGGCTGGGAGTCGCTGCTCCTGGAGACGGGCTTCCTCGCCGTCTTCCTGGGCAACGCGGGCACGGCGCCACCGGTGCTCGTGCTGTGGCTGCTGCGGTGGCTGCTCTTCCGGCTGGAGTTCGGCGCCGGGCTCATCAAGTGGCGCGGTGACGCCTGCTGGCGGAAGCTGACGTGCCTGGACTTCCATCACGAGACCCAGCCGATGCCCGGGCCCCTGAGCTGGTTCTTCCACCGTCTCCCCCGGCCCGTGCACCGTATGGAGGCGGCGGCCAACCATGTGACGCAGCTGCTCGTCCCGGTCCTGCTCCTCACCCCGCAGCCGGTGGCGAGCGTGGCGGCGGGCCTGATGATCGTCACGCAGTTGTGGCTGGTGCTCTCGGGGAACTTCGCCTGGCTGAACTGGCTGACCATCACGCTCGCCCTGCCGGTCATCGACTGGTCGCCGCTGTCCGAACCGCCCGCCCAGCGGGGTGCGCCGCTCTGGTACGAGGTGGTGGTGATCGCCGTGACCGCCCTGGTCCTGGCCCTCAGCTACCGCCCGGCCCGCAATCTGGTCTCCCGCCGTCAGGTGATGAACCGCTCCTTCGACCCGTTGCGCCTGGTCAACACGTACGGCGCGTTCGGCAGCGTCAGCCGGGTCCGGCTGGAGGTGGTGGTCGAGGGCACCGATGACGCGATGGTGCACCCGGGCACGGTGTGGAAGGAGTACGGCTTTTGGGGCAAGCCGGGCGATCCGCGGCGGCTGCCGCGCCAGTTCGCCCCGTACCATCTGCGGCTGGACTGGATGATGTGGTTCGCGGCGCTGTCGCCCGCGTACGCCCGTGCCTGGTTCGGCCCGTTCGTGGAGCGGCTGCTGGAGAACGACCGGGACACGCTGCGACTGCTGCGGCACAACCCGTTCCCCGGCGCCCCGCCGGCCCAGGTGCGGGCCAGGGTCTTCCGCTACCGGTTCACCACCTGGCACGAGCTGCGGGCCACCGGCTGCTGGTGGCACCGCACGTTCGTGCGCGACTTCCTGCGGCCGACCAGGAGGTAGCGGCTGGTGCCCTGCCCGGCGGACCTTCCCGGGCCCGGGAAGGTCCGCCGGGCAGAACCTAGTTGTCGTTCTCGCGGGCGCGCAGCAGCCGGGTGATCTGCTTGACCAGTTCGTCGTCGCTCTCCACCCGCTTGCCGGAGACCAGTGCGCCCAGACGCTCGGCGGTCTGGAAGTCGTACGCCCGCTCCACCTCCTCGCCCGGGACGTTGCCGTACTCCTCCTTCGCCCGGAAGCCGACGGTCACGTCGACGGCCTTGGCGATGATCCAGGTGAGGATGAACGAGAAGGCGATCATGGAGACGATGGCGACGAGCTGCTTGCCGAGCAGGCCCCAGCCGCCGCCGTAGAAAAGGCCCTCCTTGCCGCTGACGCGCGCGGTGGCGAAGAGCCCGACCATGATCAGGCCGATCAGACCGCCGACCCCGTGCACACCCACCACGTCGAGCGTGTCGTCCACGTTGAAGCGGAACTTCAGCGTGATCGCGAAGGCGCTCACCGCGCCGACGACGAGGCCGGTGATCACCGCGCCGAGCGTGTTGATCTCGCCGCACGCCGGGGTGATGGCGACCATGCCGGCGACGGCGGACGAGACGACGCCCATGGTGGTGACCCGTCCGGTGCGCCACTTCTCCACCAGCGGCCAGGTCACCATGGCGCCCGCGGCCCCGAGCTGGGTGTTGATGAAGGCGGCGGCGGCCGTGCCCTGGTCGGTGAGCGCGGAGCCGGAGTTGAAGCCGAACCAGCCGAACCACAGGAGCCCGACGCCGACGACCACGAGCGGGATGTTGTTGGGGCGCTCCTCACGGCGGGCGAAGTCGCGCGGTGCGCGCAGCACCAGGGCGACGGCGAGCCCGGCGACCCCGGAGTTGAGCTCCACCGGCAGGCCGCCGGCGAAGTCGAGGGCGCCGAGGTGCTTCACGATCCAGCCGTCCTTGTCGAACACCCAGTGCGCGGCGGGAATGTAGACGATCAGCAGCCACAGCACGACGAAGACGAGCCAACCTCTCATCGTGGCACGGTCGGCGATCGAGCCGCTGATCAGCGCCACGGTGATGATGGCGAAGCCCATCTGGAAGGTGCTGTAGATGTACGTGGGGATGGCACCGCTCAGCGTGTTCAGCTGGATGCCCTTCATGAACACGTGGTCGAGGTTCCCGATCAGCCCGGCACCTCCCACGTCGGGCCCGAACGCCAGGGTGTATCCGATGACCCACCAGACGAGGGTGCCGAAGGCCAGGGCGGCGAAGCTCATCTTGATCATCATGAGCACGTGCCGGGTGCGCACCATGCCGCCGTAGAAGAACGCGAGTCCGGGCGTCATGAGCAGGACCATGGCGGTGGCGGCGAGCAGCCAGGCGGTGTCCCCGGAGTCGTACGCGGCCGGCATGGGCGCGGGAGCGGTGATCATCGGCGGTCCCTCGTGTGGGGGTGGGGGGGCGGGGGGCTACGGTTTGCGCAGGTCCGGCGGCGGGTGGCCGGTGAGCAGCCGGCGTACGGCGTGCCAGGCGGCCCGGTGCGCGGCGGCGACCCGGATCGGGCTGTCGTCGAGCAGCCGCACCCAGGCGCCGCAGTCCCGGGGCAGCACGCTCACCCCGTACAGGACGCCGAGTGGGGCGAGCGCCTCGTGCAGGGTGTCGGCGAGGCCGGTGGCCGGGACGCGGTCGGTCACGGCGAAGAGCGAGGCGACGTGGTCGTGCCCGGCGAACACCCCGGGCCCGAGCACACCGTGGCCCGTCCTTCCGGGGGCCAGGCGCAGGGTGTCGACGGCGAGGAGGGTGCCGTCGGGCCTGCTGACGCGCAGGTCGGTGGCGAGCGTCCGGTAGGCGTGGCGCTCGCCCCGGGCGAGCCGGCCCGCGGTGAGGGTGTCGCCGACGAGGACCGTGGCGCCGGGTGCGACGGTGACCTCGGTGCGCTGGTAGAAGCGCGCGTCCTCGAACGGGATCATCGGGTCGGGCAGGTACTCGACGTAGCTGCCGGCCTCGGCCGTCAGGTGCACCCGCTGGCTCGCGTAGTCGTGCTCCATCTTGAAGACCTTGGTGGCGGCCTGGGTGGTCAGGTGGACCTGGGTGTCCGGGCCGCAGCGGAAGTCCATGCGGTAGCGGTCGGCCTGGGCGATGCCGCCGCCGGTCGCCATCAGATAGACGTAGGCCATGCCGGGCATCGCGGGGTCGATCCACAGCGGCCGCATGATCTGCAGCGGGGTCTTCTGGTAGCGCCCGACGAGTTCGGTGCGCTCGCCCCGTACGGCGAAGTCGAGGTCGAGGATGCCGACCTTGGCCGGCGAGCCGGGCGCCAGCGTGTCCGGGACGGAGGCGAGGGCCGCCACGTCCGGGGGGACGCGGACGGCGGTGTAGTACTCCTCGGCGAGCCGGCCTGCCTTCGGCCGTTGCGGGGCGAGCGGCATGTCAGATCAGCACCTTGCGGCGCGATTCGAGGTAGCCGGCGATCTCGTCGATGCCGACGCCGGTCAGGCAGTCGGTGAGGACGACGGGGCCATCCCCGCGGACCCGGTGGGCGTCGGACTCCATGACGCCGATGTCCGTGCGCACGTACTGCGCGATGTCGATCTTGTTGATGACCAGGAGGTCGGAGTCGGTGATGCCGGGGCCGCGCTTGCGGGGCATCTTCTCGCCCTCGGCGGTGTCCAGCACGAAGAGGAACAGGTCGACCAGGGCCGGGCTGAACGTCAGGGTGAGGTTGTCGCCGCCGGACTCGTACAGCAGCGTGTCGGTGTCCGGGAAGCGCTCCAGCATCTCGGCGCCGGCCGCCAGGTTCATCGTGGGGTCGTCGCGCACGGCGGTGTGCGGGCAGGCGCCCGTCTCGACGCCGACGACGCGCTCGGGTTCGAGGACGCCGGCCAGCGTGCGACGGACGTGCTGGGCGTCCTCCTGGGTGTAGATGTCGTTGGTGATGACGGCGGGGCGGTGGCCGCGTTCGATCAGTACGGGCACCAGCGCCTCGATGAGCGCGGTCTTGCCGGAACCGACGGGTCCGCCGATGCCGACCCGCAGTACGTTGTCGTCCATGGTGCTCCCTGGTGAGTGGTGGGGGTGGGTTCAGCTCGCGAAGAGCCGGGCCTCGGCGCGTTCGTGACGGCCCGACATGACGTCCGAGGCGAAGACGGTGGCGCCGACGTCGTCCAGTTCCCTGCGCAGCGCCGCGTCGACGGCCGTCTCGATGACCGGCGCCGCGCCCCTGAGCAGGGTCTGCGCCGTGCGGTGGTCGGTCAGCCGCAGCCGCAGGGCGGCGCCCGCGAAGCTGACGCAGAACGCGAACAGGTCGGCGGCGACGGCCTGGCGGACCGGGACGCCGGTCGCCGCGTAGACGACCCCGGCCGCCACCGCCTGGGTGCCGGGGGCCTCACGGCGTACGACCCGGCCGAAGTAGTCGCCGATCTCCGGCCGGCCGAAGACCTCGTGGCCGAGGTCCAGGAGCTGGCGCCCGGTCCGCGTGGCGGCCTGGCGCATCTCGCGGCCCAGCTTCGTGGCGAACAGGTGCTCGTCGATCCTGACGACGGCCTCCACGTCGCCCGCGGCGGTCGCCCGGTGGGCGAGGGCGAGCGCGGTGGCGTCGGCGGGACCGACGCCGTGCAGCAGCAGGTCCTTGAGCAGCAGCGGCAGGCTCGCGGCGTCCACGGCGCCCGCCTGGGCGAAGCCCTCCAGGCTGTGCGAGAGCGTGTAGAAGCCGCTCGGGAACGCGGAGTCGGTCAGCTGGAGGCTGACCAGCAGCGGTCCCAGGCCCACGGCGGCCGTGGTCCCCGCCGGGCCGGGTTCGCCCGCGATGTCGCCTTCCTTGCGGTACATCGGCCCTAGACCAGGAAGTAGAGGTGGTTGAGGGGCAGCGTCTCGGCCGGGTCGATGGTGGCGACCTTGCCGTTGAGCGTCACCTTGAACGTCTCCGGGTCGACCTGGACGTCCGGCAGGACGTCGTTGCGGACCATGTTGTGCTTGCCGATGGTGCGGGTGCGGCGCACGGGCAGGACCTTGCGTTCCAGGCCGAGCGTCTCCGGCACGCCCGCGGCGATGCCCGCCTGCGACATGAACGTGGCGTGGGTGGCCTGGAGCGCCTTGCCGTACTGCCCGAACATCGGCCGGTAGGTGACCGGCTGCGGGGTCGGCAGCGAGGCGTTGGGGTCGCCCATCTGGGCCCAGGAGACGAGGCCGCCCTTGATGACCATCTTCGGCTTGGCGGCGAAGGAGTGGATGGGCCAGAGCACGATGTCGGCGAGCTTGCCCTTCTCGATCGAGCCCACGTAGTCGGAGATGCCCGTGGCGATGGCGGGGTTGATGGTGACCTTGGCGAGGTAGCGCAGCACCCGCTGGTTGTCGTTGCGCTCCGAGTCGCTCTCCAGCACACCCAGCTTGTCCTTGCAGTGGTGCGCGGTCTGGAAGGCCCGGGTCACGGACTCGCCGATGCGGCCCATCGCCTGGGAGTCGGAGGAGAACATGCTGATGACGCCGAGGTCGTGCAGCACGGACTCGGCGGCGATCGTCTCGGCCCGGACCCGGCTGTCGGCGAAGGAGACGTCCTCGGGGATGTCGTGGCTGAGGTGGTGGCAGACCATCACCATGTCGAGGAGTTCGTCCACCGAGTTCTTGGTGTACGGCAGCGTCGGGTTGGTCGAGGACGGCAGGATGTTCGGCTCGCCGGTGACCCGCAGGATGTCGGGGGCGTGGCCGCCGCCCGCGCCCTCGCTGTGGAAGGTGTGGATGGCACGGCCGTCGATGGCGGAACGGGTGTCCTCGAAGAACCCGCCCTCGTTCAGGCTGTCGGTGTGGATGGCCACCTGGACGTCGTGCTCGTCCGCGACGTTCAGCGCGTTGTCGATCACGGCCGGGGTGGAGCCCCAGTCCTCGTGCACCTTGAGCGCGCAGGCGCCCGCGACGATCTGCTCCTCGAGCGCCCCCGGCAGGCTGCCGTTGCCCTTGCCCATGATGCCGAGGTTCACCGGCAGGGTCTCCGCCGCCTGGAGGAGCAGGCTGATGTTGTACGGGCCGGGGGTGCAGGTGGTGCCGTTGGAGCCGTCCGTGGGGCCGGTGCCGCCGCCGATGAGGGTGGTGATGCCGTTGGTCAGCGCCTGTTCGGCCTGTTGCGGGGCGATGAGGTGGACGTGGGTGTCGATGGCGCCGGCGGTGGCGATCAGGTGCTCGCCGGCGATGGCCTCAGTGCCGGGTCCGATGACCAGGTCCGGGTCGACGTTGTTCTGCGTCTGCGGGTTGCCGGACTTGCCGATGCCGACGATGAAGCCGTTCTTGATGCCGATGTCGCACTTGACGACGCCCACCATGGGGTCGATGACGACCACGTTGGTGATGACGGTGTCGAGCGCGCCCTGGGCGGCGGTGGCCTGCGGGTCGGACGCCATGCCGTCGCGCATGGTCTTGCCGCCGCCGTAGAGGACCTCATCGCCGTACAGGCCCTCGCTGTAGTCCTTCTCGACCTCGACGACGAGGTTGGTGTCGGCGAGGTGGAAGCGGTCGCCGACCGTCGGGCCGAACATGTCGGTGTACTGCTTGCGCGGCAGGATGGGCATCAGCGCGAACCCTTCTTCTTGTCCTTGGCGGCCTTGGAATCCTTGGACCCGCTCTTGCCGGAGCCCTTGTGCTCCTCCTTGGAGCCGTCCTCGGCGCTCATGGCGGCGGGAGTGCTCTGCGCACCCTGGTAGCCGCGTTCGATGGCCTTGCGGACGGCTTCGACGCGCGCGGGGTGGGAGGCGAGGCTCCCGTTGAGCAGCCCGCTGAAGCCGGTGAGCCGGCCGGTTCCGGCGTACGCGCAGAGCTCGACCTCGCGCGAACCGCCGGGCTCGAACCGTACGGAGGTGCCCGCGGCGATGTTGAGGTGCATGCCGAGCGTCGCCTCGCGGTCGAAGGAGAGCGCCGAGTTGACCTCGAAGAAGTGGTAGTGCGATCCGATCTGCACGGCCCGGTCGCCGGTGTTGCTCACGGTGACCTTCAGCGTGCGGCGGCCCGCGTTGAGCTCGATGGGGTCCTTGCCGTACAGATACTTCTGACGGAACGTCATGCGATGCTCCCGATGACTCGGTCCGCTCCATCGGCGGACGGGTGGTGGTGCCGGTGCTCGTGGCCGTGGCCGTGCGGGTGGCTGTGACTGTGGCCGTGCTCGTGGCCCTCGCCCGGTGGGTGGGTGTGGGCGTGGCCGTGGTGGTCGGCGGCGGAGAGCCCGGCCGCGATGCCGTCGTCGCCGTGCTCGGCCCAGCGCCGCCGGGCGTCGGCCACCCGCTCGTCCAGCACCCGGCGCAGCGCGGAGGCCGGCATGAGGGGGCCCGCGCTCTCGGCGGGCACGGGCGGCGCGCCCCCGGCGTCCACGGGTGCGAACGAGGCCGGCAGCAGCGCCACGCGGTCCGCGCCGAGCAGCGCACAGCGCCGTACGCCCTCGGCAGGGTCCGGGGCGCCCCCGTCGAACGCGACCTCGACCAGGGCGTGGCGGCCGTAGCGGCGTACGAGCGCGGCGACGCGGTACAACTCGGCGTCCTCGAAGGGGTCGCCCGCAGGGGCGGTGACGAGGAGCGCGGAGTCGTCGGCCACCCGGCCGGCGGCGGCCCGCAGCCAGGCGACGAGGTGCTGGGCGGTGCCGAAGGGTTCGGCGAGCAGCGTGGTGCCGGGCCCGGCACCGGGGACCGCGCGCAGGGTGCGGGCGGTGTCGGCGACGAGACCGGGTTCGCGGCCCAGCGTCATGGGGACGACCACACCGGCCTCGCCCCGGCGCAGGTGCGCGGCGACGGCCCGGAAGAGCGCCCGCCCGCTGGAGACGATGCTCACGCGCGGGTCCAGGCGTCCTTCCAGCGCACGTCCGTACGCGGCCTCGTGGCCGCACACGGCGATGACGGCCCCGCTTTTGGCCATGGGTCAGCCACCGATGGGGTCGTGGCAGGAGACGAGCTTGGTGCCGTCCACGAAGGACGCCTCGACTTGGAGGAGGCCGAGCATTTCCCGTACGCCGTCCATGGTGTCGGCCTCGCCCACGACGTGGCGGCCCAGTTCCATGCAGTCCGCGACGCTCTTGCCGTCGCGGGCGGCTTCGAGGATCGCCTCGGTGATCAGCGCGACCGACTCGCTGTAGTTGAGCTTGAGGCCGCGGTCCTGGCGCTTTCGGGCCAGGTCGGCCACGACGTAGACGAGCAGTTTGTCGATCTCGCGAGGGGCGAGGTTCATCGTGGGTACCTTCCTCGGGATGGTGCGGTGGGAGGGCGAGGGCGGAGGGCCCGGTGGGCCCCGGGCCCTGTCAGTCGCTGCGGCGCAGGCGCGGCAGCAGGGGCACGGCCGCCAGCAGCGTCCAGGTGGTGAGGATGAACGGCCAGGTGAAGGTGTGGCCGCCGAAGGGTTTGAAGAAGGACGTCAGGGCCGCGGTGAGGCCCGTGCTGACCGCCGCGCCGAACATCGCGTAGACCGCGGTCCAGACGGTGTTCGCCATGAAGACGACCCCGAGACCGATGGCGACGAGCACCGCGTTGTAGCCGTAGATACCGTTGGCGATCAGGTCGGTCGGCGCGCCCAGCAGCCAGGCGGTGATGATGCCGACGATGCTGCCGGCCGCCGCGTAGAGCACGACGCGCAGGCCGGCCAGGGCGAGTCCGACGAGCATGATCAGCCCGACGTACCAGCTCTCGACGAGGAAGACCTGCGAGACGTTGTTGAAGAAGGCGTGCCACAGGTCGTTCCAGGTGATCCCGGTGTCGCCGCTCGTCGTACTGGACACGGCGGCCGGGGCGCCGTGCCAGACGCGGTCGAACGACGGCGCGCCCACCACCATCACCCCGGAGACCAGGCAGAACGGCGCGGTCATGGGCGTGAGTCTGTACGGCGTGAGGAAGGTGGCGAGGGTCGCCATGAGGATGACGCACAGGACGGCGCCCACGACGGTCAGCACATAGGTGGCCGGGTGGTTGCCCAGCGAGGAGACGAGGGCGATGCCGGTCAGGCAGCCGGCGAACCCCTGAACACCGAGCGCGATGCTCCCCCGGTCGACGGCCAGCACATAGGCGGCGCCGGTGGCGACCAGCGTGCCCAGCGTGGCGAACAGGCCGGTCTCCCAGCCTGCCGCCCACAAGGCGGCGAGGATCGCGGCTCCGGTGAACAGACTGGCCTGGAAGTCGACCTGGCCGAAGCCCCGCAGGGAGGCCAGGAGGTACGCGGACGGCTGGCGGCTCTCCAGCCGCCGGACGAGGTCCGGCTCGGCGAGGGGCAAGGCGTGCTCCAGCGTCTCGTCAGAAAGAGGGGTGGTTTCAGGCGTGACAGGCAGTCGCGTCATTCCTGACATATGCCATAAAGCCACATAAAAGTCTGATTATCGCGTCGAGTTGGTTTCGAATAGCCCACTCGGGTGGAGCCACGGACCACGCCGTGCATCGCGCTCGTGATCCACGGCCGTCGTCCGTACGTTCGCTGAATGCCCCAGAAGATGCAGCTGCACCGGCACTCCCACCCCGATCACCACCCGGGCGTACAGATCACGGTCGTGGCGGCCGTCGCGGTCGGCGGCGCCGCGGGAGCCGCCGCCCGGTACGGAGCCGAACGCCTGTGGCCGACCGGGACCTTCGCCTTCCCGTGGACGATCCTGCTGGTCAACACGGTGGGGTGTTTCCTGATGGGAATCCTGATGGTCACGCTGAAGCTGCGCTTCCCCGGAGCGCCCCGGCTGATCAGCCCGCTGCTCGGCACCGGCGTGCTCGGCGGGTTCACCTCGTTCTCGCACTACACGGACAACGTGCGGCAGCTGTTCGAGAACCATCAGCCGGGCTATGCCGTCGGCTGCCTGGCGCTGACCGTGGCGGCGGCGCTGGCGGCCGTCACGGCGGGAGCGTTCGCGGCGCACTTCTCGTTCGGCCGCTCCTACGGGCGGCGGGGTGAGGCGTCATGACCGACTGGCTGCTCGTCCTGGCCGGCGGACTGGTCGGCGCGCCGGTGCGCTACCTCCTCGGGGTGGACGCGAAGTTCCGCCTGCACAGCGTCTTTCCGTGGGGCACCTTCGCGGCCAACGCGGGGGCCGCCCTGTTCCTCGGCTTCATCGCCGAGGCGGCGACCGACGGCGATCTGAGCACCCGGCTGAATCTGCTGCTGGCCACCGGCTTCTGCGGGGCGCTGTCGACCTGGTCGACGTTCTCCTACGAACTGCTGACGCTGAATTCGGCCCGCCGGCTCACTCTGGCCGCGGCCTACCTCCTGCTCACCGTCGGCGTCGGGCTGGGGCTCTCCTTCGGCGGGGCCGCGCTGGCGCGCGCGGTGTTCTGAGCGCGCCGCTCCACGGCGACGGGCCCCGGCCCCACCCCGAGCGGGGTGGGGCCGGGGCCCGTCGCGAGCACGCAGTACTCAGTCGATGCCGGGCAGGATGTGCGGCTCGGCGAGGTCCTCCTCGTAGCCGGCCAGACGGATCGGCGCGGACCTGGCCCAGACCTCGATGTTCTGGAGCTTCTCGCTGCCGGAACCCGGCTTTCCGTGCCGTTCGGCCGGTCGTTCCTCGTGCTTCGTCATTTCCGGTGTCGTCACCGCGCACTCCTCTGTGTCGCGTAGCCCCGGGCGTCGCCGACGCTCCGGTTCTCATTGCCGGGAATCAGCCGCCCATGGGGGGCAGGGGCAGGAACAGCTCGGTCGCGGTGGCGCCGGGTACAGGACGGGACGGCGACTTGGTTGACAAGCCTGTCCCAGGACGGTCGAGGAGGGTTTGTGGACTCCTCGATGACGTCCGTTCACATCAGAGTAACCAAATGAGCGCATCCGCGCTCGATGGAACGTGTGCCATGAGTCACTTTCAGCCACAGCATACGGAAAAGACCCGGCCAGTAGCATTCCGTCCGGGTCTCCGTCGAGCACGTGCACCGCGCTCCCGCGCTGCTACCAGTTGGCGGGGGCGTAGTCCTTGAGGAAGCAGCCGTACAGGGCCTCGCCCGCCTCGCCGCGCACGATCGGGTCGTAGACCCGGGCTGCGCCGTCGACCAGGTCGAGCGGGGCGTGGAAGCCCTCCTCCGCAAGCCGCATCTTGTCCGGGTGCGGGCGCTCGTCGGTGATCCAGCCGGTGTCGACGGCGGTCATCAGGATGCCGTCCTTCTCGAACATCTCCTGGGCGCTGGTGCGGGTCAGCATGTTCAGCGCGGCCTTGGCCATGTTGGTGTGCGGGTGTCCGGCGCCCTTGTAGCCGCGGCCGAACACGCCTTCCATCGCGGAGACGTTGACCACGTAGGAGTGCTTGGCCGCCGTCGCCGCCATGGCCGGGCGGAGCCGGCTGATCAGGATGAAGGGCGCGGTGGAGTTGCAGAGCTGGACTTCCAGCAGCTCGATCGGCTCGACCTCGTCGACTGTCTGGATCCAGCTGTTGGTGTCGTGCAGGTCCGGGACGAGCCCGCCCGCGTCGATCGCGGTGCCGGCGGCGATCCGGGCCGGCGAGGCGGAACCCGTGACCAGGGCCAGCTCCGTGACGTCCTGCGCGCTCAGCTGCTCCTCGCGCGGGGCGGGCAGCGCGGCGACGCGGTCGACGCTGCCGCTGCCGAAGGTGCCGATCACCTCCGCGGCCGGCAGTTCACCGGCGGGCAGCGGGGCGGACTCGGCGCCGACCAGCTCGCTGTATGCCTGCGGCGAGCGGCGGACCGTCTGGGCCGCGTTGTTGATCAGGATGTCCAGCGGGCCCTCGGCGGCCACCGAGTCGGCCAGCGCGACGACCTGGGCGGGATCGCGCAGGTCGATGCCGACGATCTTCAGGCGGTGGATCCACTCGTCGCTGTCCGGCATCGCCTTGAAGCGGCGGATCGCGTCGTTGGGGAAGCGCGTGGTGATCGTGGTGTGCGCGCCGTCGCGCAGCAGCCGCAGCGCGATGTACATGCCGATCTTGGCGCGGCCGCCGGTGAGCAGCGCCCGGCGCCCCGTCAGGTCGGTGCGCGCGTCGCGGCGGGCGCGGTTCTCCCGGGCGCAGTCCTGGCAGAGCTGGTGGTAGAACGCGTCGACCTCGACGTACCGCGTCTTGCACACGTAGCAGGACCGGGGCCGCTGGAGGATTCCGGCGATCTCGGCGGCGGCGGAGGAGGACGGCAGGACGCCCTGGGTCTCGTCGTCGATGCGCTCGGCCGAGCCGGTGGCGGTGGCCTCGGTCACCGCCTTGTCGTGCGCGGTCTTGGCGGCCCGGCGCTCCTGGCGGCGGCGCTGCTTCACGGTCCGGTAGACCCCGGCCGTGGCACGGCGCACGGCGATGGCGTCCGGGTGGTCGACCTCGATGGTGTCGAGTTCGTCGAGCACGCTCAGGCAGACGGCCAGCCGCTCCGGGTCGATACCGGGACCGAATGCCTCGGTTCCGGCCACGAGCTCCGGGCCGTCCTCTGTCACCGTCATTGCCGTTCCTCTGTAATCGTGCCGCTGGCCTTACTGCGGGCCGAACGCCCCGGTCAAGTTTGCCATGGTTCCCGGGCTGCTCCATTCGGGTGGGCGGCCCCGGGCGCAGAGGCGGTCGAAAAACTTTCGCGGCAGTTGCGCATGACCGCGGCGATACGGGGCAGGCGGTGTGCGAAGCACTTGGCGACAGGAGGGGTCACACATCATGGCGACCACAACGGAGCGAACCGGCGGAGTCCTCGGCGACGCGCGCACGCTTGTCGAGCAGGACGGTGCGCCGCACGGCGCCGGGACTGCGGACCTGCCGTGGATCGAGGACACCGGGAAGGTCGCTCCGAAGGACGCCCGCGCCCTGTCGAGGATGTTCCTGGACCGGCTGCAGACGCTGGAGGAGGGCACGCACGAGTACCAGTACGCGCGCAACACCCTCATCGAGATGAACCTCTCGCTCGTGCGGTACGCCGCCTCGCGCTTCCGCAACCGCGGCGGCGACGACGTCGAGGACATCATCCAGGTGGGCACGATCGGTCTGATCAAGGCCATCGACCGCTTCGACCTCTCGCGCGAGGTGGAGTTCGCCACATTCGCCGTCCCCTACATCGTCGGTGAGATCAAGCGCTTCTTCCGGGACACCACCTGGGCGGTGCACGTCCCGCGCCGGCTCCAGGAACTGCGGGTCGACCTGGCGAAGGCGAAGGAGGAGCTGTCGTCGCGGCTGGACCGCGATCCGACGGTCGCCGAGCTGGCCGCCCACCTGGACCTGCCCGAGGAGGAGATCATCGAGGGCCTGGTCGCGGCCAACGGGTACTCGGCCGGCTCCCTCGACACCCCCAGCGCGGAGACCGACTCCGGCAACGAGCAGCGGTCGTACGCCGATGTGATCGGTGAGGCCGACCCCGGCATGGAGACCGTGGAGAACCTGCACACGCTGGCGCCCCTGCTGGAGCAGCTGGACGAGCGCGAGCGCCGGATCGTCCAGATGCGCTTCGGCGACGAGATGACGCAGGCGCAGATCGGGGCGGAGCTCGGCGTCTCCCAGATGCACGTGTCCCGGCTGCTGGCCCGTATCGTCAAGCGGCTGCGGGCGGGAATGTCCGTCGAAGCCTGATAACCGCTCGGGACCCGGGTGATCCGCCCGGCTCCCGGCACTTCCCCACCCTCTTGTTATCGGCCACGCTGCGGCGCAGCGTGGCCGAAGACGTGACGGACGGCGTCCGGCGGCGAATCGGCGGGCGTCGTTCACATATGCTTCATGCATACCGGCGGGTGGCCCGCACGGTGGCAACGAGAGGGCGAAACGTGGCTGAGATGCGCATGGGCGCCCCGGCCCGGCCTCCCATTACGGCACCCTTCCCGGTCCAGACCGTCCCCGGGGCGGACGACCGGGACTCCGTCTGGGACGTCAGCGGTTCCATCCTGCTTGTCGAGGACGACGCGGGCGACGCGCTGCTCGTCGAGGAGATGCTCGCCGACGGTGAGCTGGACTCGGCGCTGACCTGGTGCAAGACCCTGTCCGAGGCGCTGGCCTACCTGCGCGCGCACCGGGCGCCCATCTGCGTCCTGCTCGACCTCCACCTGCCCGACGTCCACGGTCTGCGGTCCGTCACCCAGATCGTCGAGTCGTCCCCGGACGCCGCGATCGTGGTCCTGACCGGTCTCGCGGAGGCCGACGCCGGGCTCGAGGCAGTGGCGACCGGAGCGCAGGACTACCTCGTGAAGGGGCGGCTCGATCCGCAGGCGCTGTCGCGTGCGATCCGGTACGCCCTCCAGCGCAAGCAGGTCGAAAGGGCGGCGTCCGCCCTGCGGGCCAACCAGCTGATGGCGCAGGAGAACGCGCGCCTCGAACGCGGCCTGCTGCCCGTGCCGTTGCTGAACGACGACAGTTTCCAGGCCGTGGCCCGCTACGAGCCGGGCCGCGCCCACGGTCTGCTCAGCGGTGACTTCTACGACGTGGTGCAGACGGCCGACGGCACGGTGCGGGCGATCATCGGCGACGTGTCGGGGCACGGCGCGGCGGAAGCGGCGCTCGGTGTGTGCCTGCGCGTGGCCTGGCGCACGGCCGTACTGTGCGGAACCGATCCGTTGCAGCAGCTCGGGCTGCTGGAGTCCATCCTGGTCGCCGAGCGTTCCGATCCCCACGTCTTCGCGACCGTCACCTCGCTGGTCTTTCCGCCCGGCCGGGACCGGGTCCGCGTCGTCCGGGCCGGCCATCCGGGGCTGCTGCTGCGGCGCGGCACCGACGTCGAGTGGGTGGAGCCCGAGGGCGGGATGGCGCTCGGCCTGCTGCCCGGGCACGGTCAGTGGCCGGTCACCGATCTCGAACTCACACCCGGTGCCGGGCTCGTCCTGTTCACCGACGGCCTCTTCGAGGGGCGCACCGGACCGCGCACCCGGCTGGGTGAGGAAGGTCTGCTCGACATGGCTCGGAGCCGGGCCCAGCTCGCCGCCCGCCCATTCATCGACGCACTGGTCGCGGGCGCCTCGGAGGCGGCGACACCCCACGGGGGTCTCGCCGACGACGTGGCCGTCCTGCACCTCGGCTGGAGAAACACCCCCCATGAGCAGTGAGATACCCGACACCACCGCGCCGGCCACCGGGCTGCGGGCCCGGCTGTCCGTCCAGAACTGGGTCCATCTGATCCTGGGCGCCTTCGTACTCGTGGTCTGCGGCTGCCTGGTGGCCGGGGGGCTCGTCCTGTCCAGCATCTCCGACCGGACCACCGAGCTGGTGGACCGCATCCAGCCGGCCCGCTCCGCCTCCTTCCAGCTGCAGAACGCGCTGCTCGACCAGGAGACGGGCGTGCGGGGCTACGCGCTGACCGGTGACGCCTCGTTCCTGGAGCCGTTCGCGGCGGGCAAGAAGGCCGAGAAGGACCGGCTGGCGCGGGTGCGCTCCGCGATCGGTGACGGCGAGCTGTACAACCGCGACCTCGACCGGATCGCCGCCGCCGCCGCGGAGTGGCGCAGGGTGCACGCCGACCCGCTGATCGCCACCGTCCGCCGCGACGGGCCGGGCGCCCGCTCGTCCGACCTGACCAGTGCGAGCAAGGCCGCGTTCGACGAGCTGCGGCAGCTCTACGGCACCCAGCAGGCGCACCTCGACGCCGCCCGGGACCGGGCGCGCACCCAGCTGGACGACGCGCGCCACACCCGCGACCGGGTGCTGACCGCCCTGGTGATCGGTTTCCTGGTGTGCGTGATCTCCCTCAGTGTGCTGCTGCAGCGCATGGTGGGGCGCCCCCTCAACGCGCTGGCCGAGGCATCCAGGCGGGTGCGGTCCACCACGTTCCGCCGGAGTCGCATCGAGGTGCGCGGGCCGTCCGACGTACGGGCGGTGGCCTCGGCGGTCGAGGACATGCGCAGCCGGCTGGTGGCGGAGCTCGACGCCGCGCAGGAGCGGGAGGAACTGCTCGCGCAGCAGACGGTCGAGCTGCGCCGGTCCAACTCCGAGCTGGAGCAGTTCGCCTACGTCGCCTCGCACGACCTCCAGGAGCCGCTGCGCAAGGTGGCGTCGTTCTGCCAGCTGCTGGACAAGCGGTACGGGACCGAGCTGGACGGCCGGGGCAAGCAGTACATCGACTTCGCGGTCGACGGCGCCAAGCGCATGCAGGTGCTCATCAACGACCTGCTCACGTTCTCCCGCGTCGGGCGCGTCCACGACAGCTGGAGCCCGGTCGACCTGGACCGGGCGCTGGACCGGGCGATGACCAATCTGGCGCTGGTCATCGAGGAGTCGGGGACCACGGTCGTCCGCGGGAACACGCTTCCCTCGGTCACCGGGGACCCCACGACGCTCGCGATGATCTGGCAGAACCTCATCGGCAACGCCGTCAAGTTCCGCCGCCCGGACGAGCCGTGCGTGATCACGGTCGAGTGCGAGCGGGAGAACGACGACTGGCACTTCACCGTGACGGACAACGGCATCGGCATCGCGCCCGAGTTCGCCGAGAAGGTCTTCGTCATCTTCCAGCGGCTGCACCCCCGCGACGAGTACGACGGCACGGGCATCGGCCTCGCCCTGTGCCGCAAGATCATCGAGTTCCACGGTGGCCGGATCTGGCTCGATCCGGAGTCCCGCCGGGGCGCCCGTATCCACTTCTGCCTGCCCGTCGACGCCCCCGCGGCCGCGGAGCCGGCCGGCCCGACCCTTCCTGCCGAGACTTCCGGAGAGACCGCGTGAACATGCCCGAGATGCCCATCGAGATCCTGCTGGTCGAGGACGACCCCGGCGACGAGCTGATGACGCGTGAGGCGTTCCACGACAACAAGATCCGCAACACGCTCCACGTGGCGCGGGACGGCGAGGAGGCGCTGGACTTCCTCTACCGTCGCGGCGCGCACGCCGAGGCGCCCCGCCCCGACCTGATCCTGCTCGACCTGAACCTGCCCAAGTACGACGGCCGGCAGGTGCTGGAGCAGATCAAGCAGGACCCCGTGCTGTCGCTCATCCCGGTGGTCGTGCTGACCACGTCCTCCGCCGAGGAGGACATTCTGCGCAGCTACAAACTGCACGCGAACGCCTATGTCACCAAGCCGGTGGACCTGGACCAGTTCATCGCGGCCGTGCGCCAGATCGACGAGTTCTTCCTCACCGTGGTGCGGCTTCCCGGTCGCGCGTAATATTCGCTGACGCTGCTTGGGAGTGGGATCTCCCGACGTGGGTACACGATCACCAGAAAGAGGTCTGCGACCTCCCCCGCTGCGCCCTGGCTGGAGCACATGAACGAACAGGCGATCTCCCGGCCGGACGACTCTCCCCGGAGCTGTCCGCCCACGGAGGCATTGCACAGCGCCGAGGTGTTCGACGGCGAGCCGGGGTGCATTTCCCAGGCGCGGGCACTGGCCGACTGTTTCCTGGGCAGGCTGGTGTCCGAGTGGATGGCGGTGCTCGGCACCCACACCCGCAACGACCTGATGCTGGCGGTGAGCGAGCTGGTGACCAACGCCGAGCGCTACAGCCACGGCCCGTACCTGCTGGAGCTTGAGGGCACGGCGGAGCGGATCAGCATCACGGTGTACGACAGCAGCAGCGCGCTGCCGGTGTTCTACGCCCCCGATCCGAGCCGCCTGGGCGGTCACGGCATGGAGATCGTGGTGGCCCTGTGCGACCGCGTCACGGCGGAGCGGGTGCCGGTCGGCAAGCGCATCCGGGCCGAGTTCACGCTCAGCAGCTGAGCCGGTCGGCGGGTGCCGGCCGCGCCGGGGATCAGCCCTGGCCGTCCTGTCGGCCGAACCAGTCGATGCACATGACCAGCGCGTCGTCGAGCGTGTCCGATGAGCGGTGTTCCGCCAGTTCACGCAGCACCGCCCCCGGCACCGCGGCCGCCGGCAGCAGCCGGGTCGCGAGGACCGCCCTGGCCAGGCCGCGTTCCGCGTACTTCTCGCCGAGGGGCGACACCGCGTCGTAGACCCCGTCGCTGACGAGCAGCAGCCGGTCCCCCGGGCGGGCCTGGAGGTGCTGGACGACGTACTGGGACTCCTCGAACATCCCCAGCGGAAGCTGGGCGTCCAGGGCCACCCGCGTGACCGTGCGGCCGCGCAGACGCCACAGCTGCGGGGAGCCCGCGTCCACCGCTTCGACCGACCCCGTGGCCAGGTCGAAGCGGAGCAGCAGGGTGGAGACGTGGGCGGCGCCGCGGTGCTGGTCGTAGATGGCCTGGTCGGCCAGGGCCGCCTGGTCCGCGATGCCGATCCCGGCTCTCCTGGCGTTGCGCAGCGCGTTCACGGCGAGGTTGGTGAGCAGCGAGGCGCGGATGCCCTCGCCCAGGCCGTTGGTCACGGCCACGCTGAGCTGATCGTCCTCCGCCGCCCAGTCGAAGTTGTCGCCGTGGATGGCGTAGGCGGGTTCGAGCTGGGCCCCTATGGCGTACTCCGCGGCGGTAAAGGACCGGGCGGGCAGCAGCTGCCACTGCATTTCGGCGGCGAGGGTGAGGCGCGTGGTGCGGCGGGCCCGCTGGTAGTGGTCGGTTTCCCGGTCGGCGACGACGATCTCGTGCCCGAGGAGCTCGGCGACATGGGTGAGGTCTTCCGAGACCGGCGGGGTGAAGCGCGCGGACGGCAGCCGGACGGTGAGGATGCCGAGGCGTTCACCCCGGGCGGTGACCGGAAAGTAGTGGTCGGCAGCGTCGTCGGGTCCGGGGCGGCCCTCGTGCGGGCGCTGGCTGCCGAAGGCACGACCCTGCGGGCTGTTGT
This sequence comes from Streptomyces sp. A1277, assembly GCF_004795015.1. GTDB lineage: Bacteria > Actinomycetota > Actinomycetes > Streptomycetales > Streptomycetaceae > Streptomyces. The sequence continues at coordinate 128,223 of NZ_SSBI01000005.1, read as the reverse complement.
GCATCGAGAGCGGCTGGGCGAGGCCGTCGGAGGGGTCGACCGGGTTGAGCACGGTCATTCCGTAGTCCGCCAGGAGCAGCTGCACCGAGCGGGCCCCGTACTTTTTCACCAGGAAGTCGCGCACCGTCCCGACCAGGGCATACGGTGCCGCCGCGCGTAGCGCTCGTTCGATCTCCGTGTGGGCATTCACGCTGTTTCGCCCGTTCTTCGGTGGGTGGCGGGGACGGAGCCAGGCTGACAGGAGCACGTTACGGGTGACAGAGTGGAAGAATGCCCCACCGCACCGGACTTCCTCACCGCCCTGAACAGGTGTCCGAGGACGTCTGTGCCGCGTCCGAACTTCTGGAGGTGCTGTGGGGCCGGGGCCAGGAGGCCGCCGCTCTCGGCGTGGTCTCCCCTTCCCAGCTTCGCGCGCTGCTCGTCATCGAGCAGCAGGAGGGGAGCAATCTCCGCTCGCTCGGTGAGGCGCTGGGCTCGCGGGCGCCCTCGGTGAGCCGGCTCTGCGACCGGATGGAGGCCATGGGGCTGGTCCAGCGGGACCCGAGCCAGACGAGCCGCCGGGAGGTCGAGCTGCGCCTGACCCGCCGGGGCAGGGAGCTGCTGGAGGAGTACCGGGCGATCCGCACCCGGGAGCTCACCGCCGTACTGGAAAGAATGCAGCCCTCCGAGGTGGCGGCTCTGGCCGCAGGGCTCACCGCCTTCCGCTCGGCGGCATCGCAGCGGCTCACCGGAAACCGGAGTCCGGCCGCACGGCTTCGCGACGATGTCGCGGACAGCGCCTAGCTTCATGCAGCCCTGCTTCCGCGTTTCTGACGGCGCTCCTCGGACGGGCGCACTCGTTGATCGTTCGGTACAGATTGTTGCCCGATGAAGAATGTTGTCAAATGGCAACTGTTACTTTTATCGTTGAGCATTCCCGCCGCGAGCAGGAACGGGGCAGAATTGGACTGTCCGCCTGATCCGGTGGTTTCCCACCGTCCAGTGCATCACGAGGTGAACGTGCTTCCACCCCCCAGCGCCGGCCGCGCCATGCAGATCGTCCCACGTCACGAACGAGGGGCGCTGGTGCTCGCGGTGACCGGCGACCTCGACATCGACAACGTCGCGCCCCTCGGCGCGGCGCTGGAGAACGCGTCGCTGGAGGGCACCGGGCCGGTCGTCGTCGACCTCTCGGATGTGAGTTTCGCCGACTCCACGACGGTGAACGTGCTTCTTCAGGGGCAGACCGCGCTCGGCCCCCGGCTGCGGCTGGCCGCGCCCTCCGTCTTCATGGAGCGGCTGATCGGCGTGCTGAAACTCGACAGCGCGCTTCCGGTCTTCCCGAGCGTCGCCGAGGCGATCGACCCCTCGCTCCCCGCCTAGCGAGACCGCAACGGCCGAGCGCCCTTTCTCCCGTCCGAACCGGAGAAAGGGCGCTCGGCCGTTGCGGCAGCCGGGTCAGTCCAGAGCGGGCGGGGCGTCCTCGGGTGAGGTTCCCCACGCCGACGGCTCGTCGCCCACCGTGAAGGAGAGCGAACGGGCCGAGCGGATGTCGTCCGTGGTCAGGTACGTACGCGCCTGCGGTGCGCCGTCGAGCCGGGCGGACTGGATGTAGCGGTCGGTGGCGGAGGTGCCGGGGGCGCTGACGGTGAGCGCCCCACGCGGGTAGTAGCGGCGGTCGAGCCGGATGTCGACGCGTTCGAACGCCGGCGTGGACAGGCCCCAGGTGTCGGTGCCCGGCTGGACCGGGAAGACGCCGATGGAGGACAGCACCATCCAGGCGGACATCGTCCCCAGGTCGTCGTTGCCCGTCATGCCGGTCGGACCGTTGGTGAAGAGCGTCAGGGCCGCGTGGACCACATCGGTCGTCTTCCACGGCCGGCCGGTGGACAGGTAGGTGTACGGGGCGATGAGGTCGGGCTCGTTCTGCGGGTTGTACTTGTCGGCGTTGTAGTACGCGTACGGGCCGTTCACCCACACCTCGCGGGCCGTCTTCGCCGGGTCGGCGAGGAGCTTGTCGTACGCGAAGAACGAGTCGAGCCGCTGGTTGGCTGCGTCCTTCCCGCCGATCAGGTCGACCATGCCGGGGATGTCCTGCGGCACCATCCACTGGTACTGCCAGGACGTGCCCTCGTGGAAGCCCTCGCTCTCGGCCGGGTCGGCGGGGCCGGTGAACGCTCCGGAGGCGTCGCGGGCGCGGAAGAAACCGGTCGAGGGGTCGAAGATCTTCCGGTAGTTCCGGGCGCGGGCCTCGTAGCGCGCGGCGTCGGCGTCGTGGCCGAGGTCGCGGGCCATCTCGGCGAGCATGCCGTCGGCCAGGGCGTACTCCAGGGTGGCGGAGGCGCCGTGGTCGAAGTCGGAGTCGCCGGGCTTGGCGTGCTGACGGCCCTTGATGTATGGGGCGAAGCCGTCCGCCAGGTACTGGACGTTGGCCTCCCGGCCGACCGGTGCGGAGCCGGCGGGCGGCACCCCGTCCGCGTTCTTCTTCAGGGCCCGGTACGCCTGCTCCTCGTACCCCCTCAGCAGTCCCTGCTGGTAGGCGTTGGTGAGGAAGGGGGTGACCGGGTCGCCGGTCATGATGTTCGTCTCGACCGTGCCGTAGCCCCACTTGGGCAGCCAGCCGCTCTCCGCGTCGATGCGCAGGACGGATATCGCCATGTCGCGGGACTCGCGCGGGGCGAGCAGCGAAAGCAGCTGGGCCTGCGTGCGGTAGGTGTCCCAGAGCGACCAGTTCTGGTAGTAGGTGAAGCTCTTCGCGCGGTGCTTCTTCTGGTCCCAGCCGGTGTAGCGGCCGTCCACGTCGCTGCCCACGTTGGGCGCGAGGAAGGACCGGTAGAGGGAGGAGTAGAAGGTGCGGCGCAGTTCGTCGCTGCCGCCCTTGGCCTTCACGCCTTCGAGGCGGTCCTCCCAGGTGCGCTGCGCGGCGCGCCGGACCCGGTCGAAGCTGCGGCCGCCCTCGGCGCGGAGGTTGAGCGCGGCGCCCTCGGCGTCGACGTAGCTCAGGGCGGTGGTGGCCTCGACGGTGCGGTCCTCGGTGGTGTCGAACCGCAGCCAGGCGCCGTTGCGGGCGTCGGCTGCCGTGGACTTCTCCGAACCCTCGGTGACGGTGTCGCCGTTCCAGGTGCCGGAGGTGGTGAACGGCCGGTCGAAGCGGGTGACCGTGTAGAGCGTGTACGGCTTGGTGTCCTGGCAGAAGCCGCTGCCGGTGATGGCGGTGCGCACGGTGCGGCTGTCCAGGATCTCCACCTCGGAGGAGAGCGTCCGGTGCAGCGACTGGCCCGCGTTGAGCAGGACGTTGGCCTTGTCGGTGGCCGGGAAGGTGTAGCGCTGCACCCCCGTGCGCTGGGTGGCGGTCAGCTCGGCCTCGATGCCGGTCTTCAGCCCGACCTGGTAGTAGCCGGGGCTCGCCGTCTCGTCGTCGTGGCTGAATTCCGCCGCGTACTTCGCGTAGTCGGTCTCGGTGACGTCCCCGGTGGTGGGCAGCGTCGGCAGGTCGCCGCCCAGTCCGCAGCCGACACCGGAGAGGTGGACGGAGGAGAAGCCGCGGATGTGGTTCTCACCGTAGTCGTAACCGGTGTTGTGGCCGGTGTCCGGGGAGAGCTGCACCATGCCGAAGGGCACGGAGGCGCCGGGGTAGGTGTTGCCCTCGTTCTGGGTGCCGATGAACGGGTTGACCAGGTCGGTCAGCCGGCCGTCGCTCCGTGGGGCGGCTTCGGCCGTGGCCCCGGGGAGAAGGACACCGCCCAGGAGGGCGACGGCGGCGAGTACGGCCGCCGGGCCGCGCAGTCTCGGCCGTGGGGTCCGATGCATGGGGTTACTCCTTAGGACAACGTTGTCAGAGCGCGATCAATCTTCGATTCGGCCGTGATCCCCGTCAAGGGGGCGGACGGTGACGTTCCGTCCGGTGACGTGAAACGGTTCGTGGCCGCGCGTACCGCCGCCGGTTGATCGTTCTGACGTCCGCCGCGAGGAGGACTACCGTCAGGAGGAGGACACCCTGACTACTCCCGTACTACCAAAGCAGTACGCCGGATCGCCGCCTCAGGGACGACGACGCGGCGGCTGCAAAAGGGGATCGTGGTGTACATGAGCTCCCTTGCGCCGTCCGTGCTGCTGTCGCTGGTCTCCGCGGTCGCCTACGCGGCCGGGGCGATCGTCCAGGAGCGCGTGGCCACCGCCTCCGACGGCCGCTCACTCGCGCCGCTGCGCAACCGCGTCTGGTGGGCGGCGGTGACGCTGAACGGCGTGGGCGCCGTCCTGCACGTCGTGGCGCTGGCGTACGGACCACTGAGCCTCGTACAGCCGCTGGGAGCGCTGACGATCGTCTTCGCGCTGCCGATGGCCGCCCTGTTCGTACGCCGCAGGGCCGGGGCCACGGCCTGGCGCGGCGCGGTGATGGCGACGGTGGGACTCGCCGGGCTGCTCGCGCTGACCGGCAGCTCCGACGCGCACTCCCTGGGCCGCCCGCAGCAGTTGATGCTGGCCGTCGTCACCTTCGGCGCGGTGGCGGCGCTCGTCCTGCTCTCCCGGGCGTTGCGCCGGCCGGTGCTGCGCAGTGTGGTGCTGGCCGGGGCGGCGGGCGTCGCGTTCGGCATCGCGTCGGTGTACACGAAGACCGTGGCCATGGAGTGGACCGCGGGCTCGGTGGGGTCGGGGCTGCCGACGCTGCTGGTGATCGCGGCGCTCGCGGGCGCCGGCCTGCTGCTGTCCCAGGCGGCCTACCGGGGCGCGGGGCTGACGGCCCCGCTGGCCACGGTCACCGTGGTGAACCCGGTGGTGGCCGCGGCGGTCGGGATCACGCTGTTCGGCGAGCAGTTCCGGCACGGCACCACGGGCACGGTGCTCGCCCTGGCCTGCGGGGTGGTCGCCGCCGGCGGCCTGATCATGCTGACCACGGAACGCATGGGCGCCGAGCGCGCGGAGCCGGCGCCCGCCGAGGAGCCGCAGGACCCCGGGAAGGTCCTGCCGGCTCCGGCCGCCCCGCCCTCATCCGAGTCCGCGGGCCCGAAGCCGTCGACGGCTCCCCCGGCGCCGCCCATGCGGACGCCTCTGGAACGGCTGGCCGGACGCGTGGAGTTCGGCCCGCCGGGCGCGGGGCACCGGTCCGGCCCGGCCGCCGGGGCCGGCGTGACGGCCGTTGACCGCAGGGGCCTTCAGACCTTGACGCCGCCCGCCCTGAGGTAGGCCAGCGGGTCGATGTCGGAGCCGTACTCCGGGCCCGTACGGACCTCGAAGTGCAGGTGCGGTCCGGTGACGTTCCCGGTGGCGCCGGACCGGGCGATCCGCTGACCGCCGCCGACGTGCTGGCCGCCGCGCACCAGCAGCGAGGACAGGTGCGCGTACTGGCTGTACTTGCCGTCGCTGTGGCGGATGACGACCTGGTAGCCGTACGGTCCCGCCCAGCCCGCCGATACGACGGTGCCGGCCGCCATCGCCTTCACGGACGTGCCGGTGGGGACGGGGAAGTCGACGCCCGTGTGGTAGCCGCTGGACCAGGAACCCGCCTGGTGGTACGGCGTGCCGGTGCGGGCCGCGACCGGGGCGATGAGCGAGGTGTGCTTCTGCGCCTGGGTCTTGTGCGTCTCGGTCTTGTGGGTCTCGGTCTTGTGGGTCTCGGTCTTGTGCGCCTGGGTCCTGGGCGCCTCGGTCTTCTTCGGCTGCGGCTTCGCCTGCTGCTTCTGCGGCGCCGTCTTCGGGGTGGTCTTCGCCGCGGCAGCCTTGGGCTCGGCCTTCGTGGCCGTCTTCGGTGCGGCCTTCGTGGCCGTCTTCGGCGTCCCGGCCAGGTCGAGGCTCAGGCGCTGGCCGGGGAAGATCAGGTCCGGGTTGTCGCCGACGACCGTGCGGTTCGCCGCGTAGAGCCGCTGCCAGCCGCCTTCGAGGTGCCGGTCGACGGCGATTCCGGAGAGCGAGTCGCCGGGCGTCACGGTGTACGAGTCACGCTTGCCCGGCACGTGGGTCGGCGTCGCCTCGGCGGGCTTCGTCTGCGTCCTGCGCGGGGTCGCGGAGGCGCTGTCCGGCTTCTTGGGCGTGGCGACCCGGGCCGTGCGCTCGCTCTGCGGGCTGACGTCGGGCGAGTCGCCGCCCTGCGTCAGGCCGGCCTTTCCGGAGCAGACCGGCCAGGCGCCCGGCCCCTGGCCCTCCAGCACCTTCTCGGCGATGGCGATCTGCTGCTCCCGGGTGGCCAGGTCGGCGCGCGGCGCGTAGTCCGTACCGCCGTACGCGGCCCAGGTGGAGCGGGTGAACTGGAGCCCGCCGAAGTAGCCGTTGCCGGTGTTGATGTGCCAGTTGCCGGTGGACTCGCACGCGGCGACCTTGTCCCACACGTCCGCCGACGCCGCGCCGGCCGACGCGGCCGCGATGAGCGGGAGCGCGAGCCCCGCACCTCCTGCCGTGACCGTGAGCGAAGCCCGGTTGATGCGGCTCGGCTGATATCTGCGGTGCCGTCCGTTCGCGGCCATGACTTGGCTCCCCCACTGGCTGTAGGACATGTCGCAAGCGGTCAACTTATGTGCAGACAGCGGGTGATGACAAGACCACGGTACGTTTCGGCCACCGGCCCCAAGGGCGTGCGCGGGGCGCGCGGCGCACACGGTCGGCGGACGTCGGAGGGGAGCGGCGAGGCGGTACCCAGGGAGCGTTCGGAGGCACCGGTGGCCTTCCCATTGACCCGCGCGGTGATGTGAGCAGGCGCGCATCCCCGTCGAACTGCTCGCTCCCGGAGTCCGCCCCTGCTCCCATTGACACAGTCGGCGTCCGCCAGCGACGCTGGGCGCGACAGCCGGGAGAGCGCTCTCCGATCCGATCCATGGGAGCGCGGTGCACGAAGGAGCATGGCCGCCATGACGGACGAAGAGACCGATCCGCTGCTCGACAAGCTCGACGCGGCCCGGAAGGTCCGTCTGCTGACGGGGGCGAGCACTTGGCGTACGTACGGTGAAGCGGCTGTGGGGCTGCGGCCGCTCACCCTCTCGGACGGGCCGGCCGGAGTGCGCGGCGAGACCTGGGACGAACGCGAGACCTCGCTCGTCCTCCCCTCCCCCACCGCGCTCGCCGCCTCCTGGGACGAGCGGCTGCTGACGGACCTGGGCGCCCTGCTCGCCTCGGAGGCCAGACGCAAGGGGGTCGACGTGCTCCTGGCCCCCACGCTGAATCTGCACCGCTCACCGCTGGGCGGCCGGCACTTCGAGTGCTTCTCCGAGGACCCGCTGCTCACCGGGCGCACCGGCGCCGCGCTCATCAGGGGCATCCAGTCGGGCGGGGTCGCGGCCACGGCCAAGCACTTCGTGGGCAACGACGCCGAGACGGACCGGCTGAACGTCGACGTCCGCATGGACGAGCGGACCCTGCACGAGGTCTATCTAGCCCCGTTCGAGGAAGCGGTGGCGGCCGGGGTCTGGGCGGTCATGTCCGCGTACAACAAGGTCGGCGGCGTCACCATGTCCGCCTCCGCGCTCCTGGAGCGGCCCCTCAAGGAAGGCTGGGGGTTCGACGGGCTCGTGGTCTCCGACTGGGGAGGCGTGCGCTCCCTCCTGGAGACCGCGCGCTCCGGCCAGGACCTGGCGATGCCGGGCCCGGACGGTCCCTGGGCGGCCGGCCTGCTCGCCGCGCTGGAACAGGGCCTGGTGTCCGCCGATGCGGTCGACGACAAGGTGCGAAGACTGCTGAGGCTGGCGGGACGGGTGGGCGCGCTGGGTCCGGCCCGGCCGGTGCGGCGGCCCACGCTGGCACCGGACGCGCGGCGGGCGCTGCTGCGGCGCGCCGTTTCCGCCGGGGCGGTGCTGCTCCGCAACGAGGGCGGGGTGCTGCCGCTGGACCCGGCGGCGCTGGACTCGGTCGCCGTCATCGGTACGCACGCCACGGCCGTACGCATCCAGGGCGGGGGCAGCGCGGAGGTGTTCCCCGAGCACGTGGTGACCCCGCTCGCCGGGATCGAGAAGGCGTTGGACGGGGTGGCCGAGGTGACGTACCGGCCGGGTCTCGCACCGTCGGGGGTGCCGGAGCCGCTCGGCCGCGACCGGGCGCGCGATCCGCGCAGCGGCGAACCCGGGGTGCTCGTGCGGCTGCTCGACGGCGCGGGGGCCGAACTCCACGCCGAGCACCGGCTGTCCGGGCGGATCGTGGAGCCGTCGGTCCCGGCCGGCGATGCCGCGCTGGTGGAGATCCGGGCCCTGTTCCGCCCGGCCGAGAGCGGGGTGTGGACCTGGGCGGTGGGCGGCTGGGGCGACATCGCGCTGTCCGTCGACGGCCATGAGGTGATGTCCGGCACCTTCCCGCTGGACAGCGACGACCCGACCCGGGTGCACGTCGCCCCGCCCCTGCACACAGCCCGGGCCGCCCTGGTCGCCGGCCGGGAGGTGGAGGTGGTGGCACGGCGCTCGCTCACCCCGGGGTCGGGTGTCGCGACGGTCCTCGCCGCCGCCCCACCCGCCGGGGACGCGGCCGCCGCGCTCGCCGACGCGGTGTCCGCCGCGCGGGCGGCCGATGTCGCGGTGGTGGTCGTGGGCACCACGGAGCAGAGCGAGTCGGAGGGGCACGACCGCGAGAGCCTGGACCTCCCGGAGGGGCAGGACGCACTCGTCCGGGCGGTGGCGCGGGCCAACCCGCGCACCGTCGTCGTGGTCAACGCGGGCGGCCCGGTCGCCCTGCCCTGGCACACCCGGGTGCCCGCGCTGCTGCTCGCGTGGTTCCCGGGCCAGGAGGCCGGGGACGGACTGGCGGACGTGCTGTTGGGCCGGACCGAGCCCGGCGGCCGGCTGCCGACCACCTGGGCCGCCGCGCAGGACGACGTACCGGTGCTCGGCACCGCCCCCGACGCCGACGGCCGGCTGCGCTACGCGGAGGGCCCGCACATCGGCTACCGCGCCTGGCTGCGGTCCGGGACGGCCCCGGCGTACTGGTTCGGCCACGGACTCGGGTACACCGGCTGGGCGTACGAGGAGCTGACGGCCCCGGCGGCGGTGCGGGCCGGGGAGCCCTTCGACGTACGGGTGCGGGTGCGCAACTGCGGGCGGCGGCGCGGCCGGGAGGTGGTGCAGGTCTACCTGGCCCGCACCGATTCGGCCGTCGAGCGGCCGGTGCGCCGGCTGATCGGGTACGCGGCGGTCGAGGCGGACCCCGGGCAGAGCGCGGTCGCGGTGGTCCGGGTGGGCGGGCGCGCGCTGGCCCACTGGGCGCCGGGGCGCGGCGGCTGGGAGACCGAGCCGGGCGGGTTCACGCTGCTCGGCGGGCGTTCGGCGGGCGATCTGCCGCTCGCCGCGAAGCTCATGGCGCTGCCGCGCCCGGACTCGGCCGGGAAAGGATCCGATAACGGTTCGGAGCATGATGGAGAGCGCTCTCCGCTGATGCTATAAATGCGCTCATGACGGATGATCTGCGACCGGCCGGAACACCCACCCTTGAGGACGTGGCGAGGGCGGCCGGTGTCTCGCGCGCCACCGTCTCCCGGGTGATCAACGGCGTACGGAATGTCGACCCGGTGATTCAGGAGGCCGTGCGCCGGGCCGTCGCCCTCACCGGCTACGCGCCCAATCGCGCGGCCCGCTCCCTGGTGACCCGGCGCACCGACGCCATCGCGCTGGTGGTGTCGGGCGCGGGCGTCGAGCCGGAGCCGGAGGAGACCGCGCCCCCGGCCGACGCGGACGGCGACGGGGCCGAGGCGGGCAGCGGGGCGTCCTTCACGGGGCAGGTCTTCGCCGACCCGTTCTTCGGCCGGGTCGTGACCGGGGTCGTCGACTACCTGCGGCCGCGCGGGATGCACCCGGTGCTGATGTTCGCCGAGACGTCACGGGCCCGCGAGGACGTGGTGTCGTTCCTGCGCCAGGGCAGCGCGGACGGCGCGCTCGTCGTCTCGACGCACGCGGAGGACCCACTGCCGGGCATGCTCACGGACGCGGGGCTGCCGGCCGTGCTCTACGCGCGCCCCGCCCGCGCGGCCCGGATCAGCTATGTCGACGTCGCCCACCAGGACGGGGCGCGGCTGGCCGCCGAGCATCTGCTCGCCCGGGGCTGCCGACGTATCGCGACCATCACCGGCCCGCTCGACGTGCCCGCCGTGCAGGAGCGGCTGGCCGGTTTCCGCGACACGATGGCGCGGAACGGGCACCCGTACATCGCGATCGCCGAGGGGCGGTTCACGCAGGAGAGCGGTGAGGCGGCGATGGAGCGGCTGCTGACCGAGCACCCCGATCTGGACGGGGTGTTCGCGGCCAACGACCTGATGGCGATGGGCGCCTGTCATGTCCTGCGGGAGCACGGCAAGCGGGTGCCGGATGACGTCGCGGTGATCGGCTTCGACGACAGCAGCGCGGCGTCCGCCTGCCGCCCGCCGCTGACCACGGTCCGCCAGCCGGTGGAGGCGATGGCCGCCGAGATGGCCCGGCTGCTGATCGAGCGGCTGGCGAAGCCGGAGGGGGCCGCGACGTCCGTGGTCTTCGAACCGTCGCTGGTGGTGCGGGAGTCGGCGTAGGCCCCGGCAGCTCCCGCTGGTGGCGGCGCGAACCGGGCACAGGCCCCGACGACCTCCGCTGGTGGCGGCGCGGGAGCCGGCGTAGTCCCTGGCAGCTCCCGCTGGTGGTGCGCGAACCGGGCGCAGGCCCCGGCAGCCCCCGCTGGTGGTGCGCGAACCGGGCGCAGGCCCCGACGACCCCCGCTGGTGGCGGCGCGGGAGCCGGCGTAGTCCCTGGCAGCTCTCGCCGGTGGTGCGCGAACCGGGCGCAGGCCCCGACGACCCCCACTGGTGGCGGCGCGGGAGCCGGCGTAGTCCCTGGCAGCTCTCGCCGGCCATGCGGGAGCCGGGCGTAGCCCCTGACAACCCCTCGACTCAGCCCGCCGTGTCCGACGCGGTCCTGGGGCGCTCCCTGCTCCGTACGGCGTCCGCCGGGGTCCGCAGCTCCGGTGCCGGGGGGCCGCTCCGGGGCGCGGGTGACGGGCGGCTGCCGCCGCGGGCCAGGAAGTCGGCCAGGGGGAGCGTCGCCGCGCCGACCGTGACCGCGTCGGGCCCGAGGCGGCCCATCTCGATCGTGGTGCGGGCCGCCGCGTGCTTCAGCGCGTACTCCTGCGCGTACCGGCGGATGTCGGGCAGCAGATGCGGGCCGATCAGCAGGCCCGCCCAGCCGCCGAGCAGGATGCGTTCGGGCAGGAAGAGGTTGATCAGGTCGCCCAGGGCCGCGCCCAGGCACTCGGCCGTCTCGTCCAGCACCGCGACCGCGACGGGGTCGGGTTCGCCGGCGGCCGGGTAGGCGGCGGCGAGCAGCGCGGCGAGCGCGGTCTCGTCGTCGGCGTCGGCGGGCAGCGGGCCGCCCGCCTCGTGCCACCGCTCGCGCATCGCCTCGGCGCCCGCGTACGCCTCCAGGCAGCCGATCGAGCCGCAGCGGCAGCGCCGGCCGCGCAGTTGCACGGTGCTGTGGCCCCATTCCAGGGCCTGGCTGCTGCGGTCCTCGTCGAGGAGGTCGCCGTGGTTGACGCAGGCGCCGACGCCGGAACCGATGAGCGCGATGGCGGAGGCCCCCGCGCCCCGGCCGCCGCCGAACCACATCTCGGCCTGGCCGAGGGTCTTGGCGCCGTTGTCGATGAAGAAGGGCACCTCGGGCGGGACCCGCACGGCATCCCGGAGCAGCTGCTCGAAGGGCACGGCGCTCCAGTCGATGGTCTGGCCGTGCACGACGGAGCCCACGTCCCCGATGGCGCCGTCCGGTGCGTCGCGCTCGATGATGCCGGGGACGCCGATCCCGATGCCGAGCAGCCGGTGCGGGTCGGCGCCGGCGTCCCGCAGTACGTCGGCGACGCCGCTGCGGACATGGCCGACGATGCGGTCGACGTCGTAGCCGTGCTGGGCGAGCAGCCTCTCGGTGCGGGCGAGTTCGGTCAGGGAGAGGTCGAAGAGCTCCACCCTGATCCGGGTCTCGCCGATGTCGATGCCGATGAGGAGGCCACCCCCGGGGGCGACGCGCAGCAGGGTGCGGGGGCGGCCGCCGTCGGAGTCGACGACACCGGCCTCCTCCAGGAGGTTCTCCGCGGCGAGTTCCGCCACGACGTTGCTGATGGAACCCGAACTCAGTCCGGTGGCCGGTCCCAGCTCCTGGCGGCTCAGCGGGCCGTCGAAATACAACCGTTGCAATACCCTCGCCCGGTTGCCCCGTCGCAGGTCACGCACGGTCCGTCTGTTGCGCTCAGCCATGTGGCTCCTTCCCTGCCCGAAACATACCGCGCCCCCGGGACTTGACGCGACCTTCTCTCACCTCTTAAATCACGTCATAAATTAAGCCCTGAAGGTCGTTCGGTTCTCGAACACAGCCTTCCTCCCCGGAAAGGGGCCACCCAGCATGCGCACCATCAGAGCCGCGGCAGCCGTCACCCTCGCGATCGCCATAGCCGCCGGAGTCACCGGCTGCGGAGGCGGTTCGTCCGCGAGCGGCGGCAGCAACGATTCACCGAAGACCCTCACGTACTGGGCCTCCAACCAGGGCCCCAGCATCGAGGCCGACAAGAAGATCCTGACGCCCGAGCTGAAGAAGTTCGAGGAGCAGACGGGCATCAAGGTCAAGCTGGAGGTCGTGCCGTGGGCCGACCTGCTCAACCGGATCCTCGCCGCCACCACGTCCGGTCAGGGCCCGGACGTCCTGAACATCGGCAACACCTGGTCCGCCTCGCTCCAGGCGACGGGCGCGCTGCTCCCCTGGAGCAAGGAGAACTTCGACGCGATCGGCGGCCGTGACCGGTTCGTCGACTCGGCGGTGGCCTCGGCCGGCGCGGAGGGCCAGGACCCCTCCGCGGTGCCGCTGTACTCGCTGGCGTACGCCCTCTACTACAACAAGAAGAGCTTCGCCGAGGCCGGCATCGAGAAGCCCCCGGCCACCTGGGACGAGCTGGTCGCGGACGGCAAGAAGCTGTCCAAGAACGGCAAGTGGGGGCTCGGCGCGGAGGGCGCCAACCTCTCCAACAACATCCACCAGACCTTCGTCCTGGGCCAGCAGCACGGCGCGGACTTCTTCGACGCCGACGGCAAGCCGACCTTCACCTCGGACGGCGCGGTCGCGGCCGTGAAGCAGTACATCGACTTCATGGCCAAGGACAAGATCATCGCCCCGGGCAACGCGGAGTACGCCCAGAACCAGTCCCTCACGGACTTCGCCAAGGGCAAGACCGCGATGGTGCTGTGGCAGGCCGCCGCCTCCACCTTCGCCTCCCAGGGCATGAAGCCCGAGGACTGGGGCGCGGCCCCCGTCCCCGTCGCCTCCGGCACGCCCGGCGCCGGCAAGAACGTCAACTCCATGGTCGCCGGCATCAACATGGCGGTGTTCAAGAACACCAAGAACGTCGACGGCGCCAAGAAGTTCGTGAAGTTCATGACGAGCGACGCCGAGCAGAAGCTGCTGAACAAGACCTACGGGTCGATCCCGCCGGTCAAGACCGCCCAGGCCGACGAGGCGTTCTCGGCGCCGGACCTCGCGGTCCTGCGCGACACGCTGGCCAAGAGCGCGGCCCCGCTGCCGCAGGTGCCCAACGAGTCGCAGTTCGAGACGGCCGTCGGTACGGCGGTCAAGGAGCTGTGGGCCGACGCCGCCGCAGGACGCCCCGTGACCACCGAATCCGTCAAGGCGCGCCTGGAAAAGGCCCAGCAGACGATGCAGCAGTAAGGCACCCTTCATGACCGCCACCGCGACCACCGACAGCCTGAAGGAAAAGTCGGACAGGGTGACGAGCCGGGGCAGCGGGGGTGCGCGCAGGAGACTGCCGCGCATCCCCGACCGGATCCGCCAGGGCGGACTGCCCTATCTCCTGCTCCTGCCGGCCGTCCTGCTCGAACTCCTCGTCCATGTGATTCCGATGATCATCGGAATCGTGATGAGTTTCCGCCAGTTCACGCAGTTCTACATCAACAACTGGGGCGGGGCGCCCTGGAGTGGCTTCGACAACTACAAGATCGCCGTCGACGTCAACGCCCCGATCGGCGAGGCACTGCTCCACTCGTTCTTCGTCACTTGCGTCTTCACGTTCTTCGCCGTCGGCCTGGCGTGGCTGTTCGGGGTCGCGGCGGCGATCATGCTGCAGGAGAACTTCCGCGGCAGGGGCTTCCTGCGGGCGATCTTCCTCGTCCCGTACGCCCTGCCGGTCTACGCGGCCGTCATCACCTGGGCCTTCATGTTCCAGCGGGACAACGGCCTGGTCAATCACGTGCTCCACGACCAGCTCGGCCTCACCGACCAGCCGTCGTTCTGGCTGATCGGCGACAACAGCATCTACGCGCTGATCATCGTCTCGGTCTGGAAGGGCTGGCCCTTCGCCTTCCTCATCGTGATGGCCGGGCTGCAGAACATCCCGCGCGAACTGTACGAGGCCGCCTCGATCGACGGCGCCGGCATCTGGCAGCAGATCCGCAAGATCACGCTGCCCTCGCTGCGCCCGGTCAACCAGGTCCTGGTGCTGGTGCTGTTCCTGTGGACGTTCAACGACTTCAACACCCCGTACGTGCTGTTCGGGAAGGCGGCCCCGGAGAACGCGGACCTCATCTCGATCCACATCTACCAGTCCTCCTTCGTCACCTGGAACTTCGGCACCGGCTCCGCGATGTCCGTGCTCCTGCTGCTGTTCCTGCTCGTCGTGACGGCCGTCTACCTGCTCATCACCTCACGCGGAAGGAAGGGTGCCGATGCCTAGCCATGCCCAGCCGTCCGCGCTGCCGGCGAAGACCGGACCGCGCTCGCGCTCCCGTTCCCCGATGGCCGCGCCGCAGTCCTTCCTCTGGACCCGCCGCGTCATCCTGACGTTCTTGGCCCTCTTCGCCCTGCTGCCCGTCTACGTGATGGTCAGCAGCTCGCTCAAGCCGCTCCAGGACGTGTCGGGGAAGTTCCACTGGATCCCGTCCGGACTGACCGTCAAGCCCTACTTCGACATCTGGGACACCGTCCCGCTCGCCCGGTACTTCGTCAACTCGCTGATCGTGGCGGGCACGGCGACGGTCCTCTCGGTGATCATCGCGGTGTTCTCCGCGTACGCCGTGAGCCGCTACAAGTTCCGCGGCAAGCGCGTCTTCACCGTCACGGTGCTCTCCACCCAGATGTTCCCGGGCATCCTCTTCCTGCTCCCGCTGTTCCTCATCTTCGTCAACATCGGCAACAGCACGGGCATCGCCCTGTACGGCTCGCGCGGCGGACTGATCCTCACCTATCTGACGTTCTCGCTGCCGTTCTCCATCTGGATGCTGATCGGCTACTTCGACTCGATCCCCCGGGACCTGGACGAGGCCGCGCTGGTCGACGGCTGCGGACCGATCCGCGCCCTGTTCCAGGTCGTGGTGCCGGCCGCCGTGCCGGGCATCGTCGCCGTCGCCGTGTACGCGTTCATGACGGCCTGGGGCGAGGTGCTCTTCGCCTCCGTCATGACCAACGACACCACCCGCACCCTGGCCGTCGGCCTCCAGGGCTACGCCACGCAGAACGACGTCTACTGGAACCAGGTCATGGCCGCCTCGCTCGTCGTCAGCGTCCCGATCGTCGCAGGCTTCCTGCTCCTGCAGCGCTACCTGGTGGCCGGCCTCACCGCGGGAGCCGTCAAGTGACCGCTATGGAAAGGAAGTCCGTGAACGACCTCAGCGCCCTCCCGGCCGACTTCACCTGGGGCGTCGCCACCGCCGCGTACCAGATCGAGGGAGCCGTGGCCGAGGACGGCCGCGCCCCGTCCATCTGGGACACTTTCTCGCACACCCCGGGCAAGGTGGCCGGCGGCGACACCGGCGACGTGGCCTGCGACCACTACCACCGGGTGCCGGAGGACATCGGCCTGATCAAGGAGGTCGGCGCGAACGCGTACCGCTTCTCGCTCGCCTGGCCGCGGATCGTGCCCGGCGGCGACGGACCGGTCAACGCGGCCGGCCTCGACTTCTACGACCGGCTGGTCGACGGCCTCCTGGACGCCGGGATCACCCCGTTCGCCACGCTCTACCACTGGGATCTGCCGCAGGCCCTCCAGGACCGGGGCGGCTGGACCGTGCGGGAGACCGCGGAGCACTTCGCCGCGTACACCTCGGTCGTCGTGGAACGGCTCGGCGACCGGGTCAAGGACTGGGCGACCCTCAACGAACCACTCTGCTCGGCCTGGATCGGCCACCTGGAGGGCACGATGGCCCCGGGTCTCACCGACCTGACCGCCGCCGTCCGGGCCTCCTACCACCTGCACCTCGGCCACGGCCTCGCCGTCCGGGCGATCCGCGACCTCTCCCCCGACGCCCGGGTCGGCATCGTCAACAACCTCAGCCCGGTGGAGGCGGCCACCGACCGCGAGGCCGACCGGGCGGCCGCGGTGCGCGGCGACGGGCACATCAACCGCTGGTGGCTCGACCCGGTCCTCGGGCGCGGCTACCCGCAGGACATGGTCGACCTGTACGGGGTCGAACTCCCCGTGCGGGACGGCGACATGGAGCTGATCTCGGCGCCGCTGGACTGGCTGGGCGTGAACTACTACTTCCGCCAGGTCGTCACAGCCGACCCGGCCGGCCCCGTCCCGCACGCCAAGCAGGTCTACCTGCCCGGCTCCCGCCACACGCACATGGACTGGGAGGTGCACGCCCAGGGCCTGGAGCAACTGCTGCTGCGCCTGACCGAGGAGTACGGCGTCGAGCGCGTCTACGTGACCGAGAACGGCTCGGCCTACCAGGACGTCGTCCTCGCCGACGGATCGGTGCACGACCCCGAGCGGACGCAGTACCTGGAGGAACACCTCGCGGCCTGCGCCCGCGCCGTCCGCAAGGGCGCCCCGCTGGCCGGCTACTTCGCCTGGTCGCTCCTCGACAACTTCGAGTGGGCCTATGGATACGACAAGCGGTTCGGCCTGGTGCACGTCGACTACGCGACGCAGCGCCGCACGGTCAAGAGCAGCGGCCGGCGCTACGCCGAGCTGATCCGCGAAGCGGCGGCGGGCCGCACCCACAAGGCCGCCTGACCGGCGCCACCCCCAGCAGCCTCCGGCCGCGACGGACGACCGCCGCCGCCGGAGGTTTCGCGCTGCACGACACGCTCACGGTGCACCGGTGGCCGACGCCCAGTTGGACAGGAGGAAGTGCAGCGCCTCCACCGCACGCTCCCAGGAGGTCTGGACGGGGCGCGGCGCCTCGAAGCCGCCGTCGCCCTCCAGAGCGGTGAACCCGTGGAAGGTGCTGCGCAGCAGCCGTACCGCGTCGGTCAGGTCCGGTTCGGTCAGACCGTACGCGCGCAGCATCGCGGAGGTGGTGCGCAGGGTGCGGTGGTACGCGGGTGCCTCGGCGACGATCGCCGGGTCGACGCGCATCTGCGTGGCCGCGTACCGGCCGGGGCACTCCAGCGCGAAGGTGCGGTAGGCGTCCGCGAACGCGAACAGCGCGTCCTTCCCGGCCCGCCCGGCCACCGCCGCCTCGATCCGGTCGATGAGCTCCTCGGCGGCCAGCACCGCGACCCGGGTCCGCAGATCGCGCAGGTTCTTGACGTGGGAGTAGAGGCTCGCGTCCTTGACGCCGAAGCCGCGGGCCAGCGCGGAGATGGTGACCTTGTCGAAGCCGGCCGTGTCCGCCAGGTCGGCCGCCGCCGCCACGACCCGCTCGGTCGTGAGCCCCGCGCGAACCATCCCCACCCCCGCCGACGTACTTCCTAGGACCCTTAGCTTTCCCGAATATACACAGGAGCCCGCGGTGGTCACGGATCACCGTGACCACCGCGGGCTTCTATACCGTGCCGACAGCGGGGAGTGGGCCGACACGGTGGTCCGGGACATTGGGAGAGCGCTCTCCCGCGCGCGTTGTCAGTGTTGCGCCGCTGTCGACGGAGTGTCAAGAGCCGGCGTGAAACGGCCTTCCTCAGGCGTGCACCGGGACGGGGTCCAGGAGCCACGGGTGCCGGCGACGCGGGCGAGGCGGGCGTCGAAGCCCCGGGCCGGCAGGAGCTCCCGGCCGGCCTCCTCGTGTGCGGAACCGGGGCCGGAGAGTTCGGCGGTGTGCAGGATCTTGCCGATGTCGTGGGTGGCCGCCCCGAACAGCACGGCCGCACGGTCGAAGACGAGTTCCGGGCAGTGGGCCGCCAACCGGCGCCAGTTGATGGGCGGCGTCGTGCACGAGGCGCAGGTGCGCCGCGAGCCGTGGCGGGGCGGACAGCCCCTGCCTGCCGACGCGTCGGCAGGCAGGGGCAGGAGCGGCGAGGCGCCCTCGTCATACAGGGCGCCGGCCAGCGCACCGAGGTGCGGCGGCATCGCGACAGGTTGGCGGGCGCCCGGTCCCGCCGGTCCAGCCCGGCCGGAGGGGCAAGCGTCACCGTCCGGCCGTTGAACAGGCCGCCCCCCGCCCCCTTATCCATACTGGACATCGCCGGCTGCCGCAGCCCCGGCTCCCGGCTTCCCCACCTACCGCAGGAGCAGACAGATGAGCGCTACCGCGCAGATCGGCGTCACCGGGCTCGCGGTGATGGGCCGCAACCTGGCCCGCAACTTCGCCCGCAACGGCTTCACGGTCGCCGTGCACAACCGTACGGAGAGCAGGACCGACGCCCTGATCGAGGAGTTCGGCGGCGAGGGCACCTTCGTGGCCGCGCACAGTCCCGAGGAGTTCGTCCGGGCCCTGGAGCGGCCGCGCCGCCTGGTCGTCATGGTGAAGGCGGGCGAGCCGACGGACGCGGTCATCCAGGAGTTCGCCCCGTTGCTCGACGAGGGCGACGTCATCATCGACGGCGGCAACGCCCACTTCGAGGACACCCGGCGCCGGGAGAAGGAACTGCGCGAGCGCGGCATCCACTTCGTGGGCGCGGGCATCTCCGGCGGCGAGGAGGGCGCGCTGAACGGCCCCAGCATCATGCCGGGCGGCTCGGCCGAGTCGTACGAGTCGCTGGGGCCGATGCTGGAGCGGATCGCGGCGAAGGCGCAGGACGGCACGCCCTGCACCGCGCACATCGGGCCGGACGGCGCCGGCCACTTCGTCAAGATGGTGCACAACGGCATCGAGTACGCCGACATGCAGCTCATCGCGGAGGCGTACGACCTGCTGCGCGCGGTGGCCGGCTACTCCCCCGCGAAGATCGCCGAGACGTTCCGCGGCTGGAACACCGGCCGCCTCGACTCGTATCTGATCGAGATCACCGCCGAGGTGCTGGCCCACACCGACGCGGCCACCGGCAAGCCGTTCGTGGACATCGTGCAGGACCGGGCGGAGCAGAAGGGCACCGGGCGCTGGACGGTGCAGATCGCCCTCGATCTGGGCGTGCCCGTCTCCGGCATCGCGGAGGCGGTCTTCGCCCGTTCGCTGTCCGGGCACACCGATCTGCGCGAGGCCGCGCGGGATCTGAAGGGCCCCGCGGCCACCCCGCTCGGCGAGAGCGAGGCCGCCGCCTTCGCGGACCGGGTCGAGCAGGCGCTGTACGCGTCCAAGATCGTCTCGTACACCCAGGGGTTCCACCAGATCCGGGCGGGCAGCGAGGCGTACGACTGGGACATCGATCTGGGCGCGGTGGCGTCGATCTGGCGGGCCGGCTGCATCATCCGGGCGGCGTTCCTCGACCGCATCCGCGCCGCCTACGACGCACAGCCCGAGCTGCTGAGCCTGTTGTCGGACAAGCAGTTCGCCGAGGAGATCGGCGCGGCGCAGGACGACTGGCGCGCGGTGGTGGCCGAGGCGGTGCGCCAGGGCGTGCCGGCCCCCGGGTTCGCCGCGGCGCTCTCGTACTACGACGGTCTGCGCGCCGACCGGTTGCCGGCGGCGCTCACCCAGGGGCAGCGGGACTTCTTCGGCGCGCACACCTATCGGCGGACCGACCGCGAGGGGGCGTTCCACACGCAGTGGGGCCAGGACCGCTCGGAGGCGGAGTCCGGCTGAGCCGCGCCGGGGGGTGTGGCGATCCCTCAGCGCAGCCGCTTGAGCAGTTCACCGGCGAGCGGGCCGGCCGACGCGGGGTTCTGGCCGGTGACCAGGTTGCGGTCCACGACGACGTGCGGGGCCCACGGCTCGCCCTCCTGGAAGTCGGTCCCGATCTCCACGAGACGGTCCTGGAGGAGCCACTTGGCCTCGTCGGCGAATCCTGCCTGGCCCTCCTCCGCGTTGGTGAAGCCGGTGAGCCGGTAGCCGGCGAAGATGTGGCGCGGCGAGCGTCCAGTGGTCGGCGCCGGTCACAACGAACAGAATCTTTGCCACGTCACGTCTTTGGCAGAGCCGGGGCGCCGGCGCCCGGGCGGGTTTCGCGTGACGGTGATCCGGAAAGGGGCACCGTCACGCCGGGAAGCAGACCGTACGACCGCTGCTGTGCGAGGCATACGCGGGCCGCCGCGTGGGAACGGCGGTGCCCCCCATGGGATGACGGCGATGGAGCGGACGGCGGTCAACGGTCCGGCTGACGTCTTCCCGGACCGGGCGGGGTGAAACAGCGTCACCTTCCGGCGGCCCCGGCGCCGCGGTCGCCGCCCGGGGGCCGGGTACGGTGGTGATCGCGCCGCCGCACCGTCGCGCCGCCCGGCCGGCGGAGCCTCGGCGCTTCCCCTTCCGGGGGCCGGCTGCCCGGAAGGACGAGGGGCGGCTGTCCGGCACGGTCCGCCGGACAGGCCCGAAGGGCATCGGAGGTCTCGTGGCACTCGACATCAACGAACCGTTCGGTCAGAACTGGACGCACGCGGCGCAGTTCGGCATCGCGTTCGTCCTGTCGTCCGCGATCGGGATCGAGCGTGAGATCCGCCAGAAGGCGGCGGGGCTGCGCACGTACACGATCGTCGGCCTCGGCGCCGCGCTCTTCACGCTGGTCAGCAAGTTCGGCTTCTCCGACGTCGTGGTCACCGGCCAGGTGGAACTGGACCCGTCCCGGGTGGCGGCGCAGATCGTCTCCGGGCTCGGGTTCATCGGCGGCGGCGTCATCTTCGTCCACCGCGGCTCGGTGCGCGGCCTCACCACGGCGGCCTCGATCTGGCTGACCGCCGCCGTGGGCTGCGCGGCCGGCGCGGGGCTGCCCGTTCTCGCCACGCTGGCCACCCTCGCCTACTTCCTGGTGTCCTACGGCGTCCGCCCCCTGGCCCACCGGCTCCCGGTCCTGCGCAACGCCTCGATCGGCTACCGGATCACCTATACCGAGGGCGTCGGCGCGCTGCGGGAACTGGTCAACCACTGCACGGAGACCGGGTTCGCCGTCTCGGAGCTCACCACGCTCTCCGCCGACGGCTCGGGCATGTTCCGGCGCCGCCGCTCGCAGCAGGACGCCGAGCGGACCGTGGAGGTCGCGCTGAGCGTGCAGGGGCGCGGCGACCCGGACGCCCTGACGGCGCGGCTCGCGGGTACGGCGGGGGTCCTGGCGTGCAGCCGCAGCGACCTCGCCGACGAGTGAGACGAGTCAGGAGGGGCCGGACTCGCAAGGGCCCCTCCCGCCTCCCGGCGCGCTCGTATGCTCGGCTGCCATGACGAGCCGAGCGTCCGCCTCACCGCAGCCCTCGGTGGCGCTGCGCGAGATCCTCGCCTTCGACGACGGCGGGAGCCTGCGGCTGCTGCTGGCACCGGCCGGGCACGATGTCGGCGTACGGGGCGTGGCCGTGGGCGACGAGGGCCCCGCCCGGCCGCTCGACGGCTGCCTGGTGCTGCTGACCGGCCCGCCCTCCGCATCCCCCGACGCCGCCGAACCGGTGCGCGCGGCGGCGCACCGCGGCGCGTCCGGTGTGGTGCTGCGCGAGGTGGAGGGGGTGGCCGCCGCGCCGCAGGTGCTCGCCGCGGCCGAGGAGGCGGGGGTCGCCCTGCTCACCCGCGCGGAGTGGGCCGACTGGACGGACACCGCCGCGCTGCTGCGTTCCGCGCTGGCCTGCGCGCGGGCGGGCCGGGACGACGGAGGCCCGGGGCAGGCGGCGGCAGGCGGCGCGGAGAGCCTGTCCGCCCTCGCGGCGGCCGTGGCCGAGTACACCGGCGGTTCGATCACCATCGAGGACACGCGCCTGCGGGTGCTGGCCCATTCCGCCACCGGGCCGGACGCCGACGCGGTGCGCCGCTCCACCATCCTGGGCGGCCGGGTGCCGCAGTGGCGGGTGGCGGAGCTGCGCCGCAGCGGCATGCTCCGGGCGCTGTGGACGTCCCGGGACGTGATCCACCGCGCCGCCGACGCCGATAGCCCCGAGCGCCTGATCATCGCGGTCCGCAGCGGCCTCGAGGTACTGGGCTCCATCTGGGTGGCGGGCGACGGCCGGCCCCTGCGCCCGGGAGCGGCGGACGCCCTGCGCCGGGCCGCCGACGTCGCCGCTCCCCTGCTGGTGCGGCACCGGCTGCGCGAGAGCGGAGCCGCGCGCCGTAGCGAACTCGCGTTGCGCGGCCTGCTGTACGGGGACGGCGACGCCCGCACGCATGCCTGGTCGCTCGGCCTGTCCCCCGACGCCGCGTGCGCGGTCGTGGTCGCCGAACGCCTCACCGCCGCACCGGCCCCCGGCGACCGCACGCTCGATGTGCTCGCACTCCAGGCGGTCACCTACCGGCCATCGGTACGGGTGCTGCGCGACGGTGACCGGCTGCTGGTGCTGCTGCCGGTCGAGTCCGGGCCGGAGCGCGGCGCCCTCGCGTTGGCCCGGGAGCTGTCGGGCCAGGCGGCGTCCGGGAGTGCCGGGGTGGTGGCGGGCGCGGGTCCGGTGGTCGCCGGCGCGGCGGGGGTGCGGGCCTCGTGCGAGGAGGCGCTGCTGATCGTGCGGGTGCTGCGTGAGCGGGCGGAGGCGGGTACGGAGGGCGCGGGGGTGGTCCGGGGGCGCTGCGCGGATGCCGCGGGCCTCGGTCCGTCGCTGGACATCGCCCGGGTCATGGACGCCGCCCGCCCGGTCTGGGAGGCGGGGAACGGTCCCGTGCACGACCTCGTACGGGCCGATGTGGCGGCGGGCGGCGAGCTGGTGCGTTCACTGGCGGCCTATCTCGACGCGTCGGGCGACATCACCCGGGCGGCGGCCCGGCTGGTCGTCCACCCCAACACGCTGCGCTACCGGCTGCGGCGCGCCCGGGAGCGGTTCGGCGTGGACCTGGACGACCCCGACACCAGGCTGCTGGTCACCCTCGCCGTCCGCCTCAGCGGGTAGGTTGCCGTCTGTCGCCTACCGGCCGGGGGCGGTCCCGCACGACCGTCGATCACCGGCCGGGAATGGTTACGCGCAAGCTGTTGGCCGATCGGCCAAGGCCGCGCGCCATTGTTGTCTGCCTGGACAGAGACCTGGGGGGCACCCATCACCGAATCTGGCTCCATGAGCCTCCCTTGGTCCCCTCCCGCCCTGTCCCCCTCCG
This sequence comes from Streptomyces sp. A1277, assembly GCF_004795015.1. Classification (GTDB taxonomy): domain Bacteria; phylum Actinomycetota; class Actinomycetes; order Streptomycetales; family Streptomycetaceae; genus Streptomyces. The sequence goes on along the minus strand of NZ_SSBI01000005.1, from coordinate 105,020 downwards.
CCTCCGCCCCGCAGGCGCTGACCCCGTCCGCGCGTGTCGCGGCCGCGGTCCGCCACGCCGTGGCCTCCGGCCTGCTCGGCGAGTCCAGCCCGGTCGCCGGATTCATCGACACCGAAGGGGTGCGCGCGTCGGTCGCCGCCCTGCACGAGGCGTTCCCCGGCGTGCCCGCCGTGCTGCACACCTTCGCCGCGAAGGCATCCTCGCTCGTGCCCGTGCTGCGGCTGCTCGCGCGGTGCGGCATGGGCTGCGAGGTCGCGAGCCCGGGTGAGCTGCGACTCGCTCTGGACGCCGGGTTCGCGCCGTCGAACATCGTGCTGGACTCCCCCGCCAAGACCCGGGACGAGATCCGCCGCGCCCTGGCGGTCGGCGTGGCGATCAACGCCGACAACCTCGACGAGGTGGACCGGATCGCTTCGCTGCGCCCGTCCGACGCGGTGTCCGCCATCGGTCTCCGGGTGAACCCGCAGGTGGGCGGCGGCTCCATCGGCGCGATGAGCACGGCCACGGCCACGTCGAAGTTCGGCGTGGCGCTGCGCGACCCCGGCGCGCGCGAGCAGGTCGTGAAGACGTTCGCCGCGCATCCCTGGCTGACCCGGCTGCACGCGCATGTCGGCTCGCAGGGCTGCTCGCTGGAGCTGATCGCGGCCGGGATCGCCGAGACGTACCGGCTGGCCGAGGAAATCAACGACGCGGTCGGCCGCCGGCAGATCACCGGTCTCGACATCGGCGGCGGTCTCCCGGTCAACTTCGCCGACGACGAGGTCCGCCCCAGCTTCGCCGCCTACGCGGGGGCCCTGCGGGCGGCCGTGCCCGGGCTCTTCGACGGCCGGTACGAACTGGTCACCGAGTTCGGCCGCTCGCTGCTCGCGAAGAACGGGTTCATCGGCGCGCTGGTCGAGTACACGAAGGACGCGGGCGGCCGCCGCATAGCGCTCACCCACGCGGGCGCCCAGACCGCCACCCGTACCGTCTTCATGCCGGAGGCATGGCCGCTGCGGGTCGGCGCGTTCGACGCCGAGGGGCGGCCCAAGGACGCGCCCGCGCTGGTCCAGGACATCGCCGGCCCGTGCTGCTTCGCGGGAGATGTCGTCGCGCACGCCAGGGAGCTGCCGGAACTGCGGGCCGGCGACTTCGTGGTGCTGTACGACACGGGCGCGTACTACTTCTCCACGCCGTGGTCGTACAACAGCCTGCCGCGCCCGGCGGTGTACGGGTTCGACGTGACCGCGACGGCCGGGCAGGAGGAGCCGGTGGTCCGCTTCGCGCCGGTGCGCGACGCCCAGTCACTGGACTCGGTCTCCGCCGAGAGCGGCCTCGCCCACGCGGACGCGCTGCTCGGTCTGCACGACTGACGCGGGGGGGCCGAGGGCCACGTGGCAGGCGCTCGGGGCGGCGGCTTTGGAGCCCCTGGGCGGTCTCGACGGCCCCGGCACCGAGGCGTTCACCGGGGCACTGACAGCACTGCTCGACGTGCCGGTCCCCGCAGTCGACGGCCCTACCAAGGAGTAACCATGACTACCGCGATCCCTGTCAACGGCCAGATCATCGGCATGGCCCACTACGCCACCCGGGCCGTCCTGGAACGGCTGCTCGCCACCACCGGGACCACCTTTCACCAGTCCGTGGCACTGACCGCCACAGCCGACAAGGGCGGAACCATCGAGCGCCGGCAACTCGTCGAGCGCATGACCGGCGCCGTGAAGCTGGACGTGTCGGTGGTGGAGCAGACCCTGTCGGAGCTGACGTCGGCCGGGCTGCTGGAGGAGCAGCCCGGCGACCGGCCCCTGCCGGCCCTCACCGCCGCGGGCGAAGCGCTGGAACGAGACCACAGGACCGGCGTCGCCCGTGCCACGGCCGCCCTGTACGCGGACCTGCCGGCCGAGGACCTGGCCACGGCGGGCCGGGTGCTGACCGAGGTGACCGCGCGGGCCAACGCGGTGCTGGCCACCGGCTGACCGGCCGTCGCCGGTCAGCCGACGGGTGACGGCTCCGGCTCGGGCGGCGGCACCGGCTCGGGGTCCGGCCCGGGCGGCTGCGGGATCGGGTCAGGCGCCGGTCCCGGCGGTGTCGGCGTAGGCGGCGTCGGTTCGGGCCCCGGCGAGGGCGGCGTCGGCTCGGGCAACGGCTGCGGCGGGCCCGGAATCGGCCCGGGGGTGGGCGCCGGCGGTACGGGGTCGGGGAACGGATGAGTCATCTCGGGCCTCCGAACGGTCGGGGGTGGATCTCTTCCACCGTCTCCCGGAGCGGCTTCCCTCGCCCGCCGAGCCCATACGTACGGACCAGGGGCCGGTCCCGCCGGCTCAGCGCCCGGCCGCCGCCACCCCGGCGGCCAGCCCGGGGCGCGGGCTGGACAGCACCGGGACGCGGGTCGCCGTACGGTCGACCGCGCCGGCCATGGATCCCTGCGCGAGCACGATCACATCGGCGTCCGTCACCGCGTCGGCCGCGGCGGCCACGAGGTCCAGGCATCCCTCCCCGTCACCGGCCGCGAAGCGCTCCCAGGCGCCCGCCACCAGCACGGTGCGCACATCCGCCGCGGGCAGGCCGGCCCCGGCCGCCTCCTCGGCGAGCAGCGCGCGGGTCGGCTCCAGCGTGGAGGCGAGGGTGGCGAGGACGGTGACCCGTCCCGCCCGGACGGCGGTCGCCGCCATCGGCCGGTCGACCCGCAGGACCGGGACGCCGAGCGCCACCCCGGCGCCCTCCGCCACCGCCCCGATGGTCGAACAGGTGCAGAGCACGGCGTCCGCCCCCGCGGCGACCGCCTCCGCTACCAGCGCCTCCACCTCGTCCGCCACCGCCTCGGGCCCCAGGGCCCCGGCGCGGGTGAGCAGTTCCTCGCGCACGACATGGCGCAGGACGAGCCCCGGGTGGTCGGCGTCGCGCAGGGCGTCGAAGACCGGGACGTGGACCGGCGAGGTGTGCAGCAGCGCGAGCGTCACCGACGACACGTCCGTCCCCGCCGTCCCCGCCGTCAGTACAGCTCGGGGTGCGAGGCGAGCTGCACCTTCGCCCGCCCCACCAGCTCGGCCGGCGCCTCGGGGGCCTCCTCGGGATGGTGCGAGGCCCACTCGGCGGCGTACGAGCACAGCGGAACGACGGGCACGCCCTCGCGGCCCGCCATGGCGTAGAACTCCCTGACCAGGGCGCCTCCGATGCCCTTGCCCTCGTGCCCGGGCTCGACGACCGTGTGCACGGCGACGAGCCCGGCGGGCCCCCCGTCCAGCACGAAGTACGCGATGACCCCGACGGCCTCGCCGTCCTCGTACGCCGGCAGCCTGCCCGCCGCCCGGTCGTCACGGATCTCGGGCCCGGTCTGCTCTGCCACGGCGGGGTCGCTCCCTAGCCGGACGAGACGCTTCAGCGCGCCGCGGGCACCGCGTGCGGGCTGCGCTCGGTGTCACTGCCCGGCACGGGCGCGGAGGCGTCGGCACCGAGTGCGACGATGCGGTTGTCCGCGTCGACGTGCACGATACGCGGAACGAGGCTCCGCGCCTCGGCATCCTCGACCTGCGCGTAGCTGATGAGGATGACCAGGTCACCCGGGTGCACGAGGTGCGCGGCGGCACCATTGATCCCGATCACCCCGGAGCCGCGCTCCCCCTCGATCACGTACGTCTCCAGGCGGGCGCCGTTGTCGATGTCCACGATGTGGACGAGCTCGCCGGGCAGCAGGTCCGCGGCCTCCATGAGCTCGGCATCGACCGTGACAGAACCGACATAGTGCAGGTCGGCCTGGGTCACGGTGGCACGGTGAATCTTGGACTTGAACATGGTGCGCAGCATCGAGCTACTCCCGGGCTAGGCTTCCTGCCTGCGTTTTTGCAGGTCAAGTGCTGTTTCCCCAGCTTACAACGAGTCGCGGGCCCGGTCAGCTCTCCGCCAGGATTACCACGGGTTCGGCAACACCTCGGACACACGTCGCTCCCGAGGACATCGCGGTCGCCGGGCACGACGACGACGGTCCCCCGCGATGAACCACGGGGGACCGGACGTGACCGGGTGTGTCAGCGCGTGACCACGTGCCGCTCGTCGGGGACGCAGTGGGTCATCGTCAGTCCGGTGACATCGCGCGGAGGGTTGTCACCCAGGCGGGAGAGCCGCTGCCGGTCCTCGTCGGTCAGGTCCTGGCCGGCCAGCGGCTCCAGGCCCTTGACGTCCTGTGCGCCGATGCCGAGGCCCTCGCCGACCTTGAGGCCCAGCTCGTTCTCCACGAGCAGGAAGTGCCAGACCATCCGCTCCTGGACCTGCCGGTCGCACTGGGAGAGCAGGTCGATGAAGTTGTGGACGAGGTCGTCCCGCTCCCACTGCTCCATCAGGAGGTAGCGCTGCCCCGCCTGGAGGTAGTCGTTGGTGCGCGGGATGCGCTTGCGCGTGAGCCTGCCGCGTACCTCCGGACCCACCTCGTCGTGCGTGGGGTACTGCGCCTCCCGCAGGCCGCCGGTGATGGACGGCTCGTAGTTGACGATGGGGCTCTCGCCGCCGCCGTCGATGTGGTACGCCATCTGGCCGTCGCGCTGGTTGGTGCGCACCTCGGCGTTCTTGGGCCGGTTGACCGGCAGTTGCAGGTAGTTGGGGCCGACGCGGTAGCGCTGGGTGTCGCTGTAGGAGAAGGTGCGGCCGACCAGCATCTTGTCGTCGGAGAAGTCGAGCCCGTCCACCAGCACACCGGTGCCGAAGGAGATCTGGTCGTTCTCCGCGAAGTAGTTCTCCGGCATCCGGTCGAGCACCATCCGGCCGACCGTCCTGGGCGGGAACTGCTGCTCGGGCCAGGTCTTGGTGTCGTCGAGCGGGTCGAAGTCCAGCTCGGGGTGGTCGTGGTCGTCCATCAGCTGGACGAGCAGTTCCCACTCCGGGTGGTCGCCGCGCGCGACCGCCTCGTACAGGTCCTTGGTCGCGTGGCCGAGGCTGTCCGCCTGGACGTTGGCGGCGTCCTCCTCCGTCATGCTGCGGACGCCGGCCTTGGGCATCCAGTGGTACTTGACCAGGAAGGACTCACCCTCGGCGTTGACCCACTTGTACGTGTTGACGCCGAAGCCCTGCATGTGGCGGTAGTCCGCCGGGATGCCGCGCGGGCTGAACAGGTTGACCAGCATGTGCATGGACTCGGGGGTCTGCGACATGAAGTCGAAGATGCGCCTGGGCTGCTGCTCGAACGTGACGGGGTCCGGCTTGAGCGCGTGGATGACGTCGGGGAACTTGATCGCGTCCCGGATGAAGAAGATCCCCAGGTTGTTGCCGACGAGGTCCCAGTTGCCGTCCTCGGTGTAGAACTTCACCGCGAAGCCGCGCGGGTCGCGGGCGGCCTCGGACGAGTCGCGGCCGCCGATGACGGTCGAGAAGCGCACGGCCACGTCCGTACGCTTGCCGCGCTCCTGGAAGAGCTTGGCGCGGGTGAAGCGGCTGATGGGCTCGTCGCCGAAGGCTCCGTACGCCTCGAAGTAGCCGTACGCGGTCACGCCGCGGGCGTGGACGACACGCTCGGGGATGCGCTCGCGGTCGAAGTGGCTGATCTTCTCCAGGAACTGGTAGTTCTCCAGCGTGGCCGGGCCGCGGGCGCCGACGGTGCGCTGGTTCTGGTTGTCGTAGACGGGATGGCCCTGCCGGTTGGTGAGCGTCTCGCCTTCGTCACCGGCGGCGGGGCCCCTGCTCGATACGTCCGTCACGTGCGTCGACTCCTTCGAACCGTGTACGTATGCTCCGGTTCACCAAGCTATGCGAGGTTTGCGCACCCGGCCGGGTGGAGCGGTCCGTGCGGGCGGACGCCGTCGGCCCGTCTGCCCCTGCGGTTCGGCTGTTCGGGTCGCCGCTCCCCCGCGCCATGGAGGTCGCTGCCTCCGCGCCTCGGAGGTCGCCGCTCCCCCGCGCGTCAGAGCAGCAGGATGATCGCGTAGACCAGGAAGAACGCCGCGATGACCAGCGCCAGCCCGATGATCAGCGCCATCGGGGCCTTCGACCAGCCCTTGGGCGGGTTGTAGGTGGTGTCCTGGGGCCCCGTCTCCGACATGCCGCCCTCGGCGGGCGGGGTCTCGCCCGGCGGGACACCCCCGCCGGGTTCCAGGCCGGTGGTGTCACGGGGTTCCGGATCGGGCTCCGGGGTCTGCGAAGGGGTCATACGCTCCACGTTCCCCGATCGCCGCCTGATTCGCCCGCCCACCGCGACGGATGTGCGGGCCGTTCGGCCGCCCCGGCGGGCGGGGCCGAACCCGGCGAAGAGGTGGCACCGCGGTCCCTGCGGTATACAGGGACACATCGTGACCAGTCCAGCAGCCGGCGTCCGGAAACGGAGCAGCAGGTGACGCGGAACGCGAAGGGCCCCACTCCCGACAGCCGCGAGTCGGTCGCCCGGCTGCGCCCGGCCGGCGGGGCGCCGCACCACGAGGTCCGCGCCGGGGAGCTCCCGCCCGACCTGAACCAGGCCATCCTTGAGGCCACCAAGCAGCTCGCGGCCATCCTCAAACGGGGCGGGCACGCCTTCGCCCTGGCCGGCAGTGTCGCCGTCTACGCGCACGGCGGGGCCGGCAACCTCCAGCACGACGCGGACTTCTGCGTCCGGCCCGAGGACGCGGAAGCGGTCGCGGCCACCCTGGAAGAGGCCGGGCTGCCGGTGTTCGCGCCGCCCGAGGACTGGCTGCTCAAGGCCAAGTGCCTCGGCCAGGACATCGACCTCATCCTCGAAGTGGCCAATGAGCCCGTCACCCCGGAACTGCTCGGCCGGGCCGTGGACCTCCCCGTGGACTCGGTGCACATGCCGGTGCTGACGCCGACCGATCTGATGCGGTCGCTGCTGGCCGCCTTCTCCGAGCACCACTGCGACTTCGGCGCCGTCCTGCCGATCGCCAGGCAATTGCGCGAGCGGGTCGACTGGCCGGCCCTGCGCCGCGAGTACGGCCACTCACCGATGCCCGACACCTTCCTCTACCTGCTGGAACGCCTCGGAGTCATCGCCGCGCAAGGAGGACCACGATGAACACCCCAGCCGATGTCGAGTACCGCATCGCCCATCTGAAGGAGCGGCTCGCCGCGGAGGAGACGGGCGATCTCGGTATCCGTATCGAGAACCGCGGGTCGTCCGTGACCGTCGTCGGGACCGTCCCCACCGCGCACTGCCGCGAGGAGCTGATGGAGACCGTGACCGACGAACTGGCCGGGCTGACCGTCCACTTCGACGTCGTCGTCACCGAATCGGCGGCCCCTGACCACCCGGAGGAGGTCCGGTGATCCGCGTCGCCGCCGTGGGGGACATCCACATGGGCGCCGACAGCCAAGGAGTGCTCCGGCCCGCCTTCGAGACACTGTCCGACTGCGCGGACCTGCTGCTGCTCGCCGGGGACCTGACCCGCCACGGCACTCCGGAGGAAGCCCGCGTGGTCGCCCGGGAAGTCGCCGGCCTGCCGGTGCCGGTGGTCGCCGTGCTCGGCAACCACGACCATCACGACGAACGGCCCGAGGAGGTCACCGCGATCCTCCGCGAAGCGGCGGGCGTACGGGTGCTGGAGGGCGAGGGCACCGTCGTGGAGGCCGGTGGCCGGCGGGTGGGTGTCGCGGGCACCAAGGGGTTCGGCGGCGGTTTCGCCGGGCGCAGCGGCAGCGAGTTCGGCGAGCCGCTGATGAAGGAGTTCATCCGGTACACCCGCCGCTGCGCCGACGGACTGCGCGGCTCGCTGGAGGAGCTGGCAGGACAGGGGTGCCAGGAGCGCGTCGCGCTGACCCACTTCGCACCGGTGCCGGACACCCTCGCGGGGGAACCGCTGGAGATCTATCCGTTCCTCGGCAGCTATCTGCTGGCGGAGGCCATCGACGCGGCGGGGGCGGACCTGGCCGTCCACGGCCATGCGCACGCGGGTACGGAACACGGGATGACCAGCGGCGGCGTCCCCGTGCGCAATGTCGCCCAGCCCGTCATCCGCAAGGCGTTCAACGTCTACCACCTGCACGGCGAGACGCCCTCTGGGCCGTAGGCCGTGAGCGCGGCGGCGCAGGTGCCGGCGGCGCGGTCGCACGCGCCGGCACCTGCGCTTCGGCTTCCGTTTCTCAGCCCGGCCAGGCGCCCGTCAGGGCTTCCGCTTCCGTTTCTCAGCCCGGCCAGGCGCCCGTCAGGCGGCGCGTGGTCACCGCGCCCGACCGCTCGACGGCGGCCTTGACCACGGCGAAGATCGCGCCCTGGACGGCGGCGGCGAGCAGGATCTGCGTCCAGGGACGGTCCTCGTCCATGGCGTCGGGCGCGTCGCCCTCGCCCTCGATGACCTTCCAGACCTGCTTGAACGCGACGCCCGCGAGCATGCCGCCGGCGGCGCCCAGGACCAGCCCGACCGGCTTGTAGGCGATCTTGGCCGCCTTCATCGGCGGTGCCCCCGGCTGCGGCGGACCAGCAGGACGGCGAGCAGGAGCGCACCGGCCGCCGCCAGCAGCGGCTTGCGGTTGGCGCGGGCCGCCGTCGCGGCCTGGCCGGCCGTCTGCAGCAGCGGGTCGGGCGTCTTGTCCACCGCGTACTGTCCGGCCCGGGCGGCGCCTTCGCGTACCTGGGCGGCGGCCTGCGCCGTCTTCTCCAGGACGGGGTCGGGCGTCCGGTCCCTCAGCTTCTGGGCGACCTGGCCGGCCTTCTCGCGCACCTGGCCGGTGGCCAGGGCGGCCTTCTCCGCGGTCTGCTGCTTCACAGCGGCCGTCCTCTCCTTGGCCTGCGCCTTGATGTCGGCCTTGGCCGCCAGCGCCTCGACGGTGTGCCCGAGTTCGTCACGGGTGTGTTCGACCTGCCGGCGCAGGTCCTCGGGGGTCGGGTTCTCGGTGTCCGTCCGGGGTGTCTCACTCATCGGTGTGCCTTTTCCTTGATCTCTGCCACATCGGCCTTGACGCTGTCGATGGTCTGCTCGGGCGCGGGGGCACCGGCCTCGGTGATCTGCCGCTTCCCCGCCAGGGCGGCCACGGCCGCCACGGCCGCCAGCACCGCCGTGACGATGAGCGCCGACGCCCACACCGGCAGTACCGACGCGAGGGCGGCTATGCAGGTCACCACCAGCGCCTGGGCCGTCAGAAAGCCCAGCAGGCCGGCCGCGCCGAAGAGGCCGCCGCCCTTCCCGTACCGCTTGCCCTTCTGCGTCATTTCCACCCGGGCGAGCTGCATCTCCTCGCGGACCAGCTCCGAGATCTGCTGCGAGGCCCGTGAGACCAGCACGTTCACCGACTCGTCGGCGGCGTGGGTCTGTCGCTCCATCGTGCTCATGGCGGGGTCTCCTTGCCTTCCTCGATCTGTGGTCCTGGCACGAGTACCCTGCGAACGCCCAGGTACCGCCCGCAGGTCACTCCTCCATGCGATGGCGGTCCTCGTCGGTCCACGCACGGGTGTCGCGGGGCTCCACGTACGGCTCCTCGTCCTCGGGCAGTCCCCCGGCGATCGCGCGCCTGCGGGCCATCTCCGCGTCGAACTCCAGGCCGAGCAGGATCGCCAGGTTGGTGATCCACAGCCACACCAGGAACACGACCACGCCGGCGAGGGTGCCGTAGGTCTTGCTGTACGAGGCGAAGTTCGCGACGTAGAACGCGAACCCGGCCGAGGCCGCCAGCCAGATCAGCAGGGCCAGGAAGCTGCCCGGGGTGATCCACCTGAAGCCGCGGCCCTTGGCGTTCGGGGCGGCCCAGTACAGCAGCGCGATCATGACCGTGACGAGGAGGACCAGGACCGGCCACTTCGCGATCGACCACACGGTCAGGGCGGTGTCGCCGATGCCCAGGGCGGCGCCCGCCTGCCGGGCCAGGCCGCCGGAGAAGACGACGATGAGCGCGCTGGCGCAGGCGAGGACCATCAGGGTCACGGTCAGGGCGAGGCGCAGCGGCAGGATCTTCCAGACCGGCCGCCCCTCGGGCAGGTCGTAGACGGCGTTCGAGGAGCGGATGAACGCGGCGATGTAGCCGGAGGCCGACCACACGGCGACGACCAGGCCCACGATCGCCATCACCGACCCGACGCCGGCGTTCCCCTGAAGCTGCTGCACGGCGTCGGTGATCACGTCGCGGGCGGAGCTGGGCGCGAGCTTGCGCAGGTTGTGCAGGACCCGCTGGGTGGCCGACTCCCCCGCGATGCCCAGCAGGGACACCAGCACCAGCAGCGCGGGGAACAGCGACAGGACGCCGTAGTAGGTGAGCGCTGCGGCCCGGTCGGCCAGCTCGTCGTCCTTGAACTCCTTCGCGGTGGAGCGCAGCACGGCGAGCCAGGACCGGCCGCTCAGGTCGGTCGGCTGGTCCGGCGCCCGTTCCTCCACCTCTTCGCCGGGCCCCACCTCCGGCCCCCGGCCGTCGCCGGTGCGCTCGTCGTCTTCTCGGTCGGTGCCTGGATTCGGTGTCCGTGTCATACCGTGCGGCTTGCCCGCCGGGCGGTACTCATGTCTGCACGGAGCCGGTCCGGGGAAGGTGCTGCTCCCCGGACCGGCTCACGTGCCTGCCTGCGGCTTCGCCGCTGGGCCCTGTCGTCCTAGCCGGCGTACGTCTCGAACTCGGCGATCTTCGGCGTGCCGCTGGAGCCGGTGATCTCGAAGGTGATCTTGCGCAGTGAGGTGGTGGGGATCGTGACGGCTCCGGCACCGCTGCCGGTCTTCAGAACCGCTCCGTTGTCGGCGTCGAGGACCCGCCAGGAGCCGATGGCGCCCTGGGCGCCCGCCGCCTCCCGGATGTTGAGCGCGGAGACGCTGGTGGCGGAGGGCCACTTGATGGAGACGGAGCCGGTCGAGCCGGACGGCGACCAGTAGGTGTTCAGGTCACCGTCGCGTACGTTGCCGTAGCTCGTTCCGCTCGCCTTGCTGGAGCCGTCGGCGCCGGCGCCGAGGCTGAGGTTGGTCCCGCCGGGGGTGGTCGGGTCGGTCGGGTCGGTCGGGTCCGGGGTGGGGTCGGTCGGGTCGGGGTCCGGGGTGGTCGTGGAGCAGTTGCCGTCCGAGACCTTGAGGCCCTTGCCCGCGCCCGCCGTCCGGGTCACGATGTCGGGCACGCAGGACGCCTTGTCGAGGCTGTAGGCGTAGGGAATGCTGACGGTGGTGTTGGACTGGGGGTCGGGGCCCGCCGGGTGGTTGTCGCTGCCGGGGGCGGACCAGGTCACGTTGTCGAAGGTGTTCCCGCTGACCTGCCAGTACCCGGTCGTGTCGGTGTAGAAGGTGCCCAGGACGTCCTTGGAGTCCTTGAAGTAGTTGTTGTCCACCTTGGCGTGGGCGCCGGCCCGGGAGTTGATCCCGGACTTGTTCAGCTTCACGTAGTAGTTGTTGTAGATGTGGGCGATGCCGCCGCGCAGCAGGGGTGTGCGGGAGTCGACGTTCTCGTACAGGTTGTGGTGGAACGTGACGAAGCCGTTGTTCAGCTGGGTTTCGCTGGAGCCGATGAGGCCGCCCCGGCCGGAGTTGCGCAGGGTGCTGTAGGACAGGGTCACGTACTGGGTGTTGTCCTTCATGTCGAAGAGGCCGTCGAACCCGTCCGACTCGCCGCCGGATGCCTCCAGGGTGGCGTGGTCGACCCAGACGTTGCGGACGTCGCTCTCCATGCCGATGGCGTCGCCGCCGTTGGAGGTGGGCGAGCCGGACTTCTTGACGTTCTTGACGGTCACGTTCTGAATGATGATGTTGCTGGACTGGCGTATGTGGATGCCCAGTTGGTCGAAGACGGCCCCGCTGCCGACGCCGACGAGCGTGACGTTGCTGATCTGCTTGAGCTCGATGACACCGGCCGCCGTGTTGCAGCTGCCGCCGGACACCTTGGCGGTGTTGGCGTGGTTGATGGTCCCCTCGACCTCGATGGTGATGGGGGTGCTGCTGCTGGGCCGGCCGCACAGGGCCTGGTGGATCTGGGTGCCGGTGGTGGCGCGTACGGTCTGACCGCCGGCGCCGCCCGTGGTCCCGCCGTTCTGGCTCGCGTAGCCGGTGGCGCCGCCGGTCGCCGCCGACGCTTCGGGCATGGTCAGGACCGCCCCGGTCGCGGCCGCCAGGGCCATCGTGGACAGCGCCGCGGAGAGTCGCAGCGCGACTGGTCGCCTCATGTTCGTCCTCATTCGTCGTCGGATCACGGGTGCTGATGCTTGTGCGCGGCCCGTCCCGGGTGCTGGTGGCGCGTGCCGCGGGTGGTGCGGGCAGTCCGCGGGGGTGCCGCGGTGTGACGCCTGCCGTAACGAGACTTGACGGAGGGAAAGCGCTTTCTGATGGGCGAGAATAGGGTCGCCGAGCCTCCACTGACAAGGATGTGAACGCCATAGAATGCGCTCTCTTTGCCTGGACACGACAAACCCGTGCGCGTTCGGGGCGTAACCGGGTCGTAACGACCGCGAGGTCTTCCGGCCGATGAACCGGCCCGCGGAAGACCTCGACCGCCCCCGAAACCTGCGGCGGGGGCGGGGGCGGGTCCGGTGCGGGCGGGCGACGGCGTGCAGCGGCGTGGACCTGCCGCTGCCGGGTGGACGTACGGATCAGAGCAGCGCGGCCAGCACGCCGGCGGTCACGAGAGCCAGGACGCAGCCCAGCCCGGCCGTCAGCCCCCTGGCCCGCCGCACCAGGAAGGACGGAGTGCGGGCGGTCGCGGCCTCGGGGGCGTCCTCGACGTAGTACACGGTCACGAAGCCACCTCCCGCCACGTCGAGTTGGCGCCGGCGCTCTTCGAACGCGACGGTCCGGCCGTCGGCCGTACGGAACTCCAGGGTCGGGTGCGAGAGGCTGATCGGGACACCCTCGGCGTCCACCGCGTCCTCGGTGCGCACCGCCGTGCACCGGGCCTCCGCGGTGCGGCCGGCCCAGGCGGCCCGCAGCCTCGGCCCCTCCAGCTGCCGGTCCAGGGTCCTCCCACACCGTGGAGAGAACGTACGAATTTCCTACGCGGGGGTAGTGAGCGCGCCGCTCTTGCTATACCTTCCGTCTAACAGCTTGCTAGACGCCGCGTCTAACAAGCGAGGGCGGCGCTCGGCGGCCGACGATCTCATCGGGCCGGTGCCGGGTGAGGGGGCCGGGCGGCGACGGGTCGATCTCTCGAGTCAAGGAGCCGCAGCATGGCAAGCAGCACCGTTCGGCCGGAGGACCAGGACCGGGCCGCCGAGCAGGACGTCGCCCGGCGCCTGCTCGATTCGTCCGCGAAGCTGTCGTACGACCCGGCCACCGAGGTGGACTGGGACACCCCCCTGGACACGGACCACCACGGGGCGAGCCCCGAATGGAGCACGCTCTACGGCACGCCGTACTGGGGTGAGTTGACGGAGGCTCAGCGCAAGGCGCTGACGCGCCAGGAGGCCGCTTCCGTCGCCAGCACCGGCATCTGGTTCGAGATGATCCTGCAGCAGATGGTGCTGCGCGACATGTACGCCAAGGACCCGACCGACCCGCGCTTCCAGTGGGCCCTGACCGAGGTCGCCGACGAGTGCCGGCACTCGATCATGTTCGCCCGGGGCGCCGCGAAGCTGGGCGCACCGGCCTACCGGCCGCGCCGGCCCGTGATCGAACTGGGCCGCGCCTTCAAGACACTCGCCTTCGGCGAGGCCGCGTACGCGGCGATCCTCGTGGCGGAGGAGGTGCTCGACGTGATGCAGCGCGACTGGATGCGCGACGGGCGCGTCGCGCCCTTCGTCCGCACGATCAACAACATCCATGTGGTGGAGGAGTCGCGCCACATGAAGTTCGCCCGCGACGAGACCCGCAAGCGGCTGCGCGGCGCGGGCCCGGTGCGCCGGCACCTCAACGCGCTCGTGGTCGCCATCGCCTCGTACTACATCGTCACCAGCATGGTGAACCGGGACGTGTACGCGAACGCGGGCCTGGACGCCGCGCGGGCGCGTGCCGAGGCGAAGGCCAACGAGCACCACAAGTCCCTGATGCGGTCGAGCTGTTCGGGGCTGATGGAGTTCCTGGCCTCGGCCCGCCTGCTGACGAAGCCGGCCCTGTTCTTCTACAAGCGCGCCGACCTGATCTGACCCGAGCCGAGAGCCCGAGCCGACCATGACCTACGCCATCACCCAGACCTGCTGCAGCGACGCCACCTGTGTCGCCGTGTGCCCCGTCAACTGCATCCACCCCACGCCGGAGGAACCGGCCTTCGGCAGCACGGAGATGCTCTACGTCGATCCGCAGACCTGCATCGACTGCGGTGCCTGCGCCGACGCCTGCCCGGTCGACGCGATCTTCCCGGTGGACAGCCTCTTCGGGGCGCGCGAGGAGTACGTCGCCATCAACGCGGCCTACTACGCGGACCGGGAGCAGGAGCCGGCCTCCGGACCCAACTTCCATGCCTGGGGCGCCCCTTCGTTCGCGCGCAGCCTGCCCTCGGACTTCGCGCCGATCCGGGTGGCGGTCGTCGGCACCGGCCCAGCCGGGATGTACGCCGCCGAGGACCTGCTGCTGCACACCAACGCCGAGGTCACCCTGGTGGACCGGCTGCCGGTGGCGGGCGGACTCGTCCGGTACGGCGTGGCACCGGACCATCCGGGGACGAAGGGGGTGGGCGAGACCTTCGCGCGCTTCCACTCCCACCCCCGGGTGCGCATGCACCTCGGGGTCGAGGTGGGCAAGGACATCACCGCCGAGGAGCTGGCCGCGCACCATGACGCGGTGATCTACGCGGTCGGGGCCGGGGCGGACCGCCGGCTCGGCATCCCGGGCGAGGACCTGCCGTCCAGCATCGCGGCGACCTCGTTCGTCTCCTGGTACAACGCCCACCCCGAGGTGGCTCCGGAGGCCGTGGACCTGTCGCGGGCCGAGCGGGTGGTCGTCGCCGGGAACGGCAACGTGGCGCTCGACGTGGCGCGCCTGCTCGTCTCGGACGCGTCGTCGCTGGCGGGCACCGACATCGCCGACCACGCACTCGCGGCCCTGCGCGGCTCGGCGGTGCGCGAGGTCGTGCTGCTGGGGCGGCGCGGCCCCGAGGACGCCGCCTGCACGTCGTCCGAGCTGCTGGCGCTCCGGCACCTGCCGGGCGTGGAGCTGGTGGTGGACGACCACGATCCGCGCATCGGCCCCGCGATCGAGGACGCGGGGTCCGGCGGCGCGGCCGCCGTGCTGCGGGGGGTACGCCGGGAGCGGGTGGACTGGTCGCGCCCGCCGGCGGACGGGCGGCGCATCGTGCTCCGCTTCCACTCCGCGCCCGTGGAGCTCGTCGGCCGGGACGACGTGGAGGGCGTCCGGGTCACGGCCGAGGGGGGCGCGTCGGAGATCCCGGCGCAGCTGTTCCTGCGGGCGATCGGCTACCGCGGTCTGGCGCTCCCGGGCCTGCCCTTCGACGAGGCGAGCGGCACGGTGCCGCACGAGGGGGGCCGGGTGACGGGCCTGCCCGGGACGTACGTCGTCGGCTGGATCAAGCGCGGCCCTTCGGGGGGTATCGGCGCCAACCGCACCTGCGCGGCCGAGACCGTCGGCACGCTGCTCGCGGACGCGGTCGCCGGTGCGCTCCCCTCCCCCGCCCACCCGGCCAAGGCGTTCGGCCGCCTGGTCCGGGGCCGCAGCCGCCAGGTGGTCGACGCCCGGGGTCTGGCCGCCATCGACCGTGCCGAGCGGGCGCGCGGGCGGGTCGGCGGGCGCCCGAGGGTCAAGTTCTCCACGGTCCCGGAGCTGGTCGCGGCGGCGAAGGGGCGCCGCAGGGCCGCGAGCTGAAGCCGCGCCGGTCACGCCCGTCGCGTGGCCGGCCGGTCAGAACTGGTCCGGCTCCGGCACCTGGGCCCTGGACCGCTTGCCGACCACGGCGGCGGCCGCGACCGCGCTGCCGGCGAAGGCGAGCGCGACCATCCAGGGCTGGTTGAACGCGTGCCCGGTGGCGTGGTCGACGGAGTAGCGTCCCGGGCCGGTCAGGCCGATCGCGGCGGCGGTGAAGCCGAGGAACGCCGGGTATTCGTAACCGCCGCCCTGCGCGAAGAAGCCCGCGGGGGCGTGGACGGCCACCGCTCCGGCCATGGCGCCGGCCGCGGCCGCCCCGGCCGCCGGTGTGGCCAGGCCCACGGCGAGCAGCGCGCCGCCGCCCGCCTCACCGAGCCCGGCGGCGATGGCGCTGTACTTGGGCGGATGGAAGCCCATGGCCTCCATGGCGGCGGTGGTGCCCTCGACTCCCCCACCGCCGAACCAGCCGGCGAGCTTCTGGGTGCCGTGCGCGGCGAGTACCGCTCCGGTGCCGACGCGCAGGATGAGCAGACCGAGGTCGTGACGGTTGACGCAGCCCATGGGGTCTCCGGTGGTTTTCGGGGCCGCGTCCGGACGACGCGGGTCCCTGGATGCCGTACGTCACCACTCTCCGTGCCCGCGCCGCGCGCGGACCGTGTTGTTACGCCGTCCGGGCGGCCCGCTCCGGAGAGTGAGCCGTGACACAGTGCGACGAACGCCATTGTGCAACTTGTTGCACAATGGCGTTCCGGTGGTCTAGAACTGGGGCGACGCCACAGCGAGGAGCCGCCCCATGAGCCCGTATCCGCATCTGCTGAGCCCGCTCGACCTCGGGTTCACCACCCTGCCGAACAGGGTCCTGATGGGATCGATGCACGTCGGCCTGGAGGAGGTCGACAACGGCTTCGAGCGCATGGCGGCCTTCTACGCCGAGCGCGCCAGGGGCGGGGTGGGCCTCATGGTCACCGGCGGCATCGCGCCCAACGAGCGGGGCTGCTCGTTCCCCGGCGGGGCGAAGATGACCACGGAGGCGGAGGCCGCGGAGCACGCCCGGGTGACCTCGGCCGTGCACGCGGCGGGCGGGCGGATCGCCATGCAGATCCTGCACTTCGGCCGCTACGCCCACCACCCGGACCTGGTGGCGCCGAGCGCGATCCAGGCGCCGATCAGCGCGTTCACCCCGCACGCCCTGACCGACGACGAGGTCGAGGCGACGATCGAGGACTTCGTCACGGCGGCCGCGCTGGCGCGAAGCGCGGGGTACGACGGTGTCGAGATCATGGGCTCCGAGGGCTATCTGATCAACGAGTTCATCGCCTCGGCGACCAACCACCGCGAGGACCGCTGGGGCGGCTCGTACGAGAACCGTGTGCGCTTCCCCGTGGAGATCGTGCGCCGGGTCCGTGAGCGGGTCGGCAGCGACTTCATCCTCATCTACCGGCTCTCGATGCTGGACCTGGTGCCCGGCGGCTCGTCCCTGGACGAGGTGGTGCGGCTCGCCCGGGAGATCGAGGCGGCCGGCGCCACCATCATCAACACGGGCATCGGCTGGCACGAGGCCCGCATCCCGACGATCGCCACCTCGGTCCCCCGGGGCGCCTTCACCTGGGTCACCGAGAAGGTGCGCGGCTCCGTCTCCGTACCGCTGGTGACGAGCAACCGCATCAACACCCCGGAGGTCGCCGAGCAGGTCCTCGCCGCCGGCCGCGCGGACATGGTGTCGATGGCCCGGCCGTTCCTCGCCGACCCGGACTTCGTGGCGAAGGCGGGCGCGGGCCGCGCGGACGCGATCAACACCTGCATCGGCTGCAACCAGGCGTGCCTGGACCACGTATTCAGCGGCCAGGTGACCTCCTGCCTGGTCAATCCGCGCGCCTGCCACGAGACGGAACTCGTCCTGTCTCCGACCCGCACCCGCAAGCGCGTCGCCGTCGTCGGTGCCGGGCCCGCCGGGCTCGCCTGCGCCGTCACGGCCGCCGAGCGCGGTCACGCGGTGACGCTCTTCGACGCGGCCGACGAGATCGGCGGGCAGCTGAACGTGGCCCGCCGGGTGCCCGGCAAGGAGGAGTTCGACGAGACGCTGCGCTACTTCCGCACCCGGCTCGCCGAGGAGGGCGTCGACGTGCGGCTCGGCGCCCCGGTCGGCGCCGGGGACCTCGGCGGGTACGACGAGATCGTCCTCGCCACCGGGGCCGCCCCCCGGACCCCGGCGATCCCCGGGATCGACCACCCCGGCGTCGTCAGCTACCTCGACGTCCTGCGGCACGGGGCACCGGTCGGCGACCGAGTGGCGCTCGTCGGGGCGGGCGGGATCGGCTTCGACGTGGCGGAGTTCCTGACGGACGGCGGTCAGGCGGCGAGTCTGGACCCGGAGGTGTTCTTCCGGCAGTGGGGCGTCGACACCGAGTACCGAGAGCGCGGCGGCCTCGCGGCCCCTGAGCGCCCCAAGACCACCCGTACCGTCCACCTGCTCCAGCGCAAGGAGAGCAAGGTCGGCGCGGGCCTCGGCAGAACGACCGGCTGGATCCACCGCACCGAACTGCGGCACCGCGGGGTCACCATGACCGCGGGCGTCACGTACGACCGGATCGACGACGAGGGCCTGCACATCACGGTCGGCGGCGAGCAGCACCTGCTGCCGGTCGACACGATCGTGCTGTGCGCGGGCCAGGAGCCGCGCCGTGACCTGTACGAGGAACTGCTCGCCGAGGGCCGTACCGCGCATCTGATCGGCGGCGCCGATGTCGCGGCCGAGCTGGACGCCAAGCGCGCGATCCGGCAGGGCACGGAGCTCGCCGGCTCGCTCTGACCCGGGCGGCCGGGCGGCCGTCGGGCCGCCCGGCCGTCCCTAGGATGCACCCCATGTCACTGCCGCACGCGATCCTCACCGCCCTGCTCGAAAAGCCCTCCTCCGGTCTTGAGCTGACCCGCAGGTTCGACCGGTCCATCGGCTACTTCTGGTCGGCCACGCACCAGCAGATCTACCGCGAGCTGGGCAAGCTGGAGCAGGCCGGGCAGATCAGGGCGCTGACCCCGGCGCAGCCCGCCCGGGGGCAGAAGAAGGAGTACGAGGTGCTGCGGGCCGGCCGGGAGGCGCTGTCCGCCTGGGTGGCCCGGCAGGAGGACCCCAAGCAGGTGCGCGATCCGCTGCTGCTGCGGATGCGGGCGGCGGCGGTCGTCGGGGCGCCGGGTCTCGACGCGGAGCTGCGCCGCCACCTGGCGCTGCACCGGCGGCAGCTCGCGGAGTACCTGGAGATCGAGACCCGGGACTTCCCGCCGGGCCGGGACGCGCCCGAGGACCGGCTGCGCCATCTGGTGCTGCGCGGCGGCATCGACCTGGAGAACTTCTGGATCGGGTGGCTGACCCGGGCGCTCGCGGACTACCCCGCCCCGGCGCCCGACGCCTCGTAGCCGGAGACTCCCAACGCTCAGGAGCGTCCGGCCCTGATCCTGCGCGGCTGCTGAGGGCGGGCAGCCCTCGGGCTCCTGATGACCACCCGCGACGGGGCACCGGCCGGGGCCGCGGCGGGCACGGGCTGCGCCTGGGCGCGGCTGAGCAGGACCACGCCCCGGACGGCGGCCGCCGCGCCGAGCAGCGCCGGGACGAGTCCGGCCGGGCCGCCCTGGAGCCGCTCCCCCAGCAGGGCCAGGCCGATGGCCGCGGCGGCGACCGGGTTGGCGAGGGTGACGACGGCGAGCGGGGCGCCGAGACCGCCCCGGTAGGCGGTCTGCGAGAGCAGCAGCCCGCCCATCGCGAAGGCCGACACCAGCACGGCGACGACCACCAGGCGCGGGCTGAGCAGCGGACCCGTGTGGTCGGTCACGGCGACGGTCAGGGTCTGGGTGAGCGCGGAGGCGACGCCGGAGGTGATGCCGGAGGCCGCCGCGTGCCGCAGGCCGGGGCGGGCACCCGGGCGGCTGAGGCCGGCGACGAGGGCCATGGTTCCGGCACCGACGGCCAGCGCCTCGGCCAGGGTCAGCGTCTCGTGGGGTGCGGCCCCGCCCGCCGCCAGCAGCAGGGCCCCGAGACCGAGCAGCGTGAGCAGGGTGCCGCGCCACTCGGTGCGGGTGACCCGGCGGCCCGCGGCCCGGGCGCCCAGCGGGACGGCCGCCACCAGGGTGAGCGCGCCGAGCGGCTGGACCAGCGTGAGCGGCCCGTACTTCAGCGCGGCCACGTGCAGCAGGGCGCCGCCCGCGTTCAGGCCGACGGCACACCACCAGGCGCCGCGCCCGAGCAGCCGGAGGGTCCCGGTGCCCGGGGCGGCGCGGCCGGCCAGCCGCGCCTGGGCCACCGCGGCGGTCGCGTAGGCGGCGGCGGAGACGAGGGACAGCGCGACGGCGGCCAGGGTGGCGTTCACCGGCGCGCCCCGGAGGAGGCGTAGGACGTGACGTGTTCCCGCTGCGGGACGACGGACGGCCACGGGAGCGGCGGGCGGACCGGCTCGGCGCGCGGCAGCCGCAGCGCGGCGAGAGCCACCGAGAGCAGGGCGGCCACCACGATCGAGTCGAGCCAGTAGTGGTTGGCGGTGCCGACGATGACGAGCAGCGTGATCGCCGGGTGCAGCAGCCACAGCCACCGCCACCGGGACCGGGTGGCGACGGCGAGGCCGACGCCGACCATGACCGCCCAGCCGAAGTGCAGCGAGGGCATCGCGGCGAACTGGTTCGCCATGGAGTCGGTGGCGGGCGCGGCCCCGTACACCGTGGGGCCGTAGACCTGGCCGGTGTCGACGAGGCCGGTCGCGGCGAGGAGGCGCGGCGGGGCGAGCCGGAAGAGCAGGTGCAGCGCGAGGGCGGCGCCGGTGAGCACGGCGAGGATGCGGCGCGCCCAGACGTAGTGCCGGGGGCGGCGCCAGTACAGCCAGACGAGGAAGAGCAGCGTGGCCGGGAAGTGCACGGTCGCGTAGTAGGTGTTCGCCAGGTGGATCAGCGTCTCGTCGTGCAGGAGCAGGCGCTGTACGACGCCCTCGCCGGGCAGGTGCACGGCGCGTTCGAAGTCCCAGACGCGGCCGGCGTTGTGGAACGCCTCGTCCACGTGACCGTTCGCGGCCTGGCGGCCGAGCTTGTAGATCACGAAGAGTCCTACGACCAGAAGAAGCTCGCGGACTAGGGGCGGTCGGGCAGAGGTGTCCGGCTCCCGATCGGCGGGCCTGTTACCGGCGTACTTCACCCGGTGCCCCTTTGCTGACGAAGCGGTGTGTCGTTGGCGGGTCTCCGCCCTTATCGATACGCCAGTGTACCGATACGGAGGCGTATCGGAACACTCGCGTATCGGTACACTGGCGTATCGATGGACCTCGTCGCAGAGTCGCAGAGAGGGAAAGCGCATGTCGTCGCAGGAGACCGAGCACGAGCACGCCCCCGCGCAGCGCCGCTCGAAGATCACGCCGGAGCGGGCCCAGGAGCTCTACACGGCCGTGCTCGACATGCTGAGGGAGAGCGGCTACGAGTCGCTGACCATGGAAGGGGTCGCCGCCCGGTCCCGCTGCGGCAAGTCCACGCTCTACCGCCAGTGGGGGTCGAAGCCCGAACTGGTCGTGGCCGCCCTGCACGGCACCCGGCGCGGCACCCTGCGGAAGATCGACACCGGCTCACTGGCGGGCGACCTGCTGGAGGCGGCGCGGGCCATCGGTGAGGGGTCGGGGCGGGACACGCCCCTGATGCTGGCCCTGAGCCACGCCGCCCTGCACAACCCGGACCTGCTGTGCGCGCTGCGCGAGTCGCTGATCCTGCCGGAGCAGGCGGCGATCGACGCGCTCGTCCGGCGCGGGGTGGAGCGCGGCGAGGTGGCCGCGGACAACCCGGCGACGAAGTTCGTCTCCGCGCAGCTGCTGGGCGTGATGCGGGCCCGCCCGATGCTGCAGGGGGCGCACGCGGACGAGACCTTCCTCGTCCGCTTCGTGGAGGGCGCCGTCCTCCCCGCACTCGGCCTGAACGCTTGGGCGTCCGGGTCCTGACAGACGCGGGCCGTCGTTCCAGCGGATGACGGCGGCCCGCCCGCGCCGCACCGTGGGGACGGGGGCGGCGCGCAACCCGGCCGGCCGGTGGCTTCTCCCGAAGTCACCGGCCGTTCGCGTACCCGGACCAGCTTTTCTCGTCCGCTTGACGATAACCAGGGGCCGCCCTTATCGTCGCCATGACGAGAAAAGATCGAGGGGGTCACCATGGCCGACATCACCCGCCGCTTCGGCTGGCGCCATCTGCGTTCCGCGCCCACCGCGCACATCCGCCACCACAAGCGGGGCCGGCTCGCCCACGACGGAGCGGGGCTGAGCTTCTGGTACCGGTCGCTGAGCGCCGCGCTCTGCGAGGTGCCGGTCAACGACCGGGAACTGGCCATGGCGTTCCACGCGCGCACCTCCGACTTCCAGGACGTCACGGTGCAGGCCACCGTGACCTACCGCATCAGCGACCCGGCCGAGGCCGCCGCCCGCCTCGACTTCTCCGTCGACCCGGACACCGGTGCCTGGCGCGGCGCACCCCTGGAGCAGATCGCGACCCTCCTCACCGAGACCGCCCAGCAGCACACCCTGGACGTCCTCGCCCGCACCCCGCTGGCCGGGGCGCTGGTGGACGGCGTCGCCGCCGTCCGCGAGCGGGTGGCGGCCGGTCTGGCCGCCGAGCCCAGGCTGCCCGCCACCGGCATCGACGTGGTGGCCGTGCGCGTCGTCGCCATCCGCCCCGAGGCCGAGGTGGAACGCGCCCTGCGCACTCCGGCCCGCGAGCAGATCCAGCAGGAGGCCGACCGCGCGACGTACGAGCGGCGGGCCGTGGCCGTCGAGCGCGAGCGGACCATCGCCGAGAACGAGCTCGCCAGCCGGATCGAGCTCGCGCGCCGCGAGGAACAGCTCGTCGAGCAGCGCGGCACCAACGCCCGGCGCGAGGCGGAGGAGGGCGCGGCGGCCGACGGCGTGCGCGCCGAGGCGGAGGCCGCCCGCACGGTCCGGCTGGCCGGCGCCGAGGCGGAGGCGGCCCGCGAGGTGGGTGCGGCGCGCGCCGAGGCGCAGGCGGCCTGGCTGCGTGCGCACGGCGAGGTGGAAGCCGCGACCCTGCACGCCCTGGCGGCCACCCGGCTCGCCGAGAACCTGCCGCACATCGACAGCCTCACCCTCTCGCCCGACGTCCTCACCGGCCTGCTCGGCAAGCTCGGCCGGCCGGCTCCCGGGGCGCGGGCGTGAGCCTGGCGCCGCGTGCGGTCCTGGTCCACCGCACCACCGAGTACGAGGAACTGCTCGCCCGGCACGGCACGCACGGCCAGGCGGCCTTCGTCCTGGCCGGCCGGGGCCGGTCCATCGAGGAGGTGGCCCGCAGGCACGAGCGGACCCGGCAGGCGCTGGCCGACGTGGCGGCGGCCGTTCCGCTCCAGTGGCGCCACTGCCGGGTGGAGCGGGCGGATCTGGACCGGTTCCTGTTCGCGCCCGAGGACGTGGTGGTGGTCGTCGGGCAGGACGGTCTGGTCGCCAACGCCGCCAAGTACCTCTCCGGCCAGCCGGTCATCGGCATCGACACCGATCCGGGCCGCAACCCCGGGGTCCTGGTGCGCCACCGGCCGGCCGACGCGGCGGCGCTCATGCGGGCGTCCGTGGTGCCCGGCGGGCGGGCGGAGGAGCTGACGATGGTCGAGGCGGTGGCCGACGACACGCAGCGGCTGCTCGCCCTCAACGAGATCTACCTCGGCCCGCCCGGCCACCAGACGGCCCGCTACCGGCTCGGTCCCGACCCGGCGGACTCCCCAGCCGAACCGCAGGCATCCAGCGGCGTCCTGGTCGGAACCGGCACCGGGGCCACCGGCTGGCTGCGCTCCCTGTGGCAGGAGCGCCGCAGCCCCCTCCCCCTGCCCGGGCCCGCCGATCCCCGACTGCTCTGGTTCGTCCGGGAGGCGTGGCCCTCACCGGCGACCGGCACCTCTTTCGTCTCGGGCGAGCTGGGCCGGGGGCAGGGACTGCGGCTGACCGTGGAGTCCGACCGGGTGGTGGTCTTCGGCGACGGCATGGAGGCGGACGCGCTGGAGCTGACCTGGGGGCAGAGCGTACGGCTCGGCGTGTCGGACACCGCGCTGCGGCTGGCGGTATAAGGCGCGGTGCCCGGCGCGGCGGCCGCGTAGGCTCGACGCCCGGACCGGACCGGCCCCGTCAGGAGATCCGCATGGAGACCAAAAGCCCGACCGTCCCCTCCCGCAACTCCCGTCCGCCGCAGGCGCAGGCGGCGCTGGGGGTCGGTGTGATCGTGCAGGACGCGCGGGGCCGGGTGCTGCTCGGCCGGCACCACAGCGGCACCTGGGAGCTGCCCGGGGGCAAGGTCGATCCGCTGCCCGAGTCGGTCGCGGCGGCGGCCGTGCGCGAACTGCGGGAGGAGACCGGGCTGACGGTCACCGAGGACGAGGTGAGCGTCTTCGCGATGCTGCACGACGCCGTCGCCGGCATCAACCGCGTGACGATGGCCGCCCTCGTGCGCGTCGGCTCCGGCACCGCGCGGGTGACCGAGCCGCACCTGATCAGCACCTGGGAGTGGACCCCGCTCGACGCGCTGCCCGCGCCGCTGTTCGATCCCTCGGCGCAGATCCTCGCGACCTGGCGCCCGGACCTCGGCATCCCCCATCCGCCCGTGCACCGCCTCGCACTCGCGGCCGAGGGCCCCCAGGTGAAGCCCTAAGCGCATTAATCGTTTGCCTAGGCCCCATAGGCAGAGTTAGCTTCGTGGGTATGAAGGTCGTGACCGAGCAGGACATCCGCTCATCGTTCGTGAATTGCTCCAAGGGGGAGGCCAAGCGTCTGCCGCTGCCCCGCGATTTCGAGGAGCTGCCGTGGGACGATCTCGACTTCCTGGGCTGGCGCGACCTGTCCGCGCCGGGGCGCAGCTACATCGTCACCGAGCACGAGGGCGAGCTGGCCGGGATCTCGCTGCGCTTCCCCTCCCAGCAGCGCGGGTTCCTCCACCGGAGCATGTGCTCGCTCTGCCTGACCACGCACCCGGGCAGCGGGGTCTCGCTGATGACCGCACGCAAGACGGGACCCGCCGGGCGGGAGGGCAATTCGGTCGGCCTGTACATGTGCACCGACCTGGCGTGCTCGCTGTACGTGCGCGGCAAGAAGGCCGTGGCCTCCGGTGCCCGCTTCAAGGAGTCGCTGACCACCGAGGAGCAGATCGCCCGCACGGTCGCCAACCTCTCCGCGTTCGTGACGAAGCTCTTCAGCTGAGCGGGGCCCGGGTGCGGCCGTGCGCGCCCCGGTGGTCCGGGCGGACCTCCGGGGCGCGCACCCTTCGCTACCGGGCGGCGAGGGCCGCGTAGTCCGGTGCCGCGTTCTGCTGTCCGGCGACGCCGCCGAGAACGGTGCCCTGGTTCACCAGCCGCACCGCGTCGGGGCCGACGCCGCTCTGCTCGGCGGTGACCGCCAGCGCGACGGTGTTCTCGCCGTGCGGCTTCAGGAAGCCGGACGGGATGACGAACTCCTGTTGCGGGCCCACGTTGTTGACGTACTGACCGGTGTTCCAGCCGTTGACGAAGATCTGGACGCGGTACTTTCCGGTCCGGCCTCCGGCGTCCTCGATCCGCAGCGCGAGCGCGGTGTCGGCGCCCTTCGGCAGGTCGAGCCGGACCGTGCTGCGGTACCACCGCACGCCCGGCCGGTCGCTCTTGAGCGAGCCGGTGCGCGCCCACGACGCGTCCGGCGCGCCCGGAAGGTGCCAGCCCAAGCGCTCCCCGTACAGACCCCCGTTGTTGTAGAGCCCGCGCGCGGTGTCGGCCGGCTCGTCGCCGCCTTCGGCGCCCTGGATGCGCCACTCGGCCTTCCCGGCGCCGGCGATGTCGACGTCGGCCAGGCCGCGTCCGCCCTTGGACCGGCCGTCGGAGCTCCAGTCCTCGTACTGGCCCATGTTCCGTACCAGGATCGCCAGCACGGCGGGCCTGCCCGGCTCCGCCAGGCCCTCGGGGACGGCGTAGGTGCCGGTGCCGTCGCCCTGGGCGCCGAGGTAGTGGCCGTCGAGCCAGACCAGTGCGTGGCCGGCGGTGCCGGTCTTCACCGTGACCTTCACGGTGCTGCCGGCCTCGGTGGGCGTGTAGTGGCCCCGGTACCAGGTGTCGCCCTCGTGGAAGCCGTACTCGTCCGTGTCCAGCACGACTCCGGACGCCGCGCCGGGCCCGTGCCGGGTGTTGGCGGCGGTGGTGCGGTCCGCCTTCGTCCACGCCGAGTCGTCGAAGTCCGCCGTGCGTTCGGGGTCGGAGGCAGAGGTGCGCCAGGTGTCCAGGGCGGGCACCGACACCTTCGCCGGGCCCGGCAGGTGGGCGACGAGCGCCCCGGAGGCGTCCCGCTTCGCCCGCACGGCCTGCTTGTTCCAGGTCAGGGTCTTCACCCCGGCCGGTGCGAAGACCCTGAGCGGGCCGGCCTCGCGGGTGTCGCCGGTGAGGTCGAGCCGGGTCCCCGTCACGCGGGCGGTCCGGGCGAGTTCCGGGCCGATGACCAGCGCCCGGCCGCTGCCCGCGTCGAGCTGCCAGATGTCCGCGACGCCGTCCCGGTCGCCGATCACGACGGTGAGGTCCCGGCCGCCGCCGCCCGTGATGCGCACGGTGCGGCTGCCGCCGTGCGTGTAGTCGAGCCGGAGGTCCTTGCGGACCGGGTCCCAGGTGGTCTCGACGGGTGTCCCGTCCACCGCGGTGACCTTCGGCCGCTTCGCGTAGCGCAGGACGGTCTCGCCGTCCGTGCCCTTGGCGCCGTCGAGGACGAGCAGATCGCGTCCGGCGGTCAGCTGGGTGAGGAGCTGGGAGGTGGAGTAGACGAGCCGGTGCGATCCGAAGGCGTAGTCCGCCACGAGGGTGGTGGCGTCCCGTCCGTCCACCGTGATCGCGGTGTCCGGCTTCTGCGGGACCCGCGCGTAGCCGCCGTCGCCGGTCAGGTCCAGGGGGAAGGTGACACGGCTGGTCGTGGTGTCGTTGGAGTCGGGGTGGCGCAGCGTGATGAGCCGCATGCCGTGGCCCGAGACGGACGTGTCGTCGGCCCGCTCGGTGGAGCGGCGCTGCTGGGCCCTGACCGGGCCGCCGCCCGTGACGGTGAGGTCGGGGGCGGTGTCGGGCTGGGCGGAGGCGATCGGCTTCACCGCGCTCTGCAGGTAGCCGAATTCCTTCTGGACGGCGAGCTTCGGCGTGATCGCGCGGTTCTCGGAGATCGCCGCCCCGTAGTCGTACGAGGTGAAGCCGGAGCCGGGGTCGCCGGTCCAGCCCCAGTTGGTGCCGCCGTACTCCATGTAGGTGTTGGAGAGGGTGGCCCCGTTGGCGAGGTTGTTCACGGCGAACTGGCGGGTGAACGCCTCGTCCGTGAACTTCGCGCACTCGTCGGTCTGGAAGTCGCGGCCCCACGCGGTGAACGCGCCGCCCTGGCCCTCGGCGATGAAGACCGGGGTGGAGGGCGAGTAGCCGCGTACCCGGGTCTCGTAGTCGCTCAGCTTGCCCCGGCCGCCGGCGCAGTCGAAGCCCAGCGGGTAGGTGTCGAAGGCGTACAGGCCGAGCTTGGAACCGCCGGGGCCGCCGGGCACGTTCCAGCCGTGCCCGTTGCCGTAGTCGTTGTGGAACAGCGGCACGGTGATGCCCTGTTGGACGACCGCGCTCTGCAGCTTCTCGATGTAGTCGACGTGCGCGGCGGAGTTGTCGATCTGTTCGTTCTCGACCTGGTAGGCGATGACGCTGCCGCCGCCGTCGGTGATCTGGTGCCGGCCGATGATGCCGTTGACGGCCTTCAGCCACTCCAGGTCGGCCGCCAGGTTCTGCGGATCGGCGGTGCGCTGCTCGCCCGCGTAGGTGCTCATGTACGGCGGCAGGCCGCCCATGCTCACCTCGGCGTTGATGTACGGGCCGGGGCGGGCGATGACGTACAGGCCCTCCTGCTCGGCCATGGTCAGGAGCCGGTCGATGTCGCGGACGCCGCTGAAGTCGTAGGAGCCCGGCTTCGAGGAGTGGTAGCCCCAGAAGAAGTACAGC
Source organism: Streptomyces sp. A1277 (assembly GCF_004795015.1). Taxonomy (GTDB): domain Bacteria; phylum Actinomycetota; class Actinomycetes; order Streptomycetales; family Streptomycetaceae; genus Streptomyces. The sequence continues at coordinate 77,462 of NZ_SSBI01000005.1, read as the reverse complement.
GAGACGGCGTTGAAGCCCGACGCCTTGAGCTTCTGCAGGACGTCGCGCCACTGGTCGGGGCTGGGCAGCCGCCAGTAGTGGAACTCCCCGGACCAGACGACCAGCCGCTCCCCGTCGATCTTGAGGGACTTCTCGTCCCAGGTGACGGTGTGGGCGCGGTGGTCGTCGCCGGGGAAGCGGTGGGTGGTGGCTTCGGCGGCCGCCGCCGGCCCGGCCTGCGGCGCGGGGTGGGCGGAGACCGGGGACGGGGAGAACAGGGACAGCGCGAGTCCGGTGGCCAGGCCGCCGACGACCGCGCGCCGCCGTAACAGGCGCGACCGCGTGCGCGGCGGGTGGGGGTGGTGTGTCATGGACGCCCTTTCGCTGGTGTGCTCATGGTGCGGGTCCGTGGGCCGTGGAGCCGGTGGTGCTGCGCCGTGCGGGTCAGCGGATGTCGGCCACCACCTGGGAGGCGACGAGCCGGGTGCCGTCGGCGAGGCGGAAGTCCAGCGTGATCGGCCGCGTACCGGCCGCGGCGTCCGGTGCGGCGCTCACCGCGACCCGCTGGGCGTCGCCCCGGGTCCCGCGCACCTTCAGCGTGCCGTGGGACGGCTCCACGCGGACGCCCTCGGGTGCGGTGGCCGTCCAGTGGACGGTGTGGCCGGTGAAGTCCACGTCCTGGGCCTCCACGTCGAGCCGGATCGCGTCGCCGCCCCGCTCCAGCACCAGAGTCCCCGGGTCGCCGAAGCCGGCGGCCGGGCTCGCGTAGGTGTCGACGACGTCCTGCCGGATCTTCGCGTCGTCGTACGGTGTCTGGCCCTGCGGCCCGTTCCAGCGCCACCACGCCTGCATGTTGGGCAGGCAGACGCCGTTGAACCGGTTGCGGTGAACCAGCGCGCGGTACTCCCGGCGTGCGGCGTCGAGTTCGGCGCCGGCCGCCGGTGCCAGGCCGATCCGCATGTCGGCGAGGGCGATGTCGGCGTTGCGGGTCAGCCGGTCCAGGACCGTGCGGGGCGCGGCGCCCGTCACCTGCCCGGCCGCCTCCCGCAGCGCCGCACGGGCCTGCCCGTACGCGGTGCTGAGCGCTGCGGCGGCGTGCGTGTCCGGGTCCAGGCGCGTCAGGTCGTAGTAGCGGCGCATGGCGGGCACCGCCCGGTCCCCGAAGCGGGCGTGCAGGTACCCGTCGAGGAACGCCTCCGCGTCGAGGGAGCCGTCCCAGGCCAGCGCGGCGACCAGGCTCTGCACGTGCTCGTACGTGATCCAGTCGCCGGGCTCGCTGTACATGCCGATCCCGTCGAGCCCGAGCCCCGCCTCGAAGGCGACGTCGCCCGCGATGGTGGCCAGCGGGTGCACGGGCAGGCTGCGCCAGCGGTAGCGCCGGTAGTACTCGTACATGGCGAGCGGGCCGCTGTGCGTGGTCCGCCAGGCTCGCAGCGCGTCCGCGAAGGGGACGTTGGCCTTGACGGCCGGGTCGCCGATGTGGCCGTCGTAGTTCCGGGAGTAGGCGGCGAAGTCCACGATGACCTCGGGGTCGCTCGCGTGGTCCGCGTCGGGCGGGCGCACCGTGGAGGCGTACGCGATCCGTTCGACCCGGACGCCGGGCAGCTCCTGGCGCAGTACCCGGGCCAGTTCGTTGACCACCACCGACTCGGCGTTGGACGCGGTGCCGTACCGGTCGAGGACCGGCTTCTGGAAGGCGCCGACGTCCGGGGGCCAGCAGTCGAAGACCGTGATCTCCGGGCGCTCCCGGAGGAAGGCGACGACCTTGCCCACGTAGGCGTCGAGCGCTTCGGGGTTGTAGATGTCGAAGACCGGCCCGCCGGACTCGTAGAACTGCGGGTAGGCGGCCTTCGGCAGGAAGCTGTCGTAGCCGTGGCCGCCGGTCTCGATCCGCAGGCCCCGTTTCCCGGCCTCCCGGGCCAGTACGCCGCGCACTTTGTCGTACGCGGTGACGCCCAGGCCCAGGTAGTCGGTCGGGTGGACGAAGGTGTTGAGCCGGTTCTTGGCCATCCAGTCGAGCAGCGGCGGCAGGCTCGCGGCGGTGTGGCTGAACCCCTCCTCGGCGTACTGCCGCCGCAGCCCGGTGGCGGGCCGGTCGGTATGGCGTACGGCCGGCAGGGCGAGGTCGCGGGTGGCGGGTACGTGTTCGTGGTGGCCCTCGTACGCGGGGTAGGCGGGGGCGAAGAAGCGGACGCCGGCCCGTTCCAGGAGGGCGTACACCGCGTACAGCGGGGCCCGGTCGCCGTGGCCGGTCAGCAGGAGGCAGGTGTTGTCGCCGAGCAGGGTGAAGGAGTCCTCGGGGGCGCCGGCGAGTTCGCGTCCGGCGTCGGCGAGGCGGCCGGCGGTGATCCGGCCGCCGCCGGTCCCGGTGTGCAGGGCCACCAGGCCGGTGACGCCCTCGGGTGCGGCGGCCGGGGCGGGGACGGCGCGCAGCGGGAGGCGGACGCCGGTGATCGCGCGGAGGTAGTCGCGCAGTTCGGCGGCGGCGAACCCGGCGCTGCCGCCGCCCCACCACAGGACCGAGGCGCGGGCCCGCCCGCCGGAGGTCACCCGGAGCGGGCCGCCGGCCGCGGCGGCGGCCTCTGTGGCGGTGGTCCCGGCGAGGAGGGCGGCCCCGGCGAGCCCGGCCGCTCCGACGAGGAAGCCGCGCCGTCTCACCCCGTCCGGTGCGGTGGTGGGGTCGTTGTGCGGCGAGTCGTTCATGAGCGGTCCGCCTTTCCGGCTGCGGCGTAGAGGTCGCCGAGGTAGTAGTCCTTGGCCTTGCCCGGGTCGGGCAGCTTGCCCATCCGGTGGAAGTTGGCGGCCAGTTCGTCGAACCAGCCGTCGACCGTGCCGTCCCGGGTGAGCTTCGCCAGCTCGTCGGAGGGCAGGATCTTCACGTACTTCGTGGAGCCCTTGAGCTGCCCGGCCGGCAGCTTCAGGAAGTCGGCGGCGACGGTCTCCGACTCCTCGGGGTGGGCCGCGATCCAGTCGTCGGCCTCCTTGAGGACCCCGGTCACCTTCTTGACGAGTTCGGGGTCGCCGGAGGCGAGCTTCGGCTGGGTGACGAAGACATTCGGGAAGGTCAGCTTCGGGTAGTAGTCCTCGGTCCGGCTGATCTCCTTGAGGTCGGGGACCTTCTTCTTCATCGTGTCGATCAGCGGGTACCAGGTGGCGGCGGCGTCGACCTGGCCGGAGGAGAACGCCGTGACGACGGTCGAGGCGTCCATGGCGACCTTGGTGATGTCGTCCGGCTTCAGCCCGGCCTCGCTGAGGGCCAGGTTGAGGATCATGTCGCCGGAGGTGCCTTCGGCGACGGCGACCTTCTTGCCCTTGAGGTCGGCGGGCTTCTCGATGCCGGAGCCGGGCCGGGCGATGACCCGGTCGGCGAGGCCCAGCATGTTCACCGAGACGATGGACGCCTTGCCGGAGGCGGGCAGCCACAGGGCGCCGGGGCCGAGGTAGCCGAAGTCCAGGTTGCCGGTGCCCAGGGCCTGGACCTGGAGCGGCCCGTTGGTGAAGACCTTGAGCTCGGGGGTGACGCCCGCCTTCTTCCACAGCCCCTGTTTCCGGGCGACGGCCAGGGCGACGGAGCCGCTGTAGTCGGCGATGTAGCCGAAACTCACCTTCTTCGAGCCGTCGGCGGCGTCCGAGGAGTCGTCCCCGCAGCCGGCGGCGGTGGAGACGAGGGCCAGGGCGAGGAACAGGCCCGCCGCACGGCGGCGGGCGGCACGGATCGACTTCATGACGCGATTCCTTCGAGCGGGGCGGGCTGGTGGTGCACGGCGTGCCACACCTGGGCGCGCAGTGCGGCGAACTCGGGCGACAGGCGCTGCTCCTCGGTACGCGGGTAGGGCAGCGTGACCGGGATGACGGTGTGGATGCGGCCGGGGCGGGCCGCCATGACGACGACGCGGTTGGCGAGGAAGACCGCCTCGTCCACGTCGTGGGTGATGAACATGACGGTGCGCCGGTCGCGGCCCCAGGTGTCCAGGAGCGATTCCTGCATCCGGACCCGGGTGAGGGAGTCGAGTGCGCCGAAGGGTTCGTCCATCAGGAGGACCTTGGGGTCCACTGCGTAGGCGCGGGCGATGGCGCAGCGCTGTTTCATGCCGCCGGAGAGGGTCTTGGGCAGGGAGTCGGCGAAGTCGGTGAGGCCGACGAGTTCGATGACCTCGCGGGCCCTGCGGCGGCGCTCGTCCTTCTTGACCCCGGCGACCTTCAGCCCGTACTCGACGTTGGCGGCGACGGTCATCCAGGGGAAGAGCGCGTACTGCTGGAAGATGACGCCGCGTTCGGGGGCGGGGCCGCTGACGGGGACGCCGTCGACCACGACCTCGCCGTCGGTGGCGTCGAGGAGTCCGGCGGCGATGTTCATCAGGGTGCTCTTGCCGCAGCCGGACGGGCCGACGACGGTGACGAACTCGCCGTCCTCGATGTCCAGGCCGACATGGTCCAGAGCGAGGAATCCGCCGTTTTTGACGGCGAAGTCCTTCGTCACGTCGTGGAAGTTGATGGTGGGCATGGGCTACCGCCGTTCCTGCCAGTGGGTGAGCCGGCGCTCGGCGAGGAGCAGCAGCCGGTCCATGGCGAGTCCGATCGCGCCGATCGCGATGAGCTGGACGAAGATGGTCGGCAGGTCGTAGTAGAGCTGCGCCTGCTGCATCCGGAAGCCGAGGCCGCCCTGGGCGGCGATGAGTTCGGCGGCGACGACGGTGGCCCAGGAGGCGCCGAGCCCGATGCGCATGCCGACCAGGATGAACGGGGTGGAGGCGGGCACGACGACGCCGAGGAAGACCTGCGGGTCGCGGGCGCCGAGGACCCGTGCCGCGTTGACGAGGGTGACGTCGACGGCGACGACGCCCTGGAAGGTGGAGACGACGCAGGACAGGAACGAGGCCAGGAAGATCACGAAGATCTTGGGGGTCTCGTCGATGCCCATGAGGACGATGGCGAGCGGGATGATCGCGAGCGGTGGCACCATGCGGAAGAACTGCAGCCAGGGCTCGATCAGCCTGCGGACGACCGGGTACCAGCCCATGACGAATCCGACGGGTACCGCGAGGGCGACACCGAGGACGTAGCCGATGAGCACGCGCTTCAGGCTGGCGCCCGCGTCCTCGAACAGCGTGCCGTCGGCGATGAGTTCAGCCGCGCGGCGGCCCACGGCGACGGGTCCGGGGAAGCCGTCGACGCCGCTGTTCGCGAGGACGGTCCAGGCGAGCAGCCCGAGGGCTGCGGAGGCGAGGCCGAGGAGTACGGAGGTGAGCCGGCCCGTGCCGCGCTTCTTCGCACCCTTGCCCGGTGCGCGTTCGGAGGCCGATGGCCTGGTGGCCGGTGGTCCCGGTGGTTTCGTCCGGTGCGGTGCGCGGGTCTTGTCCTGCACGCTCATGCCACTTCCTCCGCGACCCCGTCGACGTCGGCCGCCCGGCCGCCGCCGATGTCGGCCATGTAGCTCATCCAGGTGTAGGCGGGGTCGCCGCGGCGCAGCAGTTCGCGGTAGAGCCGGACGGTGAGGTCGCGGCGGACCTCCGCGTAGGCGGGCGCCTCGTACACGTTGTGCAGTTCGTGCGGGTCGGTTTCCAGGTCGTACAGCTCGTGCACGCTCTCCGGGTTGTGGACCAGCTTGTGGCGCCGGTCGCGGATCATGCGCTGGGAGTACGGGAAGTGGTGGCCGTGGAATTCGGTGACGACCTCGTCGCGGGTGCCGCCCGCCTCCTCACCGTGCAGCAGGGGCAGCAGGCTGGTGCCGTCGCACAGTTCGGGCACGGGTGCGCCGGCCAGTTCGAGGATGGTCGGGTTGAGGTCGATGAGGGTGGCGAAGTCGTCGTTGACCTGGGCGGGAGCGCCGGGGACGCGGGCGATGCCGGGGATGTTGTAGATGTCCTCGTACATCGCCGGGCCCTTGTCGTTGAGCCGGTGGGCGCCGGTGAACTCGCCGTGGTCCGCGGTGAAGAAGACCGCGGTGTCGTCCCACAGGCCGTGGCCCTTCAGCGCCTCGATGATGCGTCCGGCCTGGTGGTCGATCATCGTGACGTAGCCCCAGTAAACGGCGATGAGCTTGCGCCAGGCGTCGGCGTCGAAGTCGTCGGAGGACCAGTAGGCGCTGTACTGGCGCTGCACCTCGGGCTTTCCCGCGAAGGTCTCCGCCATGGACGCGGGCAGGGGTACGTCGGCGGGGTCGTAGAGGTCGTAGTAGTGGTCGGGGATCAGGTAGGGCAGATGCGGGCCGTACCAGTGGCAGGAGAGCATGAACGGCTTGCCGGTCGCCTTCCAGTCGGCGGCGTAGCGGTCCAGCAGGCCGAGTGCGCGGTCGGTGAGGAATGCCTCGATGGTGGCTTCGGCGGGCTGCTGGAGCCGTCCGGCGATGAGGTGGCCGCGTCCGGTGCCGTTGGCGGCGGTCCCGAAGACGGGCTCGCGCACCGCGAAGGGCGGGAAGCCGTTGTCGTCGAGCCACTTCTCGTACGAGGGGTGGTGTACGGGGTTGAGCGCGCCGGGCAGGTGCTCGCCGTCCAGGCCGTAGAACTCGGGGCCGCGCTCGCGGCCGATGTGCCATTTGCCGACATGGCCGACCGCGTAACCCTGGTCCGTCAACTGGCGCCAGAGCATGGGGGTTTCGTCGGACAGCTCGTCCTTGCTGCCGCCGTTGCGCTCGGGGTTGTTGAGCATGCCGTGGCGGAACGGGTGGAGGCCGGTGGCCAGGGAGGCGCGGGCCGGGGTGCAGATGGCGGTCGGGGTGTAGAAGCGGTCAAAACGGGTCCCCTCGGCCGCCAGGGCGTCCAGGGCGGGGGTGTCGACGAGCGGGTTGCCGTAACAGCCCAGGGTGTCGGTCCGGTGCTGGTCGGTCATCAGGAACAGGACGTTGCGCGGAGCCACTCGGGCCGCCCTTTCGGTGGTCGCTCATGGTGATGGCGGGAGCCGGCCGGGGCGCGTTGCGGGGGTGCTCGACGCTTTCCGGCTCCGGCGATTGACGGGAACTGTAGGGAGGCCCACTTTTTTACGTCAACCCTCGGGAATAAACATTGTGTGAATTCGTCCGGCGCATTGACAGAAACCCCTTGACCGATCGACCATGCGTCCATGACCGAACGCACCGATGCCCTCCAGCGCCTGCGCAGAGCCAATGAAGCCGCCGTACTGGGCGAGCTGCGCAGGTCGGGGGCGCTGAGCCGGGGCGAGTTGAAGGACCGGGTCGGGCTGTCCCGTACGACCCTGTTCGCGATCGTGTCCGACCTGCTGGACCGCAACACGGTGGTCGAACAGCCGGCCCCCGACCCCGGGCAGCCGAGGGGGCGTGGCCGGCCGGCCCTGGAGATCTCGCTCAACTCGCGCGGCGCCGAACTGATCGGCATCGACCTCCAGCGCCACCACATCCACGTGGTCGTGGCCAACTGCGCCCACGAGATCGTCGGCCGGTACAGCGCTCCCGTACCGGCCGACAGCCAGGCCGCCGAGCGGGCCGCGCAGGCGATCCGCTCGGTGGAGGAGCTGATGCGGCGCGAGAACATCAGCCTCGCCCCGGTGCAGGGCATCGGCCTGGGCCTGCCCGGCTTCGTACAGAACCCGGCCTCCGCCGACCGGCACACGATGACCCCGTTCGCCGGGCACGTCGCCGCCGAACTCGGCCGGCACTTCGGCGCTCCGGTGCTCACCGACAACAACTCCCGGCTGGCCGCACTCGCCGAGGTCACCTGGGGCGCCGCGCGCGGCTTCGACAACGCCGTGTATCTGCGCTGGTCCCAGGGTGTCGGTGGCGGACTCGTCGTCAACGGCTCGCTGGTGCACGGCGCGCACGGCGCGGCCGGCGAGATCGGGCACACCAGCTGCGACCCCGAGGGCAAGCCCTGCCACTGCGGCGGCCGGGGCTGTCTGGAGGGCCTCATCTCCGTCCCCGCCCTGCTCGCCGCCTGTGCGGACCGGGGGGTGGACGCCCGGGACGCCCAGGAGCTGATCGCCCTCGCCGCCGAGGGCCGGCCGGAGGTGGCCGACGTGCTCCGCGGCGCGGCCGTCACCGCCGGGCGGGTGCTCGCCGCGCTCGCCGCCCAGGTCGATCCGGAGTGCGTCGTCGTCTACGGGGAGCCGGCGGCCCTGGACGACCTCGTCCTCACCCCGATCCGGGAGCAGATCGCGGCGCTCTCCCTGCCGTCCGCCCCCCGCTCCATCGAGGTGCGCGGCTCCACGCTCGGCGGCGATGCGGCCGCGCTCGGCGGCGTGGCGCTGCTGCTGCGCACCACGGGCCAGGACCTGGCGGAACTGCTCGACCGCCCCGCCCCCGTCCCGGCGGGCGGCCACGGCCGGACCGCCGCGCACGACGAAGGAACCTCCCGTTGAGCGCCTGCTGCGGGCCCGGCCGCGAGAGCGCGACCGCCGCCACCGCTCCCCCGGCCGACTTCGCGGTGCCGGTCCGCAGCACCGCCGACCTCCTGCGCGGCACGGTCGCCGTGCCCGGGGGGCCGTTCCTGATGGGCGGCGCCGACGAGGACGCGTTCCCCGCCGACGGGGAGGGGCCGGTCCGGGAGGTGGTCCTCACCCCGTTCCGGATCGACGCGGCCTGCGTTACCAACGCCGGGTTCGCGCGCTTCGTCAAGGCCACCGGCTACCGCACCGAGGCCGAACTCATCGGCTGGTCCTACGTATTCGGCCCCTTCGTCCCCCGCGAGGCCCGCCACGCCGTGCTTCCCGGCACCGTGCCGGGGGCCCCCTGGTGGAGCGCGGTGGCCGGGGCGAGCTGGCGGGCGCCCGAGGGGCCGGGCACCTCGATCGGGGACCGGCGGGACCATCCGGTGGTCCATGTGTCGTGGCACGACGCCTCGGCCTACGCCCGCTGGGCCGGCAAGCGGCTGCCCACCGAGGCCGAGTGGGAGAAGGCGGCCCGCGGCGGACGCGGCCGCGCCCGCTTCCCGTGGGGCGACGCGCTCACCCCGAACGGCCGGCACCGCTGCAACATCTGGCAGGGCGACTTCCCGGTCCGCAACACCCGGGAGGACGGCTACGCGGGCACCGCCCCCGTCAAGACCTACGCCCCCAACGGCTACGGGCTGTACAACGTCGCGGGCAACGTGTGGGAGTGGTGCGCCGACCGGTTCAGCGCCGACTGGCACGTCCCGGACCGCCCGGAGACCCGTATCGACCCCGCCGGGCCGCCGGACGGGGGCACCCGGGTGCTGCGCGGCGGCTCGCACCTGTGCCACCGCTCCTACTGCAACCGCTACCGGGTCGCCGCCCGCACCTCCAACACCCCCGACAGCACCACAGGTCACGGCGGGTTCCGCTGCGCGCTCTCGCTCTGAGCGCCCGCCCGGCCCCCGCTTCGACCCGGACATCCCTCCGGCTATCCTGGCCGCCACACCGGACACGGGGTGCCCCCACGCAGGGGGCTGAGATCACACCCGTCGAACCTGAACCAGTTAGCACTGGCGGAGGGATGTCTTCATGTCATTGCCGCATGCCCCGGGCGAGCGCGCCGCCGTGGCGCCGAGGCCCGCGTTCGGCGGGCGCATGCCCACCGCCCCCGGCGATCTGCGCATCGAGGCGCACGGGATAGCCCCGGTCCCCGAGGACCGCCGCTACGGCGGCCCCGGCCGCCTGTTCACGGTCTGGTTCGCGCCCAACCTGACGATGACCGGTGTCTTCACCGGCACCGTCGGCATCGCGTTGGGCCTGGACTTCGCGACCGCGCTCACCGCCGTCGTCTTCGGCACCCTCGTCGGGGCCGCGCCCACCGCGTATCTCGGCACCTGGGGCAGCCGCACCGGGTCCGGCCAACTCCCCCTCGCGCGGCTGGCGTTCGGCCCGGGTGTGGTCCTGCCGGGCGCGCTCCAGTGGCTGTCGTCCATCGCCTGGGACGCGCTGATCGGCCTGTTCGGCGGCGATGCGCTGGCCCAGTTGTGCGGCTGGCCGTTCTGGCTGGGGGTGCTGGTCATGATGGCCGCACAGGGTGCGCTGGGCGTGCTGGGCTACGAGGTGATCCACCGGCTCCAGACCGTGATGACGTTCGCGCTCGCCGCCGCCTTCGCCGTCCTCGCGACGAAGCTCCTGAACGGTGTCGACCCGGTGACCAGCGGGTCCGTGCACGGCGCGGACCGGGCCGGCGCCTTCGTCCTGACCTGCACCATCGCGCTGAGCCTCGCACTGTCCTGGGCCCCGTACGCCAGCGACTTCAGCCGCTACCTGCCGCGCGAGACGTCCCGGCCGCGCATGTTCTGGTGCACGCTGGGCGGGATCAGCGCCTCCTTCGTGACGGTCCAGACGATCGGGCTGTGGGGCGCCTCGGTCTTCACCGACCAGACCGCGCGTGGTGTCGACACCCTGCTCGGCGGGGGCGCACTCGGGGCGTTCGGGCTGCTCGCGGTCGCGCTGGCCGCGCTGTGCAGCAACGCGATGAACGACTACAGCGGCTCGCTGGCCCTGCAGACCATGGGGGTGCGCCTGCCGCGCCCGGCCGCCGCGGCGCTCGCCGCCGCCCTCGGCTTCCCGCTGGTGCTGTGGATGCACGCGGCCGACACGACGGCCCGCTTCCAGAACGTGCTGCTCCTCGTCGGCTACTGGATTCCCGGCTTCGTGGCGATCGTCTCCGTCGACTGGCTGGTCCGGGCGAGGGCCCGGCGCGGCGCCCCCGTGGGCCTGGCGGCCGAGCACGCCCGCCCGCGCCCGTGGTGGCCGTCGCTCGCCGCGTTCGCCGCGGCCTTCGCGGCGGCGGTGCCGTTCATGAGCACCGGTCTGTACGTGGGCCCGGTGGCCGAGGCGCTGCACGGGGCGGACCTCGCGTACGGGGTGGCGTTCCTCGCGGCCCTCGCGGTCTACGCCCCGCTGCGGCTGCGCCACCGCCGCTGACCGCTCACCGGGGGGTGTCCGGGTCGCCGGTCCAGGACCAGGCGGCCTTGCGCCCGCTCTCGACGAGGCCGATCACCCGGAACGCCGCGTCCGTGAGCCCGCCGGAGGTGTGCCGGCTGGGGCCGGTGGGGCTGTGGGCCGGCCGGTATCCCGCCAGGTTCCACGTGAGGACCGGGACCTCGCGCGGTACGGGGCCGGGGCCGCCGGGACCGTAGGGCGCGGACTGCTCCTCGGTGACGACGAGCACCCGGTCGTGGTCGCGGTAGTGGGTGCGCACCGCCTTCGTGGTGTCGGTGCCGCCGAGCGTGTGGAACCGTTTCAGCACATCGAGCACCGGTTCGCCGGGGGCGTACGGCACGGGCACGCTGCGCCAGCCGAACTCGACCAGGTCCGCCTGTTCGGCGCGCGGGGCGAGCGCCGTGCCGAACACGGCGGCGGCGTCGGCCCGGTTGAGCGTGGACCGCTCGGAGACGGTGTCCCAGAACATCGAGTCGGGCCGGTCCACCAGGACCAGCGTCCGGCCGGGCAGCGCGGGCACATGCGCCAGGCTGTGGCCAAGCGCCGTCTCCAACTCGTCCGCCCAGCGCGGGGAGGCGTGCTGGTGGGCGGCCAGGCGGCGGAACGGAAACTGCCGGGACCGGGCGACCTCCTCGGGGTCCGCGATGCGTGCGGCGACCGGGGCGGCGGCATCGCTTGGATTCGAAGGAAGTAGCCGCAGCCGAGCACATCGCCATGCGCGGGCGCGGTGTCACCGTACAAGAGCCGCCCGGCCGCGCACCACCGGATTGCGTGCCCGTCGCGGGAGTACGGCAACTGCGTCCCGTGTCAGCGGTATTGACCCCGATGAAACACTTCAATAGTTTCAGTATCTCCGACTCACACGGTACTCCCCGTGGAATGGAGACCCGATGACCGACGACGCCGCGACCTTCACCACGCGCTCCCCCGCGACCGGCGAGCGGATCGCCGAACACCCGGTGGACGGGCCGGATGAGGTCGCCCGCGCCTTGTCCCGGGCCCGGGACGCCCAGGCGGGCTGGGCGGCGCTGCCGGCCTCGCGGCGCCGCGACCACCTGCTGCGCTGGAAGAAGGCCCTCGCCACCGGGTTGGGGCCGGTGGCCCGGACCATCGCCGAGGAGACCGGCAAACCGGCCGGTGACGCCGCGCTGGAGGTCGTGCTCACGCTGGAACACCTGGCCTGGGCCGCCCGCAACGCGGAGCGCGTGCTGCGCCGGCGGAAGGTGGGCACCGGAGTCTTCACCGTCCACCAGCGCGCCTCCCTGGTGTACCGGCCGCTCGGCGTGATCGGTGTGATCGGCCCCTGGAACTACCCGCTGTACACGCCGATGGGCTCCATCGGGTACGCCCTGGCGGCGGGCAACGCCGTCGTCTTCAAACCGTCCGAACTGACCCCGGCCACCGGCCTGCTGCTCGCCGGCCTCTTCGACGCCGCCGTGCCCGAGTACGCCGGACTGCTCACCACGGTCACCGGGCCCGCGTCCACCGGGGACGCGCTCGCCAGGTCCGGGGTCGACAAGCTGGCGTTCACCGGCTCACCGGGGACGGCCCGCAAGGTGATGGCGGTGTGCGCCGAGACGTTGACACCGTTCCTCGCCGAGTGCGGCGGGAAGGACGCGGTGATCGTGACGGCGGACGCCGACCTGGACGCCGCCGCCGACGCCATCGTCTGGGGCGCGCTGAGCAACGCCGGCCAGACCTGCGCGGGTGTGGAGCGCGTCTACGCGGTGCGCGAGATCCACGCGGCCCTGTGCGCACGCGTGGCCGAGCGGGCAGGGAAGCTGCGCCCCGGGGCCGGGCCGGACGCCACGTACGGCCCGATGACGCTGCCTGGCCAGGTCGCGATCGTGGAGGACCATGTGACCGGGGCGGTCTCGGCGGGCGCCCGGGCCCTGCTGGGCGGGCCCGAGTCGGTGCGCGCCCCGTTCGTCGCGCCGGTGGTGCTGACCGGGGTGCCGGAGGACGCGGCGGCGATGACCGAGGAGACCTTCGGGCCGGTCATGGCGATCAACGCGGTGGCGGGCGTGGACGAGGCGGTGGAGCGGGCCAACGCCTCCCGTTACGCGCTCGGGGCCGCGGTGTTCTGCCGCAGCGGGCGCACCGGTGCGGCGATCGCGGCGCGGCTGCGGGCTGGGGCGGTCTCGGTGAACTCGGTGCTGGGCTTCGCGGCGGTGCCGGCGCTGCCGTTCGGCGGTTCGCAGGACTCCGGGTTCGGCCGGATCCACGGTGAGGAGGGGCTGCGTGCCTTCACCTCCGTGCAGTCGATGACGGTGCAGCGGTTCACGCCGCCGATCGCACTGACCTCCTTCGAGGTGCCGGCCGCGACACGGGAGCGCGCGATCCGGATGGCCCGGGCGCTGCACCGGCGTCGCTGAGCGGCCGGGGCGCCCGTCAGGCGTCCAGGAGCGGGGCCAGGTAGCGGCGGGCGAAGGCCCTGGCCTGCTCCTCGTCCTCCAACTCGATGCAGCTGGCGGGGTTGAGCAGGAAGGACACGGCCACCCGCACCATGAGTTCGGCGACCGGCCGCGGGTCCTCGTCGGGGCGGCCCTCGGCCTGCTGGGCGCGGCGCAGATGGGCCGTCAGATAGGCGACGGTGGCGGAGAGCGTGGAGCCGCCCTGCACGGTCATGTACGGCAGCACCACCTCGGGCTCCAGCTTCAGCAGCCCGCCGAAGAGCGGGTGGGCGCGGGTGTGGCGGAGAGCGACCACGAAGCCCTCGACGACCCGCTCCTCCATGGTGGGCAGCGCCGCGACGGCCGCGTCCAGCCGCTGGAAGAACCGGCCGTGTTCGCGCAGCAGGGTGGCCATGACCAGGTTGTCCTTGGTCTGGAAGCGCCGGAAGACGGTGACGCGGGAGACCCCGGCCCGCTTGGCGACGTCGTCCACGGAGGAGCGGCGCAGGCCCAGCAGGGTGAACTGCTCCAGCGCGGCGTCGAGAATCCGCCGCGCCGTCGGGTCCTCCGTCTCCGACTCGGCGATGGCCCGGGTGAGCGCCGAGTCGTTCGTGTCAGTTCTCATGCCGCTCACGATACCGGCGGACCCCTCCCCGTGAGTCGATGAAACGTTTACCATCCCTCAGTAACATGCTTCCGACCCAGGAGGACCTGATGGGCAGTCGCCTCACCGAGGAACAGGCCGGTTTCGTCGCCGCCATCCGCGATTTCGCCAAGCGGGAGTGCGGGACCCGGGAGCAGCGCGACGCGCTGACCGCCGGCGGCCGCGAGGCCCACAACCCCGAGCTGTACGGGCGGCTCGCCGAGCTGGGCTGGCTGGGGGTGTGCCTGCCCGAGGAGTACGGAGGCGCCGGCGGCGGGCTGGCCGACGCCTGCCTCTTCCTGGAGGAGACCTCGTACGGGATGGTCCCGGCCGGCGGCTTCATCACCACCGTCATCGCCGCGAAGGCGTACGAGAGCTTCGGCTCCGAGGAGCAGCGGCGGGAGGTGCTGTCCGGGGTCGTGCGCGGTGACGTGCTGTCCATCGCCATGTCGGAGCCGGGGGCCGGGTCGGACGTCGGCGCGCTGCGCTGCCGGGCCCGGCGGGATCCGGACGGCACATGGGTGATCGACGGCCAGAAGACCTGGATCTCCAACGCGCACTGCGCCGAGCACATCCTGCTGGTGGCCCGTACCGGCGAGGACAAGCACGGCGGCCTGACCATGTTCCATCTGCCCGCCCGCGCCCCGGGCGTGGAGATCCGGCGCATCGACACCATGGGCGGCCGCGAGGTCAACGACGTCTTCCTCACCGGCGTCCACCTGCCCGCGGACGCGGTCGTCGGGCAGGTGGACAACGGCTGGCGGCAGCTGATGGCGGGGCTGAACCACGAGCGGCTGTTCCTGGCGTCGAACATGCTGGGTCTGGCGCGCCGCGCCTTCGACGACACGGTCGGCTATGTGCGCGAGCGGGAGCAGTTCGGCCGGCCGGTCGGCTCCTTCCAGGCGCTGCGGCACCGGATCGCCGATCTCGCCACCGAGATCGAGTGCGCCCGGCTGCTGGTGCGGGAAGTGGCTCTGGACTGCGACGCGCAGCCCGACAAGCTGTTTCCGCGCGAGGCGTCGATGGCCAAGCTGAAGGCGACCGAGACCGCCAAGCGGGCCGCGCTGGAGGGCATGCAGATGATGGGCGGCTACGGCTACACCACGGAGTTCGACATGGAACGCCATCTGCGGGCCGCGGTGGTCTCCACGGTGTACGGCGGGACCAGCGAGATCCAGCGGGACGTCATCGGCAGGACGTACGGCCTCTGAGACGGCCGGGGCGCGGCGGGACGACCACCCGCCGCGCCCCTGGGGTCCCCGCTCAGTCCTGGTAGAGCCCAAAGAGCGCGTCGCCGTACTTGTCCCGGATGACCCGGCGCCGCATCTTCAGCGACGGCGTCAGCTCACCGGTGGCCGGACCCCATTCCTCGGCCAGCAGCTCGTACCGCTTGACCTGCTCGCTGCGGTTGAGCCGGGCGTTGGCGGCGGCGACCGCCCGGTCCGTCTCCGCCAGGACGGCCGGGTGCTGGGCGAGCCCGGCCAGTCCCCCGTCGACGGGGACGCCGTTGGCCTCGGCCCAGGCGGGTGCGGCCTCCGCGTCGAGGACCAGCAGGGCGACCAGGTAGGAGCGGTTGTCGCCGTGCACCATGGCCTGGCCGATCAGCGGGTGTTCCTTGAGGGCGTTCTCGACCAGGGCCGGCGAGACGTTCTTGCCGGTGGAGGTGACGATCATCTCCTTCTTGCGGTCGGTGAGCCAGAGGAAGCCGTCCTCGTCCATCCGCCCGATGTCACCGGTGGCCAGCCAGCCGTCGTCGTCCACGGCGGCCAGCACCGAACCGTCCGGCCTGAGGTAGCCGGAGCAGACGGACGCGCCCCGCACCAGGATCTCCCCGTCCTCGGCGACCCGGACCTCCACGGATTCCACCGGGCGCCCCACCGAGCCGAGCCGGAACCCGGCCCGCGGGCTGTTGCTGGTGGCCACCCCGGTCGTCTCGGTCAGCCCCCAGGCATCCATGACGACGATGCCGAAACCGGCCCAGAACCTCACCACGTCGACCGGCATCGGCGCCGACGCGCTGGCCGACCAGGTCACCCGGTCCAGGCCGCCCGCGGCCAGCATCGGCAGCAGCACGTCCTCGCGCACCTGGCCGTAGCGCTTCTCCAGTTCGGCGGGCGGTGTCTCGCCACGCTCCCGGTACCCGACGTGCTCGCGCCCGACCTCGAACGCCTCGTCGATGACCTTCCGCTGCTCGGCCGGCATCAGCGAGAGGATGCCGCGCACGGTGGCGGACAGCTTCTCCCAGATCCTCGGCACCCCGAAGAACTGCGCGGGCCGCACCTCGCGCACCACCGCGGCCACTCCCGTCGGGTCGGCGCAGAGGTAGACGTGCGAGGCCCGGTGACAGGGCAGGTAGATGCCGAGCATCCGTTCGGCGATGTGGGCGAACGGCAGGTAGCAGATGTGCTCGACGTGCGGCGGCAACTCCACCACGGCGTCCAGCGCGAGCGCGTTGGACAGCACCTGGCGGTGGGTCAGGACGACGCCCTTGGGCTCGCCGCTGGTGCCGGAGGTGTAGACGACGGTCAGCGGGTCCTCGGGGCGTGCCGCGTCCAGCTCCCCGGCGAACCCCACCGCCGCCGGCTCCCCGAGCAGCGCGGCGTACGGGAGATGGCCGCCCTCCGCCCCCGGCTCGGCCACCACCAGGCGCTCCAGCGGTGTTCCGGCGTCGGTCAGCAGCGGCTCCCACACCGCCACCTGGGCGGCAGCGTCCACCACGGCCAGGCGGGCCCGGCAGTTGCGGGCGATGTGCGTGACCTGCTCGGGGGCCGCGGTGCCGTAGACGCTGACCGGGACCGCGCCGAGCCGGACCAGGGCCAGGTCGGACAGCCAGTGCTCGGGCCGGTTCGGCATCATCAGCAGGACACGGTCGCCGCGGCCGACCCCGAGGGCCCGGAAACCGGCGGCGAGCGTACGGGTGTGCTCCTCGACCTCCGCCCAGCTGTACGTCGACCAGCCGCCGCCGGAGCCCGCCGGCTGCCAGGAGAGCGCGGGCAGGTGCGGGTACGTGTGTGCGTTGCGGGCCAGCAGCTGGGGCAGCGTGCGGTCGGCCGGGGCTTCGGGCAGCTCGACGGTGGTGCGGGGTGCCGGTGTCATCGGGGCCTCCTTGCGGATGGTGGACGGGGTGCGGTGGCGTCCGCCGTGGTCACAGCCAGCTCCTGACGCGTTCGATCAGCCGGGCGGGGTCGGGGCCCACCGGGGTGACGTTGAGCATGGTGACGCCCGCCTCGCGGAAGACCTCGACGCGGTCGCGGACGTAGCCCTCGGGACCGGCCAGGCACAGGCGCTCCAGCAGTTCGGCCGGGACCGCCGCCTCCGCCTCCTTCCTGCGGCCCGCGAGGTAGTGCTCCTGGATGGCCGCCGCCTCGCCCTCGTAGCCGTAGGAGCAGACGAGGTCGTGGTAGAAGTTGCGGCCGGGCGCGCCCATGCCGCCGACGTAGAGGGCGACGGTGGGGCGCATGAGGTCGCGGACCGCCTCGGCGTCGTCGCCGATGGCCAGCGGGCCGCCCGCCACGACCTGGAGCGGGCCGAGCGCGGGATCACGCCCGGCGGCGCCCTCGGACAGGGCCTTCCCCCAGACGTCGGCGGCGCGCTCGGGAACGTACAGGAACGGCAGCCAGCCGTCGGCGGTCTCGGCGGTCATCCGCACGTTGGCGGGGCCCAGTGCCGCGACGTAGACGGGGATGGTGTCGCGGACGGGGTGGTTCAGCAGCTTCAGCGGCTTGCCGAGGGTGCCGCCCTTCTCCGGCGGCAGCGGCAGGTCGGTGATGCCGTGGTGCTCGATCACCTCGCGCCGCCAGATCCTCCGGGAGAGCTCGATCACCTCGCGGGTGCGGCCGAGCGGGCGGTCGTAGCGGCGGCCGTGCCAGCCCTCGACCACCTGGGGTCCGGAGGCGCCGACCCCGAGGAGGGCGCGGCCGCCGCTGATCGCGTCCAGGCCGGCGGCGGTCTGGGCGATCAGGGCGGGGGTGCGCGAATAGACGTTGACGATGGCCGAGCCGATCCGCATCCGGTCGGTCTTCGCGGCCAGGTACCCCATGACCGTCGGGGAGTCGAAGCCGTACGCCTCCGCCACCCAGACGGCGTCGAGTCCGGCGGGCTCCAGGGCGGCGGCCCGGTCGGCGGCGGCGCGCGGATCGCCGGCGTAGGTCAGGGGTGAGGACAGTTCCATGGGTTCCTCTCTCGGCATGCGGTACGCACGCCACCGCCCGGTCCGGGTCTACTGAGCGTTCGCTAAGAACGTAGAAGTGCGGCGCCGGGCGGTCAACTCCCTGTAGCGAACGAGTTCTTGCGGGCATCTACCGGTGAAGCGAGAGCCGGCAGTAGGCTGACCGCCGGAGTTTCCTGATCGAGCGCTAAGCAACTGGAACGAGGCACTTGCGACGCACGGGCCGTACGAAGCCGCCGATCGCCGCCCGTCCCGAGGAGAGCAGTTGAGCACCGAGACCAGCCAGGACATCGCACCACCGGCGGAGCACTGGCGCTCCTACCGGCCGCTCGACCTGCACCCGATCCTGACGCACGCCATGGAGGCGTTCAACGAGCACGGCTACCACGGCACTTCGGTCCGGGACATCGCCGGCCGGGTGGGCGTCACCGTGCCCGCGCTGTACTACCACTACGCGAACAAGCAGGCCCTGCTGGCCACCTTGCTGGAGACGTCCATCAAGGACGTCCTGGACCGCTGCCGGTCCGCGGCGGCCGAGGCCGGGGACGATCCGCTGGCGCGGTACTGCCGGATGGTCGAGTCGATCGTGCTCTCCATGGCCCACCGCCGCCAACTGGCCTTCCTGGACACCGAGATCCGCAGCCTGGAGCCGGAGAACCGGGCCCGATACGTGGCGCTGCGCGACTACCTCGAACACATGTTGCTGGACACCGTGGAGGCGGGCCGCGCCCGGGGCGTGTTCAGCACACCGATCCCCGCCGACGCCGTGCGCGCGGTGCTCACCATGTGCCAGGGGGTCGCCAACTGGTTCCGCTCGGACGGCCCGCTCACCGCCGAGGAGGTCGCGGAACGGCACGTCCTGCTGAGCCTGGGCACCGTGGGCCACTCCCCGGCGGCCACACCCTGAATCCCCGCTCCGCCGAGGCAGTACCGACGAGAGGACACCCGTATGAACGCGCTCGACGCCCGCGCCCGGTTCCGGGAACTGCGGGAAGGGGACGGCCTGATCGAACCCGGTGAACTCGACGCCGTGTGGGCGGCGTTGGACACCGTCCGCCCGCAGGACGTACTCGGCGAGTGGAAGGGCGGCGAGTTCCGTACCGGCCACCCGCTCGAAGGGGTGCCGGCCGAGGCCGACTGGTACGGCAAGACGTTCGCCTCCGTGCACGACGCCAAGCCGCTGATGTGCCGCAACGCGGCAGGCGAGCTGTACTCCAACCTGGAGCTCGGCCAGGGCGAAGCCAGCCTGTGGACGGTCGAGTTCCGCGGCGAGTCGACGGCCACCATGGTCTACGACGGCCGGCCGGTCTTCGACCACTTCAAGCGGGTGGACGGGACGACGCTGATGGGGATCATGAACGCCAAGGGGGTGCCCGCCGACGGCCCCTTCTACTACTTCTTCCTGGAGCGGGCTTCCGAGGCACCGCCCGCCGCCGGCGAGGGGGCGTGAGGCACGTCCGCGCGGCGGTCACCGACGCCCCCGGCGCCCCGTTCGCCGTCCGGGACGCGGACCTCCAGGACCCGCGCCCGCGCGAGGTGCTGGTGCGGATGACGGCGGCGGGCCTCTGCCACACCGACCTCGCGATGCAAGGCACCTGGCCGCGCCACCTCACCCCGATGGTCTTCGGCCACGAGGGCGCCGGCCGGGTCGAGGCGGTGGGTGCGGCTGCGGCCCGGACCGGGGTCCTCGCTGGTCGTCCTGGGCGCCGGCGGGGTCGGCCTGAGCGCCCTGATGGCCGCCGTCGCCGTGGGCTGTGATCCGGTGGTGGCCGTCGATCCGGTCGCCTCCCGCCGGGAGCTGGCCACCGCGCTCGGTGCGGCGGCCGCGCTGGCCCCGGGGGACGGCCTGGCGGCGGCGCTGCGCGAGCTGACGGGCGGCGGCGCGCACCACGTCGTGGAGACCACCGGCCGCCCGGAGACGGTCCGCCGGGCCGTCGGGGCGCTGCGGCCCCGCGGTGAACTCACCTGCTGGGCCTGGGCGGCGAGGTGACCTTCGACGTGATGGGTCTGCTCGCCAAGGGTGTGCGGGTCCACGGGGTGATCGAGGGCGACTCCGACCCCGGTCGCTTCGTCCCCGAGCTGGTCGCCCTGTACCGGCGCGGTCTCTTCCCGCTCGACCGGCTGGTCACCACGTTCCCGTTCGAGGAGATCGGCAGGGCGGCGGCCGCGATGCGGGACGGCAGCGTGGTCGAACCGGTCCTCACCTTCTGAGGCGGCGACGGCGGGCCGGCCCGCTGACCCTGTGTGATTGACTGATCCGCATGGTCCCAGCCCCCCGCTCCGCCCGCCGGGCCGCGACCGGCGACCGGACGGCGGCGACCCGGCCCCGCAACCGCAGGCAGCTGATCGTCGAGGCGGCCGGGCGGGTGTTCAGCGAGCGCGGCTACCACACGGCGTCCATGGAGGAGGTGGCCTCCGCGGTCGGGATCACCGCCGCCGCCCTGTACCGGCACTTCCCGAACAAGTACGCCCTGTTCGCCGAGTGCGCCGACGTCATGGTGGACGGACTGGTCGCCGCGCTGGACCAGGTGGAGCCCGGGGCGGCCCTGACGGACGTACTGCTGCCGCTCACCCGGATCACCGTCACGCATCGCGCGTCGGGCGGTGTGTACCGCTGGGAGGCCCGCTATCTCAGCCGCGAGGACCGGCGGCGTCTCGGGGCGAAGTTCGGCCGCCTGGTCGCGCGGGTGGACGAGGCTGTGCGGCGCGAGTTTCCGCTGCCCGACGACCGCCTGCGGGCGATGGCCGCCCTCGGTGCCATCGCCTCCATCACGATGCATCACACCTCCATCGCGCAGCGCCGGGCCGAGGACCTGCTGCTGGCGTCCGCGCTGAACGTGGCCGCCTGCGATCCCTCGGCGGGCCGGCCCGACGCGCACCCCGTCGAGCTGCCCGCCCAGCCGGTGCCGCGCACCCGGCGCGCGCAGATCCTCGCGGCGTCCGTGCCGCTCTTCGCCCGGGACGGCTTCGCCAGTGTCACCAACGGACAGATCGCGCAGGCGGTGGGGCTGACTCCGTCCGCGCTCTACCGTCACTACCCGGGCAAGATCGACATCCTGGCGGCGGCGTGTCTCCAGGCAGCGGGGCTGCTGGCCCAGGGCGTGGAGCAGAGCCTGCGCGGGGTGGCGGGCCCGCACGAGGCGATCGTCGCACTGGCGGCGACCTATGTGGCCTACAGCTTCGAGCACACCGAGCTCAACAGCGTCGCCGAGGCGGAGGTCGCCGGCCTGCCGGCCGATCTGCGGCGGCCCCTGGTCCTGGCCCAGCGGGAGCACATCGCCGTCTGGGAGCAGCAGTTGCGCCTGGCCCGCCCGGAGCTGGACCCGCGCCAGGCCCGGGTACTGGTGCACGCGGGGTTCGGCGTGGCGGTCGAGGCGGGACGGGGACTGCGGTGGCGGGATCGCCCCGGTCACCGTGAGGCGGTGACCGCGCTGGTCGTGAGCGCGCTGGGCCTGTGAGCGAAGGCTCCCGTCCGATTCCGCTGTGCCCGCCCGGGGGCGGGCGCAGCGGAATCGGTGCGGCTCAGGCGGCCCGGTTCCCGGTGGGGATCGTGATGGGCGTGGCGGTCCCGGAGGAGCCCTTGTTGAGGAAGAGCATCGCCAGACCGCGCACCATCTGGTCGATCGCGTAGAACGTGCCCGGCATGATGGGTGAGAGGCCCTCACGGAAGAGGATGTACGCCGGCCACGCGGTGCGGACGAGGGCCGCGGACACGTAGTCGCGCTTCAGCCCCAGCCAGTCGCCGACCGCGTCGCTGAGGACGTAGCGCACGAACTCGTTCAGGAACCCGCGTGTGACGCCGAGGTCGATCTGCGCGGTCAGACCGAGCAGTTGCCCGGCCAGTGCGATGCCCTCGGTGGTCGGGGTGAGGATCGGGGTCAGCACCTGCTCCGACTGCGCATGGGCCGCCGCCCAGGTCTGGGGGATGTGCTCGTCCGGCACGCCGAGCAGGTGGATGGCGACCTGCCACGAGTGCAGGAACGCCTCCTGGTCCGCCGCCGAGAAGGGCACCTTCCAGTCGAGCAGCTTCCGGTGCACATAGGTGCCCAGGCTGTGGAAGGTGACCAGGATGTCGGCGGCGCTGATCGGGACGGACTCGTCGGCGACGGCCCGCCAGTGCGGCGACTGCGGCAGCAGGTGGCGCACCGCCGCGTGCACCACGCGGGTCTTGTTGGCGGTGACGACGAACTGCCCCTGTGGACGGAAGGCCCCCAGCTGGGCCAGGTCGTAGCCGAACGTGAACGTCTTGGCCGCCCGGTCCTGCATGTCGGCGCCGCCCGCGGACCAGTAGACGCTCCTGGCCTCGCGCGGGATCACGGTGCTCATGATGCCGCTGCCGAGGCCGTACAGCATGAACAGGTAGGTGTCCTTGCGCCGGTTGAAGTCGGCGGCGCGGTCCAGCTTGGCCTGGTCGGCCCAGGAGGGCAGCCGGTTGACCTGTTGCAGGTAGCCGCTGAACTCGGCCGGCAGCCCGGTGGGCAGCGGGTCCTTGTTGTTCACCCACGACGCCCACGCGGTGTTGATCGCGGGCACGTGGCCGTTCTCCAGCATCGACACCATCAGGGGGTCCGCCAGGTCGTCCCAGATCCACTGCGGTCCCGTCCCGGCGTCGGCGGTGGTCGCCGAGCCCGAGGACGCCCACGCCGGGACGGGGTTCGCCACGCCCGCGAGGCCGAGTGCGGCACCGAGCGTCAGTAGCTTTCGCCTGCTGAGATTTTCCATTGACTTACCTGCTTCCGTGGAGGACCAGACAGTTCCAGGCGCCTTCTCAGACTTGCTGATTGCGCGACCAACGCGCTGTGGATCTTGTCACGCATATGTGATTTCCGATTAACATAGCGAGGTGTGTAGCCGTCGGCAATGGTGGTGACCGAGAGGGTGTGCGCGAGGCATCATGGGGGCTTCCCGCACGCTTCCCGGAACGAGGACGCCGCATGGACACCGACACCGGACGCCGTGGCCCGCGCGCGACGGCTGTGCTGCGGGGCCTGCGCGCACCGGGGCTCGCCCCCTGGGCCCACCTGTACGAGCCGCCGGCGCCGCCCCGGCCGGGTGCGCCGCGCGCCGTGTTCCTGGGGGTGTCCACGATCCTGCTGGACGACGGGGACACCGCGATCCTCACGGACGGGTTCTTCAGCCGCCCCGGTCTCCTGCGCATGCGCTTCGGCCGGCTCCGCCCCGACCCCGTACGCATCGCGGCGGGTCTGCGCCGGGGCGGTGCCGACCGGCTCGACGCCGTCTTCGTGGTCCACTCGCACTACGACCACGCGCTGGACTCGCCCCAGGTGGCCGCCGCCACGGGGGCCCGGCTCATCGGCTCCCCGTCCACCCGCAACATCGCCCGGGGGCAGGGCTTCCCCGACGACCGCTTCCAACTGGCTGCCATCGGGGAGCCGTTCACGGTCGGCTCCTTCACGCTGACCGCCCTGCCCGCCCGGCACAGCCCGGGCGACCTCGCCCCCGGCCGCATCGACCGGCCGCTACGGCCACCGGTCCGGGCCACCGACTACCGGACCGGCGACTGCTACACCCTGCACGTCCGCCACGGCACCCGTGAACTCCTGATCCACGCCAGCGCCCACAGCCTCCCCGGCGCGCTCGACGGCCACCGTGCCGAGACGGTGTACCTGGGTATCGGCGCGCTGGGCCATCAGGACGAGGCGTTCCGGGAGGAGTACTGGCACCGGCTGGTCACCGCCACGGGCGCCCGGCGGGTCGTCCCCGTCCACTGGGACGACTTCTTCCGCCCCCTGGACCGGCCCCTGCGGCCGTTCCGCGCGTTCCTCGACGACTTCACGGCCACGATGGACTTCCTGACCCGCGCGGCGGAACGCACGGGGGTCGTCCTGGCCCTGCCCGTACTGGGCCGCCGGGCCGACCCCTGGCCGGACGGCGGTGCGCCGGGCTGTCGTTCCTGACGGGAGCCCGGCGCACTCCTTCCCGCTGGATCGGTCAGAACTGCCCCCGGGTCAGCGCGGTTTGCAGGGCGCGCACGGTGGCCGGTCCCCAGGCGCCGTCCACGGTGACGCCGATGACGCGCTGGGTGGCCTTGATGGTCGCCGGGCCGAAGCCCCCGTCGACGGTGAGACCGGCCCCGTTGTCGACGCTGCCGTTGTACGCGGCTCCGGTGGCCGGTCCCCACAGCCTGTCCGCGGCCACACCGACCCGCCCCTGAAGCCACCGCACACCCGCACCGGTCAACGGACCCCACTCACCGTCCACAACGAGGGCGGGGCTGTAGCCGAAACCGTTGACCGCCTGCTGCTGGGCGGCCACCGACCCCACCGACGTCATCCCCCCACCGCCCCCCGAACCGCCGCTGCCACAACATCTGCTCGTTCTAGATGTCGCGCATGTGCGCGTAGCAGTCGCCGTGGTGGCTCTGCGCCTGCTTGCCGGGCCCGAGGTGGGGGATGACGGAACCTCCCAGCCAGGGGCTGAAGGAGGCCGTCTCGGGCTTCTTGCGGGGGCGTGCGCCCCATTCCTCGCGGGTGACGATGGTGACCATGGACCGGTTCTCCGTACGGGTTCGGCGAAATGAGCTGTGCGGGCGGGGAGGTCGGGGCGACAGCGCTCAGGCCGCGCCGATCACGCCTCCGGCGAGGCGGCGGACTTCGCCGGTACGGGGGTCGGCGGCGAGGAGCGCGTTGTTGCCGAGGTTCTCGTGGTGGCGGTCCTCGCGGTGCAGCGCGTCGGCCGCGATGCCGGTGCTGCCCCACAGCTGTCCGGCGCTGCCGAAGGCCAGGCCCTTGGGCGAGGCGAGCCGGCCCGCCTCGCCCAGGGCGATGCCCTTGTCGTGCGCCGGGTCTCCGGCCGGCAGGAAGACGTCCCAGTGGAAGCCGGCTCCGGTGTCGGGCCCCTCCTGCCAGCGGACGATGTGGCCGTGCGGGTTCGCGTCCCGGGGCCCCACCGCCCGCGTGTGGCCGCCCGCGCTGTTGGCGAGTGCGCAGTAGACGTCGCCGTTGCCGGGGCTGACGGCGATCTGCTGCGGGCGGTCCAGCCGGGTCGCGCCGAGCGCGTCGGCGGCCTCGCGGGCCCGCAGGAGGATGTCGGCCTGGTCCTTCCAGCCCAGGGCGGTGGTGAGCGCGCCCCGGCCGTGGGTGAGCGCCGGCCACTGGCCCGTACCGTCCTCCTGGAAGCGTGCGACGAACAGCACACCGTGGTCCAACGGGCTGCGGCCCCGGGCGCGTTCGCTCTTCCAGGGGGCGGCGCCGACGAACTTGTAGAGGTAGCCGCCGTCCTGGTCGTCGCCGCTGTACACGACGACGCGCCCGTCCCGGGTCTCGGAGGCCGCGGCCGACGAGTGGTTGAAGCGCCCGAGCGCGGTCCGCTTCACCGGGACGCTCCGGGAGGCGTCCGCCGGGGTCGGTCTCGACGACCCATCCGTACCGGTTCGGCTCGTTGGGGGTGCGGGCGAGGTCGAAGCGGGTATCGGCCTCGTGCCAGCGGGGGCCGTGGGGAGGCGCGCCGAGGCCGTAGCGGCGCTGTGTCGCCGTGGGCCGCCATGCCGGGTCGTCGGTGCCGAACCAGCTGTTGGCGTTCTCCTCGCACGCCGGGTACGAGCCCCACGGTGTGGCGCCGTGACCGCTGTTGCTCAGGGTGCCGACGGGGGCGTCACCGGCCCCCAGGGCGGGGTGCCGGGCGGTCACCGGTCCGCGGAACGCCACGGGCGTCGTGCCGGTGATGCGGGCTCGCGCGCCGAACCGGTCGGCCGCCAGGTGCCGTCGGACCGCATCGTGATCTCGACGGCGGAAACGCCCTGGGCGGCAAGGCCCTTGGCCACCTCGTCGCGGTCACCTTCCGTGCCCCGGAGCGCCGGCCCGGGTACAGCAGGGCGGGGTCCACCGGCTCGTGGTTGATCAGCAGCATGCCCCGCCGGCCGGCGTCGGTGCCCCGGCCGGCGGGGAAGAAGTGCGTTCCGCTGTGGTGGGACCGACACAGCGCCCGACCCGCCAGGGCCCGAACCGCCCCGCAGCGGGCCGTCCGGCCGGACGGACGGCCGCCAGGCGCGCGCCAGCGCCGGTTCCCCGTGGGACGCGGGGGAGCCGGCGCTGCCGCCTTCATCGGTCATCGGCTACGGGTTGACGCAGCCGATCGAGCCGACCGGGAAGTTGTTGCCGGTCGATGTCGCCGTGAACCCGAAGGTCACGCTGCTGTCCGGCGGGATGGTCCGGTTGTAGTCGGCGTTCTTGACCGTGGCCGTGCCGTCCGACGCGGTGGTCAGCACACCGCTCCACACGCTGCTGATCGCGGTGCCCGCGCCGGGCTTCCACTGGACCGCCCAGCCGTCGAGTGCCTTCGTGTCGTGGTTCATGACCTCGACGGAGCCCTGGAAGCCACCGCTCCAGGAGTTGGTCACGCTGTACACCGCCATGCACCCGGTGTGCGGGTCGGTCGGATCGGTCGGGTCCGTCGGATCGGTCGGGTCCGTGGGGTCCGTCGGGCCGGTCGGGTCCGTCGGGTCCGGGGTGGGCGTGCCACCCGAGCCGCGCATGCCGGTCACTTCGCCGTGACCGCCGTCGAAGACGATGTCGGAGCAGGAGAAGAAGTTCTCCTGGCTGTCCGAGCGCACCCACTGGATGAACATCAGCGCGTCACCCGAGCGGCCCGAGGGCAGGTTCAGGTTCCAGTAGTAGTGGCCGCCGTCCGTGCCCGGCGAGCCCACCTGCGGCGGGTTGGTGACGGTGTCGATCAACTCCAGGTCGCTCCAGCCGAGTTCGCTGGTGGGTGAGTAACCGGGCTTGGTGAGGTACACCCGGAACGAGCCCGGGTGCGCGGCCCAGTTGCTGTGCTTGACCTCGATCGTGCTCCCCGAGGTCAGGTGGGTCCGGGGCCAGTCGGCGCGGGCGGCGTTGTACCCGCTGAAGTCGTACGGCGACCGGTCGCCGGCGCTGCACAGCTTCCCGTCCGGTACGTAACCCTGGCCCCGTCCGCCCGCGTTGGAGTCGAGCACGGCGAACCAGTTGTACAGCGAGGTGGCACCGCTCTCGGCGAGCGCGGCCTTGCACGCCGGGTTGGTCGGATCGAGGGCGCCCGTGCTGGTCCGGGCGTCCAGGTAGCAGAGGTAGGTGCGCGATCCCGGCATCATCGTCACGCCGTGCGCCTGCGCGCTGCCCTGGCCCATTAAGGTCAGGGCGATCCCGCCGAGCAGCGTCGCGAACGCCGCCATCATCGAGACGAGTTGTCTCCTGCGTCGAGCCATGGTGTCTCCTGTGCCTGTGTGAGGACTGCCTTCCGGTCGGACCTTTCTCTTCTCCTGCGGTCACGCGTTCGCGGGAGAACCTTCTTGCGCCCGGCAGCCCGCGCCTGCGTGGGGCGGACATTGCGGGACGGTGTGTGTGGGTGGGGGCGGGCCGGGTGCCCGGGCGGGTTCAGGAAGGATCGGACGGATGGGGCGGCAAGGGCATCGGGAGCGCCGACCGCGAAGCTTGGGAGCGCTCCCACTCAATGGTTCGTAGGGACTGTAGGAGCTAGGCATGCCCCTGACAACCCCTCGCGGCGGAATGCGTCGCACGGACCACGGCGGGGCGGTCGGGCAAGGGGCGCGGCACACGGAGCCGACCGCCCGGGGCGGCCGCAGCGGCGGCCCCGGCCCGGCGCCTCAGGCCGACTCGCGCACCACCAGCCGGGTCCGCAGGATCACATGGCGCCAGGCCACCTCCGGCCGGCCCATCTCCTCAAGAAGCAACCGCACCATGGTCCGGCCGATCTCCTCCATCGGCTGACGGACCGTGGTCAGGGCCGGCTCGGTCTGCTCGGCCAGCTCGAAGTCGTCGAAGCCGATCACCGCCACGTCCTGCGGCACCCGGCGGCCCGCAGCGTGCAGGGCGGCCAGCGCCCCGGCGGCCATGCTGTCCGACGCGGCGAAGACGGCGTCCACCTCCGGGTGCCGCTCGATGAGTCCGGCCATCGCGCGCCGCCCGCTCGCCTCGGTGAAGTCCCCCTGGGCGACCAGGGACGGCGCCTCGCCGAGCCCCGCGTCGCGCAGCGCCTCCCGGTAGCCGCGCAGCCTGCACCGGGCGACGTACATCTCGGGCGGACCCGTGATGGCGGCGATGGCCCGCCGCCCGCCGCTCACCAGATGCTCGACCGCCGCCCGGGCACCGCCGACGTTGTCCGCGTCGACATAGGTCACCCGCTCCTCACCCGAGCGCCTGCCCAGCAGCACCGTGGGCAGCCCGGCGTCGGCGAGCATGTCGGGCAACCGGTCCCCCGCCGGTACGGACATCAGCAGCGCCCCGTCGACCCGGCCGCCCCGCACGTACTCCACGAGCCGCTGCCGTTCGGTGTCCGTGTGCACGAGCGTGAGCAGCAGTTGCACGCCCGCCTCCGCCAGGGCCTCGCCGACCGCCCTCGCGACCTCCGAGAAGAACGGCTCGCCGAACAGCCGCCAGTCCGACTTCGTCATGACCAGTGCGACGGCGTCCGCGCGCCGCCCTGCCAGTGAACGCGCGGCCAGATTGGGCACGTAGTCGAGTTCGTCGATGGCGCGCTGCACGGCGCGGCGCGTGGACGCCTTGACGCCCGACGCGTTGTTGATGACCCGGGAGACCGTGCCCCGCCCCACTCCGGCCAGGGCGGCCACTTCCTCCAGTGTCGGTGTCCCGGAACCCCGCTTCAGCATGTTCCCACCCCCAAGAACCCTTGATCCTACGGCCCGTTGAGGGCGCGGCCGAGGGTTCCGGCGAACCGTCCGCGAGCCCCGGGAGCGCACGACGGAGCGGCCTCCGCGCCGGGCCGGGCGAACGACGACCGGAACCGGGCCGACGCGCCCCCTCGGCCCGGCAGCAACGGCCAATCCTGTCCAACCGCTTGACGGCGCGTCCGGAGAACCCCGAGATTGGGAGCGCTCCCATTACTGCGGTGCCCCCTCGGCCCACTCCGGCACCGGACCGCGCCGACGTTCCTTCCGCTCACCTGGCGAAGTCCGGCCGTACGCGCACCACCGGCCGTCGGGAGCGCTCCCACCGCATCGTCCCCGCTTCATACATGGAGGAATGCTGTGAAACGCCTATTGGCTCTGCTGTCGACCTGCGCGACGATGCTGGGTCTCACCGTCGCGTTCAGCCCGCACGCGGTGGCCGCCGCGGGGTGCAAGGTCGACTACACGGTCACCAGCCAGTGGCAGGGCGGCTTCCAGGCGGGGGTCAAGGTCACCAACCTCGGCTCCCCCGTCGACGGCTGGACCCTCGGCTTCACCCTGCCGGACTCGGGCCAGAAGGTCGTCCAGGGCTGGAACGCCACCTGGTCGCAGTCCGGCTCCGCGGTCACCGCCGCCGGCGTCGACTGGAACCGCGCGCTGGCCACCGGCGCCTCGGCCGACCTGGGCCTGGTGGGCTCCTTCACGGGCGCCAACCCGAAGCCCACGGCGTTCACGCTCAACGGGGTCGCCTGCACGGGCTCCGTGGGCGGCGACGACACCACACCGCCCGACCCGGGTGACGGCACCTCCTCCGGCACCCCCGTGGGGATCAACGGGCAGGTCCACGTGTGCGGCGTGCACCTGTGCAACCAGTACGACCGCCCCGTACAGCTGCGCGGAATGAGCACCCACGGCATCCAGTGGTTCAGCCAGTGCTACAACGACGCGTCCCTGGACGCGCTGGCGAACGACTGGAAGGCGGACCTGCTGCGCATCTCCATGTACGTGCAGGAGGACGGTTACGAGACCGACCCGGCGGGCTTCACCAACCGGGTGAACGGCCTCGTCGACAAGGCCGAGGCGCGGGGCATGTACGCGCTGGTCGATTTCCACACCCTGACGCCGGGCGACCCGAACTACAACCTCGACCGCGCGAAGACGTTCTTCGCGTCCGTCGCGGCCCGCAACGCCGACAAGAAGAACGTGATCTACGAGATCGCCAATGAGCCCAACGGTGTGAGCTGGGCCGGCATCAAGAGCTACGCCGAGCAGGTCATCCCCGTGATCCGCGCCGCCGACCCGGACGCCGTCGTCATCGTCGGCACCCGCGGCTGGTCCTCGCTGGGCGTCTCGGACGGCTCCGACGAGACCGAGATCGTCAACAATCCCGTCAACGCCGACAACATCATGTACGCCTTCCACTTCTACGCCGCGAGCCACAAGGACGCCTACCGCTCCACGCTGAGTCGCGCGGCCTCCCGACTGCCCATGTTCGCCACCGAGTTCGGCACGGTGAGCGCCACCGGCGGCGGCGCGATGGACCGGGAGAGCACCACGGCCTGGCTGAACCTGCTCGACCAGCTGAAGATCGGCTACGCGAACTGGACCTACTCCGACGCAGACGAGAGCAGTGCCGCGTTCCGGCCCGGCACCTGCGACGGCAGTGACTACAGCAGCAGCGGTGTGCTGACCGAGTCCGGCGCACTGATCAAGAGCCGGATCAGCACCGCGGACAACTTCCCCACCAGCTGACCGAGCGACGGCACGTCCGGGTCCGGGGCTGCGGCGACGCCGCGGTCCCGGACCCTGCCGGTTTCATGGCGCACACCCCCGGCGCCGGCGGCACCCCGCGGAGCAACCGCCGCTGAAGGGTGCTCGGCCGATGGCGCCCCGGCCGTACCCGGATACAACGACGGCCGCCATTGCCTCACTTGCGGTTCAAACTCGCTTGGACACGGCCCGGCCAGAAGCCATCGCGTCCGGAAAACCGGTGTGAACCCGCCGCCGGGACCCGACGTTTTCCCGCAGACGGCGGCGCAGGCCCCACATCGTCCGCGGCTGCTTCCACGGCGCCGGACGCCGCCACGCTCTCGACGACTCGGCATGAGCGCGCTTCGAGCCCGGCCGGCAGCCCGGATCAAGCATAAAGATCCGAATGGAAGCGGAAGAGTGCTCATGCCCCTTTTGAGGGGTTTCGGCTTCGCCGCTCTTCGCGCGTCCACCACGGCGTTGAAAACTTACGCGCCGTATGACCGTTATGCGGCTTCGGCTTAACCGGATCGCGACCTGACCAGCCTTGACGTGATCACGGGCAGTTGGAATCGTCAGCATCGACCGCTGCCGAATCGGGCAGCCGCCACGAATTGGCTCATTCCGACGCAAGGTTGTCGCTTCATGCCCGGCGCACTGCTCACCCCTACCCCCCCTACCCGTGCAGCACCGTCAGCACACTGCAGACTCCTACACCGGAACGTCTTCGCACCAATCATTTTCTGACCTCGAGAGTCCGCACGTCCTGTCCGAGCGCTCGCAACCCGGTGCCCGGTCAACGCGGCCAAGCGTCCAGTCACTCACCGGATCTGCGGGCCCCCATATCAAGAAAGGCCGGCTCACAGTGCTGCGTTACATCGCCCGCAAAGCAGTCGGCTGGTTTTTGATGATCGCTGTCGCAACCAACATCACGTATTTCCTCGCTAATGCGTTCCTCAAGCCTGCGTCGAACTACACCGCGTTGCGGCCGCCTCGAACTCCAGCCCAGATCAACCAATCACTGGCGCTTTACAACCTCAATCCAGACAAACCGATCATGGATCGGTGGTGGCACTGGATCAGTCAGATCGTGACCCATTTCGACTGGGGGCAGTCGCCGACCGGGGGCAGTGTCAACGACCAGGTCTCCTACCGGATCTTCGTCAGTGGCCAGCTGGTCCTCGCTTCGACGATCCTGTCGATCGTCATCGGCGTCGGGCTGGGCGTCTACACCGCGTCGCGCCAGTACAAGGCCGGCGACCGGGTGTGGCAGGGACTCTCCGTCATCTCCTTCAACACGCCCTCCGCGGTGGCCTCCCTCGGCGTGGTGCTCGCGGCCATCTGGCTCAACCAGTCCCTCGGCAGCACGCTGCTGCCCGTCGCCGGAGCGCAGAGCCCGGAAGTCGCCGGGTTCTGGCCGGTTTTGGGGTCGAGGGCGATGCACGCGATTCTCCCCACGATCTCCCTCACGTTCATCTCCTATGCCGGATACCACCTGTTGCAGCGCTCGCTTCTGCTGGACCACATCAACTCCGACTACGTGCGCACCGCACGGTCCAAGGGGCTGACGCGGAAGCAGGCCATCTACCGGCACGGGCTGCGGACCTCGATCATTCCCGTCGCCACCCAGGTCGCCTTCGCGATGCCTGCGCTCTTCACCGGCGCGGTCATCACGGAAACGGTCTTCGCGTGGCACGGCATGGGTGAGTACTTCACCAAGACCATCAGCACGAACGACGTGCACGGCGCCGTCGCCGTCGCAGCCTTCGGCGCCCTCATGACGGCCATCGGCGCGATCCTGGCCGACCTCGTCGTCGTGGCCCTCGACCCCAGGATCCGGGTGAGCTGACGTGGCCATCAACATGCCCGGCGCCGGAACCGCCCCCGAAGAGGCGCCCCCGGAGATCGCCGAAGTGCTGGAGCCCGGCACGACCGGAGGCGGCAAGCGCCTCTCCCCGTCCAGGCTCTACCTGCGGCGTTTCGCGCGCAACAAGCCCGCGCTCGTCGGTCTGATCCTCTTCGTCCTGCTCGTACTCTTCTCGGTGTTCGGCCGGTACCTGACCCACTGGGACCACGAGGAGGCGGACTTCACCGCCCTCTCCGTCGCCCCCGGGGTCGGCGGTCATCTCCTGGGCACCAACGGGGCGGGCAACGACGTCTACGCCCAGCTGGTGCACGGCCTCGGCAGGTCGCTGATCATCGCCGTGACGGTGTCGCTCCTGACCACCGCCATCGCCGGCCTGTTCGGCACCACGGCCGCCTACTTCGGCGGGAAGGTCGAGCGGGCGATGCTCGGTTTCGTGCACTTCCTGCTCATCCTGCCCTCGTTCCTCATCATCGCCCTGGTCGGCACGCACTACCGCGGTGACTGGCAGGTCCTGGTCGTGGTCCTCACGCTGTTCGGCTGGATGCTCACCGCCCGGGTGATCTGGTCCCTGGCCACTTCCCTGCGGGAGCGCGAGTACGTGATGGCGGCCCGCTTCATGGGTGTCAGCCCGATCCGCACCATCATCCGCCACCTGGTGCCGAACATCGGGTCCCTGCTGATCGTGACGTTCACCCTCGGCGTCGCCTCGACCGTGCAGTCCGAAACGGCACTCTCCTTCATCGGTTTCGGCGTCAAGCAGCCCGACGTATCGCTGGGTTCCATGCTTGCCGACGGGCAGAACACCCTGTCCACCGCTCCCTGGCTGTTCTACATGCCCGCGGCGCTGGTGGTGCTGCTCACCGTGGCCATGGCCCTCATCGGTGACGGTCTGCGCGACGCCCTGGACCCCACATCGCAGTCTGGAGGCCGCGCATGATCGAGCAGCGCGCAGTCACGACCGAGCCCGGTACCAAGCAGGCACTGCTCTCCGTGCGTGATCTGAAGGTGGCCTTCCCCTCGGAAGCCGGCCGGGTGGACGCCGTTCGCGGGGTCTCCTTCGACCTGCACCGCGGCAAGACCCTCGGCATCGTGGGCGAATCGGGGTCGGGCAAGTCCGTCACGTCGATGGCCATCATGGGGCTGCTTCCCGAGTACGCCTCGGTCACCGGCGAGATCATGCTCGACGGGAAGAACCTCCTCGACCTGAACGACGAACGGATGTCCAAGGTCCGCGGCCGGCAGATCGGCATGATCTTCCAGGACCCGCTCTCGTCGCTCACCCCGATCTTCAGCATCGGGGCCCAGATCGTCGAGTCCCTCCAGATCCACCAGAACATCTCGTCCGCCGCCGCCTGGAAGCGGGCCGTCGAGCTGCTGGACCTGGTCGGCATCCCCAACCCGGACCGCCGCGCCAAGGGGTTCCCGCACGAGTTCTCGGGCGGCATGCGCCAGCGGGCCGTGATCGCCATGGCCATCGCGAACGACCCCGACCTGATCATCGCCGACGAACCGACGACCGCCCTGGACGTCACCGTGCAGGCCCAGATCCTGGAAGTCCTCAAGACGGCCCAGCGTGAGACCGGCGCCGCGGTCATCATGATCACCCACGACCTCGGAGTGGTGGCCGGCTCCGCCGACGACGTCATGGTGATGTACGCCGGCCGGCCGGTCGAGCACGCCGGGGTGGACGAACTCTTCGCGCAACCGCGGATGCCGTACACCATCGGTCTGATGGGGGCGATCCCCCGTCTGGACGACCGTGACAGGGAGGCCCTGACCCCGGTTCCGGGAACGCCGCCGCTGCTGGTGGACCTTCCCGACGCCTGCCCCTTCGCCGCACGGTGCCCCGCGGTCGAGGACGCCTGCCGGGAGGCCGAGCCTCCCCTGCTGACGATCGCCGGGAGCGGCACCACCACCAGGCACTCGACCGCCTGCCGACGTGCCGCGGAGATCAGCGACGGCGCCATCGGCGGCGAACCGATCTTCCCCGTCCCGGGCGCGCGGGAGGACCGCGTCGCGGACGTCCCGCGCGAGGACCGGCCGAAGGTCCTTGAGCTCTCCGGTGTCACCAAGACCTTCCCGCTCACCAAGGGTGGCCTGCTCAAGCGCAAGGTGGGCACGGTCTTCGCCGTCAACGGCATCGACCTGGACATCCGCGAGGGCGAGACGCTCGGGCTGGTCGGCGAGTCGGGGTGCGGCAAGACCACCACCCTGCTGGAGATCATGGGGCTGAAGCCGCCGGAGCAGGGCAGCATCGCCGTCTGCGGCCAGGACACCGCCGACCTGAAGCGGAAACAGGACATCAGCGCCGTCCGCCGCAACATCCAGATGGTGTTCCAGGACCCCATGGGGGCGCTGGACCCCCGCATGACGGTCTTCGACATCCTCGCGGAACCCCTCCGCGCGGTCGGGGAGCGCGACAAGAAGGTGCTCAGCACCAAGGTCGCGGACCTCATGGAACTGGTGGGGCTCGACCCCGAGCACCGCGACCGCTTCCCCGCCGCCTTCTCCGGCGGGCAGCGGCAGCGCATCGGCATCGCCAGGGCGCTCTCCACCAAGCCCCAGCTGCTGGTCCTCGACGAGCCGGTCTCGGCCCTCGACGTCTCGGTGCAGGCCGGCGTCATCAACCTGCTCAACGACCTCAAGGCCGAGCTGGGCCTGTCCTACCTCTTCGTCGCCCACGACCTGTCGGTGGTGTGCCACATCTCCGACCGCGTGGCGGTGATGTACCTGGGGCGGATCGTTGAAATCGGGTCCACCGACTCCGTCTTCGACAACCCCAGGCACCCCTACACCAAGGCGCTCCTCTCCGCGATCCCTCTGCCCGATCCGGTGGCTGAACGCACCCGGGAACGCGTCCTCCTTGAGGGCGACCTTCCCAGCCCTACCGACGAACAGCCCGGTTGCCGGTTCGTCTCCAGGTGTCCGCTCCACACGACGCTGTCGGAGCCCCAGAAGGAGCAGTGCCGCGGAGTCACTCCCCTGCTCACCGAGAGAGGGGACCCGGACCACCGCGACGCATGCCACTTCGCGGGCACGAGCACGACCACGTCTGCCGACAACTAACTGAGCCAGAAAGGCCAAGGCCGTCATGAGAAAGATCTCTCTGAGCCTGGTGGCGCTCGCCGCCGCCTCTTCCCTCGTCCTCACCGGGTGCAGCAGCGACTCCGACAACTCCAAGGAGCCGAAGTCCAAGGGCGCCACCTCGGAGAAGGATGTCCTGACCTCGTACAACCCCCAGCCTGCGAGCAACCTGAAGCAGGGGGGCAAGATGACGCTTCCCATCGTGGAGATCCCCGACCAGCTCAACCCGATGAACGGTGACGGGTCGCTCTACACGTCGAAGATCGCCTGGTTCTACCAGCCGCAGCTGTCCTTCAACGACGCGAAGGGCAACGTCACCTTCAACAAGGACTACCTGACCGACGTCAAGCAGGAGACGGTGGGTGGCAACACCCAGGTCACGTACACCATCAACCCGAAGGCCAAGTGGAACGACGGCAAGGACATCGACTGGACGGTGTTCCGCGACTCCTGGAACGTCCAGAACGGGAAGAACAAGGAGTACAACGTCAGCTCGACTGACGGGTACTCCAGCATCACCTCGGTGAAGAAGGGCAAGGACGCCAAGCAGGCGGTCGTCACCTTCAAGGGTGCGTTCGTCTACTGGAAGTCCCTCTTCTACCAGATCGTCAACCCGCACATCGTCAAGGCCGACGACTTCAACAAGGCGTACGTGGGCAAGCCGCACGCCGAGTGGGGTGCCGGCCCGTACACCATCTCCAAGTTCGACGCCAAGGGCGGCACCGTCTCCTACAAGCCCAACCCCAACTGGTGGGGCGAGAAGCCGCACCTGGACACGCTCACCTTCGTACAGATGGAGGAGAGCGCCAGCATCAACGCCTTCAAGAACGGCCAGATCGACGCGACCCAACTGAAGAACGCCGAGCAGATCAACCAGGTGAAGTCGGTGGAGGGCTCCGAGCTTCGCCGCGGCACGACCACCGCCAACAACATCCTCGTCTTCAACAGCACCTCGCCGCAGCTGAAGGACGTCGCGGTGCGCAAGGCCGTGATGGAGGGGATCGACCGCTCCCAGCTCGCGAAGATCTCGTTCCAGGGTATGGACTACACGGAGCCGCTGCCCGGCTCCCTCACTCTCTACCCCTTCCAGAAGGGGTACCAGGACACCTTCGGCAAGCTGGTGAAGTTCGACGCCGAGCAGGCGAAGAAGGACCTGGACGCCGCGGGCTGGAAGGCCGGCTCGGACGGTGTGCGCGCCAAGGACGGCAAGAAGCTGGAGCTGTCCTACCCCACCATCGGTGACAGCTCCACCGTCAAGGCCCGTGCCACGGCCGTCGCCCAGATGCTGAAGAACATCGGCGTCAAGGTGAACATCGCGGCGCACCCGTCCGCCGACTTCAACAAGGTGTTCACGGAGCGCTCCTTCGACATCTTCGGCATGGGCTTCATCTCCGGCGACCCGAACGGCATGCTCTTCATCTGCCAGACGTACTGCTCCGACTCGACGCTGAACGTCTCGCGCTCGGTCCCGAAGAGCATGGACGAGGAGACCAAGGCCGTCAGCAACCTGCCGACCCTGGACGAGCAGATCAAGGCCGGCAACGAGGTCGAGAAGAAGGCCATGGAGACCTACGGCGTCATGCCGACGCACAACGGCCCCACCATCTGGGCCGTCAAGAAGGGCCTCGCCAACTTCGGCTCGGCCCAGTTCTACGGCAACTACGGCAACATGGGCGCCCCTGAGCTCATCGGCTGGCAGAAGTAAGCCCGTCCGGGGGCTCCGCGGCACCGACGCGGAGCCCCCGCCGCCCGGTCTGACCGCAGGACATATGTCACTGCCCGGCAAGCCGCACTCGGCTTGCCGGGCAGTGGCGTATGCGATCACCAGGCTGTCGGGAAACGTTCAAGGGGGGTCTTGGAGGACCCCCCCTTGAACTACGACTGTCTCCAGTCGGGACGACGGGAGTTGAACCTGCGCGTCAGGAACGCCTGGTGCCACCGCGAGGAATCGTTGGTGTACCAGCCTTCTTCGTCCATCGGCTGCCAGTCCGCCAGTTCCTCCAGCTGCGAGATCACCGTGTCGGCGTCGTAGTGGCCGCCATCTCGGCCGAAATTGACCTGAGATGTCGTGCAGTCGGTGAGCGGCACGGTAGAACGAGACCTGGGTGTCGGTCAGCCCGCGTACGGCGTAGCGTCCCCATTACCCCTCGGAGGAACCCGTTCCGGGTGTATCTAAAGGTCGCAGTGGCGCGTCCGGATGGCTTTCCTGAGGTCTTCGACGGCGGACAGGGCGGCACTTTCACAGCCGCCATCGATTGCTTCCAGAGTGGCGGCCGCGGCCTCCCGGACGTGGTGGGGAAGGCCCTCGGCGGCAGTGAGGCGGTATGCCTCCTCACGGCGGGCCATGCGCTCTGCGGGGTCCACAGCGCCGGGACCGGACAGCGGAAAGGCGGAGTGCCTGTATGCGTGTATCCCCAGCACCATCGTGTCCGCAACACCGTCGGCGTACCCGGGGACAGCCGTCTGGGCCCGGCTTCCCCCAGCGCCGGCGACCACTCGACGGTGGGACAGAACCGCTCCCAGAGCACCACCGCCTGCCAGAGAGAGGCCGCAGGTCACAGCGAGGAAAGCTCCTCCCCAGGCGAATCCGGCGAACCCGCCGAGAACGGCAAGCGCGACCGTCCACGCGGCGGCTGTTCTGAAGTTCATGTGCTCGGGTGCGGGGCTCACCACGGCAGTATGCCAATCAACGCCGCAGCCGCGGTACGGGGTGGACTAGCCGTCTCCTGTCACAGCCTCATGCGGCCAAGCAGACTGAGGACCGCCCCGGGCAGGGCTGCCCACGAAATGCATTCGGTCGGCAAGCGTGCATCCACTCGACGACGGCCCGCCGTGTCTCGCCGGTCGGGGGCACCCGTAAGGTGAAGGCGGTGGGGCGTGGGCACGGGGGGTCCATCCCCGGGCGGTCGAGCAGCCTCACGATGTCGCCTACGTCGACATCGTGAGGCTGCTCGACCGCGAAGGCGATCGCTCGGGCCACCGAGTCCGGCGTCAGAGCGATGTCCATCAACTTGTCGACTTGTGACTTCGCGGCCGGATCCATGCGCTCCGCGAAGTCCGTGCGGACGGCACCCGGTGAAACAACAGTCACCCGCAGGCTGTCACCGGCCTCCTGGCGCAGACCCTCGGACAGGGTGCGCACGGCGTTCTTCGTGGCTACGAGCACCTGCGCCGCCACGACCTCCGGCATACGGGACTCACCTGGTTCGCCGACGCCGGAGTCCAGGTGCACGTCCTCCGCAGAATCGCCGGCCACGGATCAATGGTGACCACCCAGCGCTACCCCCACCCGGACGTACGCAAGCTCACGGCGGCTGGCACAGCACTCTCCGCACACCTCGGTGCGCTCCGCGCACCGCGCTCCCTGCCGAGCCCGATCGTCATGACCCGTTGACGCCGATGAAGGATGCTGGTCTTCAGCTGGTCCCCGGAAATGGCCAAGGGCCGGATTCGGATTTCTCCGAAACCGGCCCTGACCTGCGACTGTCTCCAGTCGGGACGACAGGATTTGAACCTGCGACCCCTTGACCCCCAGTCAAGTGCGCTACCAAGCTGCGCCACGTCCCGCGGCGAGTCCGCCCGGTCGGGCCGGGCGGCTGCTGCAGGACAAACATTACCTCACTCGGCGGACCGGATCGACGCGCGGGCCTGCTGGGCGCGGGTCGCCAGTCCCTCCGCGCCGCAGGCCGTGGCCAGCTTGTGGGCGCGGGCCAGCTCCCGGGGCGAACGGGTCGCGATGCCGTAGTCGACCAGCGCCTGGGCGAACTCGAACGTGGAGGGCGAAGCCTCCAGGTGGCGGACGGCCTCGCTCAGGAGGTGCACGGCCTCCTCCGGGCGGGCGAAGAGGGCGACGCAGCGCAGGGCCTCGCCGATGGCGGTGTCCGTGCCGAAGCGCTCCGCGTGCAGCCGGGCGGTGTTGGCGATCTGGGCTGCGCGGCCCGGGTCCTCCTCCGCCAGGGCGCGTGCCAGGTCACCGGCCCAGGGTCCCCAGATGCCGTTGAACCTGCCGCGCGGCTCCATCGCCCGCCCGGCCGCCTCCAGCTCGGTCACGGCCTCCTTCGTACGGCCTTCGGCCAGCAGCAGGCGGCCGCGGACGCAGGGGGCGTCCGGCAGCACCATGGCGCTGGGGTAGGGCAGGCCGAAGTCGTACTGGTCGGCGACCTTGCGTGCCTCGGGGACCCGGCCGCGGGCCAGCAGGGTGTCGATGAGCAGGCAGGCTGCGTCCCAGTGGACGGGGAGCCCGCTGCCGACCCGGTCGGCGAGGCGCAGTCCCTCGCGCAGGAAGCCCTCCGCCTCGGCGAGACGGCCGCGGCGGCGGTGGACCAGGCCCAGGAGGGTGTGCGCGAAGGCCAGGTGGGCGCCGCTCCAGCCGGAGATCTCGAAGGCCCGGACCGCTTCGCCGAACAGTTCCTCGGCGCGGTCGAGCCGGTCGGTGAAGGCGTACGTGATGCCGACCAGGGCCGGGAGCTCGAAGCCCCACTCGGTGTCGGTCCAGCCGAGTCCGCGTGCGGGGTGGCCGTCGACCAGGGCGCGTTCGCAGAAGTCGACGACGATCTGGGCGTTCTCGCCGCGCAGCATGGCGTCGAAGGCCCGCAGGGTGAGCAGGGCGCGCTCGGCGTTGTCCCGGCCGGTGAGGTGGTCGGCGTTGGCGGCGAGCCGGCGCGAGCGGCCGGGCCCGTCCTCCTCGGTGGCCTGCATGCCCTCCCAGAGGAAGTGCGCGGCCTGCAGACGCATCAGGCCGGGCCCGGGCGCGGTGCGTTCCGCCTCGGCCGCGAGGGCCAGGGCGGCTTCCTTGAGCTGGTTGTTGTGGGAGAGCGCGGCGGCGAGCC
The DNA here is from genome assembly GCF_004795015.1 of Streptomyces sp. A1277. Classification (GTDB taxonomy): domain Bacteria; phylum Actinomycetota; class Actinomycetes; order Streptomycetales; family Streptomycetaceae; genus Streptomyces. The sequence continues at coordinate 37,278 of NZ_SSBI01000005.1, read as the reverse complement.
GGAAGGTGGCGTCGACCCGCAGGTCGTCGGCGAGGCCGGGCATGTCGAGCGCGGCCCGAAGGTGCTGCACGGTGGTGGCCGGGGAGCTGAGCAGTGTCGCGCAGCCCAGCTCGTACAGCAGGGTGGCGCGCACGTCGTGGCGCGGCGGCTCCTGGAGGGCGCGTTCCAGGCAGCGGCGGGCGGCCTCGGGGGCGCCGACGGCGAGGTGCTGCTTCGCGGCGGCCCGCAGCTGCTCGACCAGTTCCTGGTCGTCGTCCGGGTGGACTTCGAGCAGGTGGCGGGAGGCTGCGGCCGGGCCGCGTCCGGCCCGGGTGATCGCCCAGGCGGCCCTGCCGTGCATGGCGGTGCGGGTGGCCGGCGGGATGGAGCGGTACACGGCTGAGGCGATCAGCGGGTGTACGAACTCCAGCGGGTCGAAGCCGCCGACGATACGGGCCTCGCGCAGCCGGGCGGTGCAGTCGGCCGCCTCGGCCGGGGTCATTCCGGCCAGGGAGGCGGCGAGGTCCTGGGAGATCTCGGTGCCGAGGACGGCGGCCGCCCAGGCGAAGCGGGTGGCGTTGGTGCCGAGCCGTTCGAGCCGGGCGACGAGGCCGCTGCCCCGGGCGGACGCGCCGAGTTCGCGCAGCAGCCCGGCGGACTCCTCCAGCGGGACGAGCTCGCGGTCCTGGACCTTCGCGACGAGCTCGACCGCCTCGTACGGGTTGCCGCCGGTGACCGCCCAGACCTCGCGGCAGAACGGGTCGTCGGCGTGCTCGCCGAGGGCCGCGCGGACCAGCTCGGCGGTGGCGTCGGGGGTGAGGGCGCGCAGGGCGACGCGGATCTGCGCGGGGTGGCCGCCCGCGGCGTTGCGCGCGGCCTCGCGGGCCGCCAGCTCCTCGGGGCGGTGTGCCTGGACGACGAGGACGCGCAGGTCGCCGAGGCGGGCGGTGAACGAGGAGAGCCAGGCCAGGGATTCGCCGTCCGCCCAGTGGGCGTCGTCGATGAGGAGGAGCAGCGGGCGGTGGCTCAGCCGGGAGGCGAGGCGCTTGACCACGTAGTCGAGGCCGTCGCGCACGCCCTGCGGATCGGGCTGCGGGCCGGAGGGCTCGGCGAGTCCCAGCGCCGGGGCTGCGATGTCGAACCAGGAGCCGAACAGGGCCCGTACGTCGTCCGCCGGGAACTCGTTGAGCGCGGGCTGGAGCAGCTGCCGTACGACGTGGAACGGCACCGAGGTGACCGTCTCGCCGCCGCGTGCGGACCAGATGGTGCACCGGTCCTCCGCCATGGCGCGGATCTCGGCGAGGAGCGCGGTCTTGCCGATGCCTGCTTCGCCGCTGTAGACCAGCAGCCCGCCGGTCGCCTGCGCACCGCAGAGCGCGTCGATGGCTTGTGCGGCAGTGGCGAGTTCCGGTTCGCGCTCATAAAGCGGCCGGGACGGCTTCATGCCTAGCCTCCCCCAATGTGATGACCATGGTGGTCGAGCCTAGTCGTGCGCGGGCCCCCACCGACAGGGGTTCGGACAGTTCGCCGCAGGTGCGGGGCACAATCGGTGGTGTGAACGAGACACGCAGGGACCGCGACTCCGAGGGCAGGGCGCACAACGCGCGCCCCCGCGACGGGCTGGGCCGCCCGCTTCCGTACGGGACACCGGGGGTGGAGCGGCAGCCGGAGGGTGTCGTGCGCAGCGCCGACGAGACCGTACGCGAGGCCCAGCGGCTGCTGGACGCGGGTATGCCGTTCCACGCGCACGAGGTTTTCGAGGACGCCTGGAAGTCGGGCCCCGACGGGGAACGGGAGTTGTGGCGCGGGCTCGCCCAGCTGGCCGTCGGGCTGACCCACGCGGCCCGGGGCAACGCGACGGGCGGGGCGCGGCTGCTGCGGCGGGGCGCGGCGGCGCTGGAGGCGTACGGGCCGGCCGGTACGCACGGAATCGGCGTCGGGGCGCTGGCCTGCTGGGCGCGGGAGCTGGCGGAGCGGGTGCAGCGTGCGGGCGCGGGGCCGGTCGACGCGGCCGCCGAGGCGCCGAGGCTCCGGGCGGACGCCTCGTAGCCGGGAGGCGGGGCACGTGAACTCGGCCTGCTTTCGACGGTGTTGGTTGACAACGGCGAACAGGTGCGGGCGGAGCCATTACGATCCGGCGTCATGAGCACTTCTGACCAGGACCGGCCCGTGGACGCCCCGATAGCCGACGGCGCAGCCGAGGACGTGACGCAGTACGCCGCGGACGCCTCCTTGGACGGCGTAGCGGAGGACGAGGGTGTGGCCGAGGGCACCGGCGACCGCCGGCTGACTCCGCGCCAGGCGAGACGGCTGCGCATCGTGCTCTCGTCGGTGGGGATGGCGGCGATGGCGGTGGTGCTCGGTATGCGGATCGCGAGCCGGTCCTCCGTGCTGGTGGTCGGGGTGTACGGGCTCGCCCTGATCCTCTGCGGGATCGTGATCGAGCTGAGCCGGAACGGCCGCACCCGTCTGGGCAGTTGGCTGCTCGGGCTCGGGCTGCTCGCCGCGATCGGTTCGGACTGGCTGCTGATCCCCTGAGCAGCCGGCCCCTGTGGTCGTCGGGCGGCCGGATCACCCGGTCCTGATGTGCACGGCACCGCCCTGCGGGTCGGCCCGGGCCAGCCAGTCGGCGGCGAGGGGGAAGGTGCGGCCCGGCGGGACGGTTAGGGCCGTACGGCGGCGGTGCAGCACCGCCCCGTCCTGGCTGACGACGAGCAGCGGTGCGGTCAGCCGCCGGGATGTGCGCAGGAGGAGGCGGCCGGCGCCGGGCCCGGCCAGGTTGGGGGCGATCCATTCCAGCGGTGCCTCGACGGTGAGGGGCGGCCCGCTCGCGGGCCAGGCGCCGGTGGCCAGGTGGCGCAGTACGGGCGCGGTGACGGCCCGGCCCTCGCGCGCGGCGGTGCCCGCGCTCTCCCCGCCGTGCAGGAGGCCGCCCACGGCGAAGACCCCCGGCTGCCCGGTGCGGTACGCGGGGTCGTGGGCGGGGCCCCGGGTTCCGGGGTCCATGGGCAGGCCGCCGCGCCGCGCGAGTTCGTGCTCCGGGATCCAGTCGGCCGTGAAGACCACGGTGTCGCAGGCCAGGGTGGTGGTGCGGCCGTCCTCGTGGCGCACCTGGACTCCGGTGAGCCGGGGGCGGCCGGTCAGGGCGGTGACGGTGGTGCGGGTGAGCAGCGGTGCGCCGCCGCCCGACCGGACGGCGGCGAAGGCGCGCGGCGGGTGGTCGGTGACCCGGGCGACGAGGTGGACTCCGGCGGTGCGCAGGGTGTCGGCGGCCGCGATGGCGACCGGTTCGTCGCCGATGATCACCGCCCGGGTGCCGATGTGCTGGTGGTGGAGGTGGACGGCCTGCTGGAGTTCGCCGGTGGTGTAGACGCCGGCGGGGCGGGTGCCGGGGACGAGCCGTGCGGCGCGGGGGCGTTCGCGGGCGCCGGTGGCGAGGACGACGGCCCGGGCGGTGATCCGTTCGAGGCCGCCGGGGCCGGTGGTGTCGAGCGTGCGGGGTCCGGCCCAGCCGGTGGCGGTGATGCCGGTGCGCAGCGTGGCGCCGGCTCGTCTCGCCTCGGCCGCGCAGTGCAGGGCGTAAGCGGGGCCGCTGAGGTCGCCGGTCTCGCGCGTGCCGAAACCGCCGTGGGCGCAGTGGCGGGGGATGCCGCCCGCGGTCTGTTCGCGTTCCAGGACTTCTACGTGGAGCGGTCCGGCAGCGGCGAGGCCGGTCGCGGCGGCGAGTCCGGCCGGTCCGGCTCCGACGACCAGGACGTCGACGGTGCGTTCGCGGCGGTTCATGAGCGGGCTCCCTCGATGTGCGCGCGGATCGCGGCCCCGCAGTGGAAGCCCTGGCAGCGGCCGTTGCCGGCCCGGGTCCTGCGGGCGAGCCCTTCGGCCGAGCGGGGCGGGAGCGTGGAGGTGAGGGCGTCGCGGATCTCGCCCTCGGTGACGCGTTCGCAGTGGCAGACCAGGGTGCCGTAGGCGGGATCCCGGGCGATGAGCGCGGCGTCGAGGTAGGGGCGGTCGGCCGTCTCGCCGAGGCCGGGCATGGTCACGGGGTCGAGTTCGGCGGGTTCGCCCGGGTCGAGTCCGGTGTCGGGGAGGAGGGAGACGACGTACGCGGCGATGGCCATGGAGGCGGTGAGGCCGGTGGAGCGGATGCCGCCGACGGTGATGAGGCGCTGGTCCGGGTGGGCCGTGATGCGGTAGTCCTCCTGGCCGGTGGCCGCCCGCAGGCCCGCGTAGACGGCGGTGACCTCCTCGTCGAGCAGCCGGGGCAGGATGCGGCGCCCCTTCTCGCGCAGGAGGGCGAGCCCTTCGGCAGTGGATTCGGTGGCCGTCCTGTCGTCCAGGTCCTCGGCGGTGGGGCCGAGCAGGACGTTGCCGAAGACGGTCGGGGCCACCAGGACGCCCTTGCCCGCGGCGGTGGGCACGGGGAGCAAAATGTGGCCGACCAGGTCGCGGGCGAGTTTGTCGAAGACGATGAGCTGGCCGCGGCGCGGGCGCACGGTGAAGGTGTGGTGGCCGAGCAGGCGGTCGATCTGGTCGGCGTGCAGCCCGGCGGCGTTGATCAGGAGGCGGGTGCGCAGGGTGCCCCGGCCGGTGGTGAGGGTGTGCAGGCCGTCGGTGTACGCGATGTCCTGGACGGGGCAGTCCAGGTGGAGGTGGACCCCGGCCCGGACCGCTTGGGTGGCGAAGGCGAGCGGGGTGGTCCAGGGGCAGATGACGGATTCGTCGGGGATCTCCAGGGCGCCGAGCGCGCCGGGCCCGAGGTGGGGTTCGCGCGCGGCGGTCTCCTCGGCGTCCAGCAACCGGGCCGCGCGGTAGCCGTTGCGTTCGGCCTTTGCCAACAGGCCGGGCAGGGCGTCGAGTTGTTCCTGGTCCCAGGCGACGAGGAGGGCGCCGACGCGTTCGACGGGGATGCCCGTCCGGGCGGCGTACGCGGCGAGCAGGCGCCGGCCATCGCGTACGAGGCGGGCCTCCAGGGTGCCGGGGACGGCGTCGAACCCGGTGTGCAGGATGGCGGTGTTGGCCTTGGAGGTGCCGTTGCCGACGTCGTCCGCGGCCTCGACCAGGGCGGTGCGCAGCGGGTAGCGGGCGAGTTCCCGGGCGATGGCGGTACCGACCACCCCGGCGCCGATGACCGTGACGTCGTACGGCGTGCTGTCGGGCAGCGGCTCTCCTGCCCCGGTGACGGCGGGGGTCATCGGGTGGCCCGAGCGGCGGTCATGACCGTTCCAGGAGTCCGAGCGACGGTCATGACCGTTCCAGGAGGGTGTGCACGGCGGCGCGGAAGGTGCCCAGCCGTTCGGCGGCCTCGTCGGGGCCGATCCGTGGTTCGTAGACCGCGGCGGGTTTCCAGTCGGGGACGGCCCGGTCGAGCGGGAGCGCGGGATCGAGGCCCATGCGGGCCACCGCGCCGACGCCGAGCGCGGTGACGTCGGGCAGCGCGGACACCTCGACGGGCCGTTGCAGCAGGTCGGCCTGGGTCTGCATGAGGAGGGCGGAGCGGGTGAGCCCGCCGTCGACGCGGAGCACGGACAGCGGCGAGCCGCGGTCGGCCGTCACCGCGCCGGCGAGCTCGACCACCTGGGCGGCGATCCCTTCGCACAGGGCGCGCACCAGGTGCCCGGCCGAGGTGTCCAGGCCGAGGCCGGTGACCGAGCCGCGCAGGTCGCCCCGCCACCAGGGGGCGGCGAGGCCGGCGAGGGCGGGGACGAAGGTGACGCCCCCGGAGTCCGGGACGGAGGCGCCGACCGGGTCGAGGTCGGCGGCGCCGGAGATCACCTTGAGGCCGGTGAGCCAGCGCACGGCGGAGGCCGCCGTGTAGACCTGCCCGTCCAGGCAGTAGCTGGTGCGTCCGCCGAGCCGCCAGGCCACGCAGCTGACGAGCCCGCTGCTGCCCCGGCACGGCGTGGAGCCGGTCCCGGCCAGCAGGAACGCGCCGGTGCCGTAGGTGCATTTGGCGATGCCGGGGTCCAGGGCGCTCTGGGCGAGCAGGGCCGCCTGCTGGTCGACGAGGAGGCCGGTGAGCGGGAGTTCGGCGCCGAACGCGCCGGTCGTGCCGAAGGTTCCGGCGGCGTCGACCACGTCCGGCAGCCGTTCGCCGCCGAGGCCGAAGACGTCCAGCGCGGCCGGTGACCAGGCGGCGCGGTCCAGGTCGAGCAGCTGGGTGCGCCCGGCGGTGGCGGCGTCCGTGACGAAGGCGCCGGTGAGCTGGTGGACGAGCCAGACGTCGCTGGTGGTGACGACGCCTTCCCGGGTCAGTTCGCGGCGTAACCAGGCCATTTTCGGGGCGGCGAAGTAGGGGTCGAGCGGAAGCCCGGTCAGCTGCTTCAGCTCTTGTCCGCGGGAGGCGAGTTCCGTGCAGACGGCCTCGGCGCGCCGGTCCTGCCAGACGATCGCCTCGGTGAGCGGGCGTCCGGTGTCCGGGTCCCAGGCGAGTACGGTCTCGCCCTGGTTGGCGAGCCCGACTGCGTCGACGCTCCCGCCCGATTCGGCGAGCGCCCGTTGCCCCGCCTCGATGACCGATCCGAGCAATTCGGCGGGGTCCGCCTCGACCGCTCCACCGGGTCCGTACCGGGGCCGCACGAGGGCCGATCCGGAACCGATCACGCCGCGCTCGGGACAGATGACGAGCGCCTTCGTTCCCGAGGTGCCCTGGTCGATTGCGAGCACCGGGCCTGTCATCGGTTCTCCAGCGGTACGCAAGCCCGGGGGCTTGAACGGAATCATGATCGTCGGTCGCGGCAACCCAGAGTGGTGCAGACCAGCGGTTACGTCAAGCGCCCGCAACCCGTATGTCCGGAACCGTGCGGAGATAGCCAACACCGTCCAGCCAGACGGGACTTGAATGAAATCCATGATTCGTTCGAGAGTTCCGCGCAAAGGGCTCTACACTCACCGCCGAGCAGCAACCGGACGCCTAAGAGCAGTTCGCAATTCAACAGTTTCTTCGCCGCAATATTCCTGAGGATCGATGAATTCAGCACCCAGACCCGAGCGCGTCCATGGCCAACGGTGAATTCCGGCCGGTTTACCATCCGGCCGGCCACGACAATGAACTCAGAGCGGCGGTACAGGACTTACGCACCGGACGCTGGCTCGCCATGCGCGACCTGCTGGAGCGCACCCCGGACTGGGGCCTGTGGACCCAGCGCACCCAGGTCCTCGGTGCGGTCGCCGCGGGCTCGGACGCGGTACAGGCGTGGCTGACGGAGGAACCCCGGAGCGTCGCCGCCGCCGTGATGCGCGCCCGGGTCGCCGTGGAACAGGCCGTACGGGCCCACCGCGCCGGACACCCCAGCGGCCGGCAGCTCTGGCAGGAGGCATGGGAGGCGTGCCGGTCGGCGGCCCACGCCTCACCGCCGGACCCGGTGCCCTGGGTGTGCCTGCTGGCCCTGTCCCAGCTCGACGAGGACCAGGGGCTGGCCGAGCACCGGCTGCCACCGCCGGGCCCCATGCTCTTCCCCGGTCCGTGGGGGCTGCTGGCCGAGGCCGACCAGCGCGACCCGCACAACCGCGAGGCATACCACCGGATGCTCCAGTTCGTGTACGCCCGCAAGGCCGGCGGAACCCTCTCCGCAGCGGTCAACTTCGTCCAGTGGGCGTCCTCTTCGGCGCCCGAGGGCTCACCCCTCCACGTCCTGCCGCTGTACGTCCGGGTCGAGCGCTACCGCCGCGAACACGACCACGACAAGGCCCTCGACCTGCACTGGGTCACCGAGGACGCGGAACGCGAGGCCCTGCGGGCGCTGGAGATCTGGTACCACCGCTCCCCCGCCGCCACCCGCACCCTGCCCGACCTCAACCACTTGGCGCACGCCCTGTGGGGGGCGCTCCAATTCGCCGACGCCGCTGAAGTGTTCAGGGAGCTGGGCCCGTACTTCACCTCACTGCCCTGGGCTTACCGCTCCCGGACACCCGGCGACCCCGGCGGCGCCGAGGAAGTGTTCGTGCGTGCCCGCAGCCGCGCCCTCGCGGCGGACCGGGGCCCCGGCAGACAGAGCTGAGCACGGCCCCGCCGGCTCTCCCCCTTTTCTTGCCCATCCACCGCTCAGGAGGTTCCCCATGTCCGTGTCCACCTCGCCCCAGAAGGGCGCCGGGACGACCGCGGCGAAGGACGAGGAGCAACGGCTCCGCGAACTCGGCTACCAACCGGTGCTGGCCCGCCGCATGGGCGGGTTCGGCAACTTCGCCATCAGCTTCTCCGTCATCTCGATCCTGTCCGGGTGCATGACCCTGTACGGCTTCGGCATGTCGACGGGCGGGCCGGCGGTGATGCTCTGGGGCTGGGCCGGGGTCGGCCTGTTCGTGCTCTGCGTCGGCATGGCGCTCGCCGAGGTGACAAGCGCGTATCCGACGTCCGGGGCCCTCTACTACATGGCGGACCGGCTGGGCGGCCGCAAATGGGGCTGGTACACCGGCTGGCTGAATCTGCTCGGGCTGCTCGGTGCGATCGCGGGCATCGACTACGGCGCCGCGCTGTTCACCGGGGCGCTGATGAACCTCCAGTGGGGCTTCACACCCACCCCCGGCAAGACCATGATCATCTTTGTCTGCATCCTGCTGCTCCACGCCGTGCTGAACCTCTTCGGTGTGCGGCTCGTCAGCATCCTGAACTCCATCAGCGTGTGGTGGCACCTGGCCGGTGTCGCGGTGATCGTCTCCGTACTGGCGATCGTGCCCTCGCACCACCAGTCGCCCTCCTTCGTCTTCACCGAGTTCGTCAACGACACCGGCTGGCACAACCCCCTCTACGTGGCGGCGATCGGACTGCTGCTGGCCCAGTACACCTTCTGCGGCTACGACGCCTCCGCACACCTGTCCGAGGAGACCTCGAACGCCTCGGTCTCGGCCGCGCGCGGCATCGTCCGGGCCATCTGGGTGTCATGGGTGGCCGGCTTCGTGCTGCTGGCCGGGCTCACGTTCGCGATCCAGGACTACGCGGGCACCCAGGACAGCGCCACCGGTGTGCCGCCCGCCCAGATCCTGATCGACGCGCTGGGCACCTCGGGCGCCACGACGATGCTGCTGATCGTGATCGCGGCGCAGCTGTTCTGCGGCAACGCCGAGGTCGCCGCCGCCAGCCGGATGGTGTTCGCCTTCAGCCGGGACAACGCGCTGCCCGGCTCGGCGCTCTGGCGCAAGGTGAGCGCCCGCACCCAGACGCCGGTCCCGGCGGTGTGGCTGTCGGTGATCGTCGCCGGCGTGCTCGCCGTGCCGTCGCTGTACTCGGAGACCGCGTACGGCGCGGTGACCGCGATCAACGTCATCGGCATCACGCCGGCGTACGCGATACCGATCTTCCTGAAGCTGCGTGCGGGCAGCCGTTTCGAGCGCGGGCCGTGGCACCTGGGCCGCTGGTCGAAGCCGGTCGGCTGGATCGCCGTGGCGTGGGTGGCGATCGTGACCGTGCTGTTCCTGCTGCCGCAGTCCTCGCCGGTGACGATCGACTCGATGAACTACGCGTCGATCGCGCTGGTCGCCGTGCTGGTCCTGGCCACCGTCTGGTGGTTCATCGCGCGACGTTCGTACGGCACGCCGTCGGCGTACGGAAACGCGCGCGAGCAGGCACAGATCGAGGAAGGCATCATCTGACCGGGCTCGCCCGGCCCGCCGGCCCCTTTCGGACGACCGTCCGGAGGGGCCGGCCTCATCCGCCGTCAGAACAGGAGCAGTTGGAGGCCGCCGAGGACGGTGGCGGCCAGGACGAGGCGTTCGAAGAGCCTCTGGTTGATCAGGTCCACGCACACACGGCCGAGCCAGGCGCCCGGGAGCACGAACAGCAGCATGCAGGCGTCCAGCAGCAGCGACTGCCCGTCGATCAGCCCGAGGCCGACGCTGAACGGCACCTTCGCGACGTTGACGATCAGGAAGAACGACGCCGATGTGCCCAGGAAGCCGAGTTTGCGGAATCCGGCCGAGAGCAGATAGAGCGACATCACGGGGCCGCCCGCGTTGGCGACCATGGTGGTGAACCCGCCGAGCACCCCGTACGAGCGGGCCTTGAGCCGCTCGGCCGCGGTCGGCGGCGCGTCCTTGGCTCCCGGTTCCTCGCCGGCCTCCGTCCGGCGCCGGCGCCGGATGGTGACAGCGGCCATGAAGACCAGGATCGCGCCGATCGAGGTCCGCACGGTGGCGTCGTCGGCCCACACCATGAACAGCGTCCCCGCCACCACACCGACGGCGACGGCCGGAAAGAGCCGCAGCAGGGTCGGCCAGTGCGCGTGGCGCCGGTAGACGAGGACGGCGAGCAGATCGCCGGCGATCAGGAGCGGGAGCAGCACTCCGGTCGACTCGCGGGCGGGGAGGACCGCCGCGAAGACCGCGAGGCTGATCGTGTTGGCACCGCTGACGGCCGTCTTGGAGAAGCCGACGAGTGCGGATGCCGCGGCCAGTGCCGCCAGTTGCCAGAGCGTAAGTGTGTCCATGCCAGGCAGAGAGCGTAATCCCCACCCCGTCCGGCCCGGCGTGGCGCCCCGCTAGACGTCGGTGCGGATGACGACCGCCAGGGTGCGCGGGCCGTGGACCCCCTCGACGCGTTCCAGTTCGATGTCGGAGGTGGCCGAAGGACCGCTGATCAGGGTGGTCGGCCGCTCCGGCACCAGCCGGGCCACCGCTTCCGGTACGCCCACCTCCACGCTCGACAGGTCGACCACGCACACATGGAGGTCGGGCACCAGGGACAGCGCGCGCCGCCCCTGGTCGGGCGAACCGTCCAGGAAGATGGTGCCGGTCTCGGCGCAGCCGGCGGCGGAGGCGGTGACGACGCCGTCGAGGGCGTCCAGGTGCGGCGCCGGGATGTCCGCGGAGTCCTGCTGGACCTCGCCGTCGTGGGCGGAGAGCCACCGCGGGTCGAGTCCGGCGGGGACGCCGATCCGCTCGGCCCCCTTCTCCCGCAGCACTTCGGCGATGACCTCGGCGGTCCGGTCGGCGGTGCAGGGGTGAACCTGCGCCTTGTAGTCGACGAGGCGGTCGGTGAACAGCGCGAGGCGTTCATCGTCGGGCAGGGTGCGACCGGTGCGGTAGGCGCGCGGCACGGGGGCGCCGTCTGCGGCGGGTGCGAGGGCGAGTGCGTCCCGGATGCGGCCGAGGACGGTCTCACGGGCGGTCGTCATTTGTCCTCCTCCTGCTGCTGGTTACGGGTGTGCTCGTCGGTGGCCGCGCGCATGGTCGCGGTTCCTTCCTTCGAGGCCAGCCAGGCCCGGAAGGTCTGTGCGGGCGGGGCCGGGGTGTCGCGGCTGTCGCTCCAGCCGGAGAGCGGCGGCGGCAGGTGCGAGAGCTTTCCGTCGCGGCCGGCCAGGACCCGGCCGAGTCCCGCGGCCTTCTGCGCGGCCGTGTACACCTTGGGCCTGCTCATCACCCCGGCGGCCGCCTTCATCGCCAGCTTCTCGGGCGTGGTGCCGGACTGCTCGGTGTGCTGGTGGCGCAGCTCGACGAGGAGCGAGGGGATGTCGATCTTGACGGGGCAGGCGTCGAAACAGGCACCGCAGAGGCTGGAGGCGTACGGCAGGGAGCTGTTGGGGTCGCCCTTGGCTGCGTCCATGCCTGCGAGCTGCGGGGTGAGGACGGCGCCGATCGGGCCGGGGTAGGTCGAGCCGTAGGCGTGGCCGCCGGTGCGTTCGTACACCGGGCAGACGTTGAGGCAGGCCGAGCAGCGGATGCAGTTGAGCGCCTGGCGCCCGATCCGGTCCGCGAGGGCCGCGGTCCGGCCGTTGTCGAGGAGGACCAGGTGGAAGGTCTGCGGTCCGTCCCCGGGGGTGACGCCGGTCCACATCGAGGTGTACGGGTTCATCCGCTCGCCCGTGGAGGAGCGCGGCAGGAGCTGGAGGAAGACTTCCAGGTCCTGGTAGCGCGGCAGGACCTTCTCGATGCCCATGACGGTGATCAGGGTGTCGGGCAGGGTCAGGCACATGCGGCCGTTGCCCTCCGACTCCACGACGGACAGGGTGCCGGTCTCGGCGATGCCGAAGTTGGCCCCGGAGACGGCCACCTTCGTGGTCATGAACTTCTCGCGCAGATACACACGGGCCGCGCCGGCCAGGTGCGCGGGGACGTTGTCCAGGGACGGGTCGACGCCCGGGATCTCCTTGAGGAAGATCTGCCGGATCTCGTCCCGGTTGCGGTGGATCGCGGGCACCAGGATGTGCGAGGGCTTGTCGTGGGCGAGCTGCACGATGAGTTCGGCGAGGTCGGTCTCGTGCGCGGTGATGCCGAGCGATTCGAGGTGCTCGTTGAGGCCGATCTCCTGGGTGGCCATCGACTTGACCTTGATGACCTCCTCGCTGCCCGTCTCCTTGATCAGCCGGGCGACGATCTCGTTGGCCTCGACGCCGTCGCGCGCCCAGTGGACGGTGCCGCCGCGCGCGGTGACGTTGCGCTCCAGCTCCTCCAGGAGTTCGGGGAGGCGGTTCATGGCGTCGGTCTTGATGGCCGATCCGGCGTCGCGCAGCTCCTCCCAGTCGGGCAGCTCGCCGGTGACGGTCAGCCGTTTGGCGCGGATGGTGTGGGTGGCGCGGCCGAGGTTGCGGCGCAGCTGGTCGTTGCGCAGCTCGTCGTGGGCGGCGGCGGGGAACTTCCGGTCGCCGCGCAGGTTCCCCGTGCCGTACGGGGAGCGGGGCGGGGTCGCGGGCATGCCGAGAAAGGTTGCGCTCATCGGGCGGCCTCCGTCAGGACGTGCGGCGAGGTGCGGGTGGAGGAGAGGATCTGGGCCAGGTGCAGGGTGCGGGTGCCGGAGCTGATCCGGGAGAGCCCGCCGCCGATGTGCATCAGGCAGGACGAGTCGCCCGCGGTGCACACGGCGGCGCCGGTCGCGGTGACGTTGCGCATCTTGTCCTGGAGCATCGCCGTCGAGGTCTCGGCGTTCTTCACGGCGAAGGTGCCGCCGAACCCGCAGCAGGCGTCCGCCTCGGGCAGCTCGACCAGGTCGATCGAGTCGACGGCCCGCAGCAGCCGCAGCGGCTTGTCGCCGACCCGCAGCATGCGCAGCGAGTGGCAGGTGGGGTGGTACGTGACCCGGTGCGGGAAGTAGGCGCCGACATCGGTCACGTCCAGCACGTCGACCAGCAGCTCCGAGAGCTCGTAGGTCTTGGCCTTGACGGTGGCGACGCCCGCACGCAGGGCCGCGTCCCCGTACCGCTCGGCGATGATCTCGTGCTGGTGGCGGACCGAGCCGGCGCACGAGCCCGACGGCATGACGACGGCGTCGATGGAGGCGTCACCGAACTGCTCGGCGAAGTTGCGCACCAGCGGGACCGGCTCGCGCTGGTACCCGGTGTTGACGTGCATCTGGCCGCAGCAGGTCTGGCCCGGCGGGAACACCACGTCGTGGCCCAGGCGGGCCAGGAGCACCGCGGTGGATTTCACCGCCTCGGGGAAGAGCGTGTCTCCCAGACAGGTGGCGAAGAGTCCGATACGCATGAGTCTCCCGATCATGGCTCTGGGTGGTCGGGCGCCACGCGGCCGACTTATGGTCCGACCATACTACGATCCATCCGAAAGTGGTCGAAGCGCCGCGCGGATACGGAAGAACCGCCGCGCCCACCTCCTGGATCGGGGGGCGGCGCGGCGGCTCTTCGGTGGCGTACGGGTCAGGCGTCGGAGAACTTCTCGTCGACGAGGGTGCCGTGCAGTCCCCGGATATGGGTCTCCACCAGGTCGGCCGCCCGCGTCCCCTCGCCCGCGCGGACCAGACGCAGCAGCTCGGCGTGGCCGGCGTTGAGCGCGGCGGCGGTGGCCGGCCAGTCGGGTTCCGCCTCCAGCGCGCGCAGGATGAGCGGCCGGACGGATTCGCGGACGGCCGAGGTGAGCGTGGAGGTCAGCGCGTTGCCGGAGCTGCGGGCGATCCGGACGTGGAACCTGGTGTCCAGGTCGTTGAACTCGACCACCCCGACGTCCGCCGCCCCCATGCGCACGACTAGTTCCTCCGCCTCGTCCAGCTCGGCCGGTGCGGCGTACCGCGCGGCCGCCTCGAAGCTGGACCGCTCCAGCACGACGCGGGCCTCCAGCATGTCCCCCAGGCTGTAGCTGCCGAGGGCGAAGTGGAGGCGGAGCAGCCGGCCGAGCGCGTCGTCCGGGTTGCGGACGATGCGGGCACCCGCGTCCGGCCCCCGGCCCGGCTGGGCGACCAGCACACCGATGGTCTCCAGCACCCGCAGCGCCTCGCGCAGCGCCGACCGGCTCACGCCGAGGACAGGGGCGAGTTCACGTTCGGGCGGCAGCCGGTCACCGGCCTTGAGATCGCCGGCGAACACGCGCTGCTCGATGCTCTGGAGCACCAGTTCATGCGTACGCGACTGCCGTACAGGCTCCCAATCGACGGGCATGGGCCATCCTCTGTTCCGGTCGGAACATCCAACTATGTCACACACGGCATGTGGTCGGACCACATGCCGGAGGGCGCCGTCACAGACGGACACCAGCCCGTCAGTAGGTCACCACGATGCGGCGGGCCACGCCGTCCACCCGGACCCGGCCGCCGTACGGCATGATCACCTGCGGGTCCGTGTGGCCGAGGTCGACGTCGAAGACGGCCATGGTCTCGGGGGCGTACTCCTCCAACGCCCGGAGCACCGCCTGCCGCTGCCGCTCTCCTTCGCCGGGGTCAGCTCGTGGCCGCGCGGCTGAAGAGCGCGGCCCGCAGGGACTCAGCCGTCAGCGGATGCGGCGCGCCGGGGAGTCCTGACGAGGGGGAGAGCACGGCGACGCGGTCGCCGGGGCGGGGCTTGGACGGATAGCGGGATGGCGTCATCCGGTGAGCCTAGTCAGCGGCCTCGGGGCTGTCCGCCGGATAATCTGCGGCCGGCCGCGACGCACCGGCCGGGGTGCCCTGGTGGAAGTACATCCGCCAGCGCTCACCGGCCTGCCGCCACAGCGAACTGCGCCTGAACATCCGGCCGTTGCGTTCGGTGACGTACGTCAGGTGGACCAGGCCCGGGGCGAGCAGCGCACCGGTCATCTCGGTGGCGGCGCTGGGGCCGGGGTCGTCCTCGTCGGCGGCGGAGGTGACGGCCAGGACGGACGTGCGGTCGTAGCGGCGGCCGGAGGCGCCGAATTCGGTGAACTCCGGGTCGAGAAGCGCGTTCACCGCCTCGTTCGATGCCCGTACCGCCGGGTCGAGCAGCCGCAGCTCGCCCTCCATGGCGGCCCGTACGGCCTGCTCCTCCTCGTCGCTTCGCGTCATGTGCCCGACTCTACGGGCTGCCTCGCCGCGTCAGGCCAGAACCAGCAGGTCCATCCAGCTCACGGCCGGCCGGTCCGGCTCCTGCTCGGCCGCCGTCCGCAACCGCCGCATGCCGCGCTCGAACTCGTCGTCGTCCAGGCCCCGGAGCTTCGCGTCGGTGTCGCGCCTGATCCGGTCGGCGAACGCGGTGAGGCTCGGCGCGCTCTCCTGCGGGACCGCGTGCAGCGCGACGCGGGCGAAGCCGGCCCCGGCGAACGCGGCGCAGGTCTGCTCGACGGTCGGATAGCCGTCGACGATGCGCTCGGCCCCGGGGAAGAACCGCACCCGCAGGTCGCGTGCGCACCGGCCCGGGAAGGAGTTGCGGATGAGCACCGGGGCCCCGGGCTTCAGCGCGCGGCGCAACTCCCGCGCGGCGGCGCGCAGATCGCCGATGTGGTGCACGACCGAGCCCAGCCAGGCCGCGTCCGCGCAGCGGTCCGGCACCGGCAGCTCCTCGGCCCGCCCGTCCAGCGCCTCGATGCGCGCGGTGCGGGGGATCAGCGCGCGCATGGCGGCGGCGGGTTCCACGGCCAGCACCCGCACACCGAACCAGTCGGCGAACGCCGAGGCGAAGGCGCCGGTGCCCGCGCCGACGTCCAGCACGGTCCCGCCGGGCGCGAGGTCCACCTCCGCGGCGATGGCCGCCCGCCAGGCGGTGAGCCCGTCGCGCGGTATCTCACGGGCGAGGCGGTAGTCCTCGGCGAAACGGCGGTCGGGAGCGGTTGCTTCCACGAGATTCCACTCCTGCCGCGATCGGGCGGGCGACGGCCGGTCGGCTCCGCCGCGCCTCGTCGGCGGATGCTAGCGACCGGCCCTCCAGTTGTCTAGACCAAGGACGGCAGAAGACGGCTGCGGCTTTCGACCGGATCGTCCCGGAGATCGGCACACCCAGTTCATAGGATTCTCAGGCAACCCGGATACGGTGTCCGGCGTGACCCAGACGAGCCCGCCCGGCTGGCATCCAGACCCCGGGTATTCAGGATTTGGCCCCCGCCAGGAGCGCTGGTGGGACGGCACCCAGTGGACCGACCACCTGCGCGTACCGCCGGCGGCCGCGCGCAGCCGGCGGCTGCGCGTCGGGGCCGGCATCACCGCCGCCGTGGTGGTGCTCGCCGCCATCGGG
Source organism: Streptomyces sp. A1277 (assembly GCF_004795015.1). Lineage (GTDB taxonomy): Bacteria > Actinomycetota > Actinomycetes > Streptomycetales > Streptomycetaceae > Streptomyces. The sequence continues at coordinate 20,968 of NZ_SSBI01000005.1, read as the reverse complement.
GGCGGTGTCTATCTGCTGAATGACGACTCGGGCGGCAAGAGCGACACCACGGCCTCCGCCCCGTCCGCCTCCCCCTCCCCCGGCCCGGACCGCCGGCGCGGCGGGAACGGGGACAGCGGCGACAACGGCGGCAGTGGCGGCGACGGCGGTGGGCGCGAGACGCCCGAACAGGAGCAGCCGCAGCCCGAGGACGGCTACGCGACGGACCTGGCCAGCGGCATCAGCATCCCGGTCCCCGACGGCTGGGACGGCGAGTCGGGCCTGGGCGCCGGGGTGACCACCGGTTCGTACACCTGCCCCGGTGACACCGGTGAGAAGTGCGTGCGCGGCGGGGTGTTCTCCGCCCCGGCCGAGGCGCTGAAGCTGACCGCGAAGACCGCGAAGGCCACCGCCGAGAAGGACATCGAGGACAACGCCGAGCAGTCCTACGGCGGCAAGATCTACGGCGGCATCACCTCGCACCAGCAGCTGAAGTCCGAGGCGGTCACGGTGGCCGGCCAGCAGGGCTACCGGGTGCGGTGGAAGGTGGTGACGAAGAACGGTGACGACGGCTACGTCGAGTCGCTCGCCTTCCCCTCGCCGCTGTCCAAGGACATGCTGGTCGTCGTCCGCTCGGGGTTCGACATCAACTCCAAGGCCCCGGCGCTGTCCGTCCTGGACGACATCACCAAGGGCATCAAGGCGGCCTCGGGCGCGGGCTCGGGGCCCGGCACGACCGCCTGACCGTCCAGAGGCCGGACCGGACGGCCCGGGGTACTGAGTACCCGGGCCGTCCGGTCTGAGTACGTCACCCGATCCCGCTTCGGGGTCCGGGCGCTGAGATGGGGGCATGGCTCCCGACGCACAGCGCCTTCGCATGCGGCACGTCACCAGTGCCGGCACCACCCTGGCCCTCACGCTCGCCCCGCTGGTGATCGGCGTTCTGCTGGCCCGCACGATGGCCCTGGACCCGCACTCACCCGTGAACGCCCTGATCACCCGGGGCGGCCGGGGCGCGGGTGTGTCGCCCGCCGAGTGGCGCGGCTGCGGCCGGAGCGCGATCCGCCGGTGCCGCCGGGACGCGTGGAAGCCCCGTACGCGCCCGTCCCGTTGGGCTCCGCGAGGCCGCGTCTGACGCACCGCCCCCGTTGGGCTCCGCGAGGCCGCGCCTGACGCACCGCCCCCGTTGGGCTCCGCGAGGCCGCGCCTGACGCACCGGCACGCCTCCCGGTTGCGCCCGGCGCGGTACGGAACGGCCCCCGGTCGGCCACGGAACGGCGACGGTGCGGGCGCCCGGCCGGAAAACCGGTTCCCCCGCCCGCGCCCCGTTCCCTAGACTCGCCGCACATCGCGCGCCGGCTCTCCGCCGCCGCGCCCGCCGTGACCGTTGAGGGGAGACCGCCGTGCGCCACCGCACCGCCGCCGTCGTCCCCCCGTCGCGGTTCGAGGTGATCCTGGTGTCTCACGGCGCCCGGCGCCGGCTGCGCGGCCGGCCCCGGACCCCGTAACGAACGCCTGGCCCCTGTAAGCCTGTTGGTTGGCCGTCACCTCCTCCACGAGGGGAACGGCGGGCTCCGCAGGCCCGGCCCGGGGCCGCTTCGTCCGGGCATCGCGCCGTCTTCTTCCGGATCATCCCGAAAGGCCACCGGCCGTGCGTACCGAACAGCACCGTCCCCTCAACTCCGCGCTCGACACCGTCCGCAACCTGGGCATCCTCGCCCACGTCGACGCCGGCAAGACCACCGTCACCGAGCGCATCCTCTACACCACCGGCACCACCCACAAGCGCGGCGAGGTCCACGACGGTACGGCCATCACCGACTTCGACCCGCAGGAACGCGACCGGGGCATCACCATCTTCGCCGCGGCCGTCAGCTGCACCTGGGCCGGCCACCGCATCAACCTCATCGACACCCCGGGGCACGTCGACTTCGCCGACGAGGTGGAGCGTTCGCTGCGGGTGCTCGACGGGGCGATCGCGGTGTTCGACGCGGTGGCCGGGGTGGAGCCGCAGAGCGAATCGGTGTGGCGCCAGGCCGACCGGCACTCCGTCCCGCGCATCGCCTTCGTCAACAAGCTCGACCGGGCGGGCGCCGACCTCGACACCGCGGTCGCCTCCATCCGTGAGCGGCTGCACACGGTCCCGCTCGTGGTCCAGCTGCCGATCGGGCGGGAGGACGGGTTCCGCGGGGTCGTGGACCTGCTGCGCATGCGCGCCCTGGTGTGGGCCGACGGCGCCGACACGTACGAGGAGGGGGAGGTACCCGTCGAGCTGCGGGAGGAGGCGGGCCGGCGCCGGCGTCTGCTCGATGAGGCGGTCGCCGAGCTGCACCCGGCGGCGCTGGAGGAGTTCTGCGCGCCTTCCGGGCTTTCGGAGCGGACGCTGGCCGGGGCGCTGCGGGATCTCACGCGGACCGGCGAGGGGGTCGTGGTGCTGTGCGGTTCGGCCTACCGGAACCGGGGCGTCGAACCGTTGCTGGAGGCGGTCGTGGCGTATCTGCCCTCGCCCGCCGACGTGCCGCCCGTCCGGGGCATGCTCGGTGAGGCGGTGCAGGAGCGGGCCGCCGATCCGGCGGGGCCGTTCGCCGCGCTGGTGTTCAAGGTGAACGCGACCGCGACGGGCCGGCTGACGTATCTGCGCGTGTACTCGGGAACGGTCCGGAAGGGGGAAACGGTGCTGGACGCCGGTACACGGCGCGGCGAACGCGTCGGCCGCATCCTGCGGGTCCAGGCGGACCGGCACGTCGATGTGGACACGGCGGTGGCCGGGGACATCGTCGCGGTCATCGGTCCGAAGGCCGTCCGCCCGGGTGCCACGCTGTGCGCGCCCGACGCCCCGCTGGTCCTCGAACCGCCCACGGTGGCCGAACCTGTCGTGTCCGTGGCGGTGGAGGCGCGGCGGAGCACGGACACCGAGCGGCTGATGGCGGCTCTGGTGCGGCTGGCCGACGAGGACCCGTCGCTCGCCGTGCGGACGGATTCCGAGACCGGTCAGACCGTGCTCTCGGGCATGGGCGAACTGCATCTGGAGGTGGCCGCGGAGAAGATCCGCCGCGACCACGGTCTCGATGTCCGGGTCGGCCGGCCGCAGGTCGCGCACCGGGAGACGCTTGTGCGCGGGGTGTCCGGGCTGGTCTACCGGCACGTCAAACAGGACGGCGGATCAGGTCAGTTCGCGCACGTCGTCATCGACGTCGAGCCGCTGGAGGCCACCGGCGGGGAGGGCGGCGAGGGAGCCGCCGAGTTCGCGTTCCGTTCGGCGGTGGTCGGCGGCCGGGTGCCGCAGGAGTACGTGCGGGCGGTCGAGTCCGGCTGCCGGGACGCCCTGGCCGAGGGCCCGCTCGGCGGGCATCCGGTGACCGGGGTGCGGGTGGTGCTGACCGATGGCGCCACCCATCCCAAGGACTCCTCGGAGATGGCGTTCCGTACGGCCGGGAGGTTCGCGCTCCGGGAAGCGCTGCGCGCCAGTGCGATGGTGCTGCTGGAGCCGGTGGTCGAGGTCACGGTCACCGTGCCCGACGACGCGGTCGGCGGGGTGCTCGGCGACCTGGCCGCCCGGCGCGGCCGGGTGTCCGGTTCCACCGCGCGGGCCGGTGCCGCGGTCGTCACCGCGACCGTTCCGCTGGCCGAGCTGTTCGGTTACGCGACCCGGCTGCGCAGCCGGACGCAGGGCCGGGGGACGTTCACCACCCGGGCGACGGGGTACGCCCCCGCGCCCGCGACGGTCTCCGGCACCGACTAGAAGCAGGTCCCGCCCGCCGGTGGCGGGCGGGACCTGTCGTCCTGTAGGGAGCGCAGCTTCATGAGCATTGCTTCCTGCGGGATTAGCGATTCCGTGTCGGATGAGCACCGGTCCTATCCGGTGATCATGAGCAGAATCTCCCATCTGGCCCGCTGGCGTAGTCACTGCCGGTAGCGGGCCTTGGCACTGTGGTGGTTCGGATCGACGCCCGTTCGGGCTCCCTAGCGTCTTGGCCGAGAAGGTCCGTTAGCGGCTGAGCGTGAGGTGGAAGACGCGGATGTCGCGGGTGGTGCGGGCGTTGTAGGTGTCGTAGACGGGCAGGGCGGCGAGGATGCGGTGGCGGTGGGCTGACTTCTCCTCGGGGCTCAGCAGCCGGGCGGTCACGTCGTGGGAATGCCTGCCGGTGGTGATCCTGGCGGTGGGGGTGTGGAGGAGGTTGGTGCTCCAGGCGGGGTGGCGGGGTTTGCCGAAGTTGCTGGCGATGACGAGCCAGCTGCCGTCGGGGCTGTGGTGGGCGCAGAGAGGGGTGGTGCGGGCCGCGCCGGTGCGGTGGCCGGTGGTGTGGAGGATGACGGTGGTGATGAACAGGCGGCTGGGGAGCAGGCGGCCGCGGGTGAGGCGGTGGACGGCGAGGTCGCAGGCCGGCAGCAGGCGGGGGGCGATGCGGGTGAAGAGGCGGGTGCGGCCGAGGTGGACGATGAACGGGTGGTTTGGCATGGGACGGTCGGTGCTTTCAGCGGGGTTAGGGAGCGGTAGGGCTCGTCCTGGTGCGGTCGGAGGTCGCGGGCGCCGGCCAGGGGCCAGGCATCGAGGGCGCGTTCGGCCATGGCGGTGATGGTCAGCGACGGGTTATGTCCCAGGTTTCCGGGGATCGCGGAGGCGTCAGTGACGTGCAGGGTCGGGTAGCCGTGCACGCGGTGGTAGGGGTCGGCGACGCTGTGGGCGGGATCGGTGCCGAGGGGGCAGCCGCCCATCAGGTGGGCGGTGACCGGCACCCGGAGCAGTGTCGTCCACAGGCGGCGGGCACGGCCTCGGATGGCCGCCGCGTACGTGCGCGTGACGGTTTCTGCGCTGGGGCTGCGGACGGGTTCCGGGCGGATGGTGCCGGGGCGGAAGACGAGCCGTCTGCCGAAGAGCCGGGGCCGGTAGTGGCTGGTGAGGGCGGAGTTCCGCAGTTCCATGGTGAACAGCAGTGCGGTGCGCCGGCCGAAGGCGCGGAACGGCAGGGGGAAGGGCCGAAGCGCTGCGGCGAGGGGGTGGGTGCCAGGGCCGACGCGGCACAGCTGGAGGAGGGTGGTGGGGGTGGGGCGGATGGCGGAGGTGATGGCGGGGCCGGGGCCGGTGTCGAAACCGGGTGCGGAGGCGGCGGTGATCACTTCGCGGTTGGTACAGGTCCGGGTGCCCAGGGCGGGCGAGAGTAGGGGCAGGTGGGGCCGGGAGCGGTGGAGCAGTTCGGTGGTGCCCCACGCGCCGGCGGCCAGTACCACTTCGCCGGCTGTCAGGACCTCGCGTCTGCGGCGCGGGATTCCGTGGTCGAGCACGGTACGCAGGGTCTGGACCTGCCAGGTTCCATCCGGCTGCGGGTGCAGGGCGACGGCGGTGGTCAGCGGACGGATTTTGACGCCCGCGCGTTCGGCCAGGTGGAGATAGTTCTTGGTCAGGGTGTTCTTCGCACCGGTGGGGCAGCCGCTGGTGCACTGCCCGCACTGGGTGCAGCCCTTCCTGGCGGGCCCCTGTCCGGCGAAGTACGGGTCACCGGTCGACTGACCGGGCGGTCCGAAGCGGATGCCGACCCGGGTGTGGTGGAAGGTCGCTCCCACCCCGAGCTCGACGGCGGTCTTTTGCAACAGCAGGTCCCCCGCCGACATCCCGGGGGCGGTCGTTGTTCCGAGCATGCGCTCGGCCTCGTCGTAGTGTGGGACGAGTTCGGTGGCCCAGTCGACCGCCGGGTCCCAGCCTTCTGCGCCGAATGCCTCGGGGGCGGGGCGGTAGTGGACCGCGGCGTAGGCCAGTGATCCTCCGCCAACCCCTACCCCGGTCAGGGCCAGGAGCCGGCGCCGCAGGTGGACCCGCATGATGCCGTGCAATCCCAGCCGGGGAGCCCACAGCAGGCGCCCGAGTTGCCAGGGTGAGGTGGCGAAGTCCTCGTCGGCGAAGCGGCGTCCGGCTTCGATGACGGTGACGGTGTACCCCTTCTCGGCCAGGCGCAGCGCGGCGACGCTTCCGCCGAATCCGGAGCCGATCACCAGGACGTTGTACGCGGCAGGCTCCGTCCCTGGGGGCTTGGGCATGGTGAGCCTTATCCGGTAGGGGAATCGCGGCGGTTGCACTGATCTGCCGGCCGTTGGTCGGAAGGGACGCCGCGGGGACCGCTGACGGACCTGGATCCGGCGGCAAGGACAGCCAGTCCGGGGCTGCCCACGCTGTGCACGGGCGCGACCACCACGGAGCCGGTGGTGCGGTGTGAGCGGCTGCGTACGGCGAAGGCCGTCATGCCGGCTGCGACCATGCCGAGAGCCCACAGCACGCCCATGGCGAGCTCCTGCCAGGGGACGATGTTCAGCCCTCCGGCGGTGACGACGGTCTGCATGGCACCGTAGGCCGGGAAGTAGCGCAGCAGAGGGCTGTCGGCGGCCGGGTTGGCGATCGGGTTCTGCAGGGACAGGTCAACGAAACTGACCATGATTACGAGGAACATGCCGGCCAGTTCACTGCGCAGCACGGCGGCGAGCATGACACCGATCCCGCCGTAGATCAGTGCCCCCATGAACAATCCGACGGCCAGCAGGAACAGCTGCTGTGGAACCCAGAACATGCGCATCCACACCGCTCCGTAGGCGGCGACGACGGCGGCGGCCAGCACGAGGGCGGTGAACTTCGCCAGCGCCAGGCACAGTCTCGGATAGCCGGCCATCACCAGGCGCCGGTCGAAGGCGGCCGAGCGGGCGGTGGCGAGGAACATCATGAAGCCGACGATCAGAGCGAGGGAGTGCAGCGCCCCGGACATCTGGGTGATGACGTTGCCGTCCATCGTGATCGACCGGTCGGCGGGCCGGACGAAGAAGCGCACCGGATCGTCGGCCATCACCTTGTACCCCAAGGTGATCCACAAGGGGACGAAGAACAGCACGAGCAGCAGCGCGAGCCGGTTGCGCAGCTGCTCGATCACGGCGAACCGCACGGCATCCGTCAGGCAGGACATCCAGCGCCTCATGACCGCACCCCGCTCGTGCTGGCGGGGTTTGTCGCGGCGTGTGCGGGGCTTACGCCGGTGCGCTCGCTCTCCACCAGGACGCCGTTGTGCAGGCGGTACATGCGGTCCAGGCGGGAGGCGTCGTAGGCGAGGTGGGAGACGACCAGCACGGAGCAGCCGCGGTCCCGCAGATCCTGTGCGAGGTCCCAGAAGCGCAGGTAGGTCTCCCAGTCGAAGCCCTGGTACGGCTCGTCCAGGAGCAGCACCTGCGGGCCGTGCATCAGGGCGAGGGTGAGGTTGAGTTTTTGGCGGGTGCCGCCGCTGAGCGTGGCGATGCGGTCGTTGAGGTAGTCGGTGCAGTGCAGGATCTCCAGCACTTCGTGCGCCCGGTCCAGGGTGTCCAGGGCGTAGGCGGTCTGCAAGAACCGCAGGTGCTGTACGACGGTGAACGCCTCGTGCAGGACGGTTTCCTGGGGGCAGTACCCCATGACGCCCTGGGACTGCACCGAACCGTGGTCCAGGGGGAGGTCACCGATCAGGATGCGCAGCAGGGTGCTCTTGCCCGCGCCGTTCTCACCGACGATGCCCGTCAGCTGTCCCGGGGGCAGGTCGAAGTTCACTCCTTCGAGTACCTTCCGGCGGCGGTAGCTCTTGTGCACGTCCCGTACGCGCAGGACCGGATCGCTCCCGCTCATCGCTGTCCTTGCAGGCCCGCGGAGGCGCAATGCCGCAGTACAGCGGGCGGCAACGGTAACGGGGCAGAACAAGGAAGGGTCATCACGCAGAGCACACTAGGTGTGACCTTCCGTGATAGTCCATTTGGCGTCAACGACGAGGACCCATGACCACCCCAGCCACCGCCCGCCCTGTCCCGACCGCTCCGGGCGCCCTGCCGCTGATCGGCCACGGACACCACATGCTGATCAGGCCGCTGGCCTTCACCGCCTCACTCCACCAACACGGCCCCGTGGTCCGCCTGCTGGGCCCCGGCCCCGATGTCTACATGGTCACCTCGCCCGAACTGCTCCACCGCATCCTGGTGACCGAAACACGTGACTACTCCCAAGGCCGGCTGTCGGAAGGGATCGGCTCGCAGTTCGGCTCCAGCGTGGGGATGGACATGCAGTTCGAGGGGCTGACGCTCTTTGAATCCCACCGCCGTCACCGCCGCACCGTCCAGTCCGGATTCCGCCGGCCCCGCATCGCAGCTCAGACTCACACCGTCCGCGAAGCCACCCGGACGCAGATCGCTCGGTGGCAGCCCGGACAGACCGTGCGCGTAGACCAGGAGCTTAAACGGTTGGCCTGCACGGTCAACGCCCGCACCCTCTGTGGTGAGGGGCCCACCGCCCATGCGGTGGCCGACGCCCTGGCCGACCTTCTCCCGCAGGTCACCCGCGGCCTGTACTGGCGTCTAGCCCTGCCCCGCATGGCGTACCTCTCCCACGTCCCGGGCACCGGAGCCTTCAATAAGGCCCGAACCCGCCTGCAACAGGCAATCACCGCCTCGATCCAGCACCGCCGCACCACCGGCGACCAGGACACCCCGGACGTCCTCTCCCAGCTCCTGGCAACCCGCTACGCCGACACGGACGAGCCCCTGGAGGACGCCCAGATCGTCCGCGAGGTCATCTTCTACCTCTTCGCCGCGGTCCACGCCCTCAGCGACGCCCTGCCCCACACCTTCCATGAACTGGCCCTCAACCCGCATATCGAGCAGCGCCTCCACGACGAACTCGACACCGTCCTCGCCGGGCGTCCCGTCCAGCCCGAGGACCTGCCCCGCCTCGACTACACACGGCGGCTCCTGCAGGAAGTACTGCGCCTGTACCCGCCGGTGTGGATTCTCGCGCGCCGCACCCTCGTCCCCGTCCAGCTGGGCGACGCCCACCTGCCCGCCGGCGCGGAAATCGCCTTCAGCCCCTACGAACTGCACCGCAACCCCCAGGTCTACCCCGACCCGGAGGTCTGTGACCCAGACCGCTGGCTGCCCGAACGCGCCAAGACCCTCGCCCCCTCCTCCTACCTGGCCCTGGGGACAGGGCCGCGCAAATGCATCGGCGACAACCTCGCCATGACCCACATGCTGACCGCCCTGGCCACCCTCAGCACCCAATGGCACCTGCGCCCGCGGCCCGGCCACCGAATCCGCCGGCCGACGCCCCGCATCTTCCTCTCCCCCGGCCCCCTGCCGATGACCCCGGAACACCGGCTCACTTCTTAGGCGCCGCAGGCGCCCGGGCTTGACGAGCGGCCTACTCGTCTCGTGATTGTCGTATCTCGTTACGTGTCCAGTGGCCCGATGAGTCGTTTGCAGGAGTGGTGCCATGTCACTGCCTGAGAGGGCACCTACCACCGCCTCTCTGTCACCTCTCTGCTTCCCCTCCGCTCCAACTCCAGGAGAATGCCGTGATTTCCGCCTCGGGGCCACAAACACCATCCCAACAGACGACCCCTGGCCATGACCTTGCTGCCCCAAGGGAACACCTGTCCACGCCCGGCCAGCCCAGCCCGGCACCGGGCCAGCCCGCGCCTACGCATGTGGCATGCATCATGGACGGCAACGGCCGCTGGGCACAGCAGCGCGGCCTGGAGCGGACCGAGGGGCACTCCGCCGGTGAGGCCGCGATCACCGCCACCGTCCAGGCCGCCCACGACATGGGCATCAAGTGGCTCACCCTGTTCGCGTTCTCCACCGAGAACTGGCGCCGGCCTCAGCCGGAAGTCGACTACCTGATGCGGTTCAACCAGCGCGTGATCCGCAACAACGCCCCACGCTGGCGCAGCATGGGTATGCGGATGCGCTATCTGGGCGCACTGGATGCCCCAGTCCCCGATTTCCTCCGCGAGGACATCATGCAGGTCGAGGAACTCACGGCCGCCAACACCGGCATGACGCTGACCACGGCCTTCAACCACGGCGGCCGTCGGGACCTGGTCAACGCCGTCCGCTCCCTGATCGGCACCGGCATCACAGCAGAGGACGTGAACGAGAAAACCCTCGCCCAGCACATGCAGCTACCCGACCTGCCCGACGTCGACCTGCTCATCCGCACCTCGGGCGAACACCGGCTCTCCAACTTCCTGCTGTGGCAGATGGCTTACGCCGAAATGTACTTTTCGCCTGTCCTGTGGCCCGACTTCCGCGCCGAACACCTGGCCCGGGCCGTCGCGTCCTATCACAACCGCCAGCGCCGCTACGGAACTGCCTCCACCGAGGCCCTCCCCGAACAGCGCGCCACCACACCCCTCACCCTGCACTGACCGGCCACCAGCAGACGCGCGCTCTATTCAGTCCCGCATGGCCCACCCGCACCGGAGCGACTGACAGACCAGGCAGGCGCCGGGCATCTCGCCACGCCCGCCCACGGGACGTGCTTCCCAGCCGGTTCTCAACAGACCCGTGCACTGCACATCCGGATCGCGAAATCCCCTACTTCCCGACGAAGACCGGCCCGGAGCCCTCTTTGACTACCTCCACCACCTCTGTCGGCTCGCGCTCCGCAGAACTGGCCAGTGACCTGTTCGGCCCGTTGAACTGGACTCTCTTCGTCATCCTGCTCATGGGCTGGCACGCCGATGGTCTGGTCGGCATCGGCTGGTCCCTGTTCGCGATCCTCTTCACCATCGTTCTGCCCTTGATGCTCATCGCCTTCGGAGTGCGCCGCGGGTTCTGGACAGACGCCCACTTCCACCACCGCCAGGACCGGCTCACCGCCCTGCCCGCCCTCATGGCCTGCGTTCTGACCGGCACCGCCCTGATGCACGCATTGCAGGCACCTAGCGAGCTCACGGCACTCATCGGCGCGATGACCGCCGGGGTTGTGGTCATCCTGACCGTCACCACCGTATGGAAGATCTCCGTTCACACGGCTGTGGCCACGGGAGCCGCCACCACCCTCGCTCTGGCTTACGGGCTCCCGGCCCTCGCCCTCCTCCCGCTCATCGCGGTGACGGGCTGGTCCCGAGTGAAACTCCAAGCCCACACTCCGGCCCAGGTCGTCGTCGGATTCCTCCTGTCGACGCTCGTCAGCGGATCCGTCTTCACCGCCCTGCGCTGAAGGCGTGAGAACGGGCACGACGCTCCCCGGTAGACGTCACCAGCTCACCGGACACCAGCGCTGACGGCGGCACCCGAACCACTGTGCCGATCACGGGGCGACCGGTGGCCCGTTTCCCGCACCGGCCCGAGATCGTTCCACAACCGGGCCGCTACGCCCAAACCCGCACACACGCCTCGTAACCAAGGAGTACATTCGTGGCCTACCGCCGCATCCTCAAGCGCACCGCGCTCGCCACCGCAGTAGCCTCAGCCGCCATCCTGGCCACCTCCTCCCCGGCCGTGACCGCATCGGCCCAGCCGACGACGGCAGCTCCCCAGCACTTGGCCGGAGCCTCTCAGATGCTTGCCGCAGCCCCCTGGTGCAGGCCGCCGCCCCGCTGCCCCCGGCGTGCACGGAGGCCATCTTCAAAACCAGCGAGAAGTTCCCCACCACCCACTACACCATCCCCGACGAGCCCTGGAACGCCCTGCTGAACGCCCTGAGCCACCTGACCGAGGCCGAGCAGGCGGAGCTCACCGAAACCGCGTGCAGCGCCTGGAACAACTGGGCTGTCGCCAACGGCCCCGTCGTGGCCAAGGACCTCGACGCCCGGTTCCAGAACGCTCCCGCCCCGGCGTGCAACAAGTTCACCGTCGCCACCATGGGATCGGTCAAGAAGTACTCTCCCAACATCCCTGCCGCGAGCCGGAAGCTGGAGACGGTCGCCAAGAAGGTCTGGCGGGAAGCCATGACGAATCTGTCCACCGCCGCCCCCGACGCCGCCTGCCGTACCGCTTACAACACCGTCAAGGCGGCCTGGTAACACACAACCGGACAGCGGCGCGTCTCCCCGGCGCGTTCACTGAAAACCGACCCCGGCGCCGACTACCTCGACCGCCGGGCCGGCCCCCTTATGGCGGGCTCGTTCTCGCAGAGGATCGGCCGGGGAGCTCTACGTGTGTCTGGTCCAGTCGGTCGAAGAGCCTCTGTGCTTCTTCGAGGAGCGCTCGGCCGCGCGGCGTCGCGACGACGGGCCGTGTGCGGTGATTGAAGATCTCAAATCCGGCGGCGGTCTCCAGCATCTTCAGCCGCGCGTTGAGTGAGGTGCGGGGGATGCCCAGGGTGAGGGCGGCCGCGCGGCGCGTACGGTGCCCGGGAATGAGGAGGGCGGTGCGCAGCCATTCGGTCCCGCCCTTGCGGGTACTGATGTACTCCATCGGCTTGGACAGGGGGATGCCGAGTTCGGCGAAGGGGCTCGGTTGCCAGGCCGGAGGTGCGTTGTGGCCGGCCGGATGGCGGGGAATGCGCCACGCGTCGAGAAGCTGGGAGACGTTGGTGTCGGGGGCGGCCAGTTCGCGGGCGATGTCGGCCACCGTTCTGCCTTTGTCGTGGTACTCGGTGCGTAGCCATGCCGGGGCGACGGATCGTTTCAGTTCGCCCGGTGCGCGGTGGGGTCGCAGCGGGATGTTCGCCTGCTTCAGCGCGGTCTTGACGATCGAGGTTGTGCATCCGGCGAGTTCGGCGATCTGCTGCTGCTGCAGGCCCTGCCGCTGGTAGAGGTCGCGCAGTTTGTCGGGTACCAGGTAGCCCTGGCGTGGCGGGCGGGGGTAGTTGCCCTTGTTGTGCGGGCGGGTCTGCGCGCTCAGGCGGTGGTTTTCCATCATCAGGCGCAGTTGGTGCACCGTGAGGCCGAGCGTCCGGGCGACGTCGCGGGCGGTGGAGTCGGGGGTCAGCAGGTTCCGGACGTGCTCCGTGGGCGTTCCGATGGGCGGTTGGGGCAAGGCGATGTTGTCGAGCCAGTGTCCTGGCGGCTCCCACGTCACCGGTTCGTCGGTGACGTGGTGGGCGGCGAGGTTGCGGTGGGCCTGCTGGTCGAGGAAGGCGAGGATCTTCGGGTGCGTCCGGTAGGCGAAGCGGTGTGTCCAGGCGGGTGCGTGGTTGCCGAGCTGAGGGTCGGCCCCGAGTGGTAGCCGCCGCAGCTGCCAGCGCAGCCGGTAGAGGTGGACTTGTTGGAACTGCCGGGTGCCCAGGCCCTTGCAGAGGCGCCAGTGCGCGTTTTCGTCGAGGAGCAGCGGAGTCGTCTCGTCGGCGAACAGGGCTCGGCGGCGTGCGTAGTCGATCGGTACCTCGTGCGCGTCGAGGACGCGCGCGTAGTGGGTCAGCGTGCTGCAGATGTGGTCGGCGTTGACGAAGGCCAGCAGGGCCTCCAGGTTGCTGCGGAAGTGCGGATTGCCCATGATCCGGGCGGCCTGGCGGTGTCCGGCCGGGCCGCCGGGAATGAGCATGAGGCTTGCGCAGGCGCGTCGCAGGCCCGCGATCCTCGGCTGGTGTGGGCTCTTGGGCGGCAGCAGCCGCAGCGTCCAGGACGGCCAGAGCATGCCGGGCGTCTTGGACGCCCGCACGGTGATGTCGGTCTCGCTCAGGTAGGGCTCGGCGGGCTCGGCGGTCGCTGTGCCGTAGCGCAGCCGGGCCTTGAGCGTGAGCTGGCCGTCGGACGCGGCGAGGATGCGATTGATCACGCGGGGGCCTGCGGACCTCCAGTTGGGCAGATACCGGGTCGGATGCTCGCGCAGTTCACCGGTCTCCTGTTCGGGCGAGAGGCACATCCACGCGAACACCTCCTCTCTGAGCGAATGGTCGGGGTCGGTGGCGATGGTGGCCAGGGTGGTACCGATGGCGACGTTTCGCGTGTCATGAACCTCCCACGACGCCTCGTCCCCGCTGAGGGCCCGGCCGCATGCGTCGATGATGTCCAGGGCGATGGCGGGGACGTCCTCGGGGCGGGTGCGGATGCCGCGCAGAGCCCTGCGGCCCAGATGTGACAGCTCACCGGCCCGCTCCAGCGCCGCAGGGCTGTGGTGATCGGCGATGACCGTCGCGTCCACATGGACCTGGGCGAGCAGGACCGCCCCGCCGGAACTGAGGCCGACCGCGGGAGCCTGCGTCAGCGGGAACCCGCAGCGTGCCCCGCGCCCGCTCCGGTCGGTCAGGGCGCGGCAGGCTTCCGGGTGGGGCAGCATGCGGTGGTTTCCGCCGCTGGCCACCGGCGGGTGCTTGCCGCAGGCCGGGCAGTGCTCCAGGAGCAGCAGGTTGTGCCGCGTGCAGGCGAAGGCCCAGCCGAGGCGCCAGTGCAGCTGCCACCGCCCCCGGTCGTCTGCCAGGCAGGCGGGGCAGTAACGCGAGGTGGTGCCGTAGAACCGCCAGCGGGCCGGCGCCGTCAGGCGCCGAGTCTGCGGGGCAATCCGTACGAGGGAGCCGTCGAACCGCTCCAGGGTCATCGAGCTCAGCTGCTCGGCCGTGATGCCGGTGCGGCGCTGGAGAAGTTCGCGTTCGTCGTCGTTGAGGCGGCGCACCATTCTGCGTACGGAGGCGTGCCGCAGCCCCAGGTAGTCGGCGAAGTCCACGGTGTGTGTTCTCAGGCGGTGCGCGTAGCGCTCAAGCCAGCTGTCCAGGGCTTCCCCGGGGGACGGCGCGACGAACAGAGGGATGCGTTCGTCGGTCCATGGAGTCACGCCGACCGCCTCCGGCCGGCTTGGCGGGTGGGACGGGTGGTCAGCAGACCGGCTGTGATCGCGGCCTGGAGTTCCCGGCGGGCTTCCTCGGCCGCGGCGTCGTTCTTCACCTGGTTCATCAGCTCCGTATCCAGCCGCTCGTGGCCGCTGCGGATCGCGCGCAGGCAGCCACGGTTGATGAGCGCCATGAGAGAGGCGAAGTGGCCGGTGGAGCGAGCGAAGAGGTAGTCCGAGAGGTCCTCGGCGAGCATGCCGGGGTACTTCTCGGCCAGGACGAGCTTCTGCTCGACCGTCTTGAGCAGCTGGTGCCACTGAAGGCGGCCCTCGTCGTCATCGACCTGGAAGGGCAGCAACGTCAGCGCGGTGGTACGGCGCCCGAACTGCGCGAGCGGGCTCTCCCTCGGCGAGAAGCCCTCATGGAGAATGCCGCGTTCCTGGACGCCGACCCCCACGTAGATGAGGGTCACGGGGAAGACGTTGGAGAGGTACTTGAGCTGGTTGGCCATGCGGATCGAGTTGGACTTGTTACCGGCCAGGAAGTGGATGTCATCGATGATCATGGCGACCGTCTTCAGCGACAGGACCGCGTCCACGGCCCGCTCGGCCAGGGTGTCCGCATCCCCCTTGACGGGCAGTCCGTAGAACCGGCAGATCGCCGCGTTCAGGCCACGGATCTGGGTGTTGCCGCTCAGCGCGATGTAGATGACCGGCACCCGGCGTGCGCCGGCCGCGGTGGTGTCCCCACGCAGGTTGACCTGCCGTTTGAACAGGTCACAGCCGTACGCGCGCACCGCCGTGCTCTTGCCGAGGCCCGGGTGAGCGTCCACCAGGGCGGCCGGTTTGGTCTTGCTGCCGTCCTGCCGGTTCGACTCGACGATCTCCCGCAGGTCTGCGTGCAGAGCCAGGAGCTGCGGGGTGTCGATGGGGCCGAGGTTGGCGTGCCAGACCTCCCGGCCATCGTTGTCCACCAGCAGACCCCGCGGCGACAGTCCGGCGAGCTGGGCCCGGGTGAGCTGCCGGGGTTGGATCCGGTCCGAGCCGTTGACCTCCTGCAGCCAGCCCGGGAGGCGGGTGGGCGAGTACTGGCGGTCGTCGCCCTCGAACGGCGCGGGGCGGTCGGCCGTACTCAACGGCTTTCCCAGACGTCGGCGTAGTACTCATCCTCATCGACCAGGCCCGCGGTCTCCTCGTCTGCCGGGGCTGCCTCGCACTCCTCGTCCTCGTCGTCGTCCCCGCCCAGGTCCTCATCTGCAGGCACGACCCCCACCTGCACATCGGGTGCCTGCCTTCGGCCTGTTCCCGCATTTGGCGAGCTGAGCTCTGTCAGACGGCGCACGGAAGGGAGCTCGGCGATCTCGTCGACCCCGGAACCGTCTTCGCCCATCAGGCGCAGACGGTCCTGCGACAAGCGCACCGCCATGCGCCGCTCGGCCCGATCCACGGTCAGCCCGGCACCCCAGCGTTCCAGCAACTCGATCAGGGCGCGTTTGGTGTCCGGGAAACGATGCGTCTTGGCCGCGATCCGGCGCGCGTACTTCAACGCCTCCAGGCTGGCCGGCCCGTTCAGGGCCGGGGCGTGCTCCCAGTCCAGGGTGTGCCACAGGTGAGACCGCTCCGGATCCTGGAAGTAGATCTTCCTGATGTCGGCGCGATCCACGGCGACGGGTCATTTTCCGGCGTGCTCGCCGCGGTGCGGGCTGATCCGGTTGCGATAGTCGTCGAGCCCGTCACCGTTGTAGCGGAGCCCGTTGATCTCCACTCCGTAGTGGTGGATGGGGCGCCACTCCTCCTCCAGGAACTCGAACGCGAGGCCCGGCCTGGACGGGATACGCAAGGGTCCCGCCCGGTTCACGCCGTGCTCGAACATCTCCAGCGGGCTCAGCTTCAGACCCGGGACCTCCGGGACCGTCAGACCTCGGTGGTGCCGCCTGTGATAGATCAAGGTGATCCACTCACGAATGATCATCTCAAGCTCGTCCAGGAAGAAGTACGCCTCGTCCTCCACCTTCTCGCCCCGGCTGTGCACGTCCGGCCCTTTGTAGCCGGGAAGCGCCGCCAGAAGCCCCTGGTTCAACGTTTTGAACCACCGCTCCACCGGCTTGTCGGTCGGCGTATGGGGGCGAGCCGGCTGCAGCGAGATGTCGAGCTTCGCGCTGACGCTCGCGATGTGGTTCGAGACGTAGATCCGGCCGTGGTCATAGATGATCGTCTCCGCCGCGACCGCGGGCAGCAGCGGCTGCCCGTGCGCGTCCACCAGCTTCTCCGCGTTGAACACCACCGTGGAAGGAACCCCGCAGTACGGAAGCGGCTCGCCCGTTCCAGCAGACGGCACCTCCCGCGGTCGGATCGTCTCGAACAGGACACCGGCCACGTCGGTCGACTTCGTCGATACCGGCGTCAGACGCAACCCGGTGATCACCTTGCTGTAGAGGTCCATGGCGACGGTGAGTTCGCACTGCACCCACCGGCAGGTCACCGGCTCCATTGCGAAGACATCCAGGCTGTTGGTGTCCAGCACGACGTACTCACCCGGTCGCGTTGCCCGCAGCTTGCCGAAGACCCCCTGAGGACGGTTCGCGATGGACCGCTTCCCCTTCGTGCTGCCCTGGAACGCGTTCGTCCCCCGACCGAGTTCCTTCAGCAGCGCATAGCCCGTGGTCTGCTTCGGAATGCTCACCTCATCACGGCCGTACTTCTTGGCCAGCCGTTCTTCGATCTCCATCAGCACCAGGCCACGAACCGGGCGGCTGGACTTCTCCAGGCTCCCGATGACCGTGCGTGCCATCTCCAACCAGCGCGGATCGGCCCGGTCCAGCACGCCTTTGGGCTGGCGCTTGCTCACCAGCCCGGCCGGCCCGTCCCGCTCGACCTTGGACACCCATCGGCGGACCGTTGCCGGGTCGACGCCGAGCTCGGTGGCCTTTGCCCGGTACCGATGCATCAAAGGCATCCCTGGCGCATAGTCCGGCCGTGGCTCACCCTCCAAAGCCAACTCGGAAGAACCGAGTTGAAAGCCGAAGCGAACTTCCTGCACATGCCGGAACCGAACGGTGAGCGCGTCGTCCTCCGCACTACTGAGACCGCCCAGCAACGCTGCGGCCGCCGGCTCCGCAGGTGAGGTCTCCACCAGGAACTCGGTAGAGGGGTGTGCCAGCAGCACCGGCAAGTCGACCTGTCGCCACGTGGGGCGGCCCTCTGCCGACATGTGCTGAAGGAGGATGCGGCGGCCCTCGATCTCCGCGATCGTGAACTGCTCGCCGTCATAGATGAGTGGCAGACCAGTCCGCAGAGTCGTTGTCCAGGCGTTCACAGTGACCTCCGCAGGACCCAGTCGCCACTCAGCGGGCGGGACAAATCAGTGGTCAGCCGCCCAGACCACACCAGCGCCAAGAGCGCTGGTCGCGCCTCGTGGTCCGGGCGTCCAGCTGCCAGCCGTCGCTCGGCCACACCCAGTCGATCACCGTCCTGCACGCTTTCCCAAGCACGCTCGATCTCGGCTTCCGGCACCATGCCCGGGCGACGGTAGGCCGCGAGGAACCGGACGTTCTCCAGGACTACCCGGTCTGCCCCGGACCAGATCTCGTACTCCCAACCGTGCCGTTCGACCAGGTCACCCGGCCAAGCCAGCGCCTCCGCAATCTTGTGGTCCGTGAGTCGGTCTGCAGGCTTGACGTTCACCACCCGCACCGCTCCCGACTCCATGATCAGCAGGAAGTCCGGCACGTGCCGCCATACCCGATCGCCTACCCGAGCGGTCAGGTGACACGGCTGGGCATAGATCCCCCGCACGGCAGGATCCATGTCGGCCAGGAGAAGCCGTGCCAGCTCCAAGCGGCTCTCATACACCACGAAGCCGGCCATAGTTGCCGACGCGTACCGCCCTGAGTAGTGCGCCTGGCCATGGACGGAGTGAAACTTCCGCCATGGAACCGACCATGTGAAATCCGCCAACCGCAGATCCTTGAACGGGACCTGGCGCACCGACGCGTCGTCGTAACGCACCGACGCCATCGGCTGCTTGTACTTCCCGCGGACCCGGGCTGGAATCGGAATGACCATAGGTCGGAAGCTAGTTACCGTGCGGAGTCAGTGCGCACAGATCCCTGGAATTGCGCATCGGGTGCGCATATCACGGCTACAGTGCGCACCGGATCGCGGAACCTACACGTCCGTCAGAGGACCGGTACCGGGTAGGTCGGGTACTCGACCCCGGAGACGTACTGCACGACCCGGATGACCTGGCAGGAGTAGCCGAACTCGTTGTCGTACCAGAGGTAGAGGATCGCGTTGTCGCCGTCGACCTGGGTGGGGCCCGCGTCGACGATGGAGGCGTGGCGCGAGCCGATGAAGTCGCTCGACACCGCGTCGGGGGCGGTCGTGAAGTCGATCTGCCGCTTGAGCGGGGAGGTCAGCGACACGTCGCGGAGGTAGTCGAGGACCTCGGCGCGGTTGGTCTCGCGCCCGAGCTTCAGGCTGAGGATCGCGATGGAGACGTCCGGCACGGGGACGCGGATCGAGCTGCCCGTGATCGTCGCGTCCAGGTCGGGCAGCGCCTTGGCGACGGCGGAGGCGGCGCCCGTCTCGGTGATGACCATGTTGAGCGGCGCGGAGCGGCCCCGGCGGTCCGAGCCGTGGTAATTGTCCAGCAGGTTCTGGTCGTTGGTGAACGAGTGGATGGTCTCCACATGGCCGCGCAGCACGCCGTACTCGTCCGCCATCGCCTTCAGCGGCGGCACGATCGCGTTGGTCGTGCAGGAGGCGCAGGAGATGATCTGCTCGTCCGGCTTGATCATGTCGTGGTTGACGCCGTGGACGACGTTGAGGACGTCGCCCTTGCCCGGCGCGGTCAGGACGACCTTGGCGATGCCCGGCCGCAGGTGCTTCGAAAGCCCTTCGCGGTCGCGCCACTTGCCGGTGTTGTCGATGAGGATGGCGTCGTTGACCCGGTAGGCCGTGTAGTCCACCGACGTCGGGTCGTCGGAGTAGATGACCTGGATCTCGTTGCCGTTGGCGATGATCTGGTTGTTGGCCTCGTCCACGGTGATCGTGCCCTGGAACTGGCCGTGGATGGAGTCGCGGCGCAGCAGCGAGGCGCGCTTGACGATGTCCTGGCCCGCACCCTTGCGGACGACGATGGCGCGCAGCCTCAGGCCGTTGCCGGAGCCGGCCTTCTCGATGAGCAGCCGGGCGAGGAGGCGGCCGATGCGGCCGAAGCCGTAGAGGACGACGTCGCGCGGTTCGCGGCGCTCGATCTTGTCGGCTCCCGTGGCGCCCGCGACGGCCTCGGCGGTGAACTCCGCCGGGCTCAGGCCGCGGTCGTCGGCCTTGTACGTCGCGGCGAGCATGCCGATGTCGATCTGGGAGGGGCCGAGGTCCAGTGTGGTCAGGGCCTGGAGGAAGGGCAGGGTCTCGGTGACCGAGAGCTCCGCACCGTCGATCTGCCGGGCGAAACGGTGGGTCTTGAGGATGCTCACCACCGACTTGTTCACCAGCGAGCGGCTGTGCAGGAGGACGGTGACGTCCCGCTCGCGGTGCAGCTTCCCGATGATCGGAATCATCGACTCCGCGATTTCCTCGCGGTTCTTCCAGTTGGTGAACGCGTCGTCATTGACAGTCACAGGTTTATCTTTCGAGCTAGAGGGTGCTCATATGCTAACCATCCCTTCATTTGATCCCTCACTCGGCCTCGGCTCCCCCTGCCACCCCGCGCAGGGCCACGGCGGCGGAGTCCGCCTGCTGACGGAGCCGCGCGGCTGCTCACCATGGAACGCACGGTCCTCGGCGACGGCGGACGCCCGGTGGAATGCGGCTCCCACCTCTACAGGCGTCCCGGTACTTCTTCGAGATGACGCTGACTGCGTCCCGACCGGAGCGCGGGACACCGGACCCGCGCAGGGCGGCAGACACCTCCGAGTGCCGCAGAACGCGGAACAGCGGAACTCTGCACACTTGTCTACATCGATGTACACCCGGCTCTACGGGTTTCGCCGTCAGCAGCTCCGCCCGGCCGCCCCCACGCCTCCGTGCCCCGCCCCTCCCCCACGACGACCGGCCGCCTCGCCCGCTGGGCGGTGCGTGCCGTCGCTCCGGTCCTGGCCGCGACACCGGGCCTGTCGTTCGCGCCGGCCTCGGCCGCACCCGCGTCGTCCGCGTCCCCCGCCACGTCCGCCGCCCTCCTCGCGGCCAACGGCACCCCCCTCGGCAGTGGGACCGGCCTCTACCCCCGGGCCATCCGGCTGGAACACAACACCTGGACGTGGAGAACGGCTCCGCCACCCCCGGCGCGAACGTACGGCAGTGGTACTGCAACGCCCAGCCGGCCCAGGACTGGCGGCTGGAGAACGCGGGGCGAGGTTACTACCGCCTGGTGGTGAAGTCCTCCGGGCAGTGGCTGGACGTCTCCCAGGGCTCCCGTACGGCGGGCGCCCATGTTCAGCAGTGGACCTGCAACGGCCAGCAGCCGCAGCTCTGGCGGCTGGAACGGGTCTGACACCCGGCG
>NZ_SSBI01000059.1 GCF_004795015.1 Streptomyces sp. A1277 | reverse complement strand
GTACGGCTGGATGAGTTCCCACTGGTCGTCACTGAGCTGTCGGCGCGTCACACCGGCGTTCTACCGTGATCCGTCCCGGCACGGCAGCGGAACGCAGATATTGATCACGACCTCACACAGGCCCTAGGAGCTGACCGAGATGAACACCCTGGCTTTCGACGGCGGACCCGGGCCCTGGATCCTGTTCGCCCCCCTGGTGTGGGCGGCCGTCGTCATCACCGTCGTCACGGTCCTGCGCCGGGTCCTCCCGCGCGGCCGGCGCGGCCCCTGGCGGACGCGGGTCGTGCCGGGAGGCCCCGCCGGTCACTCCCCGATCGCCGTGCTCGGGCGGCGCTTCGCCGCCGGGGAGATCGACGAGGACGAGTACTGGCGGCGGCTGTCCGTGCTCGACGAGCAGTTCGGCCCCCGCGCGGGCGGCGCCGGGTGACCGGACGGCGTGACGGACAGGAGCGGGGCGCCCCCTCGGGGATGCCCCGCTCCTGTCGCGTCAGCCCATCACGGCCGACCGCGCCGTCGAGGGTGGCGCCCCCTCGGGCATCGCGAGGCCGCTCAGGTCGAACGGCCCGTCGGTCGTGGCCCCGTACAGCGCGTGCGGCGGCTGTACGAGCCGGGACGGTGTGGGAAGGGTGAACCAGACGACCTTCCCCGCCCCGGCCCGGGGGCGGACGCCCCAGCTCTCGCTGACCGCGGCGATCAGTGCGAGTCCGCGCCCCGACGTACTGGAGTCGTCGGCCTCGCGCACGGTGGGCATCCGTGGGTCGTGGTCATGGACGGACACCGTCAGCCGTTCGAGGAGCAACTCGATCTCGACGGTGCATGATTTGTCCGGCTGCGCATGCCGGTGGACGTTGGTCAGGAGTTCGGTGACGCCCAGCGCTGTCTGGTCGATCAGAGAATCGAGATGCCAGTAGCGCAGCTGCGCCGAGATGATTCTGCGGACCTGACCGATCCGCGACGGCAGGGCTTGGAGCTCCACCGTGCAGTGCCTGCTTGGCTCGCTGATCACGGCTGCGACTCCCCGAAATAGGTCCGGAAGAAGACGAAGGGACGGATCCAGCACATGGCTCGCTGCTGAGTCCGGGCCGGCGGCCTGGATCACAGTGTCACCGCCGGTACACCATGAGTGACGTGACTCCAATGTCGCTCAGGGCATACCGCCGCGCAACTCGCGGTTCGCGCACCGCGCCGCTCCGTCAGCCCCGGCGGCCCCCCGCGCTGTACAGCGCCTCCAGGAACCGGTGCGCAGGAGGCTCGTCACCTGGCTTGCCGTCGGGCCGCCGCATCGTCAGCCGGTACCGCGTCCCGTTGACCCGCGCCACCGTCGCGTCCGCCCCTGCGAACCACGGTCTGCCCGCGCTCACCGTCCCCACCGGCGCACTGTCGATCTCCCGCCCGTAACTCGTCAGAAGGGCCACCCGGCCGTCCTTGACGGTCACCTGTCCGGCCCTGCTGACCGAGCGCGCCCATCGGTCGATGCGTACGCCCGTCGCACTGAACTCCGTTTCGGACATGGCCCCTTCGCCCCCTTCGACATGCCTCTGAGACGAAGTGTGCCCATCCCGGGCCGTGTGCACCAGAGCGGGACGGTACGTAAACGGCGCATTCGGGCCGAGTGGCGCCACCGGTGCCCGCGCACGACACCAAGGCAGGGCTATGGACCATCAAAGTGAACGTTTGCGCAGGTAGGGGGCATATCGTGGGCCCCGCCGAGACCGGTCGTACGAGGAGAAGCGCGCAGATGGACACCAGTGAGCACGGGCACGGCGGCGCAGCCGCGGCGACCGTCGACATCGACCGTTCCGACCCGGCCTACCGCGCCTGGCTGAAGGAGGCCGTCCGCAAGGTCCAGGCCGACGCCAACCGCTCCGCCGACACCCACCTGCTCCGCTTCCCGCTGCCGGAGACCTGGGGCATCGACCTCTACCTCAAGGACGAGTCCACGCACCCCACGGGCAGCCTCAAGCACCGGCTGGCGCGTTCGCTCTTCCTCTACGGGCTCTGCAACGGCTGGATCCGGCCCGGCAAACCGGTCATCGAGGCGTCGAGCGGGTCCACCGCCGTCTCGGAGGCGTACTTCGCCAAACTGATCGGGGTGCCGTTCATCGCCGTGATGCCCCGGACCACCAGCCCGGAGAAGTGCCGGCTCATCGAATTCCACGGCGGGCGCTGCCACTTCGTGGACGACTCGCGCCGGATCTACGAGGAGTCCGCCCGGCTCGCCGCGGAGTCCGGCGGCCACTACATGGACCAGTTCACCTACGCCGAGCGGGCCACCGACTGGCGGGGCAACAACAACATCGCGGAATCGATCTACCAGCAGCTGCGGCTCGAACGGTATCCGGAGCCCACCTGGATCGTCGCCACCGCCGGCACCGGAGGCACATCGGCGACCATCGCCCGCTACGTGCACTACATGCAGCACGACACCAGGATCTGTGTGCCCGATCCGGAGAACTCCTGCTTCTTCGACGGCTGGACCCACCACGACCCGTTCGCCACCAGCGACAGCGGCTCGCGCATCGAGGGCATCGGCCGGCCCCGCATGGAACCCAGCTTCGTGCCCGGCGCCATCGACCGGATGATGAAGGTCCCGGACGCGGCGACCGTCGCGGCCGTACGCGCCCTGGAGCGGGCCATCGGGCGCAAGGCGGGCGGCTCCACCGGCACCGGGCTGTGGAGCGCGTTCAAACTGGTGGCCGAGATGGTCGCCCGGGGCGAGAGGGGCAGCGTCGTCACGCTGATCTGCGACCCCGGCGACCGCTACCTCGACAAGTACTACTCCGACTCCTGGCTGGCCGCGCAGGGCCTGGACATCGCCCCCTGCACCCGGACCATCGACCACTTCCTGGTCACCGGCGCCTGGCCGGCGGTCTGAGCCCGGAAGTCAGGCGGGCGCCGCCGACAGCCGCCGGTCCAGACTGCGCACCGCGTCCCTGAACGAGCGGCCCACCAACCCGCGGGCCCGCCGCAGGGTGAACCGGAACAGCGGCGAACCGTCGGCGGCGAACGTCCACCGCACCCGCGTGCCGCTACCGGCGGGGGTCAGCCGCCACTCCTCCACCAGGGCCCTCGGCCCGGGGGCGTTGGTGGAGTCGATCCGGTACGCGTACCGCTCACCGGGCTCCGTCGCGATGACCGTCTCGCGGAACACGATCCCGCCCCGCAGCCGCACCTCACGCCCCGCGCCCGCCGCCACCGGCACGGCGGCCGTCACGGCGGTGAACCAGCGCGGCCAGCCCTCGACGTCGTCGGCGAGCGCCCGGTACACGACGTCCGGGGGAGCGGACACCTCGGCGGCGAAGACCAGCCGCACCGGAGCCGTCCCGGCGAAGCCGAGGTTCTCGGAGCGAAGACGATGTGCCATGGATCGCACCTCCCGTACGGCCGGCGGCAAACGAGGCCGCGCACACCATAGCTGGCGGGCCGTCAGATGTCCGTACTCGCGACCGGACCCGCACCGGCCGTCGCCTCAGCCGTACCGCCGGGCCGGACGGTCCAGTACCGAGTCGAGCACCCGGCCGAAGACCCGGCGGCCCGCACCCGCGATCACCGGGTCCGCCCAGCGCGGCAGCAGCCGCACGCTCATCTCCTCCACCCACACCACATGGGAGCCGGCCCGGTTCGGATACACATCGATCGACGCCCGGCCCAGCACCACCCGGCCGCGCTTCTCCAGTCGGCACATGCCCGCCCGGCCCCCGGCCGGAGGCGACCAGCGGACCACTTCCATCGGATCGTCGAACGCCAGCGGACCCAGCCCGGTGCGCGCCACGAACACCGTCCCGATCCGGGTCGGCAGCCCCGCCGGCACCGTGATCGTCGTCAGCGGCACATGCGCGGCATGCCGTTCCCAGTCCGTCACCCGGCGCCAGGACTCGGCTGCGGGCAACGGAGTGAAACGCTCGATCCGGAAGACGGCCACACCACGATCCTAGGCCGTGACAGGCGCGTCGCGAGCGGAGCGGAACCAGGGCCCTCAGCCCTCGGCGGGCTCCTCGGTCCCCTCGCGGCCCGCGACCAGCAGACCGGGCAGGTGCTCCTCGATCTCCTCGCGGGCCCCCGCGGACAGGCCCGCGTCCGTGACCAGCGTGCTCACCTGGTCCAGCGTGGCGAAGGAGCTCAGCCCCACCGTCCCCCACTTCGTGTGGTCGGCGACCACCACCACCCGCCGCGCCGACTGCACGAACCGGCGGTTCGTCTCCGCCTCCGCGAGGTTCGGCGTGGACAGCCCCGCCTCCACCGAGATCCCGTGGACGCCGAGGAAGAGCACATCGAAGTGGAGCGAGGCGATCGCCCGGTCCGCGACCGGGCCGACCAGCGAGTCGGACGGCGTGCGCACCCCACCGGTGAGCACGACCGTCGCCGCCCCCGGCCGGCCGGCCGGCGCACCCGGCCGCTGCGCCGCATGGAACACATCGGCGACCCGCACCGAGTTCGTCACCACCGTCAGGTCCGGCACGTCCAGCAGATGCTGGGCCAGCGCGTACGTCGTGGTGCCGCCGGACAGGGCGATGGCGCTGCCGGGCACGGCCATCGCGGCCGCCGCCCGGGCGATGTCCTCCTTGGCGGTCAGCTCCAGCGTCGACTTCGCCTCGAAACCGGGCTCGTGCGTGCTCGCCTCGACCACCGGCACGGCACCGCCGTGCACCTTCTCGATCACACCCTGCCGGGCCAGCGCGTCCAGATCCCGGCGCACGGTCATGTCCGAGACGTTCAGCCTCCGGGTCAGCTCGTTGACCCGCACCCCGCCACGCCGGCGCACCTCGTCGAGGATCAGCGCACGCCGCTGCTCCGCGAGCAAATTCTGATTCTCGCTCAACGCCGGGTGCCACCCTTCCCTCTGGCCGTACAGGAGTCCGTATCGACGGAGTCATCCTGCCACGCGGTGTCGCGGGGCGTCGCACGGGGGAGATTCGGTGGGAAGGACCGCGGCCACCCGTGCCCGCCCGCGACAGCGCTGAACGGGCATCAGCCGCCTTTCCCCTGCGAGAGCGAGTCGCCGTGCCATCTCCCACCCCACCCCCGCGCGCCACCGGACCCGCGCTGGAATTACTGGTCCACGGGGTCGGCGGCACCACGCCCCAGGAGATGCTGGTCGACCCGCGCACGGTGAGGGTCACCGGGGACACCACCGCCGCCATCTACCGGCGCTCCGCCGACGTCGACGCCGAGCAGCACCCCGAGCGGTACCGCGAAGAGCCCATCGCCGAGGCATACTGCTGGTCCAACCTCACCTCCGGCAACGGCTCCCGCGCGCTGTGGCTGCTGCTGCTCCCCTTCATGGTGGTCAACCTCGCCCACTGGATGCGCCCCACCGCCCGCCGCCGCCCCCGCGCGATCCGGGTGTACGGGGTCCTCGTCCGGCTCATCGCCCTCAGCCTCACCGTCCTGCTGACCGCCGCAGCCTGCGAAGTCGCCCTCGATCTCACCGCCTGGCAGTGCGCAGGCGTGCCCGACTGCTCCGACCAGCGCTCGTGGCTGGGATTCCTCTCGGCCGCGCAGGGCGGCTGGTGGTCCCAGCCCGGCCGCCGCCTCGCCCTGGCCGCGCTGGTGCCCACCGCGCTGGTCGGGCTGCTCTGGTTCCTGTCCAACCGGACCTGGAGCGCCTACGAGTCCCAGCGGCCGCTGACCCAGCCGGACCCCGACGACGACCGGGCACCCGCCCCGGAACCCGTACGCCCCGCGCTGGGACGGCCCGGATTCTGGTACGGGCGCCGGCTCGTCGCACGGCTGCGCGCCGCCCACACCGCCGCCGGCTTCCTGACCGTCACCGCCTGCGTCACCGGCGCCGCCGCCCGTCACGACCGCGCGGTCACCGGACCCGTGCCCGCGGTGCTGGGACGGCTGATCGAGGCGGCGCTCGTCCTCGGCGCGATCACCGTGCTCTGGGTGGTCTGCCGCCGGGGCCGCAGCGAACGGCGCCTCGACAACCGGCTCGACCGGGCCCTCATCACCTGCCTCCCCGGCGCCGCGCTCGCCCTCCTCGTCCTCGCCGCGGTGCACGCCGCCTGGTCGCGCCCCGGCTGGACATCCTCGGGCACGCTCCCCGGCGACGTCACGTTCCCGGCGGTCACCCTCGCCCAGGGCGTACTGGTCGTCCTCCTCGCCGGGGTCTCCCTCGACCTGTACCGGCGCTGCCCCGAGCCGCGCACCGTGATGCGCGGCCTCGGCGGACCGGCCGTCGCGATGCTCGCGTGCGCGCTCGGCGGTGTGATGACCGGCGGGGTGGCCCAGCGCGTCGCCGACTGGCTCGACGGGCCCGGCAGCCCCGGCATGGGGCGCAGCGCCCTCATAGAGGGTCCGCCCGTCCTGCTCAGCTGGCAGGCATCCGTCATCCCCGTCCTCATCGCGCTGCTCCTGGCGCCGGGTATCGCGCTCGGCGTACGGACCTGGCGGACCGCCCGCCGGCTGGAACCGGTGATCGATGAGGAGTACGGGGAGACGTGCCCCGATCCGTCTCGGACCGCGCGGATCGCCCGTATCCGGGCCACCGCCGCGCTCACCGACTCGGCGCCCGGCGTGGTCGGCCTGGTCTCCGGCGCCACCCTGCTGCTGGGGGCGGGCGCCGTGGCCGGGGCCTGGGCCACCGGAGAGGTGCCGGGGCTCGCCCTGGACGGCAGCGGCCCGTTCCTGGCATCGGTGGCCGAAGCGGCCCAGTCCACCGGCTCCTGGCTCGTCGGCTTCGGCTTCCTCGTCTTCGTCGCCTGCGGCCGGCGCGCCTACCGCGACGCCTCGGCCCGGCGCACGATCGGCATCCTGTGGGACGTCGGCACGTTCTGGCCGCGCGCCGCCCACCCCTTCGCCCCGCCCTGCTACGCCGAACGCGCCGTGCCCGACCTGGCGTCCCGCATGTCCGGCTGGACCGCCCGCACCCGTGGCCGCCTCGTCATCTCCGGCCACTCCCAGGGCAGCGTCCTCGCGGCATCCGCGGTCTGGCAGCTCCCCGCCAGGACCCGCGCCCAAGTCGCCCTGCTCACCTACGGTTCACCGATCGAGCGCCTCTACGGGCGATGGTTCCCCGCCTACTTCGGGCCCGGACAGCTCCACGGGCTGCACCGCTCGGTGCACTGCTGGCGCAACCTGTGGCGGGCCACCGACCCGATCGGCGGCGAGATCAGGCTCGGCCGGGAGTCCGGCCCCGAGGTGGACCGCGGCCCGCTCAAGGACCCGCTGGTCTACGCACGAACCCCCGAGCACCCGCTGCCCGAGCCGGTGCTCGGCCACGGCGACTACCAGGCCGACCCCGTCTTCGCCGAGGAACGCGCCGCGCTCCTGGAACGGCTCGACCCGGTCCTGCCCCACCAGGCGGACCAGCCACGCGAAGACGTCAGGGCAGCTCCGGGAGGTCCTCCGGATACAGCAGAGTGAGATCGTCCGTGCTCGGATCGGCGAGCTGGGCGACCCGGCCGGCGTGCCGCTCGACCATCGACTCGAAGGTCTGGCGGGCGGTGCGCCCATTGCCGAAGGCCGGTCCTTTCGGCAGCTCCGTGAAGTACTTCAGCAGTGCCTCACCGGTGCCGGACGCCAGGCTGTACTCCTGCTCCCGGGACTGCTGCTCCACGATCCGCAGCAGCTCGGCCGGTTCGTAGTCGCTGAACGTGATGGTCCGCGAGAAGCGGGATGCCACCCCGGGGTTGACGGTGAGGAACCGCTCCATCTCGTGGGTGTACCCGGCGACGATGACGACCACCGCGTCCCGGTGGTCCTCCATCAGCTTCACCAGCGTGTCGATCGCCTCCCGGCCGAAGTCCCGGCCGGAGTCCTCGGGGGAGAGGGCGTACGCCTCGTCGACGAACAGCACCCCGCCGCGCGCCCGGTCGAACGCCTCCTGGGTGCGGATGGCGGTCGAGCCGATGTGCTCACCGACCAGGTCCACCCGGGACACCTCGACCAGATGCCCGCGCTCCAGCACCCCGAGCGCGGCCAGGATCTCGCCGTACAGCCGGGCCACCGTGGTCTTGCCGGTGCCGGGGGAGCCGGTGAAGACGAGGTGGCGGCGGACCGAGGCCGCCTTCAGGCCCGCCTGGAGGCGCCTGCGGCCCACCTCGATCATGTCCGTGAGCGCCCGCACCTCGCGCTTGACGCTGTCGAGGCCGACCAGCGCGTCCAGCTCGCCCAGCACCTCCCCGGAGGTGCGCGCGGGTTCGGCCGCCGCCACCGCCGGCGGTTCGACGGGGCGCGGCGCGGGGACCGACCCGAGCAGCCCGGGGGCCTGCTGTGTCGCCGTCAGGACGGTGGCCGGCGGGGGAGTGGAGGTCCGCAGACCGCTCTCGTCACTCGTGCAGTCCTCCACGACCGGCCCGCCCCCCTGCCCCGTACTCTCGGGGAACTCGTAGCCGCCGCGGGCGCAGCGCTCGGTGCGGCAGCGGGTCAGCGTCGTGCGGCAGCCCTCCATCACATGGAAGCCGTACCCCTCGCTGCCGGTGACCCGGCAGCCGTTGAACGTCCCCCGGCCCTCGGCCGAGACGTAGAACCCGGCCTCGGCGGGTGAGGTCACCGTGCAGCGCTCGATTACCGGGTCGGCGCCCTTGGTGACGATCACGCCGGTCTGCGCCGCGTCGATGGTGCAGTTGTTCAGCGTGCCGCCGCTTCCGTGGTCGCGGAACCAGGCGCCGGTCGACGCCTCGCGGATGCGGCAGTCGTCGAGCTGGGCGGTCGCCCCGTCGCTGACCGACACCGCCGTGTTGCGGACCTGGGAGAGGTCACTGTCCACGACGTCGGCGCGCGAGCCCCGGTCGAGGACGAACAGGGCGTCCGGCACGTCGTGGACCCGGCAGGAATCCAGTATCACCGTCGCCCCGTCGCTGACCCAGACCGCCGGGTAGTCGCCCGTACTGTCGTGGATCTCGCACTGGTTGGCGTCGACCCGGGTGCCCGGGTCCCAGACGGATAGCCCGTTGCGGCCGAAGCGGCGCACCGTCGAGCGGGTCAGCGTGAGCACCGCACGGGAGCGCAGGTCCACCGCGTTCTCCGGGATGTCGTGGATGTCGCAGTCGGCCAGCGTGAGCACCGCGTCGGTGTCCAGGGTGACGCCGTCCGCCGATGTGCGGTGCACCGTGCAGTCGGTGAGGTGGGCGGAGGCGCGGGCGGTCACCTGTATTCCGCTGCCCTTGATTTCGTACATCTCGCAGCCCACGGCCTCAAGTCCGCTGCCCTCGCCGGTGACGGAAAGCCCCGCGCCCGAGGCGTGGTGGACCCGGCAGCGCTCCAGCCGGGGGTGGCCGCCGTCGCGCACGGCGACCCCCGACTGGCCGGCCGAGACGATCTCGCACTCCTCGAACACCCCGCCGGCGCCGTCGAGCACGGCGATGCCGACGCCCGCCGGATTGTCGACCGTGCACCGGCGCACGGAGGGCCGGGCGGCGCCCCGCACCTCGATGCCGGCGGCCGAGCGGGTCACGATCCGCACGTCCGCTATCTCGGGGGAGCCTTCCTCGATCAGCAGCGCGGGGGCCGCCGAGTCCTGCCCCTCCACGTGGAGGTCCTGGACGACGGCGGAGGCGCGCAGCGTCAGTGGCACCCCGTCGACGGGGGCGATGCGCACGGAACCGACGGAGCCCTCGGGACCGCGCAACGTCACGGCGCGGGCGATGACCAGGTTCTCCCGGTACGTGCCGGGCGCGACGGTGAGCACGTCACCGTCCGCCGCCGCTTCCAGCGCAGCCGTGAGGGAGGCGTATTCGCCCGTGCGGCGCCGCCACCGCGATGTGCCGGTGTGCGTCACCTGGACTGTGCCCTGTGCCATGGCGCTGTCGTGCCCCCGCCTCGTGCGTGTGTGGTGCCCGGGTCGCCGGCCTCGCGGCAGCGACCAGCCGGGGTCCGCCTGCCGGAGAGCGACGGGCGGGCCGGTCCACCGTAGCGCGCGCGGAGGGCGGGAGTTGACCCGATCCGCGGGTCCCCGGCACCCGGCCCGACGGATCGGCGCAGGACGGGCCCTAGCTGCCGGTGCCCGTCCTGCCCCAGTCCGGGCCGACCGATGCCCAGGCCCGGTCGAGCTGTTCGTACCGGTGCCGTGTCATGCGCCGGAGGGTCAGGCGCCGGCTGCACTCGATCAGGAGGGCGGCCAGCATCGCGGCGCCGAACCCGGCCAGTGCGGCATGGGTGCGCGCGGTCCTCGCGTCCATCGGCCGGGGCGCGGCGCTTCCTCTTCGGTCGGTCCAGACGCGGACCTTCGCGCCCGGCTTGGCATTGCGCGAGGCGGTCGAGACGACGGCGCTGCGCGCGGACCCGTCCGGCGCGTGCCAACGGGCGACCACGGCGGTCCGGGTGACGCGGCCGGTGGATATCTCGGGGTCGGTGGCGAAGTGGGCGGCGGTCACCCGGCGCACCACCACGGCGGTGGTGAGGTGACGCTCCGTCCGCTGGGCGCGCACCGATGCCTGCAGCGCGGCGTCGGTCCGTGAACCGCAGAACCAGCCGATCACCGGCGCCGCCACCACCAGCAGCAGGAACGCGGTCAGCGCCAGCCATGCCTCGCGCCGGTCCGTGGCGCGGCGCAGCGGATTGTGCCGCCAGCGCCAGACTCCGGCCATCGCTCGCACGGTCCTGCACCCCCTTCCGTGTCCGTCCTGCCCGGTACGGTGCGGTCCACGCGCTGAGGCCGGGAGGATCGGGCGGCCTCACTGCGCCCAACGCGTCGCCCGCCGCCGTGGGTTCCCGGCACCGAGGACGTACCCAGCCGAGTATGCGGACCGGGTCGCCGATGCGGATGACGTCCCGGGCGCCGGGGATCAGATTCCGGCCGAACAGGATGTGCCCGCCCGGGCGCCGGGGGCGGGCCGGTGTGCGCAGCGGCTCCTTGCCGCGCTCGGCGTTGTGCTGGTCGGTCGTGGTGATGGCACAGCGGCCACAGGGTTCGACGAAACGGAACGGCACGTCACCGGTGGAGATCCGGCTCCAGCCGCCCTCCGCCCGGACGTCCGTGCCGCCCACCACCACATTGGGCCGGAAACGGTCTCTCTCCGGGGGCGCCGAGCCAGGCGTGAGACTCCGGCGCCGCCTCCACGACCTCGGCCCCGGCGCCGTGCGGCAGCGCGCCGACCGAATCCCCCGGTTCCGGGACCTCCACGGTCAGCGTCGTTCTGCCCGGCGCGGACAGGGCGATGCCGCCGTCCGGCAGGGGACGGCGGACACCAGGGCAGTGCGGGGCTGTTGGCGTTGCGTGACGGCCGTGCCCCCGGCGTCGACCAGCATCCGGCGGCGGCCCCCGTCGAGTCCCCATGGCTCGACGGCGGCCTCGCCGGGCGTGTACGCGGCCGGCGATGTGACCGGGTGGATGCGGGCGGCGCTCAGCTCGGGGCGGAGCGAGCGCCCGTTTCGCCAGGCGCCGTGCCCCGATGTGCCGGGCCCGCCCTAGTAGCCCCGGCCGCCCTGGTACGGGCGGCCGTACGGGTCCTCGTACGGCGACTGCGCGGGGGTGGGCCGCGGAGCTGCCGGACGCATCGACTCGTAGCCGGTGCTCGGCGCCGGACGCTGCTGCTGCGGCGGGGGCGCCTGGTACATCCCGCGGCCGCCGGCCGGCTGCTGCGGAATGTAGGGCGCCGGTGCGTGCTGCAGCTGCGCGGGCTGCATCGGGCTGTAGCTCTGCTGAGCCGCCGGCTGCGGGTAGCCGTACGACTGCTGCTGGGGCTGGGACGGCGCCGCGGGCAGCGCCGGCAGGGCCGAGGGGAGCGCCGGCAGGTAGCTGTTGCCGGTGTCGTACGCGGCAGGCACTCGGATCGGTGCGATCTGAGGGGTGCCCCGCTCCGCGACCAAGGAGTCGTAGATCGGAGTGTCGGGGAACGACGGCGCGGCGTAGTATCCGCCGCCGTAGGTGGAGCGGGGGGAGGTCATGCCTCCTAAGTTAAGCCCACGATGTGCCAATTGGGGAGTCCCAATTTCCCGGTTATCGGATTTACCGAGTTTCTGGCCGTCTGAGCTGCTGAAACACCGGCAAGGACCCCTTCGGGAGAGGGCTTTCCGCAGCAGTGTCCGCCGGCTTTTGATCCCGGCGTGTCGCTCTGCGGAGCGCGCCGCGTACCGCCAGGTAGCTTCCCGCTCATTCGGGCCACCGGGCGCGCGGGGCGGACGGGCGGACGGCACAGTGGTGGCACCACCGCCCCAGTGCCTCCCCCGAGGCGTCCACCAGGAGGTTCCGTGCACGACAAGCCGCTCCTCAAGAGCGCCGGTGAACTGCTGCGCCGGCGGCACGGCTCCTCGCACGCACCCGTGGCGGAGCCGGACCGGTTCGGGCTGGACAGTCCGCTGGTGGGCGGTTTCCTCTCCGGCACCCTCACACCGGACGAGGAGGCGCGGCTCGCCGACGAGGTCGCCCAGCTGCTGCCGCACCACTGGGACCTGCCCAACAAGTCCGTGGAGCGGCTGACCCCGCTCATCGACCACCTGGGCGGCCAGAAGGAGTTGATGGTCTGGCTCGACCGCCACCCGGGCCGGCCCCGGCGCGTGGCGCGGATCTACGTCCTCATGGGCAACCTGGACCGGTACAGCGACGACGCCGCGGTCCTCGACGCGCTGCGCCGGGCCCGGGCGCGGACTCCGTTCCCGGAGGGCCTGCGTGGCCATCTGACGCCGGCGACCACGGACGCGACGCTGGCCGGACTGTCCTCCGGGATCGAGGGCCTGCTCAGCGAGGGGCGCGAGGGCGACGCCACCGCCCTGGCCCTGACGACCGCCGACTGGGTGCGCGGTGCGGTGCGGGACGTCGGGAACCCGGATGCGGAGTTGCACGAGGTGGGCGAACTCATGGATCACCTGTACCAGGACATCAGCGAGCCCGACGCCCGCCCCTGACCAGGGCGGGCGCTCGAACGCCTGGGCGATCCCGGCCGCGCAGAAGCAGGCGGAGCCCGTCGCGCTCGCCCAGTTGGCCACTCCCGCATCGATGACCCTGTCCGTCGCGTGGCGGACGTAGACGCCTGCGGCGGACACCGCGAACAGCGTCAGCAGCGCGATGACGCCGAGCCGTTCGCCCCCGGTGGCGCCGATCGCGATGCCGGCGAGCACCGACCGGGTCATGGAGCAGAGGGAGGGCAGCGCCGCGACGTACAACCTGCGGATGAGGCTGCGCCCGCACGGCTCCGCGCTGTCCGGGCACCTCTTTGGGGCAGGGAGCGCGCGGGCATTAGGTTGGCCCGGACAGGTCTCGGCAGCGGACTCGCGATGGGGGCGAGCATGACCATGCAAAAGGGAACCAATGTCCCAGTGGCGGCCCAGGCCGTGCGCGTCGAACTGGGGTGGCACACCGCCCCGGGGACGCCGGACGTGGACGCCTCCGCGCTCCTCCTCCTCAGCTCGGGAAAGGTGCGCGACGACGCGGACTTCGTCTTCTACAACCAGCCCGCCCACGCCTCCGGCGCGGTGCGCCACGAGGGCAAGCGCACCGACGGCGGCGCGGCGACCGACACCCTGGCCGTCGACCTCGCCCGGGTGGAGCCCGCCGTCGACCGGGTGGTGCTGGCCGCATCGGCGGACGGCGGCACGTTCGGCCGGGTGAGCGGACTGTACGTACGGCTCCTGGACGCGGCGAACGGTGCCGAACTGGCGCGCTTCGACAGCTCCGACGCCACCGTGGAGACCGCCTTCATCCTCGGCGAGCTCTACCGCCGCCAGGGCGCCTGGAAGTTCCGGGCAGTCGGCCAGGGCTACGACTCCGGACTCGAGGGACTCGCCACGGACTTCGGGATTTCCGTCGACGAACCCCAGCAGCCCCAAGCGCCCCAGGCCCCTCAGCAGCCGCAGCCGCCCCACCCGGGCACACGCGTAGCTGCCGCGCCGCCGCCCCCGCAGTACCCCCAGCAGTCTCAGCCGACGCTCGCCGCGCCGATGGCCCCACCCATCCCGCCCGCACCCCCGGCGCCCCCCGCCCCGCAACCCGTCCGGCTCACCAAGGTGACGCTCACGAAGGAGGCGCCGACCGTCTCACTCGCCAAGCAGGGCGGCACCTCGGGAGCGATGCGCGTCAACCTCAACTGGGAAGTGCGCAAGCAGTTCAAGGGATGGGGCAGCAAGCTCGGCCGGGCCGTCGCGAACCACTCCGACCTCGACCTCGACCTCTGCGCGCTCTACGAACTGACCGACGGCCGCAAGGGAGTCGTGCAGGCGCTCGGCAACGCCTTCGGCTCCCTGCACCAGCCGCCCTTCATCCATCTCGACGGCGACGACCGCACCGGCGCCGTCGACACCGGCGAGAACCTGACGATCAACCTCGACCAGAAGGCCAGCCTCCGCAGGATCCTGATCTTCGTCACCATCTACGAGGGCGCCCGGAGCTTCGCCGATCTGCACGCGACCGTCACCCTCCAGCCCCAGAACGGCGCGCCCATCGACTTCTCGCTGGACGAGTGCACGGTCCCCTCCACCGTCTGCGCCCTCGCGCTCCTCACCAACACCGGCGGCGATCTCACCGTGCAGCGCGAGGCCCGCTACCTGGTGCCGCAGCGCGGAGTGAGCCCGCAGCGCACCATCGACCAGGCATACGGCTGGGGCATGAACTGGACCCCCGGCCGCAAGTGAGCCCGCACGGGCGCCGGTGACTCACTGATCCGGTGCGGCCTCGGGACGGGCGTACGTACGCCCCTTCCAGGCCGCACCGCGCCCCCGGTAGTGCTGCACCGCCGAGTCGACCGTCATCAGCAGGTACAGCAGTGCCGTGAACGGCAGCAGCGGGGCGAGCCACAGCGACTGCCGGTAGTACCCCAGCACCGGCATGTACGTCCCGGCCATCACCGCCCACGCCACGCCCCCGGCCCACGCCGCCACCGGACCCGCGCCCAGTACCCCGGCGACCAGCGCCACGGGCGGCGCGAGATAGACGAGCGCGAGCCCGAGCACCGTACCGAGCAGCACCAGCGGGTTGTGCCGCAGCTGGGCGTAGGCGCTGCGCGAGACCATCCGCCACAGATCGGCCAGGCGCGGATAGGGCCGCACACTGTCCACCCGGTCCGCGAGCCCCAGCCAGATCCGGCCCCCCGAGCGCCGCACCGCCCGGGCCAGCGACACGTCGTCGATCACCGCCTGCCGGATCACCTCGGGCACCCCGGCCCGTACCGCGGTCTCCGTGCGCAGCAGCACACAGCCGCCCGCCGCGGCCGCCGTCCGCCCCCCGGCCCGGTTCACCCACCGGAACGGGTAGAGCTGCGAGAAGAAGTAGACGAAGGCCGGCACCACGAGCCGCTCCCAGACGCTCGCCACCCGCAGCCGCGCCATCTGCGAGACCAGGTCGAAACCGCCCGTCTCCGCGGCGGCCACCAGCTCCCGCAGGCTGTCCGGCTCGTGCGCGATGTCCGCGTCGGTCAGCAGCAGGTACTCCGGGTCCCGGGCGCGCGCCAGCGCCATCCCGTGCCGCAGGGCCCAGAGCTTGCCCGTCCAGCCCGGCTCGGGCTCCCCGGGCGAGACCACCGTGACCGGCAGCCCCCCGTTCCGCACGGACAGCGCGCGGGCGATGTCCCCGGTGCCGTCCTTGCTGCAGTCGTCGACCAGGAAGATCTCGGCGGTCCCCGGATAGTCCTGCGCCAGCAGCGACGGCAGGCTCACCGGCAGCATGGCCGCCTCGTCGCGGGCGGGCACGACGACGGCGACCGACGGCCATCGGTCCGGGGCCGCGCGGCTCGGCAGCCGCTGGTCGGTGCGCCAGAAGAAGCCCTGGCCCAGCAGCAGCCAGCCCCATGCGACAAGCGAACCCACGGCGATCCAGGCAACGGCGCTCATTGGCCGAAGTCTGCACCACTGAGCGGGGACCGCAAGGGTGGTCGACTATGGTGACCGGGTGAAGATCGCGCTCATGGACTCCGGAATCGGCCTGCTGGCCGCCGCCGCCGCAGTACGCCGGCTGAGGCCGGACGCCGATCTGGTGCTCTCCTGCGACCCCGACCACATGCCCTGGGGCCGCGCGCCCGAGGGCGTGACGGCCCACGCGCTCGCGGTCGCCCGCGCCGCCGCGGCCCACCGGCCCGACGCGCTGATCGTCGCCTGCAACACGGCCTCCGTGCACGCGCTGGAGACGCTGCGGGCCGAGTTGGAGCCGGAGCTGCCGGTCATCGGCACCGTCCCCGCGATCAAGCCGGCCGCCGCGGCCGGCGGGTCCGTCGCGATCTGGGCCACCCCGGCCACCACCGGCAGCCCGTACCAGCGCGGACTGATCCGGGAGTTCGCCGGGTCCGCCGCCGTCACCGAGGTGCCCTGCCCGGGCCTCGCCGACGCCGTGGAGCACGCCGACGAGGCCGGGATCGAGAAGGCGCTCGCCGCCGCGGCCGCGCTCACCCCGCCCGATGTGCGCGCCGTCGTCCTCGGCTGCACCCACTACGAGCTGGTCGCCGAACGCATCCGCGACGCCGTCCGCCGGCCCGGCCGCCCCCCGGTCGCCCTGCACGGCTCCGCCGGGGCCGTCGCCGCCCAGGCACTGCGCCGGATCGGGGCCGACCCCGCTCCGTCGGCCGAACCCTCCACCTCCATCGCGGTACTCCTCAGCGGACGTGTCGCGCAGCTGCCGCAGGCCGCCCTGACCTACCCGGAAGGGCGCCGGCTGGCCGCCGTCGGCTCCGTCCGCTGACCCTCCGGCGACCCGGCCGGGGCCTTCGGACCCCTCCCCGCGCGCACATTGTTCAGTACGCTGCTCGGCATGAGGGAGCACGCCGGAGAACCGAAGCGCACCGGAACCGGAACCCACTCGGCGGTCTGGGTCGGCCGGGCCACCAACCACACCCAGTGGGTCCTGGCGGTCCTCGGTGCCGCCTGCCTGGCCCTGGGCATCCAGCTCGCCGTCAGCTCCACCTGGACCTCCGGCATCGCCCCGCTGCTGATGTCGGTGATCGGCTGTGTGGCCGCGGGCCTGCTGATGCTGTTCGGCACCCTCGCCTTCGTGAACGTGGCCGTCCGCATCGACGGCGACGCGCTGGAGGTGCGCTGCGGCCACATGGGGCTGCCGCGCCGCCGCATCCTGCTCACCCATGTGGTGGCCGCCGACTTCGCGCCCCAGGTGACCCCCAGGCAGTGGGGCGGCTGGGGCTACCGCTGGCGGCCCGAGAAGGGCACGGCCGTGGTCGTGCGCCGGGGCGA
The DNA here is from genome assembly GCF_004795015.1 of Streptomyces sp. A1277. Classification (GTDB taxonomy): domain Bacteria; phylum Actinomycetota; class Actinomycetes; order Streptomycetales; family Streptomycetaceae; genus Streptomyces. The sequence continues at coordinate 29,481 of NZ_SSBI01000059.1, read as the reverse complement.
GGGGCTGGTACTGCGGCTCGGCGACGGCCGCACCTTCACCATCACGGTGGACGACGCCGAGGCGGGCGTCCGGTTCATCCGCGACCGCCTGCATCTGCCGTCCTCCGGTTTCCCGGCCGGGGCCTGACCTCCGGGTCCGTGTCAGGTCCGCACGGCTCGCCCGCCCCGATCGGCCGCCTGGCCGACGCCAGCCCGGCCAGCAGCCCCGCCCCCGCCGTCACCGGCGTGAAGCTCAGCGCGTTGCCCACGCTCGCCAGCGCGGCCAGAGCCGTGAGCGCCGCGCCCGCCGTCAGGGCCACCGACGTGGTGCGCGGCGAGCGCCACAGCACGTACAGCAGCCAGCCGAACGCGACGCCCAGCAGTACCACCCCCACCACGCCCTGCTCGGCGGCCTGCTGCCACGGGGCCGAGTGCGGCTTTCCGTCCGAACCGAGGCTCTGCTGCGCGGTCGGGCTCAGCTCGGCGAAGCGGCCGGGCCCGATGCCCAGCACGGGATGCTGCCCGGCCAGCCGCGCGGCGTCCTGCCAGAGGTCGATCCGGTTGCGGGTGAGCTGGCCCTCCAGGGAAACCGTGAGCCCTTCGGGCAGCGCCCCCTCGGCCACCGCCCAGGACGTCCCGACGATCAGCCCGGTGGCCAGCGCCAGGCCGGCCAGGCCGAGCAGCCGGCGGCGCGTCCTGGCGGCGGCCAGGGAGCACAGCAGCACCCCGAGCGCCGCCGCGAACCCGGCGACCGAGCCCAGCCACAGCGCGGTTCCGGCCGTCCCGAGGGCCAGCAGCCGAAGGACGGTGCGCAGCGGACCCCGCCGGGACGCGGCGGCCCCGCAACAGGCGGCCCCCGTGGCGAGGACCAGCAGCGCCGCCGCCGCCCCGGTCTGCCCCGGAGCGGTGTCCGCGGTGGCCGTCGCACCCGGCATGCCGTGCCGCCAGACGAGGGCCATGAGCACGGCGGCCAGCGCCGCGCCCGCCGCGGTGGCCACCGGCAGCAGCGTGCCGCAGATGCGCCCGCAGGCGAAGCCCGCCGCGACCGCGAGCAGGGCCAGCAGCACCCCTTCGGGCCTGGTCTCACGCCCCGCCGCGCTGATCAGCGACCAGATCGCACAGGCGGCGAGGATCAGGGCTCCGGCGGCATCGGAAGCCGTGCCGCCCTCGGGCCCCCGCCCCGCTGATTCAGTCATCACGTCCGTCCCCCGGCCTGTGACCGTCCCGTACGCGAGGGCCGGAACCGGCCCGTCGGCGGGGGACTGGCGCACAGGCTAACGGCCACGGCGGGCATATGGGCGGAAGATGCGGAGATGCGATCCGGCAGTCATGATTCCGCCACCGGGACAGGACTCCTCGGTGGCCCGCCCGTCACCGTAGACTCCGCCGGGTGAGCACCACCATCGCCCAGGTCGGCGAACCGCAGACCCCCGCCCCGGCGCCCCGAACAGGCCGCTTGCCGGCGCGCCTCGCACGGCCCGGGGCCGCCGTGCTCTCCGGCGTGATGCTGTACGCGAGCTTCCCGCCCCGGCCCCTGTGGTGGCTGGTTCTGCCCGGCTTCGCGCTGCTCGGCTGGGTCCTGTTCGAGCGCAGGGCGCGCGCCGCGTTCGGGCTCGGTCTGCTCGCCGGGCTCGGCTTCATGCTGCCGCTGCTGCACTGGACCGGCGAAGAGGTCGGCCCGGTGCCGTGGCTGGCCCTCGCCACGGCCGAGGCGCTGTTCGTCGCGGTCGGCTGCCTCGGCGTCTGCGCCGTCTCCCGGCTCCCCGGCGGACCGCTGTGGGCGGCCGCGGTCTGGACCCTGGACGAGGCGGTCCGCGCCCGGGTGCCGTTCGGCGGCTTTCCCTGGGGCAAGATCGCCTTCGGCCAGGCGGACAGCGTGTTCCTGCCGCTCGCCGCGCTCGGCGGCACCCCGCTGCTCTCCTTCGCCGTGGTGCTCTGCGGCTTCGGACTCTTCGAGGCGGTCCGCCGCTTCGCCCGCTACCGGGCCACCGGCGAGCTGCCCCGGCTCGCCGCCGTCGCGGCGGCCGCGACCGTCCTCGTACCGCTGGCCGGCGCCTTCGCGGCGCTGCCGCTGGTGGACGACTCGGCCGAGGACGGCACCGCGACCGTCGCCGCGATCCAGGGCAACGTGCCCCGGCTCGGCCTCGACTTCAACTCCCAGCGCCGCGCCGTGCTCGACAACCACGCCAACCGTACGGAGCAGCTCGCCCGGGACGTGAAGGCCGGCAAGGTGCCGCAGCCGGACTTCGTCCTGTGGCCGGAGAACTCCTCCGACCTCGACCCCTACCGCAGCGCGGACGCGCGGATCGTCATCGACGACGCGGTGAAGGCGATCGGGGTGCCGACGGTGGTCGGCGCGGTCGTCGAACCCGACACGGGCAGCCTGCGCAACACCCTCATCCAGTGGGACCCGGACAAGGGCCCGGTCGACACCTACGTCAAGCGGCACATCCAGCCGTTCGGCGAGTACATGCCGATGCGTTCCTTCGCACGCCTCTTCAGCTCGGACGTCGACCGGGTGCAGCGCGACTTCGGACCGGGCAAGAAGGTGGGCGTCTTCGACCTGGCGGGCACCTACACCGGGCTCGTCACCTGCTACGAGGCCGCGTTCGACGACGCCGTACGCGACACCGTCGAGCACGGCGCCCAGCTGATCGCCGTCCCCAGCAACAACGCCACCTTCGGCCGCAGCGAGATGACCTACCAGCAGCTGGCGATGTCCCGGGTGCGCGCCGTCGAGCACAGCCGGTCCGTCGTCGTCCCGGTCACCAGCGGGGTCAGCGCCGTGATCCGCCCGGACGGCACGGTCGTGGAGCAGACGAAGGTCTTCACCCCTGACGCCCTGGTGGACGAGGTGCCGCTGCGCTCCTCGCTGACCCCCGCGACCCGGATGGGCCCGCTGCCCGAAGGCGTGCTGGTGCTCCTCGCGCTCGGCGCACTCGGCTGGGCGGGCGCGCGGGCGGTGCGCGCCCGGCGTGTGCGCTGAGCGGCCCGCGCGCCGCGTAGGGTCGGAATATGGCAATTCCTGACTTCATCCGCGAGATCCGTGCCACCGCCGGGCAGCAGCTGCTCCTGCTGCCCGGCGTCACCGCCGTCGTCTTCGACGACGAGGGCCGAGTGCTGCTGGGACGGCGCGCCGACACCGGCAAGTGGTCCGTGATCGGAGGCATCTCCGAGCCGGGCGAACAACCCGCGCAGACGGCCGAGCGCGAGGTGTACGAGGAGACCGCCGTGCGCTGCGTCGCGGAGCGGGTCGTCCTCACCCAGGCGCTGCCGCCCCTCCAGTACGCGAACGGCGACCGCTGCCAGTTCCTGGACATCACCTTCCGCTGTCGCGCCACCGGCGGCACGGCCCGGGTCAACGACGACGAGTCGCTGGAGGTGGGCTGGTTCCACGTGGACGCGCTGCCGGAGCTGGCCGAGTTCTCGCAGCTGCGGATCAAGCAGGCACTGACCGACGGACCCACCTGGTTCGAGTCCACCGTCCCGCAGTGAACACGAGGAGCCGGGCGGGCCGCGTACGGCCCGCCCGGCTCCGGGCTCCCTGGCCGGTCAAACGCTGCGGGCGGTGTCCGCGACCACGTCCCGCGCCGCCCGCGTCCCCGTCGCGGACCCGGGTCCGACGTCGGCGAGGTCCCGGTGCCGGGTCTCCTTGGCGCAGACGAGGGCCAGCACGGTGAGCAGCGCGGCGGCGATCACGTACAGGGCGATGGGCGTCGAGCTGTCGAAGTCCGCGAGCAGCGCCGTGGCGATGAGCGGTGCGGGGGCGCCGGCCGCGACCGACGAGAACTGCGCGCCGATCGACGCGCCCGAGTACCGCATCCCGGTCGCGAACAGCTCCGAGAAGAACGCCGCCTGCGGTGCGTACATCGCCCCGTGGAAGAACAGCCCGACCGTGACGGCCAGCAGCAGGTTCCCGAAGCTGCGGGTGTCGATCAGCGCGAAGAACGGGAACATCCACAGCCCCACGCCGACCGCCCCCAGCAGATAGACGGGCTTGCGCCCCACCCGGTCGGAGAGCGCGCCCCACAGCGGGATCACGGCGAAGTGGAAGGCCGAGGCGATCAGGACGGCGTTGAGCGCCGTCTGCTTGCTCAGACCGGCCGCGGTCGTCGCGTAGACGAGGATGAACGCCGTGATGACGTAGTAGCTGATGTTCTCCGCCATCCTGGCCCCCATGGCGACCAGCACATCGCGCCAGTGGTGCCGCAGCACGGCCACGACCGGCATCTTCTCCGCGGCCCCCGAGGCGGCCCTGCGCTCGTCGGCACGGGACAGGGCGGCCTTGAACAAGGGCGATTCGTCGACAGAGAGACGAATCCACAGACCGATGACCACCAGGACCCCGGAGAGCAGGAAGGGGATGCGCCAGCCCCACGCCTCGAAGGCCGAGTCGGAGGTCAGCGCGGTGAGCGCCGACAGCACCCCGGTGGCCAGCAGTTGCCCGGCCGGCGCACCGGTCTGCGGCCACGACGCCCAGAACCCGCGCCGCTCCGCGTCCCCGTGCTCCGAGACCAGCAGCACGGCCCCGCCCCACTCACCGCCCAGCGCGAACCCCTGCACCAGCCGGAGCAGGGTCAGCAGCACCGGGGCGGCCACGCCGACGGTGGCGTGCGTCGGCAGCAGCCCGATCGCGAAGGTGGCCCCGCCCATCATCAGCAGGCTCAGCACCAGCAGCTTCTTGCGCCCGAGCCGATCACCGTAATGCCCGAACACCAGCGCGCCGATGGGCCTCGCGGCGAAGCCGACCGCGTAGGTGAGGAAGGACAGGAGCGTCCCGACGAGCGGCTCGGAGTCCGGGAAGAACAGCTTGTTGAAGACCAGCGCGGCCGCTGACCCGTAGAGGAAGAAGTCGTACCACTCGATGGTCGTGCCGATGAGGCTGGCGGCGACGATGCGGCGGAGGTTGGAGGCGGGTGGGGGAGCGGATGCTGGGGCGGCCATGGCTACCACTTCCGGGCGGTCGGCGGGGACGGGGACGTGTCGCCACACCGTAGGAAGGGGCAGGTCAGGGGCGTATGTGGTGGGACACCACAGTTCGGGGCGGGGGTGTGCGCGGGGGCACCATGGAGGCGGTGAGGAGGAGAGAGCCGATGCGTGCAGCCCTTGCCTTCCGTCGAGCGTGCCGCGCATGCCGTCCAGGCGGGAGGACGGGGTGCCGAATCTCAGAGCTCTCTGATTTCACGTCACTAACGTCCGGCCCATGGTGCGCGAATATCTCATCATCGGGGCCGGGCCGGCCGGACTGCAACTTGCCGCGCTGCTGGAACGCGAGGGGCGCGACTACGTCGTCCTGGAGCGGGGGAGTGGGCCGGGGACGTCCTTCACCCGGTATCCCCGCCATCGGCAGCTGATATCGACGAACAAGGTGAACACGGGTTTCACGGACCCGGAACTCAACCTGCGCATGGACTGGAACTCGCTGCTCAGCGACGACCCGGAGCTGCTCTTCACCCGGTACAGCGAGCGCTACTTCCCACCGGCGGACGACCTGGTGCGTTACCTGGCGGACTTCGCGGCCCGCACCGGCGCACGCGTCGAGTACGGGACAGAGGTCGTCCGGGTCTCCCGTGCGGACGGCGTCTTCACCGTCCGCGACGGCGACGGGCGGTCCTGGCAGGCCAAGCGGATCGTCATGGCGACGGGCATCTCCCGGCTCTACGAGCCACCCGTCCCGGGCCTCGAACTCGCCGAGCGGTACGACACCTTCGATACCGACCCGGCGTCCTTCACCAACCAGCGTGTGCTGGTCATCGGGAAGGGGAACTCCGCGTTCGAAACCGCCGACGGCCTCGTGGAGAAGGCCGCGGTGATCCACGTCGTCGGCCCGCGCTCGGTCAAGCTCGCCTGGAAGACCCACTACCTCGGGCATCTTCGCGCGGTGAACAACAACTTCCTGGACACCTACCAGCTCAAGTCGCAGAACGCGGTGCTCGACGGCACCGTGGAGAGCATCGAGAAGTCGGGGAGCGGCGGCTTCCGGGTGATGCTCCGCTACGCGCGGACCACGGAACCGCTGCGCGAACTGCACTACGACCGGATCATCGTCTGCACCGGCTTCCGCTTCGACGCATCCGTATTCGACGAGACCTGCCGCCCCGCGCTCGCCATCAACGACCGGTTTCCCGAGCAGACCTCGTCGTTCGAGTCGGTCAACGTACCGGACCTCTACTTCGCCGGCACGCTGATGCAGCAGCGGGACTTCAAGAAGTCCACCAACGGCTTCATCCACGGTTTCCGATACGCGGTGCGTGCCCTGCACCGCATCCTGAGCGCCCGCCATCACGACACCCCCTGGCCGGCCCGGGCGCTCACCGCCACGCCGGAGGCGATAGCCGACGCCGTCATCGCCCGCGTCAACCGCTCGTCGGGCCTGTGGCAGCAGTTCGGGTTCCTCGGCGACGTGGTCGGTGTGGACGGCGACCGGGCCGTGTACCAGGAGGAGGTCCCGCTGGACTACGTCACCGACGGCGGTCTGGGGCCGGCCCGGCACCGGTTCGTCGTCGACCTGGAGTACGGAACCGAACACGACCAGGTCGACCCCTTCGACGTGGGCGTCCCGCGCGTCGTCGAGAACGACGTGGACCACGCCATGGACTCCACGTATCTCCATCCCGTGGTCCGCCACTACCGCGACGGCGCGCTCGCCGGCACCCACCACCTGGCGGAGAACCTGGAGAACGAGTGGCACCTGCCGGCGATCCACCGGCAGCCGCTCACCGCCTTCGTGAAGGAGTGCCTTGACTGAGCAGTTCCCCGGCGCCGTACTGGACCTCCTCGACGCGGCGGGAGATCGTCCGGTGTTCGAGCACGCCGGCCGGGAGGTCTCGGGTGCCCGGCTCCTCGGCATGGTGCGGCGCGCGGCGAACGGCCTGCGGCAGTACGGTGTCGGGCCCGGCGACGGCGTCGCCGTGCTGATGGGGGTCGGCCCCGGGGCGTTCGCCGCGATCATCGCCGCGCACGTGGCCGGGGCCCGCGTCGTCGGCGTGCGCCCCGGCCTGACCGGCCGTCAGCAGGAGCATGTTCTGCGGGGCGTCGACGTCACGGTCACCGACCGGCCCGAAGACCCCGGCGCCCGGGCGGGCGGGCTCGTCGTCGCGCTCAACGACCTGCTGACGACGGCGGACGACGGCGCCCGGCCAAGGGTCCTGGCCCGGCCCGAGGACATCGCCCGGCTCCTGCACACCAGCGGCAGCACCGGCGTCCCCAAGGCGTGCGCCCAGACCTACGCGGCGATGACCGCGGGCTGGGCGCACCGGCCGGACGCCTGGCCGCCCGCAGTCCGCGAACTCGCCGGGCGCCTCGACCGGTTCCTGGTGTTCGGCACCCTGGCCAGCCAGGTGATGATGGAGTACGGGCTGCTCGCACTCGCCGCCGGGGGCACCCTCGTCACCGCCGACCCGCCGGACTTTCCCGATGCCCTCGTGCGGCACCGGGCGACCGCGAGTGTCATCACGGTCGCACGGCTGACGAAACTCGTGGCGGCTCAGCGCGAATCGCCGGTGGACCTCGGCCCTCTGCGTGCGCTGATGGTGTCGGGATCGCCGCTGGAGCCGGGACGGCTGCGGGAGGCCGCCGAGGTGCTCGGCCCGGTCGTCTTCCACGGCTACGGACAGACGGAGACCGGCATGATCTCCATGGCCACCCCGGGAGAGCCGGCGGGCTCTCTCGGAGTGCCGCCCGTGGAACTGGAGATCCGTGATGCCTCCGGCCGCCCGGTCAGGCACGGCACCGACGGTGAACTCTTCGCCCGTACCCCGTCCCAGAGCTCCGGCTACTGGCAGGAGCCCGCCCTCACGGCCGAGGTGTTCTCCGACGGGTGGGTGCGCACCCGCGACCTCGGACGTCTCGATGCGTCGGGCCGGCTGTGGCTCACGGGACGGATCCGCGACGTGATCATCGTCAACGCCAACGTGTACTACGCCGGGCCCGTCGAGCGGCTGCTCGCCGGCCATCCCTCGGTGGCCGAAGCCTACGTCGTCGCCGTGCCCGACGACAGTACGGGCGAGGCCGTCCACGCCTTCGTCGTCCCCGCGGCCGGTCACGCCCCGGGCCTCGGCGAACTGCGCGCGCTGGTGGCAGCGGACCTGGGTGACGCCTGCGCTCCGACCCGGCTCACCCTCATCGGCGAGGTACCGCTCACGGCCGCCGGGAAACCCGACAAGCGACGTCTCCTGGGCGGGAGTTAACGGTCGCCCCCCTTCCGGCCCGTGCCCCGTCCTCGTGCGAAACACGAGGGCGAGGCACGGGCCGTTCGGGGGCGCCGACCGGGGCGGAGCACGGCGGGTGCGAGGTACGTCGTGGACGACACCGCTCATGGCGCCGCAGTTCCGTCCTTGCCCCGGGCCGGCGTCGCCGTCCGGGTCCGCTCGGCGAGAACCGTTTCGCCGCGCACCAGATGGTCGACTCCGGCGTTCAGTTGGGCGGCGCCCTCGGAGTGCCGGGCAGCCGCGCGCGGATTGCTTCCGCGGAGGGCGACGGCGCCTCCCGCCATGGCCATCGGGAGAGCGACGAGCAGCGCGGCGGTGCGCGTGCTTCCCGGCGCGGAGAGGACCAGTGCGATGAGCGGAGGCCCGAAGGCTCCGCCGGACTTGCCGACTGCCGCGGCCCAGCCGCCGGCGGTTCCCCGGATGGCCATGGGGTAGATCTCGGCCGTGTAGGGGCCGATGAGTGCGATGACCCCGGCGGTTCCGGCGAACAGCAGGATCACGGCGGCGAGGAGGACCGGCCGGCTGCCGTCCATCCCGACGGCGGCCAGAACGAGCAGCGCCGCGACGGTGAGGGCCGCGTAGACGACCATGGTGCCCTTCGCCGACCAGCGCATGTAGAGCCATGCCGCCACGACGCAGGTGGGGATGGACAGCAGTGAGGAGAGGAACAGCAGCGTGGCGGCGGACATGCCCTTCTCGCCGGAGGCATCCAGCTGGCTGGGCAGGAAGGTGATGAAACCCCAGTAGACGAGGCCCCAGGCGAGTGCGTAGCCGCTGACGACCAGCGTTTTGGCCGTCTGGGGGTGCTTGAACAGGGTGGAGGCGGGGACGCGCCCGGACTGTGACCGCTGGGCGGTGAAGGCGGCTGATTCCGGAATCCACCGGTTCAGCGCGATGAGGACCAGGACCAGCGGCAACTGGGCGAACCACAGGACGCGCCAGCCGGTCAGCGGGATGAGCACCGCGGCCAGTCCGGCGGCCGCCATGTAGCCGCCGGTGGTGGTGAGCCCCGCCTGCAGCACCATGACGGCCGCGCGTCGGCCGGGCGGCAGACTCTCGGTCATCAGGGCGTAGACGACGGGCAGCATGCCTCCGGCCGCCATCCCCATCAGAGCGCACATGACCAGGATGCCGCTGAAGCTGGGCATGGCGCCGCACACCGTCGTACCCAGGAAGAGCAGGGACGCGATGAGGATCGTGGCCCTGCGCCCGATACGGTCCGCGGCGCGGCCCCCCACGAGTGACCCCACCACCGTCCCGCTCAGTGCCACAGTGGGCAACCAGGCGATCTCAGCGGCGCCGAGGTGGAACTCGGCACGCATGCCGGGCTGGATGAACGCCAATGTGGCGGGTTTCATCTGGTCCACCAGCAGCGCGAAGCTCAGTACGCCGATGAGACGGTGCCGGCTCGCGCGGGCCGTCCGGGCCGGAGCGGGGGCGGCCGCGGGACCTGCGCCCGAAGGCTGCACGACCGCGAACCCGGAGATCACCACGCCCCCGACGATGGCGACCATGGCGGCCCACATCGCCCCGGACATCCCCATCATCGCCATGTGGAATTCCATGGAAGCGGAATCGATGAACATCCACACGTGCTGGCCGACGCCCGCACAGGTGAGGGCGACACCGGTCCAGAACATCAACGGCCGGGCCAGCAGAGGCGGTTGCGTGGGCGAGGTCGCGGAAGTCATCCGTTCCCTCTCTTCAGGTGGGGGACCGGACAGCCTCCGGCCCGCTGCCCATCGAAGTACCGGGTCGCCGGACGCTGCCTGCGGGCATGCAGGACCATGGCCGTGCCGAGGACCAACTGGCGTACGCCCCGGGTCACGTCCTCCACCCCGTCCCGCAGCCGGACGAAGCTCCGCAACACGCTCAGGCGGCGGGGTTCGGGAGGCAGGCCGCGCGGAATCAGCAGACAGGGCGCCCGGTGCGGGATGGAGCGGGTGTGCGAGGCCGTCGAGTCCAGCCGGAACCGGCCCAGCACCTCGCGGACCGCGGCGCGCAGCACCAGCGGCGACAGCCGCCAGGCCGGGCAGGGCCGGTTGGCCGCCACGCCGTAAGGGATGTGGTGGACATCCTTGGCGGCCAGCCCCGCCCAGCGGTCCGGGTCGAACGCGTCGGGCCGTTCGTATCCGGTGGCGTGGTAGTCGGGGTAGCTGAAGCACACCACGGAACCGGCCGGCAGTACCGTCGCTTCGTCCAGCGGTATCTCACCCGTGGTGATGCGGTGGGCGATGCCGAACAGCGGATACAGCCGCATCGTCTCGTCGAGCACCTGCGTGAGGTACCGGTCGTCCTCCGGATCCGCGGCCAGGCGCCGCTGCACGTGCGGGTGGCGGGCGAGGGCGAGCAGGACGTGCGCGGTCGCCTCGGACAACTGCACGACCGCGGTGTTGAAGAAGGTCCCTTGCAGGTAGTGCACCTGTTCCGGTGGCGACAGGGAGGCCGGCAGCCGGTGCGGCACGTGGCCGGCCGCGACCCGGTCCCGCAGGTAGGCGGTCAGGCGGGCCCGGCGCCGCGGATGGCGCAGGCCGGTGCACTTCAGGGCGGTGATCACGTCATCGGCGTGTGCGGTGATCAGTTTCCGGGCCGGCGGCGGGCACGGCTCCCGGAAGACCAGCTCGTAGCAGAACGCGGCCCACGCGGGCATCACCAGGTCCCGCAGCCGTACGAGGCTGATCCGCGTGTCCGGCAGCGTGTCCAGCACACCGGCGACGGCGCGGGAGGCCGCCGCGGTGAGATCGGTCGAGTTCCCGGCGACGATGCGCCGCGTCGTCGCGGCCACGTCCTGGTAGCGCTCGCCGGGCTCCAGATGTTCCTGGTGCACCTCGGGCCCCGGCGCCAGCCAGTACCAGAACAGATCGGACAGACCCGCCCCCTCGCTCCGCCCGTTCGCGGCCGGGTGGGCGTAGACCTGCTCGAACACCTCCGGCCCGTGAGCGGCGTTGGGCAGGGTCACCGCCCGGTCCCCGTTGACCTTTTCGAAGATGCGCACGCGCAGCGCCACCACGGCGCGCGGCAGCCACCACGCGTCCGTACCCGTCCGGGTCCTCACCATGTCCCACCCTTCCGTACGACCATGCCGGCCGTCAGATCGGCGTTCCGGCGCCCACCGCACAGGGCGAGCGTGTGGTCGTACTCGTCGCGCAGCGTCGCCAGCACCTGCCGCACCCCCGCCTCCCCGTCGACGGCCAGGCCCCACACCACGGGGCGTCCGACGCCCACGGCGCTCGCGCCCAGCGCGAGGGCCACCGCGACATCGCTGCCCCGGCGTACCCCGCCGTCGAGCAGGACCGGCACCCGGCCCGCGACCGCTTCGGTGATCGCGGGCAGGCAGTCCACGGCCGCCGGGGCCGCGTCGCACTGGCGGCCCCCGTGGTTGGAGACGATCACCCCGGCCGCGCCGTGCCCGACGGCCAGGCGTGCGTCGTCCGGATGCAGAACCCCCTTGACCAGCACGGGAAGTGAGGTGCCGTCCAGGACCGCGGCGAAGTCGGCCCAGCACGCCGCCGGGGACATGGGAATGGCGGTGAGCGCGCCCGGCTCGGCACCGGGCAGGTCACGCATGTTCTCCGCGGCGTATCCGGGCGGCAGATCGGCGAACCCGTTGCGCAGGTCTCTGGTGTGCCGGCCGAACACCGGCGAGTCGACGGTGACCACCAGCGCCGTGCAGCCCGCCTCCTCGGCGCGCCGGACGAGTGCCCCGGTGACCTCCCCGCGGGGGTGCAGATACAGCTGGAACCACACGGCCGGATCCGGGGCGGCCTCGCGCGCCGCGGCGACGACGTCGAGGACCGCGGTGGTCGCGGCCGTCCCCGTCACCAGGACAGCGCCCTCAGCCGCGGCGGCACGGGCCGTGGCCCGCTCGCCGCCCCGGTGCACCAGCCGGTGGAAGGCGGTCGGCGCGACGATCACCGGGGCAGCCTGGCGGGCGCCCGGCAGATCGACGGCGGTCTCCCGCGCCTGGCCGCCGCTCAGCACCCTCGGCAGCAGCGCGTACCGGTCGAACGCCCGCTCGTTGTCGGCGAGGGCACGTTCCTCGCCCGCGCCTCCCGCCACGTAGTCGTAGACGACCGGATCCAGGATCTTCCGTGCGTTGTCGTGGAGTTCGCGGAGCGTCACGGTGCCACCGGGGCGGCCGGGGTGCGCTGCGCGGTGAGGAAGGCGTCCAGCGGGGCGCGGTGGACCTCCTCGCTGTCCCACTCGTTCTCCAGGTTCTCGGTGAGGTGGTGGTCGGCCACGAACTCGCCGTCCCGGTACCAGCGGACGACCGGATGCAGATAGCGGCCGTCCAGGCCCGACACGTCCTGCTGGGACTTGCGGCCCGCGGAGACGTCGAAGGGGTCCACCCGGTCGTGGTCCTCCCCGTACTCCAGGGTGATCACCGCGTACGCCTCCACCTCACCGAAGTCCCCGGCGCGCACGGCACCCGGTACGTGGGCGACGGGCACCTCCTCGGCGTAGCGCAGCGTGCCGTCCGGGGCGAGCAGCAGCAGGTCACCGAGGACGGCGAACTGCTGCCACAGCGCGGATGACCGGTTGACGCGGCTGATCACCGCCTCGACGGCCCGCTCCGTGGCGTCGCCGAGTTCCGTCGTCGGCCAGGGCACGCCGTCGTGGCGTTGCCGCAGTCCACGGTGCAGCGCGCGCACCGTGTAGCGGAAACCATGGATGAAGCCGGTCGTGGCCTTCCCGAAGTCACGGCCCTGCATCAGCGTCCCCGCGAAGTACAGGCCGGGTACGTTGACCGACTCACCGAGCGGCGTCAACGCCGGGAATCGGCCGTCGACGATCAGGCCGGGTGCGCAGGTGTCGTCGAAGATCGAGGCGTCGAACCGGAAGCCGGTCGCGACGATCACCCGGTCGTAACGGATCTCCTTGACCACTTCGTCGACCCGCTCGAAGGCGACCGGAACGTGAAAGCCGTCCGGTTCACGTCTGACGGCGAGGACCCGGCCGTCGAGGAGCGCGTTCTGCGACTTCAGCTGGTAGCTGTCCAGGAAGTTGTTGTAGACCGCGCGCAGGTGTCCCACATAGTGCGTTCGCCAGGCCATCTTCAGCGAGCCCGAGCCGACGACGTGGATGACCGCCGCGGTCTCCATCAGGTTCTCGGCCGTCTCGAAGGCGGAGTTGCCCCGGCCGATGATGAGCACCCGCTGATCGGTGAAGGACTCCGGATCGGTGTCGATCGTGTCGTAGCGCTCGGCCAGTTCGACGCCCGGGATGGACGGCAGGTTCGGTACGGGCATCCCGGTGGCGACCACCAGACGCCGTGCCCGCCACGCCTTACCGGTGTGGTCGGTGACGGTGAAGCCCTCGGCGTCGCGGGAGACCTTCTCGACGGCGGTGTCGTACCGCACGCACACCCCGGTCCGGGAGGCGAAGTCCGACAGGTAGCGCACCAGGTCGTCGGCCGGCGGGAAGTAACGGGGACTGTACCGGGTGAACAACAGCTCCGGGTCGTCGCTCAGCAGGGAGTTCCAGTCCATCCGCAGCCGCAGTTCCGGATCGTCGTAACCCGTGTGCACTTTGTTGTTCGAGATGAGGTAGCGGTGCCGGGGGAACCGCTTGAAGAACGTGCCCGGACCGCTGCCGCGCTCCAGAACGACGTAGTCCGCGCCGTCCCGCTCCAGAAGGGCGGCAAGTTGCAGTCCGGCGGGCCCCGCACCGATGATCAGGTAGTCATGCGTCATGTTCCGGAAGCTAGTCACCGGATTTCAGAGCGCTCTGAGATTTCCCGCCTACGTTTCCGGACGTGCTCACCACCACGGACGCCCTCTCACTCACCGGCCCCCCGGACTCCGCCGCCCTGCGCCGCGCGGCGACGCCGCTCACCGTCACCGTCGACGCCGAGGCCCGGGCGCGTCTGGACCGCGGTCGCCGGTTCTTCCACGGCCTACGGCACGACGACAGTGGCGGCGCGGCCCGCCCGATCTACGGCGCCACCACCGGATTCGGCGCACTCGTGGGGTACGCCGGCCGCCCCGACGCGGTGGACCAGTGCGACAACACCCTGGCCCACCTCGGGGCCGGCCAAGGACCGGACCTGCCGCACGAGATCTGCCGTGCCGCCCTCCTGCTGCGCACCTGGTCCCTCGCCCATGGCATTTCCGGCGTGTCCGCCGAGGTCGTCGACCGGCTCGCCGCGATGTTCGCCACGACATTCTCGCCCGCCGTTCCCCGTTACGGCTCCGTCGGGGCGAGCGGTGACCTCATTCCGCTCGCCTACGCGGCGCAGGCGCTGCGCGGCCGGGGGCACGCCTACGTGGACGGCCGCCGCATGGCGGCCGACGAGGCACTGACCGCCGCCGGGCTGCGCCCGCTCGTCCTGGACGGCCGCGACGCGCTCGCCCTCGTCAACGGAACCTCCGTCACCACCGCGGCCCTGGCGCTGGCCCGCGACAGCGTCCGCGACGCGCACCGCTCGCTCACGGCCCTCACGTGCCTCCTGGCCGACCTGCTGGGCTGTGACCCCGGCTTCCTGGACGACGACCTGCTGCGGGCGTACGGCCACGCCGGGGCGGTAGACGTCGGCGCGCGCATGCGGCGGAACCTCACCGGCGCCAGGCCCTCGGGAACCCGGCCGCTCCAGGAGCCGTACAGCATCCGCTGCACCCCGCAGTTGCTCGGTGCCGCCGAGGACGCGCTGCGTTACGTCGACGGCGTGGTCGCCGCGGACCTCGGCGGTGTCAGCGACAACCCGCTGTTCTTTCCCGACGACGACGCGCAGGAGGGAAAGGTGGTGCACGGCGGGAACTTCTTCGGGCAGCCCGCCGCGTTCGCGGCCGACCTGCTCGCGTCCGTGACCGCCCAGCTGGGCAACCTCGCCGAACGCCAGCTCGACCTGCTGACGGATCCGGCACGCAACGGAGGGCTGCCGCCGATGCTCGCCACCGCACCGGGCCTGCAGCACGGTCTGCAGGGCGTACAGCTGGCCGGCACCGCGTTCGTCGCGGAGATCCGCCGCAACGCGACACCGGCGGGCATGCAGAGCCTGCCGACGAACCTGCACAACCAGGACGTCGTACCGTTCGGCACCCAGGCCGCCCTGCGCTCCTACGACATGGCGGAGCTGCTCGGCCTGCTGTCCGGCTCGCTCGCGCTCGGTCTGCGCCAGGCGGTCCACGTCGGCGCCCGCCGCCCCACCGCGCCCCGGTGCGCGGATCTCCTCGACGCTCTCATCGAGGTGATCCCCCCGGTCGAGCCGGACCGTCCGCTGGACGCGGACGTCCGCGCCGCGGCACGTCTGCTGGCCGCGCGGGAGCTGCCGTGACCGGACGCGCCACGGCGGGGACCACGGGCGGGGGCGCGCACTCCGGGAGCCGGATGGTGAACCGGGCGCCGTGCCCCGGGCGGCCGGTGGCGGCGACCGTGCCCCCGTGGCGCGTGACGACCTCCCGCAGCAGGGCGAGCCCCAGCCCGTACCGTCCGCCGTCGCCGCTGCCGCGGTGGAACCTCAGGAACAGCTGTTCCACCGCGGCCGGGTCGAACCCGGGCCCGGTGTCCGTGACGGCCAGCACGACCAGGCCGCCGGAGCGCGACAGGGTCATCCCGATCCGCCCCTCGGCCGGGGTGTGGCGGATCGCGTTGGACAGCAGCTCACCGACGGCGCGACGCAGCGCGGACTGGATGCCGTCGACGAAGAGGGGATGCGACGGGCCGTCCACGACGACGGTGAGGCGACGGGCCCGCGCCCGGTCCGACTCCTCGGCCACCACCGCCCGGGCCAGCGCGACCAGATCGACCGGACGGCGTTCCGACGGCCGTGCCGGACCCGCCGCGAGACTCGCGGACAGCAGCAGGTCGTCGAGTACTTCGCCGAGCCGGCCGGTCGAAGCGACCAGCCGTGACAGTCCGTCGCGATGCGGGACCGGCAGATCCTGGTCGGCCGCTTGCCGGGCCAGCACCTGCGCCCGCGTGTGCACCTGGGTGATCGGGGTGCGCAGCTCGTGACTGGCGTCCGTGACGAAGCGGTGCTGCCGGGTGAGGGCCTCCGCCAGGGGAGCCACGGCCCGACGTCCCAGGAACGCCCCGGTGACGGCCGCGGCGAGCAGCCCCACCACTTCGGCCACGCCCAGCGCGAACCACAGATGGCTGCGGTCGGCCAGTTGGAAGCGCATGTCGAACACCGCCTGCACCACATCCCCGTCCGCCCGGACCTGTGTGCGCACCAGGTAGACCGTGTGGTCACGTTCCACGGTGCGCTCCACGGCCTCGTGGGTGACGCGCACCCGGTGCACGTCGGCGCGCAACGGGAATCCGGCCGGGGCGTTGGGCAGGGGGGCCACGCCGGGCGCGTACAGCCAGGTGCACACCGGAGGGCTGGTCAGATCGCCGTACCCCGCGCCGTAGCGCAACTCACGCCACACCTGGTCGTTCTGCGCGTCCACCATCACCGTGTGCGCGACGCCGCCGACGACCGTGACCAGCAGCGTGATGATCGCCCCGGTGATCACGGCGATCCGCAGGCGCGCCCGCCGCACCGCCGTCCACTCGGCCGACGCCGACTGACTCACAGCACCCCCAGGCGGTAGCCGAGACCGCGGACCGTGCGCACGACCTGCCGGCCGAGCTTACGGCGCAGGTAGTAGACGTACGTGTCGACGATGGACGACGCGGGCGCCTCCTGGAACACCAGCCGGCGCAGCTCCGCCCGCGAGTGGACGGTCTCGGGGCGCGAGGCGAGCGCCCACAGCAGCGCGAACTCCCGGGCCGCGAGGGCGACCCGCTCGCCGCCGGCCAGCTCGACCTCCCGGCGGCCGACGTGCAGGTGTCCCGAGCCGATCCTGAGAACATCGGTGGCGTCGAGGGCCCGCCGGCACAACGCCCTCAAGCGCGCACTCAGTTCGTCGAGCTCGAACGGCTTGACGAGGTAGTCGTCGGCACCGGCGTCCAGCCCGTCGACCCGGTCGTGCACCGTACCCATCGCGGTCAGCAGCAACACCGGCGTACGGACGGCGCGGGACCGTAACCGGCTCAAGAGGTCGAGGCCGTCGAGCGCCGGCAGGCGTCGGTCGACGACGAGCACGTCGTACTGCCGGGAGAGGCCGAGATGCAGACCCCGCTGGCCGTCGGTCGCGATGTCCACCGCGTATCCCTCGTCCCGCAGTATGCCGGAGAGCATGTCGACCAGCTCCCGGTCGTCCTCGACCAGCAGCAGCCGCCAAGGATTCCGCGCGTGTCTCTGCGCCACAGTCCAACTCCCCTCGCCCCTCCCCGCAACCCCTGTCAACGCCCCTGCGGGGGACGGGGTTCCCGGGCATCGAGGCCCCGCGGGCGTCGGGCAGGACGATCACCGCGTGCTTCGTACCACCGGGCGTTCCGAAGCCCCGGCACGACGGGCCGGTCGGCTGAGCCGTGGGCCGAGTCGCCCCGTAGCGGAAGGGGCGGCAGTAGCCATGGCGTCGGGCCGCCCCCCCCAGCCCTCAGCGGCGTAACGAGGTGCTCTCCCGGGAGCAGATCATCGAGACGGCCGTCGAGCTGCTCGACGCGGGCGGCGAGGACGCACTGACCACCCGGGCGCTCACCCAGCGCCTGTCCACCGCCGTACGACGGGGTGGAGGGCCCGGGCTCGTTGTCAGTGGCGGCGCTTAGAGTCTCTTCCACTCGTCACGGTGCGTGGCCGCTGACGGGTTTCATCAGCGTGCCGCCGGTTCGGCGGCCGCCCGGGCACAACGGGGGAGAACAGCGCATGGGGTGGGTTCCGGCGGGCGACTACGAAGTCGCCCTGGAGGCGGGCAAGGTGGTCTGCCGCAACGGGAAGGGCCGGCGGCTGAAGTCCGTCCCGGCCAAGCTGAAGGACGACCCGGCGGTCGCCGGGCTGCGGCAGTTGACGGAGTGGCTGGAGCGGCACGAGCGCGGGTGCATGACGGACGTCGAGCAGTGGATGGTGCGTTCGCTGCCCGTTCCCACGGCCGTG
Organism: Streptomyces sp. A1277; assembly: GCF_004795015.1. Taxonomy (GTDB): domain Bacteria; phylum Actinomycetota; class Actinomycetes; order Streptomycetales; family Streptomycetaceae; genus Streptomyces. Next base: position 11,373 of record NZ_SSBI01000059.1, on the reverse strand, counting down.
CTCGCCAGGGTCTGGCCCGATCCGGCGTGGCAGGCGGCCCTGCGGGACGTCGTGGTCACCGGCGCGGACGGCGGGGTCGCCGGGTTCCTGCGCGATGTCGACCCCGACCGTGGTCTCGGCCTGGTCGATCTGGACGGTGACACGGTCCGCATCGCCCCGGACGTCATCAGCGTGCCGCACCCCGTCCTCCTCGACGACCTGGACGAGCTGCGCGAGTTCGCGGTCGAACTGGGGGTACGGCAGAACGTGGAGCAGTTGTTCCGAGAGGTGTGGCAGCGCCCGCCGGGCCTCGCCCCGGACACCACCTCCGTCGACACCTACGCCGGCGGCGCGTTCAAGGAACTGCGCTTCCTCCACGGCCGCGTCACCCAACTCGGATACCGCTCGCGCGGTGGATACGCGGTCTGCCCGGTCGTGGAGGGCGGCACCACCACCGAAGCCCGCATCTGGATCGGCGAGCACGACGGATACGACGAGTACGGCACCGAGACGGGCCCCCTGGGCTGGACCGACCCCGCGGGGCGCGCGCTGACGGCCGCCGAGGTCGGCCCCGTCGCGTGGTCCGAGGGCATGCGCATGGCGGCGGCGCTCTACGCCGGCCGCGACGTGGCGGACGAGGAGCGGGCGGCATGAGCACCACGACGACGAACACCGAAGCGAACACGACGGCGGCAGACCAGGCGTTCCTCCCCGCCCAGGCCCGGGGCGACAGCGCCTCCACCCACGCCGCGCAGGCCCGCGCGGCGGCCCTGCTGGACGCGGGCGCGATCCTCCGGGCCGGCACCACCGACCGGGACGACGCCGACGCGCTGACCGCCCGCACCTACACGCACACCGCCCTCGGTGACCGCCCCGTGGTCCGGCTGGTGCCCGGCACCCTGGGCGAGGCCGAGGACCTGGCCCTGGAGTTCCTCGGGCTGGCCCGGGCCGCCGAGGCCCCCGTCGTGGGCCAGGTGCGCCGCGAGACGCTGGGCTTCCCGGCCTGGGCGCTGGTCAACGACCCGGCCAACGGGCACCACGCCCTGGCCCTGGTCAAGGACATCGAGCGGCTGGGACGGCAGGCCAGAACGCGCGCCGGAGCGGCCAAGGAGGGCTTCGACGCGCTCGGCACCCGCCTCGGCCGGGCCGTGCCCCACTTCCTGCCCACCTACTACGAGCAGGTGGCACGCCTCTTCCTCCAGGCCGAGAACACCACCTACGCCGCCTCCTTCTTCGGCAAGGCCCGCGAGGCCGAGCGGGTGCACGGGCTGGTCGTGGACGAGGACCGGCAGCGGGCCGTCTTCCTGGAGTTCGCCTTCGCCGGCGCGCTGACCGTCAAGGCGCTGCGGCAGTACGTGCGCGACCTGGTGGCCCGGCTCGAACCGGCGTACGCCTGGGCGCAGTTCCGCCGTCTGCTGGTCGAGCGCTGCGCGGCCGGCATGCCGCCGTACGCGGCGCTTGCGCAGGACGTGCGCGCACTGGTCAAGGCCGCGGGGCTGGACCGCGAGGCCGCCGAACGCGAGCTGGTGGCCGATCTGATCGGCTCCCCGGGGGTGGTCCGCGCCCCCGCCTCGTTCTGGTCGGCCTACCGCTCCGCGCTCGTCGCCCTCGCGCGGCGGGACGCGGCCGTGCGGGCCCGGCTCCTCGGCTTCTTCCCGGAGACCTTCAGCGAGAGCCGCCGGGACACCGAGGGCGAACGCGACTGGCTCACGCTGCTGGCCGAGTCCGGCGCCGAGGACCTGCTGACCACTCTCCCGGACGTCTCCGGCAACGCTCCCGGCGCCCAATCCGCCGACCCGTCCGTCTCCCCGGCGGACTGGCTCACCCGCTGGGAGGCACACCGCCGGCGCAACCGGGCCACCGCGGGCCGCAGCCCCCAGACCCTCGACCTGGCCGCCCGGATGGCGGACCGGCTGCGCGCCGACGGGCGCCCCGTCGAGCTGTTCCAGGGCCGCTGGCAGCGCACCGCCGACCTGGACCTCCTCGACCTCTGCCTGGCCTCGGACATCCCCGTGGCCGAGCCGGACGACCAGGGCGCCGGCAGGGGAGAGGGCCCCGGCATCCGGCTCGGCTCCTGGTTCATCGACACCGCGCCCGGCGCGCGGGACCTCACCGCCGTCGCCGAACGGCCGGTCTTCCGCGCCCTTCTGCGCCGGACCGTCGGCGGCCTCGGCGAGGGACGAGGTCAGCGGCTGAGCGACGCCGGCCTGACGAAGCTGGCGGAGCACCCCGTGCTCTCCACGGTCCTGCGGGAGTGGCTGACCGCCTGCGCCGAGGAGTACGCGGCCGCGCGAGGGCTCCCCGGACTGCACGCCGCCTTCAACAAGCTCTCGGCGTTCCGCGCCGTGGCCGCGGACGTCGCCCCGGAGGCCGTGCGGCTCCTCGCGGACCACGATGTCGTCCCGCTGCTCGCTTCCACCTTGCGTACCGGCGTCCTCGACGAACTGGGCTGGCCCGCGCTCGACGCGACCTACACCGAACTGGCCGCCGAGGCCGCCGCCGTGCGTCAGCGGCGTCACGGGTCGGAGCGGGTCGGGGTCACCGGCGCCTGGCCCGCGCTGATCCTGAACACGTCCGAACGGGCCGTCGTCGTCGGCCCGGAAGGCGTTCTGCTGCGGCACACCCTGCGGCTGCCCGCCACCGTCGACCAGTGGCGGCAGCCCGCCTTCCGTTACGTCGACGGCGAGTTGCTGGTCATCTGGTGGGAGGACGGCGAGCAGCGCGGCTACTGGTCCCACCGCCCCGCCGAGCTGTTCACGGTCGGCGGCGAGCAGGTCCCCCGCTGGGGCGGCTCCGGCCCCTCGGACGAGGTCTGCCTGCCACTGCCCGGCGGCGGCCGCGCCACCGGCGGCAAGGCCCTGCACGCGGGCGACACCTCCCTCCCGCCCCAGCGCGCCGTCATCTCCGACGGCACCGGTCACTGGCGGGAAGGCCGCCAGGGCACGCAGCAGGTGTGGCTGGAGTACGACCCGGCCGGCGGCACGCACGGCCGCGCATCCCTCCCCGCCTTCCTCCGCTCCGGAGTGCAGGACGGCACCCGGCTGCTCCCCGAGCACTGCCAGGTGCTGCCCCTCCAGCCCGGTCTGGAGGCCACCCCGTTCGGCACGGACGGCACGGTCCTCGGCCGCTGGGTCCGCCGCACGGTCACCGAGCCCGGCACGGCCGTTCCGGCCGACGGGCACCGGACCGTCGCCGGCACCCCCGACGGCCATACGGTCAGCCTGCCGTACCCGCTGTCCGGGAACGGGTCCCCGGTGCCGCTCGGCGCCCTCAACCTGCCCGGCGGGTCACGCCCGGTCGTGGCCCTGCGCCACCGCTCAGTCGAGGCGCACCCGGCGGACACGGACGGCACCGGCGGCCGCTTGTGGTCCGTCACCGCCGACTCTGCCGGCGGCAACGACGCGGCGGGCACCCCCTACGTGCCTCCCGTCGCCTACTGGCACGCCCTGCGGCCGAGGGACGAGCGGGGCTCCGCCACCCTGCGGGATCTGACGGACTCCCGGGCGCAGGAGCTGTTCAACGAGGTCGCCGCCGCGATCGCCCGGCACCTGGAGGCGTTCGAGGCCGTCAAGGAGTACACCGGACCCTCGTCGCGTGAGCTGAGCCAGGAGGCCGTCGCCCGGGTACTGCCCGAGGTGACCGACGCACGGCTCCTCGCGGGCATCACCGCCCTCGTCCGCAACGCGGTGGACCGGGCTGTCGCAGCCGCCCGGTACCTGGAACCGCCCCAGCCCGCGCAGCCGGCCACGCCTCGGAACACCGCGCGCACCCAGGGCATGTTCTTCGACCACGAGCCCGAGCACGGCGACGACACGACCCTGCAGACCGCCTCCGCCTGGAGCTGTGAGCGGATGCGCGGCGGCTGGTGGGGAGCCGGCAGGCGGTGGACCGTGATCCGGCAGATCCTCGCGGTCAACCACGTCCTCGGCGGCGAGCCGGCGTTCGGGCCGCCCATCACGTCCAAGGTCCCGTTCACCCCCGTGGACGGCTGGCAGCGGGACGAGTGCACCGTGCCCGGTGACTCCCTGACCTGGACCTCCCTCCTCGACAACCTGCCGGAACTGGCCTACCGGGCCGCCTCGCCGGCCACCTCCCCCGAACACCGCGCAGGGCTCCTCGTGTTCCTGGAGGCGCTCGCGGCGGGCCCGCTGGCCGACCCGGCGGGCACGGTCCGGCAAGTGGTGCTGGTCGAACCGCTCCAAGGAGCGACCACGGGACCGGGGCGGCCCGAGGCCGTGCACCGCATCGGCCAGGTGCTGCGCAAGGGCTCGCGTACCGTCGTGGTCATCGCCGACCGCGGCCGCAGCTCCTGGGACGACGCGGCGCGCTGGCTCGCCCTGGACCACGACCCGACCGGCGCCTTCGGCGCCGTCCCCGGCTTCGTCCTGGACCACGAGCGCGTCCACCGGCACGGCATCACCCGCGACCGGCTCACCCGCCTCACCGCCCTGGTACGGGAACAGGGCCCGGCCCCCTGGCGCCCGGAGGCCGCCGAGGCGTTCCACGCGGCCACCGCGATCGGCCCCCTCCAGTCCACCGCCCTGCTGTCGGCGGCCGTCCAGGAGCCCGGCGCGGACGCGCTCGCGCTGCTCGGGGCGAAGGCACGTGCCTTCGAGGCGGCCCAGGCCAGGCTGGACGCCCTGCCCCACGACGACCGGCACGCCCTGCTCCGGGCACTGCTGCCCGCGGACCCGGCCGAGCTGTGGTCCACGGGCCCCGACGTCCGGGCCGCCGCCGAGGTCTGGAAGGAGCGCCTGGCCTCCCTCGTTCGCGTCCCCGAGGAAATGGACCTCGACCTGTCGGGCACCACCCCGGAAGCCGTCGACCTGATCCTCAACGCGGACTCCCGGCCCTGGCTCGCCCACGGCACCGATGTCCAGGACGGCACCGGCCGCCCGGGCCTGCGCCGGGTGAGCGCGCGCGGTTCGGTCTCCTCGGCCCTCACCGCCCTGCGCACACTCGCCTACGCACTGCCGTACGGACACGCTCTGCGGGCCCACCTGCCCGCGGGGCTCAAGGCCCTGCGCGGCCGCCTCGCCGACCCGGACCTGGTGCTGGACCTCGGCCTGGAGCGGACCGAGTCGGGGGGCTCGATCGGCTCCGTGGTCCGCGCCGCCCACGGGCTCCCCGAGTCGGGCGGCGCCGGCCCCGACGGCCTCGTCCGGGTCGGCACGGCGCTGCTCCTCGGCCCCGGCTACGGCAACAACGAGAAGCTGTTCATCCGGCCGGCCGGCCTGGCAGGCCCCGACGACCCGGCGTTCGGCCTCGTCGAGGGCACGGTCGGCCCGCACAGCACCGGTGATCTCCTCGCCCTGAGCGCACTGCTGAGCGATGAGTCCGACACCTTGGTCTGCGCGGGCGCCCCCGACGGCTCCCCGCACCACCCGGCCCAGGACCCGACGCGTGCGGTGCCGGACCTGGTGGCCGAGGCCGGCGACGTCCTCGGCCTGGGTCCGGACGCCGCCGCCCTCTATCTGATGCTGCTCGCCCTGCCCGACCCGACGGACCGCAACTGCGTCCGCTGGACCGGATGGAAGCCGGCCCGGGTCAAGAAGACCCGGGCGGAACTCGCCGCCACGGACCTGGTCGTGGAGGCCAAGCGCTCCCGCGCCGGCCGCACCCTGTTCCTCCCCTGCGGCTGGCTCGAACGCGGAGCCCCCGGACTGCCGCTGGAGACCTGGAAGGAACAGCTGTACCCCGTGGCAGGGTCCGCCCGGGCCCTGCCCCACCTCCCCGTGCCCGCGCTGTACGCAGCCGCCTGGGCGCGGCTCCGCGGCGGCGACGCCCCGGGCTTCGAGGAACTGGACACCCGCGCACCCAGGAAGGGCCGCCGCCGATGACGAACGACACCACCACCGTGAAGGGCACCACCACGGGCGGCGTCCCGGACCAGGACAACGCGCCCGACCGGGAACACCGCCAGGTCACACCGCCCGAGGACCGGTACGCCACCGAGCTGGCCTTCCTCGCGGCCCATGACTCGGGGTCCCGCCCGCCCGGCTGGCTGCTCACCCCGCGTGCCGTCGTCACCTTCGTGATGGGCAGCGCGGGCCAGGCACTGAGCCTGCCGAAGGGCGTCCGGCCGGGAGCCGGGGTGCCGTCCCGCCTGGTGATCGAGCAGAAGTTCGTCGGCGAGCGCGCCCTGGTCGAACGGTGCGTGGTCACCCTCGCCGGAGAGCGCGGGCTCCTCCTCGTGGGCGAACCCGGCACCGCCAAGTCCATGCTCTCCGAGCTGCTGTCGGCGGCCGTCTGCGGGACCAGCGCGCTCACCGTGCAGGGCACCGCGGGCACCACCGAGGACCAGCTCAAGTACGGCTGGAACTACGCGCTGCTGCTCGCCCAGGGCCCCACCGAGCAGGCCCTGGTGCCCTCACCGGTGCTCGCCGCCATGAACCGGGGGGCCGTCGCCCGCGTCGAGGAGATCACCCGCTGCCTGCCGGAGGTCCAGGACGCCCTCGTGTCCCTGCTCTCCGAGCGGCGGATCGCTGTGCCCGAACTCGCGGGCGGCGCGGGCGCCCAGGTGCACGCGGCCCCCGGATTCACCCTCATCGCCACCGCCAACCTGCGGGACAAGGGCGTCTCGGAGATGTCCGCCGCGCTGAAGCGGCGCTTCAACTTCGAGACCGTGGGCCCGATCGGGGACGTGGACGCCGAGACCGCGCTCGTCCGGCGCCAGTCACGGGCGGCCGTCGAACGCGCGGGCGCCGCCTACCAGGTGGACGACGCGGTCCTCGAGGCCCTGGTCACCGCATTCCGGGACCTGCGCGAGGGCCGCTCCGTGGAGGGCTGGGAGGTCGAGCGCCCCTCCACGGTGATGAGCACGGCGGAGGCGGTCTCGGTGGCGGGCTCCCTGGGCCTGGCCGCCGCCTACTTCCCCGGCGACCGGGACGTGCTCTCGCTCCTGCCCGGCCATCTGCTCGGCGTGGTCCGCAAGGACGACCCCGCCGACGCGGCACGGCTGCTGGGGTACTGGGACGGGCCGGTGCGCAGACGCGCCGAGCAGGGAGCGGCCACCTGGCGTGCCCTGTGGGACCTGCGCGCGGTACTGGAGAACTGACGGATGAGCGAGTCGACCACTCCCGGGGCGCCGCCCATCGCCGTCGCGCCGGCCGCCTACCCGCCGCACGGCGCGGCGGCCGGGCCTGTCACCCCGGTGGTCGGGCCTGTCACCTCGGAAGCCGGGCCTGTCACCCCGGCGGTCGGGCCTGTCACCCCGGAAGCCGCGGTGGCGGCCCTCGCGGCGACCGGTCCCGGGTCGCCGTTCCTGATCGGGGTGCGCCACCACGCGCCCTCGCTGGCGGCCGCCCTCCCGGCCCTGCTGGACGCGGCGGCCCCCGACGTCCTCCTCGTCGAACTGCCCGCCGAGTTCCAGCCCTGGCTGGGCTGGCTCGCCCACGAGGAGACCGAGGCCCCGGTGGCGCTGGCCGCCGTGCCCGGTGGCGGGCCCGGCGCCGGCTCGGCGGGCGAACGAGGCCCGGCCTTCTACCCGTTCGCGGACTTCTCGCCCGAACTGGTCGCTCTGCGCTGGGCGGCCAGAAACGGAGTCCCGGCCGTGGCCTGCGACCTTGCGCTGGCCGACCGGGCGTGGGCCGGGGGAGGTCCGGTCAGCCCCGCACCCGTCCCGGGCGCCGACTCCGTGCCCACGCCCGGGGAGGCGCACGGCCTTTCCGACGCGCTCCGGTCCGGGCTCACCGGCCGGGACGGCGACGACCTGTGGGACCGACTGGTGGAGGCCCGAGCGCCGGGCTCGACGCCCGAGGCGCTGCGCCGCGCCGCCCTGCTCACCGGCTGGGCGCTGCGCCACGAGGCCGTGGCCCGGGGCGGCGTGGCCCGCACGGACCTGATCCGCGAGGCATGCATGCGCGGACACATCGCCGAGGCCCTGGCGAGCGGGCGGCGGCCCGCCGTGGTGGTGGGAGCCTTCCACACCGCGGCGCTGCTGCCACCCGGCGCCGGGGGACCCGCGCCGGAAGCGCGGCACGCGCCGACCGCCGCGCCCGAGCCGGCCGCGGACGGCCTCGCGAACGGCTCCGCCGGGACGGCGGCGTCCACGGTCTCCCTCGTCCCGTACACGTATCCGTTGCTCGACTCGCGCTCCGGCTACCCGGCCGGGATCCGGGACCCCGAGTGGCAGCACATCGTTCTGGACGCCGCCGGGGACCCGGCAGCGCTGCACGAGGCGCTGATCCGCACCGCCGTCCGTGTCTGCGTGGCCCTGCGCGAACAGGGCCACCCCTACGGCCCGGCGGACGGCCGGGAGGTCGTCCGGGTGGCCGGTGACCTGGCCCGCCTGCGCGACCTGCCCGCCCCCGGCCGCGGCGAACTCCTGGAAGCCGTGCAGACGGTGCTGGGACGCGGCGAGACCTACGGCACCGGCCGCGCCGTCGCTCGTGCCCTCGAACGCGTACTCGTCGGAGACCGCACCGGACGGCCCACGCCCGCCGCTCCCCGCAGCGGACTGGGCCCCGCCGTCGAGGCCGAGACCGCGGCGCTCTCCCTCCCCGGCCCGGACGCGCACGAGAAGACGCCGCGCGACCTCCGGCTCGATCCGGCGCGCTCCACCCTGGACCGGCGCCGCGAACTGCTGCTGCGCCGGCTGACGGTGTGCGGCATCCCGTACGCACAGGAGCAGGAGGTGACCGGCGCGGCGGGCACGGAAGGACTCACGACGCGCTGGCAGGTGCGCTGGACCCCGGCGACGGCCGCGATGCTCACCGCGGCCGGCACCCGAGGCGTCACCCCGGCACAGGCGGCCGAGGGCGTGCTGCGGCAGAGGCATGCGGCCGAGCGCGCGGAGGGCGGCCCGGCAGCCGCCCAGGTCGTCCGCGGCCTCACGGAGGCCGCCGAGTGCGGACTCCCCGCCCTGGCCGACGAACGGCTGACGGAACTGGCGGCCGTGCTCCCCGCGAGCGGCACCCTTCCCGAACTCCTCGCCGGACTCGACCTGCTGGACCGCATCGACGCCGGCCACCTGCCCGGCCTGGCCGCGCCCGACGCTTCCTCGGCGCCTGACGCCTCGTTGGCCCCCGACGCCTCCTCGATCCCCAACGCCTCCTCGGCCCCCGCCCCCTCTTCGGCCCCCGACGCCACCGCCACCGCCCGGGCCGCCCGCACCGCGCACGCGGCCGAACTCCTGACCTCGGCAGCGGTCCGCCAGGTCGACGGCCTGACCGGCTCCGAGGACGCCGAGGACGCCCGGGCCCTGCTCGAACTGGCCCAGCGGGCCGACAGGGTGGGCGGCATCCGGCTCACCGCCGCCCTCGCCCGGCTCGCCGCCGGCGGCGCCCCGTTGATCGCGGCGGCGGCCGGAGCGGTCAGAGTGCTCACGGGCCACGAAGAGGCCGGGAGCTACGGGGCGCGCGTCGCCTCCTGGGTGGACGGAGCCGTCGACAGCGCCTCCCGGGCCGCGCTCACCGCCCGTCTCACCGGGCTCCTGACGGTGGCGGGCCCGCTCCTGGCCGTCGGAGTGGACGCCCTGGACCCGTTGCTGCACCGGGTCACCGAGCTGGACGACACCGCGTTCCTGGCCCGGCTGCCGGCCCTGCGCGGCGGCTTCGACACCCTGAGCCCGGCCGCCCGGGACCGGCTGCTCGACACCGTCGAGGAGCGTCTTGGCGAACGGGTGGACAGCCTCGACGCGGACGACCCGGCCGAGCTGGCCCGCCGTACGGCCGCCGACCTCGCGGCCCGTGCGCTCCTGACCGGCCTCGGCCTGCCCGTCCCGCCACCCCCGCACGACGACCGGCTCCCACAGCTGTCCGGCCACCCCGCCGCACCGCGCCCCGCCACCGCACCCTCCACCGGGGCCGCCCCCGGGCGGACCCTCGCGCCCGCCGACCGGTGGCGCCTCGTGCTCGGCCGGCGCCCCGACCGGCTGCCGTCCGGCGCCGCCCGCCTGGCGACCGCCCTGGACGAGCTCTACGGCGCGGGACACGGCGAGGGATCCCGCGGCGGCCTGCCCGGCCCCGGCAGCGGCGTCGGATCGCGCGGCGGCCGGGAACCCTCGTTTCCCGGTGTCCGCGAGTGGTCCGAGGAACTGGCCGCGCTGTTCGGCCCCGGCATCCGCGAGGAGGTCCTCGCCGCCGCGGCCGCCACGGGCCGACAGGACGTGCTCGCCGAAATCGACCCGGCGGCCGTCACCCCCTCCGTGGAACTGCTCCGGACGGTCCTGCGGTACGCCGGCGGCCTCCCCGAGGCCCGCCTCGCGGCGCTCCGGCCCCTGGTCCGCCACCTGGTCGACGAACTGACCCGGCAACTCGCCACCCGGCTGCGCCCCGCCCTCACCGGCACGATGGCGGCCCGGCCCACCCGCCGCCCCGGCGGGCGGCTGGACCTCGCGCGCACGCTGCGCGCCAACCTGGCCACCGCCCGGCGGACGGCCGACGGCACGGTCCAGGTGATCCCCGAGAAGCCGGTGTTCCGCAGTCGCGCCCGCCGGTCGGCCGACTGGCGCCTGATCCTGGTCACCGACGTCTCCGGATCCATGGAGGCGTCCACGATCTGGTCCGCGCTGACCGCGTCCGTGCTCGCCGGTGTGCCGACCCTGAGCACCCACTTCCTGGCCTTCTCCACGGAGGTCGTCGACCTCACCGGCCATGTCAACGATCCCCTCTCCCTCCTGCTGGAGGTGAGCGTGGGCGGGGGCACGCACATCGCCGCCGGGCTGCGGCACGCCCGAAGCCTCATCACGGTGCCGACCCGCACCCTCGTCGTCGTCATCAGCGACTTCGAGGAGGGCGCACCGCTCGGTGGACTGCTGGCCGAAGTACGGGCCCTGGCGGCCACCGGCTGCCACGTCCTCGGATGCGCGAGTCTCGACGACGCCGGGCGGCCACGCTATTCGACGGGCGTCGCCGGGCAACTCGTGGCCGCCGGCATGCCCGTGGCGGCCCTCAGCCCGCTCGAACTGGCCCGCTGGATAGGGGAGAAGACCGCATGACCGCCGCTCAGCTGCCACCCGTCGCGCCGGAGGTCACGGCCACGCTCGTGGAGGACCTCTCGCCCCGGCTGCGCAAGCGGCTGGACGCGATGGTCGCCAAGCTCGGCGCCCGCCCGACCCACCGCGACGGGGACACGGTGACGATCGAGGTCGACGACGAGACCGAGTTGCGCCTGCACGCCCCGGGCGGCGTGGTGGCGACGACGGACGCCATCACCTGCGGCTGCCTCCTCGCCCCGGCCTGCGTCCACCGCACGGCCGCCGCCTGCGCCGCCCCCACGGCGGACCCGGTGCCGGAGCCCGCCGAGCAGCCCGCCCGGGCCGCCCCGGAACCCGTTCCCGCAACGGACCCCGGCCCCACCCCCGACCCAGCCCTCAGCCCCGGCCCGGCCCCCGACCCAGCCCTCAGCCCCGGCCCGGCCCCCGGCCCAGCCCCCGGCCCCGGCGCGGCCCTC
>NZ_SSBI01000058.1 GCF_004795015.1 Streptomyces sp. A1277 | reverse complement strand
GATCTCCGGCCCCGGGGCGCGTGCGGTCCGGCCTGCGGCTGCCGGGGGTGCGGGGGCGCGGGGCGCTGCGGGGGCAGAGGGGCGAAGCGGCGGCCGTGACCGGGGGCGGAGCGTCCCGGGGCGGTGTCGACGCCGCCGGAGGGGCGGGTCCTGCCGTGGCCGGGCGGGTTCCGGCCGGACTCGCCGAGCGCGGCCCGCGCCTGGGTGATCCGGATGGACTCCATCGTCATGTCCTGGCGCATCTCGGCGCGGCTCCAGGCCCGTTCCGACAGCTCCCACATGGTGGTGAGGTGGACGCGGTTGGTGCCCGTGACCTCGGCGAGCGCGTGGATCGCTCCCCTGGGTGCGAGCAGCCGGCCGTTCAGATACCGCTCCCAGGACGTCTTGCTGTAGCCCGTGCGGTCGGCCAGCGTGGCGAGGCCGAGGCCGCTCCGGTCCACGAGCCGGCGCAGCTGGCCGGTGAACTCCCGGATCTGCGGGTCGAGATCCGGCGGCAGTGCCTTCCAACGAGGCATGACTCTCCCCTACGTACGCTCCTGCTTCCGCGCCTGTCCGGACCCGGTGGTCCTGCCGTCCCCGGACCGCGCCGGTCAGTCTGCCACCGTTGCCCGACGATGTTGCCTGACGATCACACGATGGCGGAATGGTCACTTCCGTGCCACAGGCCCCGGCCATCCCTTGAACGGGTCGGCCGGGCCGACAAGGCTGGAAGCAGGACGGGGCAAGGCCGCTCAAGTCGCCGCGTTCGGAGCTTTTCGCTCCGGGTTGCCCCGGCCCCGGTGTCCGTCCCTTCTCGGGGGAGGGGACGGCCACCGGTCCACGGCCCGGGTGCGTCAGCGCACGGTGAAGTGGACCGCGTCCTCCAGGAACGGGATGTCCAGCCACGGCTTCGGCTGGGCCATCAGCGAGAGCAGCACGATGAGGACGCCCAGCAGCCCGTACGTCACCAGGTCGGTGAAGCGGGAGCGCACCGCGAGCATGCCGACCGAGCGGACGACCAGGCGCAGGACCGCGCCCACCAGGAGCGCCACGCCGATCAGTATCGTCCCGATCCGGAATGCCCCGTCGAAGGGGTTGGCCGCCACGATCAGCAGTCCGGCCCCGGCCGTGCAGAGCACGGCGAGCAGTGGCCACTGACGGGCCGGTGCGGGAGCGTCCCCGGCGGCCGCCCGGCCGCCGCCCTCGGGCCGTGCGGTGTCCCGCGTCAGCGAGAACCGACGCGAGCGGCGCACTTCGGTGGCCCCGCCCTCGCCGGTCGCTGCCTCTTCGGTCCCGCCCTCGCCGGTCGCGGCGTCGGCCGCCTCCGGCTCGGGCGCGGTCCCTGCGGTGGCCGGCCCGGACTCCGACGCGGCCCGGTCGGCCGGACTCGTACCAGCACCCATGGGGTTCCTTCCGGGCCGGATCAGCCGGCGGAGAGGGCGTCGGCGTCGCGCTCGGCGGCCTCGACCACGTTGACGAGCAGCTGGGCGCGGGTCATCGGTCCGACCCCGCCCGGGTTCGGCGAGATCCAGGCGGCGACCTCGGCCACGCCCGGGTGGACGTCGCCGACGATCTTGCCGTTCTCGTCGCGGCTGACACCGACGTCGAGGACGGCGGCGCCCGGCTTCACGTCCTCGGGCTTGATGATGTGCGGCACGCCCGCGGCGGCCACGATGATGTCGGCCTGCTTCAGGTGGGCGGCCAGATCACGCGTACCGGTGTGGCACTGGGTCACCGTGGCGTTCTCCGACTTGCGGGTCAGCAGCAGCGGGATGGACCGCCCGATGGTGACGCCCCGTCCGACGACCACGACGTGCGCCCCGTTGATCTCGACGCCGTGGTGGCGCAGCAGCTGGACGACACCCTGCGGGGTGCAGGGGAGCGGGCCCGCCTCGTTGAGCACGAGCCGGCCCAGGCTCATCGGGTGGAGGCCGTCGGCGTCCTTGGCCGGATCCATCAGCTCCAGGACGCGGTTGGTGTCGATCCCCTCGGGCAGGGGGAGCTGCACGATGTAACCCGTGCACGCGGGGTCGGCGTTGAGCTCGCGGACGACGTCCTCGATCTCCTCCTGCGTGGCGGTGGCGGGCAGTTCGCGCTGGATGGAGCCGATACCGACCTGGGCGCAGTCCTTGTGCTTGCCGTTCACGTACCACCTGCTGCCCGGGTCGTCCCCGACCAGCAGGGTTCCCAGGCCGGGGGTGATGCCCCGGGCCTTGAGGGCCGCCACGCGGACGGTGAGATCGGACTTGATCGCTGCTGCGGTGGCCTTGCCATCGAGAATCTGGGCAGTCATGTGCCCATACTCGCGGATGACCCCGCCCTCGGACCAATTAGGTACGGGCGGTGGACACAAGGTTGCACTTGGACAACTTCTTCCACCGCGACTGGACAAACTTACTTTCTGCTTATCACGATGAGGGGCGCTGTGCCGCAGCAGTAACCGGGGGGCTGGACCGCTGACGTTTTCTTTCCTCCGCGCGGCCGCACCCGTCCCCGTACGTCCGTTGGAGGAACGCCCCAGATGAGCTTCGGCGACCCGAACCCGAACAACCCCTACGGGCAGCAGCCCGGACAGCCGCCGCAGGGCCAGCCCGGCTACGGCTACCCCCAGCAGGCGCCCCAGGGCGTGCCGCAGCAGGGCTACGGCTACCCGTCGGCCCCGCCCGTGCCCGGCGGCGACTACGGCCAGCAGGGCGCCCGCCCGCCGCTCGCCGGCTGGGGCAGCCGCTTCGCCGCGCTCCTGGTCGACGGCCTCGTCATCGGCATCCCCTACATGGTCCTGCTCTTCATCGGCGGCGCCGTGGGCGGCACCGCGGGCGGCGTGATAGCCCTCCTGGGCATCCTCGCCGGCATCGGCCTCGGCCTCTTCAAGCTGTACAAGGAGGGCACGACCGGCCAGTTCGTCGGCAAGAAGGCCCTCGGCATCAGCCTGCTGCGCGAGCAGGACGGCCGGACGCTCGGCTTCGGCATGTCGTTCGTCCGCTACATCGCCCACTTCCTGGACAGCCTCGCCTGCTACATCGGCTGGCTGTGGCCGCTGTGGGACGACAAGAACCAGACGTTCGCGGACAAGGTCTGCTCCACCGTGGTCGTCAAGGTCGGCTGACCGCACCCCGGACGGACCCGAGGGCCGTGACCGCACGCTCGTCGCGTGGGGTCACGGCCCTCGGTCGTACCGTGCGGGACCGGCCGGCTCAGTGGAAGAAGTGCCGGGTGCCGGTGAAGTACATCGTCACGCCCGCCTTCTTCGCGGCCTCGACCACCAGCTCGTCGCGGACCGAACCGCCGGGCTGGGCCACGGCCTTGACGCCGGCCGCGGTCAGGATCTCCAGCCCGTCGGGGAACGGGAAGAACGCGTCGGACGCGGCGTACGAACCGGCCGCCCGCTCCTCGCCGGCGCGCTCGACGGCGAGCTTCGCGGAGTCGACGCGGTTGACCTGGCCCATGCCGACGCCGACCGAGGCGCCGCCCTTGGCGAGCAGGATCGCGTTGGACTTGACCGCGCGGCACGCCTTCCAGGCGAAGGCCAGTTCCTTCAGCTCGTCGGCGGACAGCGCCTCGCCCGTGGCGAGCGTCCAGTTGGCCGGGTCGTCGCCCTCGGCCTGGAGGCGGTCGGTGACCTGGAGCAGCGCACCGCCGTCGATCGGCTTGACCTCGACCTCGCCGGACGGGGCGCCGGGGGCGCGCAGCACGCGGATGTTCTTCTTGCGGGACAGGACCTCGACCGCGCCGTCCTCGTACGCCGGGGCGACGATGACCTCGGTGAAGATCTCCGCGACCTGCTCGGCCATCTCGACGGTCACCGGACGGTTGACGGCGATCACGCCTCCGAACGCGGACAGCGGGTCGCAGGCGTGCGCGTTGCGGTGCGCGGTCGCGACGTCGTCGGCGATGGCGATGCCGCACGGGTTGGCGTGCTTGATGATCGCGACGCACGGCTCGGCGTGGTCGTACGCGGCCCGGCGCGCGGCGTCGGTGTCCGTGTAGTTGTTGTAGGACATCTCCTTGCCGTGCAGCTGTTCGGCCTCGGCCAGGCCGCCCGCGCCGGAGGTGTAGAGCGCGGCGGGCTGGTGCGGGTTCTCGCCGTAGCGCAGGACGTTCTCGCGGGCGTACGTCGTACCGAAGAAGTCGGGGAAGCCCGAGTCGTCGGCGGCGGCGTAGTCGTCGGCGAACCAGGAGGCGACGGCCACGTCGTAGGCGGCGGTGTGCTGGAACGCCTCGGCGGCGAGCCGCTTGCGGGCGGTCAGGTCGAAGCCGCCCTCCTTGACCGCGGCGAGCACGTCGGCGTAGCGCTCCGGGCTGGTGACGACGGCCACGGACGGGTGGTTCTTGGCGGCGGCGCGGACCATCGAGGGGCCGCCGATGTCGATCTGCTCGACGCACTCGTCGGCGGTGGCGCCGGAGGCGACGGTCTCCTTGAACGGGTAGAGGTTGACGACCACCAGGTCGAACGGCTCGACACCCAGCTCGGCGAGCTGCGCGCGGTGCGCGTCCAGGCGCAGGTCGGCGAGGATGCCGGCGTGGACGCGCGGGTGCAGCGTCTTGACGCGGCCGTCGAGGCACTCGGGGAAGCCGGTCAGCTCCTCGACCTTGGTGACCGGGACGCCGGCGGCGGCGATCTTTCCGGCGGTGGAGCCGGTGGAGACCAGCTCGACACCCGCCTCGTGCAGACCGCGGGCGAGGTCTTCGAGCCCCGTCTTGTCGTAGACGCTGACCAGGGCGCGGCGGATGGGCTTATTCACCGACATGACCGAGATGAACCTTTCGTCCCTCAATGCGATAGCCGTCGCGGGCGAGCCGCCCCACGGCCTCGACGAGCAGCTTGCGCTCGACTTCCTTGATGCGTTCGTGAAGGGCCGCTTCGCCCTCCGGGGTGTCCTCTTCGGTCACCTCGACCACGCCCTGCGCGATGATCGGACCGGTGTCGACACCGTCGTCGACGAAGTGGACGGTGCACCCGGTGACCTTCACGCCGTGCGCGAGCGCGTCACGCACACCGTGGGCTCCGGGAAAGCTGGGGAGCAGGGCGGGGTGGGTGTTGACGAACCGGCCGCCGAAGCGGGCGAGGAACTCCTTGCCCACGATCTTCATGAAGCCGGCGGACACGACGAGGTCCGGCCGGTGCTCCGCGGTGGCCTCGGCGAGCGCGGCGTCCCACTCCTCGCGCGAGGCGTGGTCCTTGACGCGGCACACGAAGGTGGGGAGCCCGGCGCGCTCGGCCCGTTCCAGACCGGCGATGCCGTCGCGGTCGGCGCCGACCGCGACGATCCGGGCGCCGTACCCGTCGGGGTCGTCGCCGATCGCGTCGAGCAGGGCCTGAAGGTTCGTACCGGACCCGGAGACCAGGACGACCACACGGGCCGGGGCGGCGGAGGAGAGCGGGGAGGCCACAGCTGGGCCCTTTCTCGCGTGCGAGCGGTTCGAAGCGGCCGACCCGCCACCACGGCACTGGGGCGACGGTCATGCGATCTGTACGGGTCATGCGATTTGTACGGTCGTACGAAAGAAGCGCGCTCTTCGATACGGGGAACTCTACGAACGGGCCGACCGTCAGCAACGATACCGGCACCCCGCTGGGCCCTCGGCTGACGGGGTGAGGGAGCCCCGGTCGCCCGGTCCGCCGGTCCGGGCGGTCACGCCGCGCTCCCCGCTTCCGGCTCCTCCTCGCCGGAAGGTAGCGTCAAGGGACAGCGCACCGTCCACCGGGCGGACATGACGAGATGGGGAAGACGTTCACCACATGCCGGACCGACGCCGCCGCACCGCCTTCCACCGTCCGCTGCCCGAGCGGGCCACCCTGCTGATGCGGGAGCGCTCCTCCTCGTCCTCCTCCTCTTCGTCCGGTTCCTCCGGGAATCCGCAGGACGACAACCCCTTCGCGCCGCCGCCCGAGGGCCGGCCCGACCAGCCCTGGCAGCCCCGCCACCCGGTCGGCGGCTCCACGGACGGCAACGGCGGGGGCGACGGAAACGGCAACGGCGGCGACGCGCCCGACGGCCAGCCCTCCGACCACCGGCCCGCGTGGGGCAGCCAGTGGAGCAGCAAGCAGCCGGGCCGCCAGAACGGTGACTTCGGCGGCCGGCCCGCCGGACCGGGCGGGCCGAACGGGAAGGGCGGCCCCGAGGGCGCGCCCGCCGGCCCGCGCTGGGACCCGACCGACCCCATCCAGCGCCGCGCCCGCTACGCGCTGCTCGCCGGCATGTGGGCCTTCTTCTTCGCGATCTTCGACTTCCCGGAGATCGCCCTGCTGCTCGGCGCCCTCGCCACGTACTGGTCGATCAGCGCGCTGCGGGGGAGGCCGAAGGGCCAGGCGGCCGGGCCGGGTGCGCCCGCCTCCTCGCCCGCTCCCGGGACGGGCGGTGCGGCGGCGACCGGCGGTCCGGGACAGCAGGCCGGCGCCTGGGGCCCCGGCACCCCCGCCGGTCAGGGGCCCGCCGGTGCGCAGAACGCCCTGACCGCCCAGCGCACGGGCCGGCAGCAGACCACGGCCGCGGTCAGCGGTCTGGTGACGGGCGTGATCGCGCTGGCGATCGTCGCGACGACGTTCACCGTCCAGATGGTCTACCGCGACTACTACACCTGTGTGAACGACGCCCTGACCAAGTCGGGCCAGCTGGCCTGCAACGATCTGCTCCCGAAGCCACTGGAAACCCTCTTCGGCGTCAAGCAGTAGCGGCCGGGGAGGCGGGGCCGGTATCCGGGGGGCCGGAGTCGGTGCCCGGGGGGCCGGGCTCGGTGCCCGGGGGGCCGGGCTCGGTGCCCGGGGGGCCGGGCTCGGTGCCCGGGGGGCCGGGCTCGGTGCCCGGGGGGCCGGGCTCGGACGCCTGGGGCTCGGGCTCGGGCCCGGTGTCCAGGGTGCCGGGCTCGGCTTCCTCGGACTTCTCGGGCTCGGGCTCGGTGTCCGGGGCCGCGGTGGCGGGTGGGGGCTCCGGCGGGCCGGACGGGTGGGCGTCGGCCGTCCGGGCGTGCCAGGGGTCGGTCGGCAGGAAGTCGTACGCCTCGACATCCACGTCCGGGCCGCCACCGGAGGCCGGGGCGGGCGCCTCGTCGCTCCGGGGGTCCTGCTCCTCGGTGGCGCGGCTGCCGCTCCAGGGCCACCACCTGCGCCGGGCGCCCTTCTCCGCCGGCCCGGACGCCTTGTCGTCCGCTCCGGGCGCGTTCTCGGCCCCCTCGGCGACGGCCTTCTTCGCTTCGGCGGCGGCCTTCTTCGCCTCGCCGGATGCTTTCTTCGCCTCTCTCCGCGCCTTCTTCGCCTCTCCCCGCGCCTTCTTCGCCTCTCCGGGTGCCTTCTTCGCCGATCGGGTCTTCACTCCTTCGGCTCTGTCCGCCGCGTCCGCCGGCTGCTCGTCCTTCGTACGTCCGCGCAGCCGCCAGGCACGTAGCAGCAGGGCCGCCGGGACGCCGAGCACGACGGTCCAGGCCAGCGTCGCCGCCCCGGTGAGCCACCAGACCGGGCCGAAGTCCGCGAGGGCGTGCGTGCCGAGCGGTCCGCCCGCCGCTGCCGCCAGCAGGGCCGCGCCGATCCCGCAGCCGACGGCCGCCAGGGCGGTGGTGAGCGCGGTCTCCCACGGGCTCCACGCCTCCTCGCGTACGCCGTGGGCCGGCGCCGCCCGCCGTACGGTGAACCAGGCGACCGTCAGCGCCGCCGCGACCGGGACCGCGCCGGCCGCCCAGTTCGGGGGCGCCCCCGGGCCCTGCGCCGGCATCGCGGCCAGCAGGGGGAAGTCCGGTACGGCCGGGTGCCCCGTGAAGGCGAGCGGGGTGACCGTCGAAGCCGTACCGAGGGCGAAGCCCGGGCCGAGCCCGTACGCCGCACCCCACACCGCCGCGTTCGGCACCAGGCCCAGCGCCAGCAGGAGGACGGCGACCCGGCCGCCCCAGTCGTCGGCGAGCCGCAGAAAGGATTCCTGCACCGGCCCCCCGTGCCACACCAGCGCCGCCGCCACGACCAGCGCTCCCCCGCCGAGCAGCACCGCCGTCCCGGCCGCCGCCGACCGGCCCACCGCCTCGGCCCGCCGCACGAACCGGGTGCGCGCCATCGCCTCGTGCAGCCGCACCGGCGCCCAGGAGGGCGGGGGGCCGACCGGGTGCCCGCAAGCCGTCCACACCCCGGCGGCCGCCGCACCCGCCACCACCAGCACGGCGGGGAACAGCAGGGACAGCGGCCGGGCGGACAGCGAGGCGCCCCGCGCGTAGAGGGCGACCACGCCGCCGACCAGCAGGTATCCGGCCGTCACCAGCGCGAACGCACGACCGGGCGTCGGGGCGGCGCGCCCCTCCTCCGGCTCCAGCACGTCCCTGGCCGCCCGGTGCACCAGCCACACCGGCAGGGCGGCGAGCAGCAGCGGGACCACCCCCATCGGGGCCGGGGCGCCGGTCAGGGTCTCCGTCCTGACCAACTCGGCACCGTGCGCGAGGAGCCACAGGCCGGCGGCCGCGTGGAACGCCTCGCCGGGGCCGCTGTCGGGGGCCGGGGAGCTGATCCAGACGGCGGCGACGAGAACGGCGACGGAGCCCAGCCCGAGCCCCGCCGCGACGGCCCCGCGCAGCGCGGCCGCGACCAGTACGGCGGGCCCTGCCTGCTCGGCCGACAACGACGGGCTGCGTTCGGTCACTTGGGTCACGCCGTCATGCTGCCAACGACACGCGCTTATTCCGTGTAACGGGCGAACGGCCGTTGTGTCGCCCAATATACGTTTATGTACTTTTTCACCCGGTGCAGGCCGCGCAGGCGGCCCTCATGACGCAGAGCACGTCCGACACGGCCACCGCCTCGCCGCTCCCCTCCCCGAAGGAGCGGCGCAGACTGCGGGAGGCCAAGTCGCTGACTGAGGAGCAGGTCGCGGCGGCCGTGGGCGTCACCCGGGCCACGGTGCGGGCGTGGGAGACGGGCCGCACCAGCCCGCGCGGGCGCAAGCGCGAGGCGTACGCCCGGCTGATCGGGTCGAGCGTCGCTCCGGCCATCTCCCCCGCCAAACGGAAGAGGTCGAACGCCACGCCGAAGCCTCCCGCCGAACGGCCGAAACCGCGGCCGGCCCCCGTAGACGCCGACGCCACCGGAAGCGATGCCTTGGCCGCCGCCGAGCCCGGCAGCAGCCCCCCACCCGAACCGCCTGCGCAGCCGCCCGCGGTTGCGGTTGCGCCTGTCGTTGCGTCCGCGGCGGTGCCTGCCGTTGTGGCCGTGTCTGTGGCCGCGTCTATGCCTGCTGAGCCCGACAAGGGGGAGGAGGCCGACGAGACCAGCGAGACATCTGGAGCTGGTGAGACGGCTGGAGCTAGTGAGACGGCCGAGGCCAGTGAAACGGCTGAGGTCCGTGAGACGGCAGAGACCGGGCTTTCGCCCGCGGAGGCGTTCGACGC
Organism: Streptomyces sp. A1277; assembly: GCF_004795015.1. Classification (GTDB taxonomy): domain Bacteria; phylum Actinomycetota; class Actinomycetes; order Streptomycetales; family Streptomycetaceae; genus Streptomyces. The sequence goes on along the minus strand of NZ_SSBI01000058.1, from coordinate 40,611 downwards.
GTTGTACGGGCATGCCGCCGCGACCCTCTTCCACCAGACCTATCTGCTGACCGGACGGCGCGCCCTGTCCCGCGAGGCCGTGGCCAAGGCGTTCGAGCTGGCCTGGCAGCGCTGGCCGGAGGTGGCGGTGGACCGGGACCCGGTGGGCTGGGTACGGGCGGCCGCCTACGAGCACGCGATGTCACCGTGGCGCCGGCTGCGCGGCGAGCACCGGCGCCTCGATCCCCCGCCCGAGGCGCCGGGACAGCGCGCGCTGCTCGACGCGCTGCTGGCGCTGCCCCCTTCGTACCGGCGCACGCTGGTGCTGCACGACGGCGTGGGTCTGGGGCTGCCGGAGACCGCGGCGGAGACCGAGGCGAGCACGCGGGCGGCGGCCGGGCGGCTGGTGACCGCCCGGGCGGCGATCGCCGAGCGGCTGCCCGAGGTCGCGGCACCCGAGTCGCCGGCCGAGCAGTCCGCGCTGCTCCACGAGCACCTGGGCACCCTCGCCCGCAGCCGGCCCGCCTCGTTGCCGGTGCCGGAGCTGATCCGTACCGGCAGTGAGCGCAAGGCGCAGCTGTGGGCCCGGTCGGCCATCGCGTTCACCGCACTGATCATCGGCCTGACGCTGATCACCCTGGCGACGGCTCCCCGCAAGTACGAGACGCCGCCGGCGCCCGCGCAGCAGGTCGGCGGGGTGCCGCCGGTCGGGGGCCCGCAGAAGCTGACGCCGGCGGATGTGAAGCTGCGGAAGAAGCTCGGCGGCGAACTGGTCCACGGCCCGGCCCGCCTGGTCCCCGAGGCCGGCTGAGCGGCCGCGCCACAACGACGCGGGCCCGCCCCTCCGGCCGGAGGGGCGGGCCCGCGTCGTTCGTACGGTGACGCGCTGCCGCGCAAAGGCGCGGCCGCGTGCGTCAGGCGCCGAGGATCTCGCGCGCCAGCTTGGCGGTCTCGGTCGGCGTCTTGCCGACCTTGACGCCGGCGGCCTCAAGGGCCTCCTTCTTCGCCTGCGCGGTGCCGGAGGAGCCCGAGACGATGGCGCCGGCGTGGCCCATGGTCTTGCCCTCGGGGGCGGTGAAGCCCGCGACGTAACCGACGACCGGCTTGGTGACGTTCTTCGCGATGAAGTCCGCCGCACGCTCCTCGGCGTCGCCGCCGATCTCGCCGATCATGACGATCAGGTCGGTCTCGGGGTCGGCCTCGAACGCCTCCAGGGCGTCGATGTGCGTCGTACCGATGACCGGGTCGCCACCGATGCCGACGGCGGACGAGAAGCCGATGTCACGGAGCTCGTACATCATCTGGTAGGTCAGCGTGCCGGACTTGGACACGAGACCGATGCGGCCGGGCTTGGTGATGTCGCCCGGGATGATGCCGGCGTTGGACTGGCCGGGGGTGATCAGGCCGGGGCAGTTCGGGCCGATGATGCGGGTCTTGTTGCCCTTCGAGCCGGCGTACGCCCAGAAGGCGGCCGAGTCGTGGACGGCGATGCCCTCGGTGATCACGACGGCGAGCGGGATCTCGGCGTCGATCGCCTCGATGACGGCGGCCTTCGCGAAGGCCGGCGGCACGAAGAGGACGGACACGTTCGCGCCGGTCTTCTCCATCGCCTCGGCGACGGAGCCGAAGACCGGTACCTCGGTGCCGTCGAAGTCGACGGTCGTGCCGGCCTTGCGCGGGTTCACGCCGCCGACGATGTTGGTGCCGTCGCCGAGCATGAGCTTGGTGTGCTTCATGCCCGTGGCGCCGGTCATCCCCTGGACGATGACCTTGCTGTCCTTGGTGAGGAAGATAGCCATGGTGGTCTGAGTCCCTCTTCCTTACTTCGCAGCCGCGGCGAGCTCGGCGGCCTTGTCGGCCGCGCCGTCCATGGTGTCCACGCGCTGGACCAGCGGGTGGTTGGCGTCGGAGAGGATCTTGCGACCCAGCTCCGCGTTGTTGCCGTCGAGGCGCACGACCAGCGGCTTGGTGACGTCCTCGCCCTTGGACTTGAGCAGTTCGAGCGCCTGGACGATGCCGTTGGCGACCTCGTCGCAGGCGGTGATGCCGCCGAAGACGTTGACGAAGACGGACTTGACGTCCGAGTCGCCGAGGATGATCTCCAGGCCGTTCGCCATGACCTCGGCGGAGGCGCCGCCACCGATGTCGAGGAAGTTGGCGGGCTTCACGTTGCCGTGCTTCTCACCGGCGTACGCGACGACGTCCAGGGTCGACATGACCAGACCGGCACCGTTACCGATGATGCCGACCTCACCGTCGAGCTTGACGTAGTTGAGGTTCTTGGCCTTGGCCGCGGCCTCGAGCGGGTTGGCCGCCGCCTTGTCCTCAAGGGCCTCGTGCTCCGGCTGGCGGAAGTCGGCGTTCTCGTCGAGCGAGACCTTGCCGTCCAGCGCCAGGATGCGGCCGTCCTTGGTCTTCACCAGCGGGTTGACCTCGACGAGGAGGGCGTCCTCGGCGACGAAGGTGTCCCACAGGGTCACCAGGGCCTCGGCGACACCCTCGGCCACGTCGGCCGGGAACTTCGCCTGGGCCACGATCTCGCGGGCCTTGGCGATGTCGACGCCGTCGACGGCGTTGACCGGGACCTTCGCGAGGGCCTCGGGGGTCTTCTCCGCGACCTCCTCGATGTCCATGCCGCCCTGCACCGAGGCCATGGCCAGGAAGGTGCGGTTGGTGCGGTCGAGGAGGTACGAGACGTAGTACTCCGCCTCGATCTCCGGGGACAGCTCGGCGATCATCACCTTGTGGACCGTGTGGCCCTTGATGTCCATGCCGAGGATGTCGGTCGCCCGGGCGACCGCCTCGTCGGGGTTGGCGGCCAGCTTCACGCCACCGGCCTTACCGCGGCCGCCGACCTTCACCTGCGCCTTGACGACCGACTTGCCGCCCAGCCGCTCGGTCGCCTCGCGGGCTGCCTCAGGCGTGTCGATGACTTCACCGGCCAGCACCGGTACACCGTGCTTGGCGAAGAGGTCCCTCGCCTGGTACTCGAACAGGTCCACGCGCGTCCGTCCCTTATCAATGGTCTCGCGGTTGGTTTTCTGCGTGGGCGTGCCGCGAGGGGCAACGTGACTGCGGTGTCACTAGGAAGGCGCACACGGTGACCGGATACGCGGCATGTCCATCTCGCAGGTTATCCCCGCGCCCCGCGTGACCCTAAATCGCAGATAGCACCTGGGCGGTGATTACGGTCACAGAATCGCGCTGGTGAGGCGGTGGAGGCTCGTCAGACGGGCTCCTTGTCGGGTATCGGCAGGGGGCGCTTCTCGATCGCGGCGGCCATCACGTCCGGGAAGAGGTCGGGTGTGCAGGCGAAGGCGGGAGCACCCAGGGCGGAGAGGGCTGCCGCGTGGTCGCGGTCGTAGGCCGGGGCGCCCTCGTCGGAGAGGGCGAGCAGCGTCACGAACTGCACGCCGGACGCCTTCATCGCGGCGACCCGCTTCAGCATCTCGTTGCGGATGCCGCCCTCGTAGAGATCGCTGATGAGCACGACGACGGTGTCGGCCGGCCGGGTGATCCGGGACTGGCAGTAGGCCAGGGCCCGGTTGATGTCGGTGCCGCCGCCGAGCTGGGTGCCGAACAGGACGTCCACGGGGTCGTCCAGCTGGTCGGTGAGGTCGACCACCGCCGTGTCGAAGACGACGAGCCGGGTCCGCAGGGCGCGCATCGAGGCGAGCACCGCGCCGAACACCGAGGCGTAGACCACGGAGGCCGCCATCGAACCCGACTGGTCGATGCAGAGGATGACGTCCTTCTTCACCGACTGCGCGGCCCGCCCGTAGCCGATGAGCCGTTCGGGGACGACCGTGCCGGCGCCGTCCCGGCCGGGCAGCTCCAGGTAGTTCTTGAGGTTGGCCCGGATGGTGCGGTCCCAGTCGATGTCGTGGTGGCGGGGCCGGGTGACCTTCGCCGAGCGGTCGAGCGCGCCCGTGAGGGTGGCCCGGGTGCGGGTGGTGAGCCGCTTCTCCAGCTGCTCCACGACCTTGCGGACCACGGCTCGCGCCGTCTCCTTCGTCGTCTCGGGCATCGCCTTGTTGAGGGAGAGCAGCGTGCCGACGAGGTGGACGTCCGCCTCGACGGCCTCCAGCATCTCCGGTTCGAGCAGGAGCGCGGAGAGGCCGAGGCGGTCGATGGCGTCGCGCTGCATGACCTGCACGACGGAGCTGGGGAAATACGTGCGGATGTCGCCGAGCCAGCGGGCCACGGACGGGGCGGAGGCGCCGAGCCCGGCCGAACGCCCGCCGCCGCCCCGGCCGCCGGGCCGCCCCCCGTTGCCGTTCTCGTAGAGCGCGGTCAGCGCTCCGTCCATCGCGGCGTCGCGCCCGGTGAGGGTACGTCCGGTGCTCTCGGCGCTGTCCGCGCCCAGCACCAGGCGCCAGCGCCGCAGCCGCTCGTCGTGGCCGGCGGGGGTGGAGGCGTGGTCGGCGGTGGTGGAGGCGGGGGCTGTGGAGCCGGGGGCGGCGGTGGTGGAGGCGGGGGCGGCGGTGGTGGAGGCGGGGGCTGTGGTGGGGCCGAGGGCTGTGGGGTCGGGGGTCGGCGTGCCGGGGGCGGTCGGCGTGCCGGTGGTCGTCGTCATGCCGTTGGCAGTCGTCACGCTGTTTCCCCCAGGTGTCGGTCGTCGTGGTGTCGGTCGTCGTGGTGTCGGTCGTCCAGGTGTCGGTCGTCCAGGTGTCGGTCGTCCAGGTGTCGGTCGTCGTGGTGTCGGTCGTCGTGGTGGGCGGGTGCCCGGCGGCCGGCCGGGTCCGCTGCCGCTGCCGTTCCTGCTGTATCCGCTGTGACCGGCTGCGGGTCCAGGCCGAGCAGCAGGCGCAGGACCGGGACCACCGCGTCGGCGCGGGCGGTGTCCAGGGCCGGGCCGAAGCCGGGCGCCGTCGTCCCGCCGCCCGCCGCCGAACCGCGGCCCGGGGCGCCGGCGGGGGCCGGGCCGCGCCGGACGAGGTCGCCCAGCGTGCGCCGGACGCCGGGCTCGTACGCCGAGAACGTGCGCCGCAGCAGCGGCAGTACGTCGGTGAAGGTGTCGGCGGGGACGCCGGTGAGCCAGGAGTCGACCAGGGCGAGCAGCCGCTCGTCGTGGACGAGGAGCATGCCGCCGCCTGCCGCCCCGCCGACGAAGCCCTCGATCCAGGCGGCGGCATCGGCCGGAGGGGTGCCCGGTGAGAGGGCGAGGCCCATCAGCCGGACGGCGGCGTCCTGGTCGAGGTGCCCGTCGTCCAGGAGCAGCCGGGCCGCCCGCCCACGGATCACGCCCGCGACCGTGTCCCGGACGGCGAGCTTGTGGAGCACGGCCCGCCAGCGCTCGCGGAGCCCGTCCGCGTTCTCCGGGACGGCGCCGGCGAGCAGCCCGATCGCCGTGTGGACGCCGTCCACCTGTAGGCGCAGCGCCTCGGCCCCGTCGGCGTCGAGCCCGGTGCAGGCGGGGGGCAGGCCGACGCAGATGCGTTCCGCGAGGCCGGTCGCGACCTCGCCGAGCGCGGTGGTGTCCGTGGCGCGGACGTCTCCGTAGCGCAGGGTGCGGGCCAGGGCGGGCAGGGCGTCGGCGAGGTGGCCGACGTCGGCGTCGAGCGCGGCGCGGTCGGCGAGAGCGCGCATGACGACGGGCAGGGCGTCGGGCAGGTCGGCCAGCAGGCAGCGCTCGGCCAGCGCGGTCACCTCGGCGAGCGCGGTGGCGGCCAGGGCGTCCGACTCGGCGCGGGCGGTGGCGGCGGACAGGACGGTGGTGCCCCAGACGCCCGCCTCCGCGACGCGCACGTACAGCTCGGGCTCCCAGCGCAGCCGCCAGCTCTCCCGGAACGTGCCGGTGCTCCCCCGGCCGGCGGCGGGTTCGCCCCAGCCGACGCCGAGGACGCGCAGCCGGTGCAGCAGCCGGCTGCGGGAGGCGTCGGTGTCCTTGCGGAGGTCGAGCTCCATCTCCCGCTCGTCCGCCTCCGGTTTGAGGCGGAGGGTGCGCTGCTGCCGGGTGAGGTCGCGTTGCAGGGGGACGGCGGGGGCGGTGTCGGGGACCTCGCCCAGCGTGGAGCCGACGACGAGGCGGTCCCGGACGAGCGCGAGCGGGACGTCGGAGCCCTCGCACATGACGGCCCGGATCGCGTCGGTCGTCTCGCTCAGCCCGGCGAGCGGCCGGCCGCGCATCGCGGCGAGCGTCTCGGCCAGCCGGACGGCCTCGATGACATGGGCGGAGGAGACGAACCGGTCCTCGTCGCGCAGGAGTCCGGCGACCTTCGTCATCCAGCGCGCGATCGGGCGGTCCGGGGCGGCGAAGAGGTGCTGGTACCAGCCGGGCGACTCGATCCCGGCCCCGTATCCGCTGTGCCGGGCGAGCCGCTGGTGGGTCCACGGCACCCAGGTCAGCTCGGCCTTGACCTTGGGGAGCCCCTTGAGCAGGGCCCGGTCGGCGGTGAGGGTGGTGCGCGTACGCAGGGCGGGCACGTGCCAGGCACCGCACACCACGGCGAAGTCCTCTCCGAACTCCTTGGCCGCTGCACGCAGTTGGATGCGCATGTACGCTTCGCGGACCGCGTCCCGGGGATGCCCGCCGTCTCCGTACGCCTCGCGCAGGGCGGTCATCGCCTCGCCGAGCGCGGCGAACGCGGCGAGCGGGTCGGCCCCCTCGCCGCTGCCCGGGGCCCGGTGCTCGACCACGTCCTCCCACCAGCGCTCGGGGTCGTCGTACCCCGCGGTCTCGGCCAGTACCCGGATCGGGTCGACGGGCACGGCCGCAGGCGGGCCGTCCTCCTCCTCGGGGGCTTCGTCCCGGCCCGCCTCCGCCTCCTCCACGGCCAGCGAGTGCGCCGCGGGCAGGTCGATGAAGCGGACGGGGACGTCCCTCGCCAGGGCCCAGCGAATGGCGACCCACTCCGGGGAGAACTCGGCGAACGGCCAGAACGCCGCCCGTCCCGGGTCGTCCACCGCATGGGCGAGCAGGGCGACGGGGGGCCGCATCTCCTCGTCGGCCGCGAGCGGCAGGAGCGCGTCGCCCTCGGGCGGGCCCTCGATGAGGACCGCCTGCGGGCGGGCGGCGTCCAGGGCGGCGCGGACGGCGCGGGCGGAGCCGGGGCCGTGGTGCCGCACCCCCAGCAGCAGCGGCCCCGAAGCGCGTGCGGTGGTCATACGGACGCCTCCCGGCAGGCGCGGTAGAAGTCCTTCCAGCCGTCCCGCTCCCGCACCACGGTCTCCAGGTACTCCTGCCAGACCACCCGGTCGGCCGCCGGATCGCGGACGACCGCGCCGAGGATGCCGGCCGCGACATCGCCCGGGCGCAGCACGCCGTCCCCGAAGTGGGCGGCGAGCGCGAGGCCGTTGGTCACGACGGAGATGGCCTCGGCCGTGGACAGCGTCCCCGAGGGGGATTTGAGTTTGGTGCGGCCGTCGGTGGTGACGCCGTCGCGCAGTTCGCGAAAGACCGTGACGACGCGGCGGATCTCCGCGAGACCGTCGGGCGCGGGTGGCAGATCGAGGGAGCGGCCGACCTGGTCGACGCGGCGGGAGACGATGTCGACCTCCGCCTCCGGGGTGGCCGGCAGCGGCAGGACCACGGTGTTGAACCGGCGGCGCAGCGCGCTGGACAGCTCGTTGACCCCGCGGTCGCGGTCGTTGGCCGTGGCGATGACGTTGAACCCGCGCACCGCCTGGACCTCCTGGCCCAGTTCGGGCAGGGGCAGGGTCTTCTCCGAGAGGATCGTGATCAGCGAGTCCTGCACATCGGCGGGGATGCGGGTCAGTTCCTCGATGCGGGCGGTCATGCCCTGGGACATGGCGCGCATCAGCGGGCTGGGCACCAGGGCGTCACGGCTGGGGCCGTGCGCGAGCAGCTGCGCGTAGTTCCACCCGTAGCGGACGGCTTCCTCGGGGGTGCCCGCCGTGCCCTGGACGAGCAGCGTCGAGTCGCCGCTGACGGCGGCCGCCAGGTGCTCGGAGACCCAGGTCTTGGCGGTGCCGGGGACGCCGAGGAGCAGCAGGGCCCGGTCGGTGGCGAGCGTGGTGACGGCGACCTCGACGAGGCGGCGCGGGCCCACGTACTTGGGTGTGATGACGGTGCCGTCCGGCAGCGTGCCGCCGAGCAGATACGTGGCCACGGCCCAGGGCGACAGGCGCCAGCGCTCGGGGCGCGGCCGGTCGTCGGCGGCGGCGAGCGCCTTCAGCTCGTCGGCGAAGGCGTCCTCGGCGTGCGGGCGCAGGGCCTCGCCGGCGGTGGCTTCGGTGGTTTCGGACACGGTCATGGATCCCCCTCCAGATCGTTCGGCAGATCGCTCGGCCTGGTGTGGTTCCCACCGTGCACCATGGCACTGACAATCGGTCTTTGCCCAGGTCAGAGCGATTGTCAGTGGGGCGGCCTAACGTCGTTGGCATGGTGCTGACTGACGGGGGAGAACCCTTGGGCGCCGCTGCTCCCGCGGCGCGCTGGACGGTGGAGCAGGTCTTGGCCCTGGCTCCTGACGACGCCTCACGCAAGGGGGGGAACAAGCTCGGTGCGCCCGGTTCCTGGTCGGACACCGGGGCGGACGGCGCGGGTGCGGTGTGGGGGCTGTGCAAGGGGAGCGGCAGCAAGCCGTACCGGACGGTGGTCGACACGACCGGGCCCGCGTACCGGTGCAGTTGCCCCAGCCGGAAGTTCCCGTGCAAGCACGCGCTGGGCCTGCTGCTGCTCCGGGCCGCGGACGACGCGGCCGTGCCGGCCGGGGCACCGCCGGACTGGGCCGAGGAGTGGCTGGGCGGCCGCCGCGTACGCGCTGAGGCGAAGGCGCGGCCCGCCGGGGGTGGCGGCGCGGCGGGCGGGCCTGCCGACCCGGCCGCCGCGCGCAGGCGTGCGGAGAAGCGCGCGGAGCGGATCGGGGGCGGTGCGCGGGAGTTGGAGCAGCGGCTGACGGACCTGCTGCGCGGTGGTCTCGCGGCGGCCGATCAGGCGGGGTACGGGCTGTGGGAGGAGACGGCGGCCCGCATGGTCGACGCGCAGGCGCCGGGCCTCGCGGGCCGGGTGCGGGAGCTGGGGGCCGTCGCGTCGTCCGGCCCCGGCTGGCCGGTGCGGCTGCTGGAGGAGTGCGCGCTGCTCCACCTGCTGGACGCGGCCTGGCTGGGCATCGACCGGCTGCCGCAGCCACTGGCGGCCACGGTGCGCACCCGGGTGGGCCTGCCGGCCTCGGCGGAGGGGCCGCCGGTCCGCGACCGCTGGCTGGTCCTCGCCCAGTACGACACCCCCGAGGGCAAGATCGTCACCCGCCGCATCTGGCTGTACGGCGAGGAGTCGGGCCGTACGGCGCTGCTGCTGTCCTTCGGGGCGGCCGGACGCTCCCCGGGGCAGGCCCTGCCCGTGGGCGTCAGGATCGACGCCGAGCTGACGCCCCATCCGGGGTCCGGGCAGCTGCGGGCCGAGCTGGGTGAGCGGTTCGGTGTGCCCGAGCCGGCCGGTGCGCCTCCGCCGGGGGTCTCGGTGGCCGAGGCGATCAGCGCGTACGGGCGGGCCCTGGGCGACGATCCGTGGCTGGACTCCTGGCCGGTGACCTTGCGCGATGTCATACCCGTGCCGGGCGCGGACGGCTGGCAGCTGGTGGACGCGCGGGGCCGCGAGGCGCTGCCCGTCACCGCCGCCGCGCTGTCCCGGCCGGCGCTCTGGAAGCTCGTCGCGGTCTCGGGCGGCGGGCCGCTCACCGTCTTCGGCGAGTGCGGGCACCGCGGCTTCGACCCGCTCGCCGCCTGGCCCGCCGCGCCCGCCCCGGCCGGGGCGGGGCCCGTGGCGTCCCCGCCCGTGGGACCCGCCGGCGCCGAGACCGTACCGCTCGTCTGACTCCCGAAGGAGGCACGATGCCCCGCACCACCGCACCCACCACGCCCGCCGCGTCCACGCCCGCGTCCGGGGGGCTCTCCGATGTGCTCGCGGCCTCACCGTGGGAGGACCTGGTCACCTCGGCCCTGCTCGGCACGGACCGCCGCCCGCCCGGGGATGCCTCCGGGGCGGGCCCGGACGGTGCGGCGTCGGCGTTGCTGGACGCCGCCGCGCTGCACACCGTGCGGCGCCGGGCCGGACTGCTGCCCGCCGCCGCGTCCCCCCGGCCCGCACCGGCACCCGACGACCCCCGGCCGCCCCTGCCCGGGGCCGCCCGCGGCCGACTGGCGCAGCTCCTCGCGGACCGGGCCGCGGCGGGTGGTTCCGGCGGCCGACGCGGTACGGCCCCCGACCTGACGGAGCTCATCCCGCAGTGGCTGGCCACCGCCAACCTGCACGGTTACCGGGCGCCCGACTCCGCCCTGCCCGCCCTGCTGGACGCGGCCAGGGCCCGCACCGATCTGCGGCCGCAGGCACTGGAGTTCGCGGGCCCGCGCGGGCTGTGGCTGGCCGGGCTCAATCCGGAGTGGAAGTTCGCGCTGCGCGGCGCGTCCGGAAGCGCGCTGCCGCCTTCGCCGCCCGACGCGGAAGCGGTGCAACGGCTCTGGGAGGAGGGCCTGTTCGCGGAGCGGGTCGCGCTGCTGGGCGCCGTACGGGCACGGGACGCGGAGGCCGCCCGGGCGCTGCTCGCCAGCACCTGGAAGACGGAACGGGCCGAGGACCGGCTGATGTTCGTCGACTCACTGCGCACCGGACTGTCCGACGCGGACGAGGAGTTCCTGGAGCATGCGCTCGCGGACCGCAGCCGCAATGTCCGGGCGACCGCCGCCGAGTTGCTGTCCGCACTGCCCGGTTCGGCGCTCGCCCGCCGGATGGCGGACCGCGCGCTGTCCTGCGTGAGCCCCGGGCTGACCGGTGACGAGCCGTTCGTGGCGGTGGAGGCGCCGCACGAGTGCGATGCGGAGATGCAGCGCGACGGCGTGGTGGCCCTCCCGCCCTCCGGCCGGGGCGAACGGTCCTGGTGGCTGGGCCAGTTGGTGGAGTCCTCGCCGCTCTCCGTCTGGCCGGCGCGGTTCGGCGGGCGCGGCGCGGACGAGATCGTGGCGCTGCCCGTCGCGGACGGCTGGGGCGAGGAACTGCACGGGGCCTGGTGCCGGGCGGCGGTCCGGCAGCACGACGCGGAATGGGCGCGGGCCCTGCTCGGCCCGCCCTCGACGCCCCCGTCGAACGGCCCCGGCACGGCGTCGCTCGCCGAGCGGGCGAAGCTCCTGGCGGTGCTGCCCCCGGCGGAACGGGCTAGCTGGGTGGCCGATTTCGTCGCCGCACACGGCTTGTCGGAGGCGTTCCAGCTGCTCGGGGTCTGCCCGGTGCCGTGGGCGGAGCCGCTCGGGCGCTCCGTGGTCGACGCCCTCGACATAGCCCGCGACGCGGGCAGCTACCCGTGGAGCTTCAGCGGCGTCATGGGCCTCGCCGAACGCTGCCTCGACCCGGACCAGGCAAGCCGCCTGGAGATCCTGACCACGCCCCCCGCCGAACCGGCGGACGCCTCCCCCGGTGCGAACGGCTACTGGTCGGAGGCGTTCCAGCGCCTGGTCTCCACGCTGCGCGTGCGCGCCACGATGGACAGCGAGCTGTCCGGGGGGCGCGGGGGTGAGCCTGCGCGGCAGGGGTGAGCCTGCGCGGCGGGGGCGAGCCCGCGCGGCGGGCGGGTGACCCCACGCGGCGAGGGTGAGCCCGCGGGCGGGGCGAGCCCGCGGCCGGGGTGAGCCCGTGGGCGGGCGCGGGGCCACCGGGGTGAGCCTCCGGGCGGTGCGGGGCCGCCCCAGCGCGGGTTCGGCCACCCCGGGAGGCGCCGAGTGCTCGGGCGGACGGTGACACGCCTACCGCCCGGCGGGGGCGGACGGTGACACGCCTACCGCCCGGCGGGGGCGGACGTGGGCCGCAGCGACCCCCGGCACCCGGGCCGGGTCACGCCTCGGCGGGCTGGCGGACGTTCGCGTTGACCCAGTCGACGATCGCGGTGGTCGTCGCGCCGGGGGTGAAGATCTCCGCGACACCCTGCTCCTTCAGCGGTGCGATGTCCGCCTCCGGGATGATGCCGCCGCCGAAGACCTTGATGTCCTCCGCCTCGCGCTCCTTCAGCAGCTCGATCACCTTCGCGAACAGGGTGTTGTGCGCGCCCGAGAGAATCGAGAGGCCGATCGCGTCGGCGTCCTCCTGGATGGCGGTGTCCACGATCTGCTCGGGCGTCTGGTGGAGCCCCGTGTAGATGACTTCCATACCGGCGTCCCGCAGCGCCCGCGCGATCACCTTGGCCCCGCGGTCATGGCCGTCGAGGCCCGGCTTCGCCACCACCACACGGATCGGACCGGTCACACCCATCACTGCCTCCACATGCGTCTCCCGTGCCTGAAGGGCCGGGGATGTGAACGAACGTTATCCACAGCATCCCGCAAGCCGCCGTTTCGCGGTGGACCGGGAGGGGGAAATCACACATGGGACATTGTTCACGGGCGCCGAGGCCGGGCGCCCGGGGAGCCGCGTCGGGTCGCCGTACCACCGCGCCGTCAGCCGCACGGCACGGTGGTACGGGCCACCTGGACCTGACCTCCGAGACGGCGCCCCACCAGGGCATACGGGAAGGGAGCCCCCTTCCCGGGCGCCGGAGCAGGAGGTCGACCATGAAGACCCCGAGCCTGCCGATCGCCTCCCTACCGATCCCCTCGATCCCCTCGTTCCCCTCGTTCCTCTCCCTACCGATCCTCTCCCTACCGATCTCGGCTCTGCCGATTCCGTCTCTACCGATGCCATCCCTCGCGATGCCATCCCTCGCGATGCCTTCCGTGTCGGCCGCGCTGCTGAGAGCGACCGCGCTGGAGCTCGCGGTGCTCGCCGGGCACGCGCTGCTGTATCCGACCGGCATCGCCGGCGAACGGCGCCCCGAGGAGGCCCCGGCTGCCCGTGTCGCCTGCGACCTGCCGGCCGGCGAGGGCGCCGACCGGCCACCCGTCGTCTTTCTGCACGGTTTCATCGACAACCGTTCGGTCTTCGTCCTGCTGCGCCGCTCGCTGGCCCGGCACGGCTGGCGCCATCTGGAGTCGCTCAACCACTCCCCGCTGACCAGCGACATCCGTACGGCCGCGGAGTTGCTGGACCGGCACATCGAGGAGATCTGCGCCCGCACCGGTCACCACCGGGTCGACATCGTGGGCCACAGCCTCGGGGGGCTCATCGCGCGCTACTACGTCCAGCGCCTGGGCGGTGACCACCGGGTCCGCACCCTGGTCACGCTGGGTACGCCGCACGCCGGCACCGCCGTAGCCCCGCTGGCCGGCGCGCTGCCCATCGTGCGCCAGATGCGCAGCGGCTCGGGCCCGATCGAGGAGCTGAGGCTGCCCGCGCCCGGCTGCCGTACCCGGTTCGTCAGCTTCTGGAGCGAGCTGGACCGGGTGATCGTCCCGCCCGAGGCGGCCTGCGTCGAGCACCCGGACCTCGACGCGGTGAACGTACGCGTCACCGGCATCGGGCACCTCGCGCTGCCGGTGCACCCGGCCGTGGCGGCGGCCGTACGCCAGGCGCTCGACGTGGCGGAGCCCGCCCACGGGTCCACCGGGCCTACCGGCTCGGCCTCCGTCGCCTGAAACCGAACAGGCTTCGAACATAGGGCCAAGGCTCTGTGCGGGCGCCGTCGAAAGACAGCCGATTGCCCCTTTTCCCGTGCCCCGCGGAGCCGTCGAAGATTGTCGGCGGCGGATACCGCCGGGTACAGTCGCGGCCACTGCTTAGCCCCGGGGTCCCCACGCCCCGGACTGGTCCTGCTGCCGAGGCGAGAGAGAAGTTGGTGAACGACCAGCACCCCCACGCCGCCGGGTATGCCGGATACGACGGTCACTCCACGGGCAGCTTCGACAGTGACCCGCTCTTCGGATCCCTCCCCGGCACCTACGACGGCTCGTACGACACCGCAGGGGGCTACGGCACCCCGTACACCGGCGGAGAAGCCGGATCCGGATACAGCGGCTCGTACGACTCCTCCCCGTGGGACACCGGCGCCCATCAGGCCGTCGAGTACAGCCACTTCACCACCGACTACCCGGCCTACGCCGACCAGGCCCAGCAGCACCCGCAGTACGACGCCTCCCCCACGTACGACACCGCCGCCACCTGGCTGCCGACGGAGGGCTACGCCCCCGGCATCCCCACGCAGGGCGGCGCCCCGGACTCCTCCGGCCAGTGGGACACCACCGCCTGGAACACCGCTACCCCGTGGCAGGCCGACGACACGGGGTCGTACGACACCGGCGCGTACGACGCCACCGCCTGGAACACCGGCGCCACGCCCGAGCACGCTCGGCAAAATATGCAAAACCTGACCGGCTCGAACGAAGCCGAACAGAACCCCCCGGCAGACACGTACGAGGCACGCGCGGCACATGAGGCACACGCGGCACATGGGGCCCACGAGGCGCGGGACGCGTACGAGGCACACGACACGTACGTGACGCACGACGCCCCTGCGACGCACGACGCCCACGACACGTACGACGCCTACGAGCCGCACGAGACGTACGAGCCCGGCACCGGCCCGGCCGGCCCGGCCGGCCTCGCCGACCCGGCCGACCCCGCCGACCCCGCCGACCCCGCCGACCTCGCCGACTCCACCGGCCCCGCCGAGCACCCCGATCTCGCCCCGGTCGACGCGCACCACCCCGCCGGCCGGCCCGGCACCCGCAGCGGTGGCCGCAGCCGCAGGCGTTCCCCCGCGAAGCGTTCCGCACTCCTCACCGTCGCCGTTCCCTCCGCCTGCGTGATGAGCGTGGCCGGGATCGCCGCCGCCTCCGTGAGCGGCATGGGCGGGGACGAGGCGAAGAAGGACGCGACCACGACGATGGCCGCCGCCGACCCCGGCACGGTCAAGCCGGTCGCGGCCAACAACGCTCTGGACACCCAGCTCGCCAACCTCAGGGCCGACGCGGAGAACTTCGCGGACCGCGCCAGCCGTACCCAGGAGCGCATCGACCTCAAGGAGCGGCAGGCCGCCGAGAAGAGGAAGCGCGCGGCGGAGGCGGCCCGCAAGGAGGCCCTGCGCCCCAAGTTCGTGATGCCGGTCAAGCAGCACGGGCTGAGCGCGTACTTCGGCCAGGCGGGCGTCAACTGGATGTCCGTGCACACGGGCATCGACTTCCCGGTCCAGTACGGCACCCCGGTGATGGCCGCGACCGATGGCACCGTCCGTACGCAGTACAACAGCGCCTACGGCAACATGGCCATCGTGACCATGGCGGACGGCACCGAGACCTGGTACTGCCACCTCAGCAGCACCCGTATCCGCTCGGGCCAGGTCAAGGCGGGCGACGTCATCGCGTACTCCGGGAGCTCCGGGAACTCGACCGGTCCGCACATGCACTTCGAGGTGCGGCCCGGCGGCGGCGCGGCCATCGACCCGCTGCCCTGGCTCCGCAGCCACGGCGTCAACCCGACCTGAGCAGGTAACCGCCCGGCCCCGGAGCCCCAAGAGCCCCGGGGCCGTCAGCCCCAAGAGCCCCGGGGCCGTCAGGCGGGCGTCAGAGCTTCTGCACCGGCGCGTACCTCAGGAGCAGCTTCTTCGGCCGGTCGTCGCCGAAGTCGACCGTGGCCTTCGCCTGGTCGCCGACGCCCTCGACCGCCGTCACCGTGCCCAGGCCGAACTGGTCGTGCGTGACCCGGTCGCCCGCCACCAGGGTGATCGTCGGCTTGTCCGAGGTCCGCCGGGTGGCGAAGCCGGACGGGCCGGAGCGGGCGCGGGAGGCGGAGAGCGACGAGGTGATGCCCGATGTGGGCCCCGCCGGGGCGGCCATCGGGCCCTTGCGCTTCCAGTCCAGGTGCTGGTCCGGGATCTCCTCCAGGAACCGCGACGGTGGGTTGTACGAGGGCTGGCCCCAGGCGCTGCGCATGGCCGCCCGGGTCAGGTACAGCCGCTCGCGGGCGCGGGTGATGCCGACGTACGCGAGGCGGCGCTCCTCCTCCAGCTCCTTGACCTGGCCCAGCGCCCGCATGTGCGGGAAGACGCCGTCCTCCATGCCGGTCAGGAAGACCACCGGGAATTCGAGGCCCTTCGCCGTGTGCAGGGTCATCAGCGTGATGACGCCGGAGCCGTCGGTGTCCTCGTCGGGGATCTGGTCGGAGTCGGCGACGAGCGCCACCTTCTCCAGGAACTCCGCGAGGGTGCCCGCGCCCTCCTCCTCGCCGCGCTCCTGCTCGAATTCGAGCGCGACGGCGGCCAGCTCCTGGAGGTTCTCGATGCGGGTCTCGTCCTGCGGGTCGGTGGACGCCTGGAGCTCGGCGAGGTAGCCCGTACGCTCCAGGACCGCTTCGAGCACCACGGCCGGGCCGGCTCCGGACTCCACGACCGTGCGCAGCTCCTCCATCAGCGTGTTGAACCGCTTCACGGCGTTGGCGGAGCGGGCGGCCATGCCGTACGCCTCGTCCACGCGGCGCAGCGCCTGCGGGAAGCTGATCTTCTCGCGCAGGGACAGGGCGTCGATCATCGCCTCGGCGCGGTCGCCGATGCCGCGCTTGGGGACGTTCAGGATGCGGCGGAGCGGGACGGTGTCCTCGGGGTTGGCCAGGACCCGGAGGTAGGCCAGGACGTCCCGGACCTCCTTGCGCTCGTAGAAGCGCACGCCGCCGACGACCTTGTAGGGCAGGCCGACGCGGATGAAGATCTCCTCGAAGACACGGGACTGCGCGTTCGTCCGGTAGAAGACGGCGACGTCGCCGGCCTTGGCGTCGCCCGCGTCGGTGAGGCGGTCGATCTCCTCGGCGACGAACTGCGCCTCGTCGTGCTCGGTGTCCGCGACGTAGCCGGTGATGCGGGCGCCGGTGCCGGCGTTGGTCCACAGGTTCTTGGGGCGGCGGCTCTCGTTGCGCTCGATGACCGCGTTGGCGGCGGACAGGATCGTCTGGGTGGAGCGGTAGTTCTGCTCCAGCAGGATCGTCGTCGCGTCCGGGTAGTCCTCCTCGAACTGGAGGATGTTGCGGATGGTCGCGCCCCGGAAGGCGTAGATCGACTGGTCCGCGTCACCCACGACGCACAGCTCGGCGGGGGCGTCCTCGGGGCCGGCCGGGCCGACCAGCTCCCGTACGAGGGTGTACTGCGCGTGGTTGGTGTCCTGGTACTCGTCGACCAGGACGTGCCGGAAGCGGCGGCGGTAGTGCTCGGCGACGTCGGGGAATGCCTGGAGCAGGTGGACCGTCGTCATGATGATGTCGTCGAAGTCCAGCGCGTTGGCCTCGCGCAGCCGGGCCTGGTACATCGCGTACGCCTGGGCGAGGGTCTTCTCGAAACCATCGGTTGCCTGACCCGCGAAGGTCTCCTCGTCGATGAGCTCGTTCTTGAGGTTGGAGACCTTGGCGGTGAACGACTTCGGCGGGTAGCGCTTCGGGTCCAGCTCCAGGTCGCGGCAGACCAGGGCCATCAGCCGCTTGGAGTCGGCCGCGTCGTAGATCGAGAACGAGGAGGTGAAGCCGAGCTTCTTCGACTCGCGGCGAAGGATGCGGACGCACGCGCTGTGGAAGGTCATGACCCACATGGCGTTGGCCCGGGGCCCGACGAGCTGCTCGACGCGCTCCTTCATCTCGCCGGCGGCCTTGTTGGTGAAGGTGATCGCCAGGATCTGGCCGGGGTGCACTCCGCGCTCGGCCAGGAGGTGGGCGATGCGGTGGGTCAGCACCCGGGTCTTGCCGGAGCCGGCGCCGGCGACGATGAGCAGCGGGGAACCGGCGTGCACGACGGCGGCGCGCTGCTCGGTGTTCAGCCCGTCGAGCAGGGCCGCCGGGTCGATGACGGGGCGGTGGGCGCCGTCGCGGTAGTACGCGTCGCGCGGGGGCGGGGGCCCGTCGAACACGCCCGCGAAAAGGTCCTCCGGCACCGCTTCGGGTGCGGAGTCCTCGGGGGGCGGCGGGGGCCGTTCCTCCTCGGACTGGAGGCCGGCCAGGAAACTGTCGTCAAAGAGGCTGCTCATCGCTGTCCGAGTCTAAAGCTCCGCACCGACACTCGGCCCCGCTCCGAA
This sequence comes from Streptomyces sp. A1277, assembly GCF_004795015.1. Lineage (GTDB taxonomy): Bacteria > Actinomycetota > Actinomycetes > Streptomycetales > Streptomycetaceae > Streptomyces. The sequence goes on along the minus strand of NZ_SSBI01000058.1, from coordinate 22,764 downwards.
AAGGTCACGAAAATGTATCGGGCATATCGAACATCAACCTTCCCAGCGGCGCCATGCGTTGGCTAGCGTGCTCGTTCGGACGGCCCGTACCCCCAGAGGCGACCCACGCCGAGCGGGCGTCCACGCCGAATCCGGGCATCCCCAGGGCGCCCGGAACCGGGGACCCACACGCATCACCGGGGTGAATCGGTCCGCGTCCCCCACTGGACCGTAGGGCAGCCTTCCGTTCCGCCCGAACCCGACAGCTAACCCGGTAGGCGGTCCACGGAAGGAGATGCCGGCCTTGGCGTCGCATCGCAAACCGCGCACCCGGATGCGCTCCACCGCCCCCGCCGTCGGGCTGACCTCGGCCGCGCTGGCGTCGGTGACCCTGTTGTCCTCGCAGAGCGCGATGGCCGCCCCGGCGCCCAGGCCCAGCATCGAGGAAGTGCAGAAGAAGGTCGACGACCTCTACCGGCAGGCGGGCACCGCGACCCAGAAGTACAACCAGGCGAAGGAGGCCACGGACAAGCAGCGGACCAAGGTCGACACGCTGCTGGAGGACGTGGCCAAGCGCACCGCGAAGGTGAACGACGCCCGCAGGACGCTCGGCAACTACGCCGCCGCCCAGTACCGCGACGGCGCCCTCGCGCCGACCGCGACCTTCTTCCTGGCCGACGACCCGCAGTCGTTCTTCGACCAGACCCACCTGATGAACCGGATGGCCGACCGCCAGCAGCAGGCGGTCACGGAGTTCCGTACGCAGCAGGCCAAGGTCTCCGAGCAGCGCGCCCGGGCGGTCGAGAACCTGGAGACGCTCACCGAGTCGCAGACCGCGCTGCGCACCAGCAAGCAGAACGTCCAGACCAAGCTGACCGAGGCCCGGACGCTGCTGTCGAAGCTGACCGCCGAGGAGAAGGCGCGCCTGGCGGAGCTGGAGCGCAAGAAGGAGGCGGAGGCCAGGCGCAAGGCGGCGGAGCTGGCGAAGAAGCAGGCCGCCGCCAAGAAGGAGGCCGCGCGCAGGGCGAAGGAGTCGGGCGGCGGCGGTACGGAGACGGGCTCGGGTTCCGGTTCCGGTTCGGGCGCCGGTTCCAGCGCCTCGACGAAGGCGGAGAGGGTCCTCGCCTTCGCCCGGGCGCAGATCGGCAAGCCGTACGTCTGGGGGGCGACCGGCCCCTCCTCGTACGACTGCTCGGGGCTCACCCGGGCGGCGTGGAAGGCGGCCGGGGTCGACATACCCCGGACCACCTGGGACCAGGTGAACGTCGGCACCCGGATCGCCACCGCCGATCTCCAACCCGGTGACCTGGTCTTCTTCTACGACGACATCAGCCACGTCGGGATCTACAAGGGCGACGGCATGATGATCCACGCACCGAAGCCCGGGGCGAACGTGCGCGAGGAGTCGATCTACTACATGCCGATCTACGGAAGCGTGCGCCCGGCCTGACCGGGGAAGGGGGCCGGCCCGGGAGCGGGCCGGCCCGCCGCGGCCGTCAGGTCCAGAGCGTGGCGATGAAGATGTTGGCGACGGTCAGGGCGCCCACCGCCGCGAAGAGGCCCTTGCCGGCCTTCTCCTCGTCCCGCTTGACGTAGACGAGCCCGAGGATGACGACCAGGATCAGCAGCTTGACGCCGATCTTGACGTTGTTCACGGGGTGGTCGTCGGCCTGGTCGAGCCCGACCAGGGCGACCCCGGTGACCAGCATGGTCAGCGCACCGTGCAGCATCCCGGGGACGAACCGGGCCGTGCCGGCCTTCATCGCCTTCATCTGGCCGAGGAAACCGCCGAGCAAAGCGGCGATGCCGATGATGTGCAGGGCGACGACGAAATCGATGAGTACGCGCATGGTTCCGCACCTTAGCCCCGGCCGTACCGGCACCTCACACCCAGGTGGGGCGTACCGGCCGATTGAATGATGAATGCACCGATTGCCAGTATCTGCGGCAATTTTTCCGGTCGTTCATCGCCATTCACGTTCTTCCGGCGACAATGCCACGCCAAGAGCGGGCAATAAGCGTCAAAACGACTCCCGCCCGTGTCCCCGGATTAGCGTCCCTTCCCGGTGGCCGGCCCGAAGCACCGTCCTCGCCGGACCACCGCAGAAGCCCGCCGGCAGACGCCGCCGGGCCGTCGCACGGAAGGACGCCCGCCCTCGTGGCAGCGCATCGCAAGCCCAGGCAGCGCCTGTACACCGGCTCCGCGGCCCGCACCGCGGCGACCCTCGCCTTCGCGGGAGCCGCGACCGCCGCCGTACTGCCGGGAGCCGCGCACGCCGACCCGGCGCCGACCGCCGCCCAGGTCAAGGCACAGGTGGACCGGCTGTACCGGGAGGCGGAGGCCGCCACCGAGAAGTACAACGGCGCGAAGACCGAGGCGGCCGCCGCCGCCAAGTCGGTCGACGCCCTGCGCGACGAGGCCGCCCGCAGGACCGCGCGGCTCAACGCCGCCCGCGACACCCTCGGCGCGTACGCCGCCGCGCAGTACCGCTCCGCGGGGATCGACCCCTCCGTGCAGCTGGCGCTCTCCTCCGACCCCGACCAGTACCTCCGGCGCGCCTCGTACGTGGAGCGGGCCGACGAGCGCCGGGCGGCGGAGCTCGGCTCGGTGCGGCGCCAGGTCGCCGACATCGCCCAGGTGCGCGCCGAGGCGGCGGACAAGCTGACCGAGCTGGCCGCCCGCCAGACCGCCCTGAAGGAGCACCGGGCAACCGTCCGCGCCAAGCTCGCCGAGGCCCGGCGCCTGCTCGCCCGCCTCTCCCCCGCCGAGCGCGCCGCCTACGGGGCCGCCGAGGACGGCCGGGGCGCCGGCCACGCCGACCGCAGCGCCCCGCGCGGCGCGGTCGCCGCACCCAACGCGCGGGCCGCCCAGGCGGTCGCCTTCGCGTACAGCGCCCTGGGCAAGCCGTACGTCTGGGGCGCCACCGGGCCCTCCTCGTTCGACTGCTCCGGCCTCACCCAGGCCGCCTGGCGCTCGGCGGGCGTCTCGCTCCCCCGGACCACGTACACCCAGATCAACGCGGGGCGGCGGGTCTCCCGGTCCGAACTGGCGCCCGGAGACCTGGTGTTCTTCTACTCGGGCGTCAGCCATGTCGGGCTGTACATCGGGAACGGGCAGATGATCCACGCCCCGCGCCCCGGCGCACCGGTCCGCGTCGCGCCGATCGGTGAAATGCCTTTCGCGGGAGCCACCCGGGTGGCATAGGCTCCCGACTTCCGAGCCCAACTGCCCTGAGGAAACCCGCACATGTCATTGGACATCGACGTCCAGACCCACGCCCGCACGCTCACGCTCCGCTCCCCCGACCATGTCCGCGTCGGCCCCTTCGCGATCCGCTACAACCCGGACTGGTCCCTGAAGTACGCCAACTACGCCATCCCCGACCAGGACGCCGACCCGACGCCCGGCGAACTCGACGCCCTCATAGCGGCCTTCCGCGACCTGGACCGGATGCCGCGCCTGGAGTTCCTGCCCGGCTGGGCCCCGGCGGTCGAACCGGCGCTGCTCGCCGCCGGGTTCACCGTCGAGAACCGCGCCCCGATCCTCGCCTGCGCCCCCGGTGACCTGGTCACCCCGAAGCCGGTGGCGGGCCTGGTGATGACCGAGCCGGCCACCGACGCGGAGTTCGACGCCGCGGCCCTCGTCCAGCACCTCGGCTACGGCGGGACCGGTGAGCCCGAGGACGGCACGGCCGGCTGGCTGCGCGACGCGGTGGCCGGCGGCGGGGTCGCCGCCCTCGCGACCGTCGACGGCACCCCGGCCGGCGCGGGCGGCTGCTCGGTCCCGGTCGACGGGCTCAGCGAGCTCGCGGGCCTCGCGGTGGGCGCGGACTTCCGCCGCCGGGGCATCGGGGCCGCGCTCTCCGTACACCTGACGCGCACCGCGTTCGAGCGGGGCTGCCGGGTGGTGTGGCTGGAGCCGGGCGACCCCGATGTGGAGCGGATCTACGCGTCCATCGGCTACCGCAGGGTCGGCGAGAAGCTGAACATCTCACTCGACCCCGACCGCGAAGGCGCCTGACTCACACCAGCCGCCGCGCCGTCGCCCAGCGGGTCAGTTCGTGGCGGTTGGAGAGCTGGAGCTTGCGCAGCACCGCCGAGACGTGGGACTCGACCGTCTTCACCGAGATGAAGAGCTGCTTGGCGATCTCCTTGTACGCGTAGCCCCGGGCGATCAGCCGCAGCACCTCGCGCTCGCGCTGGGTCAGCCGGTCGAGGTCCTCGTCGACCGGGGGCGCGTCCGTGGAGGCGAAGGCGTCGAGGACGAAGCCGGCCAGCCGGGGCGAGAACACCGCGTCGCCGTCCTGGACCCGGAAGACCGAGTCGACCAGGTCGGCGCCGGTGATCGTCTTGGTGACGTAGCCGCGGGCGCCGCCCCGGATGACGCCGATGACGTCCTCGGCGGCGTCCGAGACGGACAGCGCGAGGAAGCGCACCGGGTTCTCGGCGGCGCCCATCAGGGGTGCGCAGCGGCGCAGCACCTCGACGCCGCCGCCGCCGGGGAGGTGGACGTCGAGGAGGACGACCTCGGGGCGGGTCGCCGTGATGACGGTGACCGCCTGGTCGACGTCGGCCGCCTCGCCGACGACCTCGACGCCGGTCTCCTCGGTGCGGCCGATCTCGGCCTGTACGCCGGTGCGGAACATCCGGTGGTCGTCGACGAGCACGACTCGTACCCGGCGCTCCGGGCCCGCGTGGCCCCCGGCCGCCTCAGTGGTCCCGTTCATCGCTCGTCCTCTCCATCTCCAGCTCGACTTCCGTGCCCCCGCCGGGCACCGAACGCAGCCGGGCGCTGCCGCCGTTGCGCTGCATCCGGCCGATGATCGATTCTCGTACGCCCATTCTGTCCCCCGGTACGGCGTCCAGGTCGAACCCCGGGCCCCGGTCGCGCACGGAGACGAAGACCGTGCGGCCCTCGACCTCCGCGTAGACCTGGACGGCGCCGCCCTCGCCACCGTACTTGGCGGCGTTGACCATCGCCTCGCGCGCGGCCTGCATCTGTGCGGCCAGCTTCTCGTCCAGCGGGCAGTCGCCGACGACGACGACCTCCAGCGGGACGCCGTGCTTGTCCTCGACCTCGGCGGCGGCCCGTTTGACCGCCTCGGCCAGGGTCTCCGGCTCGTCGTCCTCGTCCTTGCCGGTGCCCTCGGGGTTGTACAGCCAGTTGCGCAGCTCGCGTTCCTGGGCGCGGGCCAGCCTGCGGACCTCGCCCGGCTCGTCGGCGTTGCGCTGGATCAGGGTGAGGGTGTGCAGCACGGAGTCGTGGACGTGGGCGGCGACCTCGGCCCGCTCCTGGGCCCGGATGCGCATGAGGCGTTCCTCGGAGAGGTCCTGGGTCATGCGGACGAGGTAGGGGCCGGCGAGCAGGGCGATGCCGGTGAGGACGGCGATGGCCGCGGTGAGGACGTTGCCGAGCTGGGCGGCGGAGCCGCGTACGACCATGAAGCCGGCGAGGCCGAGGCCGACCAGGGCGACTCCGGCCAGGGCGCGGGCCAGGTGCAGGACGCGGCGGCGGCTGCCGACCTCCATCCAGCGGGCGCGGCGGGCGTTGTCGGCCTGGCGCCAGACGAGGACGGAGCCGGCGCCGATGAGCAGGGTGGGCCAGATGTAGCGGTCGGCCTTGCTGCCCATGTCGACGTTGCCGACGAAGATGACGGCGCCGATGAGCAGCGCGATGAGGGCGAAGACCTGGCCCTTGTCGGGTTTGCGGAGCCGGCGTCTGCCGTCGGGGGCGGTCTCGAAGATGGACCTCGGTCCGTCCACGCCGCCGATGCCGAGCGGGACCATGATCCAGAACACCGCGTAGAGGAGCGCGCCGAGGCCGTCCGCGAAGAACAGTCCGAGGAAGACGAACCGCAGCCAGGCCACCGGCAGTCCGAGGTGCCCGGCAAGTCCGCGTGCGACCCCGCCCAGCAGCCGGCCGTCGGCGCTGCGGTAGAGCTTGCGCAGCGGCGGCTCCTCCGGGTCGGGGGCCTGGGAGCTCGCGGCTCGGGTGGTGGCGGCTGGCATGCCCCGATCGTCACATGCCGGTACGGGTGGTGGCATCAGGGTCGGCCCCCACTTCGACCCTGAGACCCGGGGTGCGGCGGTCTCGGCACCCCTGAGGGCCGGGCGGATCAATATCAGGGACCGGCCAGGGTCGGGGCGGGTGCCGGAGGGGCGCGGGGCCCGTCACCATGGAGCCATGACCGTTCCCCAGGACGCGGCGCCCGGCGCCGCACCGCCTCCCCCGCCCCCACCGCGCCTGCACCGCAGCCCGCGGCACAAGCTGGTGGCCGGGGTGTGCGGCGGGCTCGGCCGGTACTGCGAGGTCGATCCGGTGATCTTCCGGATCGTGCTCGGTGTGCTCTCGGTGACCGGCGGCTTCGGGCTGATCTTCTACGGCTTCGCCTGGCTGCTGATCCCGCTGGAGGGCGAGGACGAGAACGAGGCGCGCCGGCTGCTGTCGGGGCGCGTCGAGGGGGCGTCGCTGATCGCGGTGCTGTGCGCGCTGATCGGCTGCGGTCTGTTCCTGTCGATGCTGGGCAACGGCGGCACGCTCGCCTTCTCCGCGATGCTGTCGCTCGCGGTTCTCGGCTTCTCCATGTGGACGCAGGCGCGCAAGACGGCCGGTCAGCAGGCCCCGCTGCACCCGGCGGCCGCGCAGGCGGTGTCGGACGCGCCGCCCGAGGTGAAGGCGCCGCCCACGCTGTCGGGCCCGTCCTGGTGGCGTGACCCGATCGTCAAGGACGGCACGACGGGCCCGGTGGGCGTCGGTTATCTGTGGGGGCCGCCGAACGCGGTGCTGGACGGGGAGCCGCGCGGGGCGACGGCCGACGCGCCGTTCCGCCCGCCGCCGCCCCGGTCGCGGGAGGTCCGGTCGCGGGAGGTCCGGGGGCCGCGCTCCATCGGCGGCCTGGCGTTCCTGGGCGCGCTGGTGGCGGGTGGTCTGGGCACGGGGCTGAGCTGGGACGCCCAGCCGCTCGGTACGAGCCTGCAGATCGGGCTCGCCGCCGCGCTCGCGGTGTTCGGTCTGGCGATGCTGGTCAGCGCCTTCGTCGGGCGGACCGGTTTCGGCACGCTGCTGCTCGCGATGATCACGGCCGGGCTGCTGGCGGGGGCCGCCGTGCTGCCCAAGGACATCCCCACGCACTGGGTGCGCGAGCAGTGGCGCCCGGTGTCGGTGGCGGCGGTGCAGCCGCGTTACGCGGTCGCCTCCGGGCAGGCGGAGCTGGACCTGAGCCGGATCGCCGTGCCCAAGGGCGAGACCGTGCGGACCCGGGTGGAGGCCCGGGCGGGCCGGGTCCTGGTGCACGTGCCCCTGGACGCCACCGTGGAGGTGCACGCGAAGACCCGCGTCGGCGCGATCGTGGTGCTGGACGGGCACAGCAGGGGCGACCTGGATGTCCGCGCCTCGCAGGACGAGCGCCGGACGCTGCCCCCGGCCGAGGGCAGCGAGCCGGGCGGCACCATCGCACTCGATCTGGAAGTGGGCTACGGACAGGTGGAGGTCAACCGTGCCGCGTCATGAGATCCGGCCCGGACGGGCCGTGGCCGGCCTGGTGATGCTGGCCCTGGCCGCCGGTTACGCGTGGGACGCGGCGGGCTTCTGGGACGCCCCGCCACAGTTCTTCATCGGGCTGTTCACCGGCGGCCTGTGGACGGCCCTCCTGGTCACCTGGATCGGCTACCGGATCCGCCGCCGCCGCGCCGCGAGAACGGCGTCCAGGGAGAGCGACGCGGCCCCGCCGAGCAGCAGCGGCAGCCAGGCCATGAGGTAGACGAGGTCGTTGCCGAGGTAGTACGGGGAGACCTGCCAGCTGACGGTCAGCCACAGGCTCAGCGAGATCAGGGCCCCGCCGAGCGCGGCGATCCTGGTCCACAGGCCGAGCAGGGTGCCGATCCCGACGGCGAGTTCGCCGAAGGCGATGGCGTACCCGAAGCCGGACGGTCCCTTCAGCGCGAGGTCGACCAGGGCGGGGATCGCGGCGGAGTCGCGCACCGCCTGCATCTGCTCGCCGATGGACCCGGGGCCGGTGGCGTGGAAGAACGCGCTGTCGGTGAGCTTGTCGAGCGCCGCGTAGACGAAGGTGACCCCGAGGAAGATCCGCAGGGGCAGCAGGGCGTGCTCCCGTGCCAGGTCCCGCAGGCTCCTGGCCTCGCCGAGGCCCCGCCCGTTACCGCCGTACCCGTGCATGCTTCTCCCGCCTTCGGCGACCGCACCGCTCTGTGCCGTGCGCGCCGCGCCGTGCGGCCACCCGGCCGCTGCCACCGGACCGTACGGCCCGTCACCCGACCTTACGTACGAAGCCGGCGGGAGGACCCCGTGCGGGCCGGGTTCACAGCGGGCGCGGTCAGTCGGTCACGTCGATCGCCACGCGGTTGGACTCGGTGCCCGCGGCCGTCACGACCTGCACCTCGACCACGCCCGGCTCCACCTCCACCGGGACCGGCACGGTCAGCAGCGTGTCGGAGGGGTTGGCGAAGCCGCCGGTGACCGGGATGAGCGGGACGTGGACGTGGACGGAGCCGATCCGCACGACGACGCGGGCCAGCCGGTCCGGGGACCCGGCGCCGGGCGGCACGAACCCCGCGCCCCGGATCTCGATGTCGTCGCCGGTCCGGATCGGCGCGTCCAGGTCGCCCGCCTCCCGGGACCGGACCACGGACAGCACGACGGGCCGGCCGCCCTCGCCGTACTTGCCGGTGAAGTAGACGGCCGCCGAGACGGCCACCAGCAGGGCGAGCCCCCACGGCAGGTCGGGCAGCTGCTCGGGTCGGCGGGCCAGCCGGACCGCGGCGAACACCACGGCGACGGTGGACACCAGCACGTACTGCACGTCCGTGAAGCCGCCGCGCCCCGAGTCGTCGGTGAGCAGGTCCGCCGCGCGCGGCCGGTCGGCCCGCAGCTTCTGGAGCCGCCCGGACAGCACCCGTACGCTCACCACCCGGCGGACGGCCACCGCGACGGCGCACACCAGCGCCAGCACGGACACCACCCCGGCGCCGCGCGCCAGGTCCAGGCCGTCGATCAGCTCGTCGCGCCGCGCGTGGTCGGAGGCGGCGGCCAGCTGGAGGGCGAGGACGAGCACGGAGAAGACGGCGAGCAGCACCCAGGACGCGGCGACCGTGCGGGAGGTGGAGAGCCGGTTGTCCTCGCCGATCAGCGGCGCGAGGAGGCCGCCGCGCGCCCGGTGGACGTGGGCGGCGCCGGTCAGCAGCCCGGCGGTGACGAACCCCGCGACCAGTCCGGCGGTACGGGCGTGGCTCCAGCCCGCGCCGATCGCGGTGGCGGCCTCGGCGATGGCCAGCACGGCGAGGGCGCCCCAGACGATGACCAGGGTGCGCTGCCACACCCGGTACAGCCAGGCGTCCCCGGCCTCCCGGCCCCGGTCGGCGACGGCCCGCGCGGACTCGGTGAGTTCGTCGGAGATCCACTGCCGGGCCGCGGACGCGGACTGGGCGACCCCGGCCGGCAGCCCCTGTCCGGCGGCGAACTCGTCCCGCTTGACCAGGAAGGCGGCCACCGCGCGCCGGTGCCCCTGGCGCGCCCCGTGCGGGCAGTCGCCGCACGTGCAGCCTCCGCCGTGCACGCCCTGTCGTGCCTCGTCCAACGCCACGGAGAACGCCGCCCTTTCCTGCCCCTGGTACCGCCCTCGACTGATCAACTCGGCGGTGATTGCTGCGAATTGTGCCGTACGGGACGGGTGGTTGCCGCATCGGGGCACACCGGGCGGGCGACTTCGTCAGAATGTTCGAGAGATGCGGCGCCAGAGCGGCTGGTAGTTGATCCAGGCGACGAGATCGCTGCCGAGCTGTTCGCGGGTGGCGACCGCGTCCCGGTGTTCGATCAGCACGGGCTTTCCGGCCGCCCGCGCGGCCAGCTGGATCCGGCAGGACCGCTCCAGGGCGAGGAACCACCAGGCCGCCGCGTCCACCGAGTCGCCCACGGTCAGCAGCCCGTGGTTGCGCAGGATGACCGCCTTGCGGCCCCCGAGCGCGGCGGCGATCCGGCGCCCCTCCTCCTCGTCCACCACGACCCCGGTGTACGCGTCGTACAGGGCGTGGTCCTCGTAGAAGGCGCAGGACTCCTGGGTGAGGGGGTCGATCAGCTCGCCCAGCGCGGCCAGTGCGCCGCCGTGCTCGGAGTGGGTGTGGGCGACCGCGACGACGTCCGGGCGGGCCAGGTGGACCTGGGCGTGGACGGTGAAGGCCGCCTGGTTGACGTGGTGGCGTCCCTGGAGGACCTGGCCCTCGCCGTTGACCAGGACCAGGTCGTCGGGGCGCACCTCGTCGAACGGGACGCCGAACGGGTTGACCCAGAAGCAGGAGGTGAACTCCGGGTCGCGCGCGGTGATGTGGCCGGAGACGCCGTCCTCGTAGCCGTACGAACCGAACAGCCGCAGCGCGCCGGCCAGCCGCTCCTTGCGGTGGGCGCGTTCCTCGTCGGGCGACTGGTGGACGGGCGGCATCGCGAAGTGCAGCTGCTCGACGGGCAGGGGCGTGGGCTCGGGCATGGCGACTCCTCGGGGGCTCCCAGGGCATTCGCTCGGAAGCTACCGCCGGTCACCCCAGGTGGCCAGAGCGATCACGTACCGATTCGGGCCGGGCGGATACGACGATGCCGCCGCCCGGAACGCCGGGCGGCGGCATCAGTCGCGTACTGCGGGGGAGGTCACTCCCACTCGATCGTCCCCGGCGGCTTGCTCGTCACGTCGAGCACCACGCGGTTGACGTCGGCGACCTCGTTGGTGATGCGGGTGGAGATCTTGGCGAGGGTCTCGTAGGGCAGCCGCGACCAGTCGGCGGTCATGGCGTCCTCGGAGGAGACCGGGCGCAGCACGATCGGGTGGCCGTAGGTGCGGCCGTCGCCCTGGACGCCGACGCTGCGGACGTCCGCGAGCAGGACCACCGGGCACTGCCAGATGTCGCGGTCCAGGCCGGCCTTGGTCAGCTCCTCGCGGGCGATGGCGTCGGCATCGCGCAGCAGGTCGAGCCGCTCCTTGGTGACCTCGCCGACGATGCGGATGCCGAGGCCGGGGCCCGGGAAGGGCTGGCGCTGCACGATCTCCTCGGGCAGGCCGAGCTCCTGGCCGACCATCCGGACCTCGTCCTTGAACAGCTGGCGCAACGGCTCGACGAGCTCGAACTCGATGTCCTCGGGGAGGCCGCCCACGTTGTGGTGGGACTTGATGTTGGCGGTGCCGGTGCCGCCGCCGGACTCCACGACGTCCGGGTAGAGCGTGCCCTGCACGAGGAAGGCGACCTCGGGGCCCTCCTCCTGGAGGATCTCCAGCTGGGCCTGCTCGAAGACGCGGATGAACTCGCGGCCGATGATCTTCCGCTTCTGCTCCGGGTCGGACACGCCGGCCAGGGCGTCGAGGAAGCGCTTCTCCGCGTCGACGACCTTCAGCTTCGCGCCGGTCGCGGCGACGAAGTCCTTCTCGACCTGCTCGGTCTCGTCCTTGCGCATCAGGCCGTGGTCGACGTAGACGCAGGTGAGCTGGGAGCCGATGGCCTTCTGCACGAGTGCGGCGGCGACGGCGGAGTCCACGCCGCCGGACAGCCCGCAGATGGCGCGCTTGTCCCCGACCTGCGCGCGGATCGCGGCGACCTGCTCCTCGATCACGTTGCCCGTGGTCCAGGCCGGCTCGATGCCCGCGCCCCGGTACAGGAAGTGCTCCAGGACCTGCTGGCCGTGCGTGGAGTGCATGACCTCGGGGTGGTACTGGACGCCGTAGAGCTTCTTCTCGTCGTTCTCGAAGGCGGCGACCGGGACGACGTCCGTGGACGCGGTGACGGTGAAGCCCTCGGGGGCGGCGGAGCAGGCGTCGCCGTGCGACATCCACACCGACTGCTCGGCCGGGGTGCCCTCGAAGAGGGTGGAGCCGGACTTGGAGACGGCGAGCGGGGTGCGGCCGTACTCGCGGGCGCCGTTGTCGTCGACGGTGCCGCCGAGCGTGGTCGCCATCAGCTGGAAGCCGTAGCACATGCCGAAGACGGGGACCCCGGCCTCGAACAGCGCACGGTCCAGCGAGGGCGCGCCCTCGGCGTACACCGAGGAGGGCCCGCCGGACAGGATGATCGCCCGGGGGTTCTTGGCCAGCATCTCGGCCACCGGCATCGTGGACGGGACGATCTCGCTGTAGACCCGGGCCTCACGGACGCGTCGGGCGATGAGCTGGGCGTACTGCGCGCCGAAGTCGACAACGAGAACCACGTCGGTGGTGGTGTCGGGGGCGGCGGGGGGTGCTGCTGGCACGGGGCGGCCTTCCGGCGGTGGAGAGGGGTCGGTCCTCCAATTCTACCGGCGGCCGGAAGTTTCCCTCGCCGTCCGGCGGGCGGCCTGCGTCTCACCATCCGGGCCCGGGATGGGCCGGCGGCGGGGATGGGCCCATACTGTCCCCATGCGTCAGCACACGACCTTCGTCTTTACCTATGGCATCCGGCCCGCCGGCTGCCATGGTCGTGCTGCTTGAGCAACTGACGAGCAACGTTCCAGGCGCCCCGGGCCGACAGGCCCGGGGCGTTCTGGCGTTCCGGGCCCGTCGCCCCCGGGGAGCCGCACCTCACTCACCGGGAGACCCATCATGAGCAGCAAGACCGTCACCGAGGCGACCGGCGCCCGCACCGAGGAGGCCGCGTCCCTGATCGGCGACGCCCGCACCCGCATCGACTCCCTGGACGACCGGATCATCGGGCTCGTCCAGGAACGGATGGCCGTGTCCTCGGTGATCCAGGAGGCCCGGATGACCTCGGGCGGCCGCCGGGTCAACCTGTCCCGCGAGATGGAGATCCTGGCCCGCTACCGCGACGCGCTGGGCAGGCCGGGCACCTCGCTGGCGATGACGCTGCTGGAGCTGTGCCGGGGCCGGGTCTGACCCGGCGCCCCCCGGGGGCTGTAGGGGCGTATCCCAGTTCGGGCGGAGTCTCACCCGTACGGCGCGTGACCGGGCCCGGCGCGGCTTCGTTGGTCCCGGTGTCCGTGCCAGCCAGGGGCGGCTCTCGATGGAAACCACGCGTGGCTCCGCCGGGGCGTGTGGCGTACCGCGTGTACGCCGTGGGACCGCGCACCGGCGTGCGTGACCGGTCGGCAGGGGACAGCAGCCCGGTCACTCGGAGGGACCGTTGGTTTCTCCAGGAACGGCCGGCTCCGGGGACGCCCGGGGCCGGCCGTTTCTCTGCGCTGTGTCAGCGCGTCGCGCGGTGGCGGGAGGCCGTGAACAGGACGCCGCCCGCGAGCAGTGCGGCGAGGGCCGCGCCGGACGCCGCGAGCGCGACGGTCCCGGTGGCGGCGAGCGCTCCGCCGGTGTCGCCGGAACCGGAGCCGGTCGTGCCGGTCGTGCCGGTCGTGCCCGTCGTTCCCGCCGCACCCGTCGTGCCCGCCGAGGACGAGCCGCCCGCGCCGGAACCGGTCGTGGCGCCGGTGCCCCCGGAGCCCGAGGCCGAGCCGCCGGAGCCGGAGCCGCCCGTCGTGGCGCCGGAGCCCTCGGCGTTGAGCACCAGGGACGCCCTGTTGTTGGCGGGCTCGGGGTCGAAGGGCAGCGCGGGGGCCTGGAGGTGGGTGTTGCGGACGACGACCGCGCCGGTCGCCCCTGCCTCCACGGTGACGATCTTCAGCCGGAAGGGCAGGGCGAAGTCGGCGTCCTCGCGTACGGACATGGGCGTGGAGCAGAAGTAGCGCGGGGCCTTCTTCTGGTCCTCGCGGTAGTCGCCGTCCTTGGTCACGCCCCGGCAGACGTCCGGCTTGGTGACGACATAGGTGCCGTCGGGCACGGTGAAGTCGACGGTGGCGACGTCCTCGCCGGAGCGGATGTACCCGACCCAGGCGGGCCCCTTGTTGCGGAAGCCGACGGTCACGTCGACCGTGTCACCCGCCGCGCCCCCGGCCTCGTCGCCGTAGGCCGCGAAGTCGGCGCTGTTGGCCGTACGGAAGTCGACGTCCTGCTGGTTGTCGCCGGGGTTCAGGTCGGCCGAGCGGACCGCAGGGCTCCTGCGCAGGGCGAGCGCGGCGCCCTTGCCGGGGCTGAACCGGGCACCGTCCCGCAGCGCCGCGCGGGCGTCGCTGCCGTCCTCGGCGATGCGGTAGAGGAACGAGTCGTGGAACGCGCGCTCCGTGGCCCGGATCACCGGCGGCTCGGCGAGCGTGTAGGTGGCGCCGGGCTCGTAGCTGCCCGGGAAGGCGCACAGGGCGGTGGTCCAGGCGCCGGGGCTGCCCATGCCCGCCTCGTCCTCGCCGTACTCGCAGTTCTGGTACCGCTCGGTGAACTCCATGCCCCGGGTGTTGCGCAGGGTGAGCAGGACGCCGTCGGCGGCGCGGGTGCCGTTGTTGGTGAAGGTGATGGGCACCGGCTGGCTGTCCCCCGGCTTCAGCTCCGTCCTGAACGGCAGCCGCTTCATCGAGAGGTCGGGCCCGCCGACGGTGACGCGCGCGGTGAACGCCCGGAAGGTGGCTCCCTCCGCCTCCGCCGTGACCGCGATGGTGCCGGTGTCGCCGTCCTTGCCGCCCTCGGCAGCGCTGAGGCCGAGTTCGGCGAGGGTGCTCAGGCCGGGCCGGATCCCGTAGTCGTGGCAGACGGCGGTCGTCCCGGTCCGCTCGCAGTCCAGGCTGCCGTCCTCGCCGAAGGAGACGTCCGCGACGCCGGCGAGCCCGCCGAAGTCGAAGCGGACGGTGTACTCACCGTCGAAGACGCCGTTCTCCTCGTCCTCGGACGGGTTGGTGACCGTGATGCCCAGGGCCGCCTTCTGCGGGGTGCCCGTGGCCGGATACGGGTGCAGGGCCGTGTCGGCGGGGCCACCGAGCGTGAACTCGGGAACGGCCGCCCGGGCCGGTCCGCCCAGCGCGAGCGTGCCGGCGGCCAGCAGGCCGGCCGAGGCGACCACGCCTGCGATGCGGCGGAACGCGGCTCTCGGGGTCGTGCTTCTCATCTCGGGCCCTCTGGGGTCGTCGGGAGCTGTGTGACCGCTGCGGCAGCGACATGGGTACGACCTGGGGCGGACGGGAAAAGTTGCGCGGGATCAGATCACGGATCGGGTACGCCAACCGGAGTGATCCAGCTCACATAAAGATTTCATCAGTGCGGGGACAACCATCGGGGCGTCCGGCAGGTCATGCATGCGGAACACCGGTTGTCGGTTGTTGTGCGACGGACCGGTTACAGCGTGAGGGGCTGCACTTGGAGGGGGGTGCAGCCCCTTCTGCTGTCCTGGGCCCTTGCGGCCCTTTACGCCCTACGCCTTCTCGGCCGCCTCCGCCTTCTCGGCCGCCTCCGTCATCTCGGCCGCCTCCGTCTTCTCGGCCGCCTCCGTCTTCTCGGCCGCCTTCTTCGGCGGCACCGCAGGCATCCCCAGGAACGGCAGCCGCAGCGCGCCGAACGCCTCCTTCGGGACGGCCGGTGCCTGCGGCTCCACGGCCGCCAGCCGCTCGTACGCCTCGCCCTGTGCCGGGCGCGGGTCGCGCTCGCCCTTGTTGGGCCAGAAGGACATGGCGCGTTCCGCCTGCGCGGTGATCGTCAGCGAGGGGTTGACGCCGAGGTTGGCGGAGACCGCCGAGCCGTCGACCACCGAGATGCCCGGGTGCCCGAAGAGCCGGTGGTACGGGTCGATGACCCCCTCGTCGGCACTGGCGCCGATCGGGCAGCCGCCGAGGAAGTGGGCGGTGAGCGGGGTGCCCATCAGCTCGCCGATGTTGGAACCGGGGAAGCCGTTGATCTCGTCGGCGAGCAGCGACGCGCTCTGGGTCGCCTCGGCGATCTGCGTCGGGTTGGGCGCGCCGTGGCCCTGGCGTGCGGTGAGCAGGCCCTTGCCTATGCCTCGCGGCTTGCGGTAGGCGGTCAGGGAGTTGTCGAGCGACTGCATGACGAGGCCGATGATGACCCGCTCCGACCAGCGCCGGTTGGAGAGCGAGCGCACGGCGAGCGTGGGGTGCTTGGCCAGGTTCCCGAACCAGGCGAGGACCCGGTGGGTGCTGAAGGGGACCTGGAGGATGGTCATGCCGCCCATGGCGTTGGAGCCCTTGCCGTAGCGGACGGGTTCGATGTGGGTGTTCTCGTCGGGGTGGATGGACGAGGTGATGGCGACACCCTTGGTGAAGTCGGGCTTCGTACCGTGCTTCTTGCGGTAGCGGCGGTCGGAGGTCTGCGCGCCGACGAGCCCCTCGGAGTTGGTCCGGGTCAGCTCGCCGAGCCGGGCGGAGAGCCGGGGCAGCAGTCCCTTGTCCTTCATCGTGTGCAGCAGGGTCTGGGTGCCGTACGTGCCCGCCGCGACGACCACCTTGCGGGCGCGCAGCACGGTCGGCGCGGCCTTCTTCCGGCGGTCGGTGGGCACGGTGGAGACGCGGTAGCCGCCCTCGGGGTGGTCGGTGACGCCGACGACGGAGGTCATGGGGTGGATGACCGCGCCGGCCTTCTCGGCGAGGTGGAGGTAGTTCTCGTTGAGGGTGTTCTTCGCGCCGTGGCGGCAGCCCGTCATGCACTCGCCGCACTCGGTGCACGCCTTGCGCGCCGGGCCCGCGCCGCCGAAGTAGGGGTCGGCGACCGTGCCGCCGGGCCTGGCCCGCACCGTCCCGTCCGCGTCCTCGCCGTCACCGAAGAAGACGCCGACCGGGGCGAGGTGGAAGGTGTCACCGACCCCCATGGCCTCGGCGGCCGCCTTGAGGTGGACGTCGGACGGGGTCGTCGTCGGGTTGAGCCGGACCCCGAGCATCCGCTTGGCCTGGTCGTAGTACGGCTTCAGCTCGTCCTGCCAGTCGGTGATGTGCGCCCACTGCCGGTCCTCGAAGAACGGGGCCGGGGGCACGTACAGCGTGTTGGCGTAGTTGAGCGAGCCGCCGCCGACCCCGGCGCCGGCCAGCACCATCACCTTGCCGAGCAAGTGGACGCGCTGGATGCCGAAGAGGCCGAGGGCGGGCGCCCAGAGGTAGTTCTTCAGGTCCCAGGAGTTCTTGGGGAGGGTGCCCGGGGTGAAGCGGCGGCCCGCCTCCAGGACGCCGACCCGGTACCCCTTCTCGCTCAGCCGCAGCGCCGAGACCGCACCGCCGAAGCCCGAGCCGACGACGAGCACGTCGTAGTCGTACGCGGCGTCGTCGTCGGCCGCACCGGCCGGCCGGTCCTGATTCTGGGCATGGCTGTCCTGGGACATGGCACTCCTCGGTACGGAAAGGACAGAAGTGGTGCGGGCAGGGGTGGGGGTTCGGCTCGGGCGGAACGCCCACCCCTGCCCGAGCGGGGTTCAGCGCAGGCGGAACGCCTTCATCGCCTTCAGGCTGCGGCTCATGAACGCCGCGTACTTCTCGTCGTCCATCCCGAAGGACGGGGCGAGCGGGATCAGCCGCTGCTGGGCGACGGTCTGGGCCTCGGTGTACTTGAGGATGCCCTCGGAGCCGTGGCGGCGGCCGAGACCGGAGTCCTTCATGCCGCCCATCGGGGACTGCACGCTGCCGTACGCGGGGGCGTACCCCTCGTTGATGTTGACGGTGCCGGTGCGCAGCCGGGCGGCGACGCGGTGGCCGCGCCGGCCGTCCTTGGTCCAGACGCTCGAATTGAGGCCGTACGGGGTGGCGTTGGCCAGCTCCACGACCTCGTCCTCGTCGCGGAAGTGGTAGATCGAGACGACCGGCCCGAAGGTCTCCTCGGTGCAGACGGCCATCGGGGCCTCGACGCCGTCCAGGATCGTCGGCTCGTAGAAGAGGGGGCCGATGTCGGGGCGGGCGACCCCGCCGGCCACCAGCTTGGCGCCCTTCTCGACGGCCTCGGCGACATGCCGGCTGACGGTCTCCAGTTGGCGTTCGCCCACCAGCGAGCCCATGTCGGCGCCGTACGCGAGCGAGTTGCCGAGCCGCATCGCCTTCGTACGGGCGGCGAACCGCTCCACGAAGGCGTCGGCGACGGACTCGTGGACGTACAGCCGCTCGATGGAGATGCAGAGCTGGCCGGCCGAGGAGAAGCAGGCGCGGACGGCGCCGGCGGCGGCCTTCTCCACGTCGGCGTCCTCCAGGACCAGCATGGCGTTCTTGCCGCCGAGCTCCAGCGAGACGCCGACGAGCCGGGCCGCCGCGCCCTGGGCGACCTCGCGGCCGGTGCGGGTGGAACCGGTGAAGGAGACGTAGTCGGCGTGCTTGACGACCTCGGGGCCGACGACCGGGCCCTCCCCCAGGACGACCTGGAACACCTCGGCCGGGAGCCCCGCCTCGATCAGGAGGTCGCGGGCCCACAGGGCGGTCAGCGCGGTCTCGGTGTCGGGCTTCATCACCACGGCGTTGCCGGAGACGAAGGCGGGCAGCGCGTCGCCGACGGACAGCTCGAAGGGGTAGTTCCACGGGGCGATCTGGCCGACGACACCGCGCGGCTGGCGCAGCTCGGTGACCTTGGTGAGCGCCGGTACGACACCGGTGTGCCGCTTCGGCTTCAGGTAGGCGGCGGCCTTGCGGCCGTAGTGCCGGGCGGCGACGGCGACCGCCTGCACCTCCTCGTGGGCGTGCAGCCGGGCCTTGCCGGTCTCCAGCTGGATGAGGTCGAGGACCTCGGACTGGCGGCCGATGACGAGGTCGTGGAAGCGCAGGAGCACCGCGGCCCGCTCCCGGACCGGCAGGGCGGCCCAGACGGGCTGGGCGGCGCGGGCCCGCTCGAACGCGGTCGCCACGTCCTCGGGGGTGGACTGCGGCAGGTCGGCCAGCTTCTCACCGGTGAAGGGCGTGTGGTTGGCGGTGCGGCCGGAGCCGACGACGCCGCGCGTCAGCTGGGCGATCACCTCGGGCGTCACGACATCGGCGGCCGTGCGCACGCCCGCGGGCGCGGCGGCCACGGGGTTGGTGCCGACAGCGGCGGCGGAGGTGGACGTGAGGGCCTGCGAGTCCGTCATGAGGCCGAGAGTACGTCGGCCGGAAGGCTTTGGGTACCCGTGGGTAACAGCTTTTCACCGTCTCTCCCGGAGTCCCGCCACCCGCCCGCCGACTCAGCCAGCGATCACTGGCGACATAAGCCCTGATCAGGGGCTATTGCTCGGCCGGCGCGCGCCAGCTGCGCAGCATCGTGTTGAACCGGTCCCGGGTGTCGTCCCAGTCGTCCGCCGGGCCCGTCATGTAGAGCGCGTACTCCGGACCGCCCTCCTCGGCGAAGTACATCTGGTCGATGGCGTGCCGCGCCTCGCCGTTCTTCTCCGTCCAGGTGAACTCCCAGATGGAACCGGGGTGGTCGCGGTAGAGGTTGGTGTTCAGCTCCAGCCGCTGGTACTCCGGCAGGCGGGTGCTGAGCGTCTTCTCCAGCTCCATCATGTGGTCGTAGGAGTTGTCGAAGTCGGGGGCCGGGTCGACGCTGACCCGGAAGTAGTGCACGCCGCCGTCGGGCGTGTAGTCGATGTTGGTCTTCTCCACCCGGCGCTCCCAGCCCTCCGGCATGAAGACGCTGAATCCGGCGGGGTCCTCCACGCGCCGCCAGCCGTCCGGCACGTTCTGCGTCGCCGTGTCCGTCGTGGGCGAGCCCGTGGGGGTCGGTGTGGGCGCGGGCTTCGGGGTGGCCGGCCCCGGGGTGCGGGCGCCGTGGGAGGCCGTGCCACCGTCCGTGGTGCCTGCGGCCTCCGTGCGGTGTGCGTACATCATGGCGGCGATCCCCGCGCCGCCGCCGAGCAGTGCGGCCAGGGCGATGACCAGGACGGTCGTGCGCCACCGGCCCCGGCTGCGGCGGGTCACCGGGGCGGGCCCGGGGGGCGCCACGGGCACGGGGTGGGGCAGCTGGGCCGTGCCGCCGGGTATCGCCTCCGGGCCGAGCGTGCGCAGCGCTTCCTCGGAGACCTGCTGGGTCGGGACGAAGGCGTGGGCGGCCCGGGGCGTGCGGCCCTCCATGGCCTCGAGCAGCATCCGCTCGGTGTCCGCAGCCGACGGCCGGTCCGCGGGCTCCTTGCGCAGCAGCGCGGTGATGACGGGGGCGAGCGCCCCGGCCCTGGCGGGCGGCGGCGGCTCCTCGGTGACGACGGCCTGCATGGTCGATATCGGGGAGGTCCGGCGGAACGGCGAGCGCCCCTCGACCGCCGTGTACAGCGTGGCGCCCAGCGACCACAGGTCGGACGCCGGGCCGGGGTCGCCGCCGCGTACCCGCTCGGGCGCCAGGTAGTCGATGGAGCCGACGAGTTCACCGGTCCTGGTGATGGTGGAGTCGCCCTCGATCGCGGCGATCCCGAAGTCGGTGAGCAGGACCCGGCCGTCCCGGGCGAGCAGCACGTTGCCCGGCTTCACGTCGCGGTGCAGCACCCCGGCCTCGTGCGCGGCGCGCAGCGCGCCCAGCACGTGCAGCCCGATCCTGGCGGCCTCGCGCGCCTCGATCTCGCCGGACTCCTTCGCCCGGTCGGCGAGCGACGGGCCGTCGACGTACTGCATGACGATCCACGGCCGGTTGTCGTACTCCACGACGTCGTGGACGGTGACGACACCGGGGTGGGTGATGCGGGCCGCCGCGCGGGCCTCCTTCTGGGTCCTGGCGTGCAAAACGAGCCGGTCCGCGTCGGTGGCGTAGTGCCCGGCGGTCAGCTCCTTGACGGCCACGGTGCGGTGCAGCACCTCGTCGTGGGCCCGCCACACCTTGCCCATGCCCCCGCGCCCGAGGACGTCGCCCAGCCGGTACCTCCCGGCCAGCAGCAGTCCCGCCTCCGTGCCCTGCGATCCATCCACGTGTGTCCCCGCCCCCGTTGCTTCGGAAGACAGGTTACGGAGGGGGCGCGGGGCCACGGAACCTCGCATCGCCCACGAGACCGCACTGTGATGCTTGCCTCCCGGCGGCGGCGACCCGGGTCGTCAGCCCGTCACGTGGTAGGAGACACTGGCCTGTTGGTAGATCTCGGTGACCCGGTCGCGCTGGTCCTCCGGGCCGATGACCTGGAGGACGTGGTAGCGGCCGGCGACGAGCATCACGAGGTTGCGCACGTACACCTCGCGGCCGTTGCCGTCCTGCCAGGTGAACTGCCCCTCAGCCATGGCCTGTCGGCCGACGTCGGTACGGCGCAGGCCGCTCGCCGACGACCAGGTGGAGTCGCGGAACGGCTTCAACTCCGGCTCCTTGTCCCGCTGGTAGTCAAGCGGGTCGCTGCCGTTGGCCTTGGCGGTGTCGCGGCCGGGGACGACGATCAAGGTGAATCCGTCGCTTCCGTAGTGCACCTGGCGCTCGGCGTTGGCCGGGCTGCGCTGCCAGCCCTTGGGTACGCCGACCTCGAAGCCCTCGGCGTCCTTGCGCAGCGTGTAGCCGGGTGCGAGGGCGGCGGCGGAGCGGCTGGTCTGCGGCTGCTGCGCCCCCGAGGACTTGGCCGGTGACGGCTCCTTCGCCCCGGTCGGCTCGGGGTCGGGCGTCGCGGAACCGGGCGGTGCGGAGGCGGTGGGGGCGGGCGCGGCGCCGGTCCCCTTGTCCGCGTCGGACTTGGGCATGAACATCACCGCGTACGCGATCACCGCGACGAGCGCCAGCAGGATCGCGACGAGCAGCACCCGGCCGAGCCGGCGCGGTGGGCCGGCGGCCGGAGTGCGCAGCGCCTTGGGGCCCTTGGGCTCGCGGGGCGCCTTCAGCCGCGGCTCGTGGTACGTGCCGACCGTGCGGTCCGCTCCCTCCCCGGTGTGGCGGTGCCGGCCGTGCGCCGCCCCGCCGCGGCGGGCGCGCCGCTTGCGCACGAGCTCGCCGCGACGGCGTACGACGGGCAGCCGCGTGGTGTCCTCGGCGGGCAGCGTCACGACGTCGAGCCCGGCCTCCGGTTCAGGCGCCGACCGTACGAGGGAGCGCAGCCAGCCGCTCAGCTCCTCCACGTCGGGCCGCTCGGTCGGGTCCTGGCGCAGCAGCGACTCGACGACCGGGCGCAGCGGGCCGCACTCCTCGGCGAAGGCGGGCGGTTCGCCGCAGACCATCTGGACGAGCTCGGGGGCACTGTCCTCGGGATAGGGGGCGTGCCCCTGGACGGCCCGGTAGAGCAGCGCGCCCAGGGCCCACAGGTCGGTGGCGGGGCCGATGGGCGGGGCCAGCTGCCAGTTCCCGTGGACGGGCCCGGCCTGCTCGGGCGCCCAGCGCTCGGTGACCGCGCCCACGACGGCGATCCGCGCCTGCCGCGCCCGTTCGGCGGCGAGTGCGGTGGCGGGGCCCCGGTAGGCGGAGCTGTCCTGGCTCGGGGCGACGACGTCGTCCCAGCGGCCGGCCCCGGACCCGGCCGCCGGGGGCAGCTCGGGCGCGGCGGCCCGCCGGGCGGCATCGGCCCGCAGCGCGTCCTCACCGGACCCGCCGGCGGGCACGGGCCGCCCGGAGCCGGGCCCGTCGTCCCAGGACCCGGTCAGGTGCAACCGCCGGGGCGGCGGCCCGCCGTCGTCCTCCTCGTCGTCCTCGTCCTCGTCGTCGTACGCGTAGGGGCCGTACGGCAGCGAGTCGTCACCCCGCTCCGACGCCTCGGTCCCGCGCACCCAGCCCCCGGGCAACTGCGGGAGCACGGGGCGGGGGCGCGCCGCGGACTCGGCACCATGTGACTGGCCCACGCCGTGCGCCTGCGGGCCCCGGGGGTCGGGGTCGGGACGGTCGTCGGGCGCGGGTGCGACGCCGCGCGACTCGCCCACGCCGTCCGCCTGCGGGCCCACCGGCCAGGCATCGGACTCAGCACCACGCGACTCGCCCACACCGGGCGCCTGCGGGCCCACCGGCCAGGCGTCCCGCGCCGCAGCCGCCCGCGTCAGCGAGGAGGACCACCGCACGAACGCCCGCCCCGCACTCCCCCAGCCGGGCGGCGCGGAGCGCGGTGCCGGCGCGGGGGGCGCGGCGCGGGCGCCGGCCCGGTACGCGGCGATGGCCCCGG
>NZ_SSBI01000057.1 GCF_004795015.1 Streptomyces sp. A1277 | reverse complement strand
CCCGTCACGATGCCGCCGGCATCGCGATCGGGAGACGTGCCCTCGGACACCCGATCCGGCGTCGGACGACACCGCCCTCACACGACCGGAGTGATCGTGTGAGGCATCGGACCGTCCAGGCCGCACCAGGTGCCCCAGGGCGTGAGGGACCCCGCCCCCGCATCCCCGGACCACGGACACGATCCGTGCCGCCGGACGCGGAGAGAACGCGGGCAACCAGGACACCCAAAACCGTTCGGGATGTCCGCAGTGCCAAGGTGTGGGTCCAAGACTCACTCCTGCTCACTGAATAGGAACGGTGGAGGTATGAGCGCCGGACGCGGTCCTCAGCGCCAGGGGACCTCGGTGGAGGCGAAGTAGCTCAGGTCGCGGTCGCTCCACAGGCGGCCGTGGTGGGCCAGGCGCTCGCGGTACTCCGTCCACTCGGGGGCCCGCCCGCACCAGGCGGCCTCCGCCACCGAGGCCAGCCGGGGGAGCAGGAGCACGGAGACGTCCGCGAAGCCCGCGAACCGCTCGGCGAAGACCGTGGCCTCCACGCCCGCGACGCACGCGTCCGGGATCGCGTAAGCGCCCGGGTCCCACGCCGCCGTGTGGCGAACGCCCAGCGGGCGGTATCCGTCGAAGCCGAGGCGGGCCGCCTCGCCGGACTGCCCGGGCGGCGCGAACTCCGCCGCGTACGGCCGGTCCAGGTACAGGTGGGACTGGGGCGACAGCAGGACGCGCCCGCCGCCTTCGACGGTCCGGCCGAGGTCGTCGTCGGTGGGCGCGAAGAACCTCTTGAGCGCCCCGATGATCTCCAGGGTGCGGCCGGCGGCGACGAGTTCGGGGCGGGCCGCCAGCTCCTCGGCCGTGTCGGGCAGGTCCATCATCGCCACGTCCACCCAGTACTGGGCGATGTCCTGCGGCCCGATGCCGGCGCGTGAGGACTCCTGCCAGGCGACCGGGCGCTTGCCCAGGGCGCGGACGATCGCGCGCAGTTCGCGTACGGAGGCGTCGAAGCTCTCCGGGGTCGCGCCGAACGCCTCGTCGGCGCCGATGTGGACGTGGGGGCCGGCCGTCAGTGCGCAGACGTCGGTGAGTATCCGGGTGACGGCTGTGCGGGTCGCCTCGTCGCTCAGGTCCAGCGGGGGTACGAAGGGGAAGCGGTCGGCGAGGCCGGGCGGGGCGGGGGCCGGGGGGAGTCCGGGCACGGCCTCCCGGAGCGTGGCGCAGTGGCCGGGCAGGTCGATCTCGGGGACCACGGTGACGAACCGCCGGGCCGCGTAGTCCTGGAGCGCGCGGAACTCGGCCGCGGTGTAGAAGTCCCGCGCCGCGCCGTCCGGGCCGGGCGCCGTCAGCCGGGGCGTGCCGGGCAGTTCGATGCGCCAGCCCTCGTTGTCGGTGAGGTGCAGGTGCAGCACGTTCAGCTTGTAGAGCGCGGCGAGGTCGATGATCCGGCGCAGTTCGTCCGGGGTGAGGAAGGTGCGGGCCGGGTCGACCATGAGGCCGCGCCAGGCGTAGCGCGGGGCGTCCGCCAGCTCCTGGAAGGGCAGTTCGCCGGGCGCGCGGCTGGTGGCGATGAGCTGAACGGCTGTGGTGGCGCCCCGGAACGCGCCTTCCGGGGTGCGGGCGAGGCAGCTGATGCCGGCGGCGTCCACGCGCAGCCGGTAGCCCTCGTCCACGGGGTGGGCGCCGCCGCCGGGGGCTGCGCCGAGGGGCGGCGCGCAAGCCTCGCCGTCCAGGCCGAGGACGAGTTCCAGGGGCGCCAGGTCCGCGCTGCCGGACAGGTGCGGGGCGAGCAGGGCCCGTACGGTCCCGGCGACCTGCTCCAGCGCGGGGTCGGCCGCCCGTACCCGCCAGGGGCCGGTCGTGCGCAGGGCGCCGGAGGGGGAGGCGGGCCGGGGGTCGGCGTGCGGAATGACGGCGTTCACGAGGCTTCTCCCTGTGCGCGATCGGGGCCGGGATGCCAGGGGGCCGGAGCGGCGATGTCAGGTTCGGGCGGCCCGGCCCCCTGGGCGTTCGGCGCGGGCTCCGGGGCGAGTTCGGACCGACCGCCTCTTCTCCCGTACCGCTGCCACCTGTACGCTAACACGAAAACCGATCAATGAACGCTTTTTGCGGAGTGGGCGCGGCCCGCCTCCGGGCGAGAGGAGAACCCGATGGTGCACGAGGCCGGACCCGGTTCCGCGCTGCCGGAAGGCTTCCTGATGGGAGCTTCGACTTCGGCCCACCAGATCGAGGGCAACAACGTCTCCAGCGACTGGTGGACCCTGGAGAACCACCCCCGCAGCTTCATCGAGGAACCCAGCGGCGACGCGGCCGACAGCTTCCACCGGTGGCCCGAGGACATGGACCTGCTGCGCGAACTCGGCTTCGACGCCTACCGGTTCAGCGTCGAGTGGGCCCGGATCGAACCGCAGCGCGGCCGTATCTCGCGGGCGGCCGTCGCGCACTACCGGGCCATGGTGCGCGGGGCGCTGGAGCGCGGGCTGACCCCGGTGGTGACCCTCCACCACTTCACCTCACCGCAGTGGTTCAGCGACCTCGGCGGCTGGACGGCCCCCGAGGCCGCCGAGCTGTTCGCGGCCTACGCGCGCACCTGCGCCGAGATCCTGCGCGAGGGCGTCCGCTATGCCGCCACCATCAACGAACCGAACATCATGGCCCTGATGTACGCCCTGCGGAGCCATGCGGCCGAGCACGGCTGGGAGAGCGTCGCCCAGGGCACGCACGCCGCACGCGAGGCGGGGGCGGCCGCCGTCGACCCGGCCTCGTTCGAACCGGACCCCGAGGTGATCCGGGCCCTGATCCGCGCCCACCGGGCCGCGTCCGCCGCACTGAAGGAGACCGTCCCCGGCCTCCAGGTCGGCTGGACCGTCGCCAACCAGGTCTACCAGCCCGAACCGGGCGCCGAGGCCGTAGCGACCGCCTACGCGTGGCCGCGCGAGGACGTGTTCCTGGAGGCGGCCCGCGAGGACGACTGGGTCGGCGTGCAGGCGTACACCCGCCACCGCATCGGCCCGGACGGCACGCTGCCCCCGCCGCCGGGATCCGAACTGACCCTCACCGGCTGGGAGTTCTATCCCGAGGCGCTCGGGGAGGCGGTACGGCACACGGCGGAGGTGGTCGGCCGGGACGTGCCCGTCCTGGTCACCGAGAACGGCATCGCCACCGCCGACGACGACCGCCGCGTCGCCTACACCGCCCGCGCCCTCGCGAGCCTCGCCGAGGCCATGGACGAGGGCATCGACGTACGCGGCTACCTGCACTGGAGCGCCCTGGACAACTACGAGTGGGGCAGCTACCGGCCGACGTTCGGGCTCATCGCCGTCGACCGGCACACCTTCGCCCGCACGCCGAAGGAGTCGGCGCGCTGGCTGGGCGGCCTCGCCCGGGACCGCCGGCTGCCGGCCGCCGCGCCGCTCGGCTCGGTACCCGCCCCGTCCGCGCGTTAGGGTGACCGGCATGGCGAAACGGGGCCCGTACGAGAAGGGCGAGGCCAAGCGCAGCGAGATCCTGCACGCGGCACTGGAGATCTTTGCCGCCGAGGGGTACCGGGGTACCTCGCTGCGGAAGGTGGCGGCCAAGTGCAGTCTGAGCCTGCCCGGCCTGATGCACTACTTCGACTCCAAGGAGGACCTGCTCACCCAGGTCCTGCGCATGCGTGACGAGACCGCGCGGGTCCGGCAGGCGGAGCGCGCCGACCCGCAGGGCTACCTCGAGATCATCCGGGAGGGCGCCAAGACACCCGGCCTGGTCGAGTTGTTCGTCTCCATGGCCGCCGCGGCCAGCGACCCGGCCCACCCGGCCCACGCGCACTTCGCCGAGCGCTACCCCGTGCTGCGGGAACGCGTGGCGGACTTCGTCCGGGACGGGGTGGCGCAGGGGCGGATCAGCTCCGCCGTCCCGCCGGAGCGGCTGGCCGTACTGCTCATCGCCGTGGCCGACGGCATCCAGCTGCAATGGCTGATCGACCGCTCGACGGACATGGAACAGCCCATCGAGGACCTGCTCTCCGTCCTCGATCCGCGTACGGCGTCCGACGGGGCCTGAACACCGAAGGGGAGGGGCGGCGCCACCGCGCCGCCCCTCCCCTTGTCTTCGTCACGGTCACTGCCGGCCGAGCGCCGCCGCCGTCCCGGTCACGGCCTTCGTCCAGTCCGCCCAGCGCGGGTCGCCCCCGGCCGCCGGCTCCCAGGCCATCGCCGTGCACACGTACCCCACGGCGAGGCCGCTGGCGGGGTCGGCCATGCCGAGACGGCCGCCCGCCCCCGCGTGGCCGAACGAGCTCTCGCCCAGCAGGGGCAGGCCCCGGCGGGGCAGCTCGAAGCCGAGCCCGAAACGGGAGCGTCCCGAGCCGTCGCCGCCGTCCAGCGGGGGCGGGGGCGGCACGTCGTCGTTGCGCGGGGCCCGGGCCCGCTCGACGGTCGCCGCGGACAGCAGCCGCACCCCGTCCACCGGGCCGATGAGCGCCGCGTACAGGCGGGACAGGGACCGGGCGTTGCCGATGCCGCCGGCCCCCGGCAGCTCGGCCGCACGCCCCTCGCGCGTCGTGAACCCCCTGGTCACGGCCGCCAGCTCCGCCGCCGAGGCCCGCAGCGCCCGGGAGATCGGACCTTGCGGATCGAGCCCGAGCCCGGCGAGGAAACCGGCGACCTGCTCGGGCGAGGGGTCCGGGCGTACGGAGAACTGCGGCACGAACCGGTGCTCCTGCTCCGCCGGCAGCCCGATCCACAGATCGAGGCCGAGCGGGGCCGCCACCTCGGCGTCGAAGAAGGCCCCGATGCTCCTCCCGCAGACCCGGCGGACGACCTCGCCGACCAGGTGCCCGTACGTCAGTGCGTGGTAGAGGGACGCCGTGCCCGGCTCCCACAGCGGGCGCATCGCCGCCAGGTCCGCCACCCGGCCGTCCCAGTCGAGGAGGGCGGGCAGTCCGGCCCCCGCCGCGTCGGCCGCGAACGCGGGCAGCCCTGCCCGGTGCGTGAGCAGATCGGCCACCGTCGTCCCCGCCTTGCCCTCGGCGGCGAACTCCGGCCAGTAGCGGGCCACGGGAGCCTCCGGGTCCAGCGCGCCCCGCTCGCTCAGCAGGTGCGCGCAGACCGCGACCAGCCCCTTCGTGACCGACATCAGCACCCCCACCGAGTCCGTCCCGAAGGGCGGCGGACCGGCCGCCAGGTCCACCACCAGCCGGCCCCGGTGGTGGACGGCCAGCTGTGCCGAGCCGGGGTCGTGCGCACACCCCCGTACGAAGGCGTCGCGCACCTCCTCCCAGCCGGGCGCCACCCGCCCGCTCACCACCGCGTCGCCCCGCACGTCAGTCACCCTGCCGGTCCCGGGCGGCCGCCGTGCGGGCCTCGGCCTCGTCGGCCAGGGCGGGCAGGCTCTCGGGCGGCAGGGGGCTCTGCGGGAACTCCGCGACGACGTCGAGTGGCACCCCGGCGAGGAAGCGCCGCATCACGGGATCGGCCAGGGCGCCCGCCCCCTCCCGGGCGGAGCCCGCGCGGGCGCGGGCGAACGCCTCCCCCAGCAGCGGGCCGCCCACCGGGTGCTCGAACCACTCGGCGAGCGTGTTGCGGCCGGTCAGCCGCAGGCCCGAGGGGTCGCCCTCGACGTCGGTCCCGACGGACGCGCGGATGTCGCGCGAGGAGGCGCCCGCCTCGATGCGGTAGCGGCCGCCCTCCACCTTCCAGCCGCCCTCCCGCTCGCTGAAGTACGCCAGGTCGTGCCGCGCCACGTGCACGGCGACCTCGCGGCGCTCGCCCGGCTCCAGGAACACCGACGTGAAGCCCCGCAGTTCGCGCACGGGCCGCAGGACGCGCGAACCGGCCGGCCCGCTGCTGTAGACCTGGACGATCTCCCGGCCGGCGACGGAGCCGGTGTTGGTGACCGTCAGCGCGACACGGAAGCCGTCCCCGTCCTCCCGTACGCTCATGCCGTCGTAGCCGAACGTCGTGTACGACAGGCCGTGGCCGAAGGGGAACGCGACCTCGCGGCGCTGGGCGTCGTAGCCCCGGTACCCGACGAAGACCCCCTCGCCGTACCGGGCCCTGCCCTCCTCGCCGGGGAAGGAGAGGTGGCTCGGCGAGTCCTCCAGCCGCAGCGGAACGGTCTCCGCGAGCTTCCCTGACGGGTTGACCGTCCCGAACAGCACGCGGGCGAGCGCCCCGCCGCCCGCCTGGCCGAGCAGCCACCCCTCCACGAGGGCGGGGACCCGCTCCTGCCAGGGCGCGGTGCGCACGACCCCGCCGTTGGAGAGGACCACCACCACGCGGGGGTTGGCCGCCAGGACCCGGTGCAGAAGGGCGGTCTGGGCGGTGGGCAGGTCGAGGTGGTCGCGGTCGAAGCCCTCGGACTCGTCCTGCGGCGGCAGGCCGAGGAACAGCACCACCGTCCCGCTGCGCCCGGCCAGTTCCACGGCCTCGTCGGCCAGTCGGGCATCCGGCTGCCCGTCATCGGCGCCGGGCAGCGCATAGCCGGCCGCGAAGCGCACGTCCGCGCCGGTGGCCAGTGCGCGCAGGCTGTCCAGCGGGACGTCGAGCCGGGTGGGGGTCACCTGGGAGCTGCCGGCCCCCTGATACCTGGGGGTGCGGGCGAACTCGCCGATGACGGCCACGCTGCCGGACGCCGGGTCCAGCGGCAGCAGCGCGTCGTCGTTCTTCAGGAGCACCACGCACTGGTCGGCGGCCCGCCCGGCGATGCGGTGCGAGGCGTCCACGTCGAGGGTTGCCGGGGAGCCGGTCCGGCCGGTGGCGCGGTGGGCGAAGAGGGCGAGGCGGTCGACGGTGCGGTCGAGCACCGCCTCCTCCAGCGCGCCCGACTCCACGGCGTCGGCCACCTCGCGGTCCGTGCGTCCGCCGGGGCCGGGCATCTGGAGGTCGAGGCCGGCGCGCAGGGCGGCCACCCGGTCGCGTACCGCGCCCCAGTCGGACATGACGATCCCGTCGAACTCCCACTCCTCGCGCAGGATCTCGGTCAGCAGGCGGGTGTTCTGTGAGACGGGCACGCCGTTGACGCCGTTGTAGGACGCCATGACGGACCAGGGGCGGTCGCGGCGGACGACGCGTTCGAAGGCGCGCAGGTAGATCTCCCGCAGCGGGCGCTCGTCGATGTCGGCGCTGACCCGCATCCGGTCGGTCTCCTGGTTGTTGGCCGCGTAGTGCTTGAGGGCGGCCCCCACCCCGGCGTTCTGCAGCCCGCGCACCATGGCGCCGCCCAGCTCCGCGGAGACCAGGGGGTCCTCGGAGAAGTACTCGAAGTTGCGGCCGCACAGGGGCGACCGCTTGATGTTGATGCCCGGGCCGAGCACGACACCGATGCCGTGCGCCGCGGCCTCGGCGGCGATGGCGCCCGCGACCTCCTCGGCGAGCTCCGGGTTCCAGCTGCTGCCGAGGGCCACGGCGGGCGGGAAGCAGGTCGCGGGGGCGGCGCTGTGCAGATCGAGCTGCCCGCCGTCGCCGCTCTCCCGGGGCAGCCGCAGCCCGTGGGGGCCGTCGGACATCCGGACGGCGGGCACGCCCGCCGCTGCGGACCCCTGGCTGACGAAGTCCCCGGACCCGCTGGTCAGGGACGCCTTCCCGGCGAGCGGGAGGCCGGCGGCGGGGGAGGGGAGGGGCGCGGATCGCTGAGTCATACGGGGTACCTGTCGGGCTTTCGTGGAGGCGGCGGCGGGGTGCCGCGGCGGGGTGGGCGGGCCGTGCGGCCGGGGGCGTCCGGGGCCGCGAATCGGGGCAAGACGGCGTGCGACCCAAAAACGTATGGTGATCGGTTTTCGGTGTCAAGGGCCTGCGCGCGCGGCGCCGAAGGGCCCCCGAACGCCCGGATTTCTTTTTGGACGCGGCCCTTGACGGCCAGAAACCGATCATCGTACGGTTTTCGTGCTCGGGCGGTCCGCTCCGATGAGCTCTCTCCTGCCGTCCGCCCCATCGGCTCCGCTCTCCCACGAATAGAGGAACGGTCATGTCGGTATCCGGTCGGTCGACCACCCCCGCGCACCGAGAGGCGGGCCACCCGGCTCCGGCCCCGCGGCGGGCGTCCGCCCCGCGCCTGGCCCTCGCCGCAGCGGCCTCGGCCGCACTGCTGATGGGCGCCGCGTCGCCCGGCCTCGCGGCCCCGGCCGCCCCGGCGTCCGGCGACGCGGTGCACTACGTGGCGCTCGGCGACTCCTACAGCTCCGGGCTCGGCATCCCGCAGCAGACCGACACGGCCTGTGGCCGCTCGGACCGCAACTACGCCTCGCTCGTCGCGCAGGAGGTCGGCGCCGCATCGTTCACCGACGTGACCTGCGCAGGGGCCGACACCACGCACATGGCGGGCCCGCAGGACGCCGCCGCGCCCCAGCTCGACGCCCTGCGCCCCGACACGACGCTGGTCACCCTGGGCGTCGGCGGCAACGACCTGGACCTGGCCGGCGTCATCACCCGCTGCGTCCTGGTGGGCTATCTGGCGCCACACGGCTCGCCGTGCAAGACCAGCTTCACCCTGTTCGGCACCGACGAGATCCGCTCCCGGATCAACGCGACCGCACCGAAGATCGACGCGGTGCTCGACCGGATACACGCCCGCTCGCCGCAGGCCCGGGTGCTGCTCGTCGGCTACCCCTCGCTGCTGCCGGACGACGGCGGCTCCTGCCGCGCCACCATCCCGCTGGCCGACGGCGACTTCGGCTGGGTGCGGGACGAGGAGAAGCGCCTCGACACCATGCTGGCGCAGCGGGCCGGCGCGTACGGCGCCGACTACGTCGACACCTACGGCCCGTCCGTCGGGCACGACGCCTGCAAGGCCGCGGGCGTGCGCTGGATCGAACCGGCCGACTCGGACGAGGGCGCGGGCTTCCACCCGAACGCGACCGGACACAGGAGCATGGCCGATGCCGTCCTCGCCGCCCTCGGCCGCTGACACCTCACTCCCGCCCGGCGTCCAGCCCGTACCGGCGGAGGAAGGCGCGGACCTGCTCCGCCATGTCGACCGCGCCCGGCTCCAGCAGCCACTGCGTCTGAAGCCCGTCCATCAGGGCGAGCAGCTGCTGCGCCACGGCCGCCGGATCGTCCCGGGCGTCCGCCCCCGCCGCGGCGAACAGCTCCTCCAGGAGGTCGGTGGTCTCCCGGCGCAGGACCTGGTAGCGCCGTACGAAGTAGTGGTGGGCGGGGTGCTCCGGATCGGATGCCTCCGCCGACAGCTTCGCGTACAGCGCGACCAGGCCCGGCGTCCCGGTGTTGCGGGCGATCACGTCGACCAGCCGGCGCAGCCGCTCGGCCGGGTCCGGCTCCGGGTCGCCGGGGCCGAGGACGCCGGGGAAGAGCCGGCGCGCGTCGGTCTCGTCGCGACGGCTCAGCACGTCCAGGAGCAGGGCCTCCTTGCCGGGGAAGTGGTGCAGCAGCCCGGCGTGGGTCAGCCCGGCGTGGGCGGCGATGTCGCGCAGCGAGACCGCGTGGAAGCCGGAGCGGGCGAACAGTTCGGCCGCCGAGTCGAGAATCCGGGCTCGGGTCCGCTCGCCCTTCGTCATGCGCGGGGGCGCGTCGGGCGCGGGGTCGGTCACTTCGGTGGTCTCCTGCCGCAGTCGGTCGTCGTCCGGCAGAACTTACCGGCTGGTTAATTCCTCGGAGCAAAAACCTACCAAGTGGTTAATTCCGTGTGTAGGCTCACCGGCAATCTTCGCCGGGGGCGGTGACCCCCGGCTCTCCAGACGGAGCGAAAGACATGAGCAGAACTTCCCGAACCGCGACGGTGGCCGCCTGCGTCGCGGCCTCGCTCGCCCTCGCGGGATGCGCCGGCGACGGCGGCGGCACCGCGAGCGCCGGATCGTCCACGCTGAACATCGCGACGATGACCCTCCCGCAGAGCCTGGACCCCGCGGTCGCCACCGGCAGCGCCCTGCCGTACTTCCAGGCCGTGTACGACACCCTCATCAAGCGCGAGCCCGACGGCACCTTCAGCCCGATGCTCGCCACGAAGTGGACGTACAACACCGACCGCACCGAGCTCGCGCTGACCCTGCGCGAGGGCGTCGAGTTCGCCGACGGCAGCGCCTTCGACGGCGCGGTGGTCAAGGCGAACATGGAGCGCTTCCAGAAGGGCGGCGGGGCCTCCGCGAAGTGGCTGAACGACCTGGAGGCCGTCGACGTCACCGACGCCGCCCACGTCACGCTCAAGTTCAAGCAGCCCAATCCGGCGATGGAGTTCTACCTGAGCGACGCGCCCGGCCTGATGGCCAACCCCAAGCAGTTCGCGAAGGGCGACAGCCTCAAGACGACACCCGACGGCACCGGCCCGTACCGCCTCGACAAGTCCCGCACCACGGTCGGCACCAAGTGGTCCTACCGCCGCAACGCGGACTACTGGGGCAAGGAACTCCCGTACAAGAACATCAGCATCAGCTTCTTCGACAACGAGACCGCGATCACCAACGGCCTCAAGACCGGGCAGGTGAACGCCGCCCTCCTGCAGTCCGCCGACCAGCAGATCGCCATCGAGTCCGACCCGAAGACCAAGACGGAGAAGCAGGAGATCGACTTCCAGGGGCTGCTGCTCTTCGACCGCGACGGCAAGCTGACGCCGGCCCTGCGCGAGGCGAAGGTGCGCCAGGCGCTCAACTACGCGGTGGACCGCGACACGATGCTCGACCGCATCCGCCAGAACCGCGGCCGGACGACCTCGCAGATATTCGGCCCCGAGACCATGGGCTACGACAAGAAGCTCGACACCTACTACTCCCACGACCCCGCCAAGGCCAAGGCCCTGCTCAAGGAGGCCGGTTACGCGAACGGCTTCACCCTGAAGCTGCCGCGGATCACGGCGATCGTCAACGACGCGCTCGCCGCCTCCCTCCAGTCCGACTTCAAGGCCATCGGCGTGAAGCTCGTCTGGGACACGCTCGACGGCGCCTCGGCCGTCCAGAAGGTGTTCACGGACCGGGCCTACTCCGGCATGGTCATGAACATGGGCCAGCCCACCTCCGACTGGGCCGCGGCCAACGACCTGGTCACCCCGGGCGCGTTCAACATGTTCGGCACCACGGACAAGGTGACGCAGAAGCTGCTGCCCCGCATACAGACCGGCACCGGGTCCGAGGCGAAGGCCGCCGCGCGCGAGCTGAACGAACACCTCGTGAAGGACGGGTGGTTCGTCCCCTTCTACCGGATGGGCTACCTGCACGTCTCGGACGGGACCGTGAGGATCTCCCCGCAGTCCGGCATGGCCGTCCCCTCCATCTACAACTACGCGCCGGCCGAGTAATGCCCCGCGCCGACGGATACCGAGTGCCATGCTGAACTTCATCGCCCGCAGGATCGTCTCGGGAGCCGTGCTCCTGGTCGTGATCTCCTTCCTCACCTATCTGCTGCTGTCGGTCCCGCACATCGACGTGGGCCGCCAACTGCTCGGGGAGAGCGCGTCCCAGAGCGCCATCGACGCCAAGAACGCGTCGCTGGGGCTCGACGACCCGGTGCTCCAGCAGTACGGGACCTGGCTGTCCCACGCCGTCCGGGGCGACCTCGGCAGCTCCTGGTTCACGAGTGAGGACGTGGGCCAGGCCGTCGGCAACCGCCTCCCGGTCACGGCGAGCCTGATGCTCGGTGTCACCGTCGTCACCACGGTCCTCGCCTTCCTGCTCGGGGTGTGGGCCGGGGTGCGGCGCGGCGCGGCCGACCGCTTCGTCCAGGTGCTCGGCGTGGTGGGGTACGCCCTGCCGGGGTTCCTGCTGACCCTCGTGCTGGTCCTGGTCTTCGCGGTACGGCTGCGCTGGTTCCCCGCCATCGGCTACACCGGCTTCACCGACGCGCCCAGCGGCTGGCTCTCCACCATCACCCTGCCGGTCCTCTCCCTGTCGGTGGCGTCCGTCGCGGGTGTCTCCCAGCAGGTGCGGGGAGCCGTCATCGACGCCCTGCGGCAGGACTACGTACGCACCCTGCGGGCCCGCGGACTGCCCGCGTCCCGGATCGTGTTCAAGCACGTCCTGCGCAACGCCTCGGCGCCCGCGCTCTCCGTGCTCGGCATGCAGTTCGTGGGCCTGCTCGGCGGGGCCGTGCTCGTGGAGCAGATCTTCGGGCTCCCCGGCATCGGCTCCATGACCGTCACCTACACCACCCGCGGCGACATCCCCGTGATCATGGCGCTCGTCATGCTCACCGTGGTCGGCGTCGTCCTGATCAACCTCCTGGTCGACGTCCTGATCGGCTGGCTCAACCCCAAGGCGAGGGTCGCATGAGCGACAACATCCGGGCCGCGACCCTGCGCCGGGTCCTGCGCAACCCCCTCGGCGGGCTGTCCGCCGCCCTGCTCCTGCTCCTCGTCCTGGCCGTCGTCCTGGCGCCCCTGATCGCCTCGCAGGACCCGGGCGCCTCGTCGCTCGGCGAGGCGTTCGACGGCCCGAGCGGGGCGCACCCGCTCGGCATGGACTCGGCGGGCCGCGACATCCTCGCCCGCGTGCTGTACGGCGGGCGCAACACCCTCGGCGGCGCGCTGCTCGCCCTCGCGATCGCCCTGGTGCTCGGCGTCCCGTCGGGGCTCTTCGCCGGCTACCGGGGCGGCCGGTTCGACGCCGTCGCCAACTGGACCGTCAACCTCGTCATGGCGCTGCCCGCCATGGTCGTCCTGCTCGCGTCCCGGGCCATCCTCGGCCCCGACGTCCGGGTCCTGATGATCGTGCTGGGCGTCCTGGTGGCCCCCAGCTTCTTCCGCCTGGTGCGCGGCATCGTCGCCAACGTCCGGGGCGAGCTGTACGTGGACGCCGCGAAGGTCTCCGGCCTGTCCGACACCCGCATCGTCGCCCGGCACGTCCTGACCGTCGTGCGCGGGCCCATCATCATCCAGGTCGCGCTCGTCGCGGGCATCGCCATCGCCCTCCAGGCCGGCCTCGAATTCCTCGGCGTCGGCAGCGGATCGACGGCCACCTGGGGCGCCATGCTCAACGAGGCGTTCCAGAACATCCAGCGCGCGCCCCGGCTCATCCTCTGGCCCGGCCTCGCCCTCGGACTCACCAACTGCGCCCTGGTCCTGCTGGCCGGAGCCGTACGCGACGCCCTGGAGGAGCAGGCGCCCCGGCCCGCCCGCCGCCGGCGCACCGCGCCCGCCCCGGCCCCGGTGGAACCGGCCGCCGAGTCCACGGAGCCGCGCGCCGCGCTGCTGTCCGTGCGCGGGCTCACCGTCGCCTACGCCCGCCCCGACGGCACCGACAAGGAGGTCGTGCACGGCGTGGACCTGGACGTGCGGCCGGGCGAAATCGTGGGCCTCGTCGGCGAGTCCGGGTCCGGCAAGACGCAGACCGCCTTCTCGGTCCTCGGCCTGCTGCCCGAAGGCGGGCGCGTCACGCGCGGCAGCATCACGGTCAACGGCCGGGAGACGGCGGGCATGCGCGAACGCGACCACCGCGCGCTGCGCGGCCGCACCCTCGCGTACGTACCGCAGGAACCCATGAGCAACCTCGACCCCGCCTTCACCATCGGCAGCCAGCTCATGGAGCCCATCCGCCACCACCTCGGACTCGGCCGCAGGGAAGCCGCCGACCGGGCCCGCGAGTTGCTGCGCCTGGTCGAGATCCCCGACCCGGAACGCACCCTGCGCCTCCACCCGCACGAGATCTCCGGCGGCATGGCCCAGCGCGTCCTGATCGCCGGCGCGATGTCCTGCGACCCCGCCCTCCTGATCGCCGACGAGCCGACCACCGCGCTCGACGTACGGGTCCAGGCCGAAGTGCTCGACCTGCTGCGCAGGCTCCGGGACGAACGCGGCCTCGGCGTCCTCCTGGTCACGCACAACCTCGGCGTCGTCGCCGACGTCTGCGACCGGGTGGCCGTGATGAACGCGGGCCGCATCGTGGAGACCGGCACCACCGAGCAGATCCTCGGCGCACCGCGCGACCCCTACACCCGCGCCCTGCTCGCCGCCGTGCTCGACGACGCACCGGCCCGCGCGCCCTGGCAGCCCCGAGAAGCAAGGACCGTCACCGCATGAACACCCCCGACGCCGCGGCCGCTTCGGACACCCCCGCTCCGGACGCCCTGCTCACCGTGCGCGACCTGCGGGTCTCCTTCCCCGGCAAGGGGTGGCGCGCCCCGGAGACCGAAGTCCTCAAGGGCGTCGGCCTCGACGTCCGGCCCGGCGAGACCCTCGGCCTGGTCGGCGAGTCCGGCTCGGGCAAGTCCACCATCGGCCGGGCGATCCTCGGGCTCGTACCGGTGCGTTCGGGCTCGATCACCTTCGACGGCGAGCGCATCGAACACGCCGACGCCCGCCGCCGCCGCGCCCTCAGCCGCGACCTCCAGGTCATCTTCCAGGACCCCTACACCTCCCTGAACCCCGCCCGCACCATCCGTGACACGCTCGCCGAACCGCTCATCGGCCAGGGCACCGCCGCCCGCGAGGCCCGGGGGCGGGTCGCCGGGCTGCTGGAGCGCGTCCACCTGCCGGCGGACGCGGCGGGGCGCCTGCCCCGGGAGTTCTCCGGCGGCCAGCGCCAGCGCGTCGCCA
This sequence comes from Streptomyces sp. A1277, assembly GCF_004795015.1. Taxonomy (GTDB): domain Bacteria; phylum Actinomycetota; class Actinomycetes; order Streptomycetales; family Streptomycetaceae; genus Streptomyces. Next base: position 39,339 of record NZ_SSBI01000057.1, on the reverse strand, counting down.
TCGCCCGGGCGCTGGCGCTGCGCCCCCGGCTGGTCATCTGCGACGAGCCGGTGTCCGCACTGGATCTGACGACCCAGCGCACGGTGCTCGATCTCCTCCTGGAGATCCAGGAGGAGACGGGGGTGTCGTATCTGTTCGTCTCGCACGACCTGGCCGTCGTCCGGTTCATGAGCCACCGCGTGTCGGTGATCCACCGGGGCGAGATCGTGGAGACCGGCGACGCCGCGAAGGTCACCTCGCAGCCGCGCCACGGCTACACCCGTACCCTGCTGCTCGCCTCGCCGGTGGCGGACGTGGCCGAACAGCGCAGGCGGCGCGAGGCGGCGGTGGGCGGGGTGTCCGGGGCCTGACGGGTCACGTACGCAGGACGGAACGGGGTGCCCGGCGGGCGCCCCGTTCCCGCGTTCCGGCTGCCTTCGCGCGTGGCCGCTATCGGCTACTCAGGGTACTTATCAGCTTTTTCGGAGTGTTACGCCGCATTTATCCCGCGGCTCGTGTCATCTCTTAGAGCGATCGGTTGATCAGTACGACAATCATCCCGGCTCGAAGGAGTTCAGCATGCGTATTTCCGCCACCGTCCGTTCCCGCAGCGTTCGCGCGGGTGCCGTCGCGGCCGCTGCGGTCGCCGCCGCCGGAGCCACCCTGGCCGGAGCCTCCGCCGCCTACGCCGCGCCCGGCGACAGCGGTGACATCGACATCCGCTCGGTCGGCTGGCACTCGCGCGGCGGCGACGGCGTCGAGGTCTGCAAGTTCGTCCTCTCGGCCAGCAACTTCGAGTCGCTTCCGGCCGTTCCGTGGACCATCACCGCGCAGCCCCCGACCGTTCCGCCGGGGGACACCCTGGCGAGCACCCTGCCCCTGGTGAACGGCTCCGCCCGCAGCCAGGAGTACCTGCTCCCCGAGGGCACCTACCAGCTGGTGTGGGTCGTCCCGGCGGGCCCGAAGAACAAGTCCTTCCAGGTGGACTGCTCCAAGCCGGCCGGCAACCACGGCCCCGGGAACAACGACGAGCGCGGCTCGGGCGCCTCGAGCGCCGAGAAGGGCTACGAGCAGCCGTCCGGTGGCGTGCCGGCCGGTGGCGGCGGCGTCCCGGACATGGAGAGCGTCAGCTCCGAGAGCGACTCGAACGTCGGCGCCGCCGCCGCGCTGGCCGCCGGTGCGGTCGGAGCCGCCGGGCTGATCATGGTCCGTCGATCCGCACGCCGCCGTGCCCGCAACGAGGCATAACCCGCGCAGAAGACGCCGACGGGGCCCGAGCCGGGCGTGTCGTCTGACGATGACGTTGTGTGTGACCTCCTCGCTGGTGACCGGCATCGTCTGGGCGAGTTCCGACTCGTCCGACGATCCGGTCGCCGCCGCCCACGGCAATGACGCCGCGGGCGGCGGCGACCGGCCGGCCGAGGAGTCGCACGCACCCCTGTCCCCGTCGCGGCCGGTGAAGATCGCGGTGCCCGCCATCTTCATCGAGGCGCCGGTCACCGGCCTCGGGCTCGACAAGAAGGGGCACCTCGGCGCCCCGCCGATGAGCAGGCCGAGAGAGGTGGGCTGGTACCGCGGCGGGCCGTCGCCGGGCGAGGCGGGGACCTCGCTCATCGTCGGCCACCGCGACACGGAGACCGGACCGGCCATCTTCCTCAACCTCAACGCCCTGCACCGCGGTGACAAGGTGACGGTCACCCGGGCCGACCGGCAGACCGCCGTCTTCACGGTCGACGCGGTGGAGACGTACACGAAGGACAAGTTCCCCGACGACAAGGTGTACGGGAGCACCGGCCGTCCGGAACTGCGGCTGATGACCTGCGGTGGGCGCTTCAACAAGAAGGACGGCTATGCGGCCAATGTCGTCGTCTTCGCCCACCTGACGTCACTGAAGAAACAGAAGGTCTGACCACGTCCGGTGCGCGGCGGCAGACCTGATGGCCGAGAGCGGTAGGGAACGGCCGGTGCCTCGGGGGCGAGGCGCCGGCCATCCGCATGACCGGGGCGCGCCGCCCTCAGTGCCCGGGCCCGTCCGGGCCGGGACCGTGCTCCTCGGCGGACAGCAGGTCCTCGGCGCGGCCTTCGAGCATGCGGGCCGTCTCGGTCGAGCGGGGCAGCATGGTCTTCTCGTACGCGCGCACCGCGTCGTCGACCCGGGCCGCGCTCCCGAGGGCCAGGGCGAGGTCGCAGGCGTCGAGCATGGCGAGGTTCACCCCGACGCCGAGCGGCGGCATGAGGTGCGCGGCGTCCCCGAGCAGGGTCACCGTCGGGTTGTGCGCCCAGGTGTGCGGGACCGGCAGGGCGAGGATCGGGCGGTGTACGAAGGGCCCGTCGTTGTCCGTGATCATCCGGCGCAGACCGGGCGCCCAGTGGGCGTAGCGCTCCATGAGGAGGGCGCGGACCGCGTCGGTGCCGGCGCCGGTCGGGCCGGGGGTGCCGATCCGGTCCGCGGGGACGCGCTGGATGAGATAGGTGCGGATGCGGTCGCCGCCGTTGCGCTGGGCGAACATGGCGCGCTCCCCGTCGGCGGCGTGGGCGCTGCCCCGGCCGACCAGCTCGGCGAGGTCGCGGTGGCGCTCGTCCACGCCGGAGAACCAGGCTTCCAGGAAGCTCACGCCGGTGTACGCGGGAACGGCGGGTGACACGGCGGGCCGGACCCGCGAGAACGCGCCGTCGGCGCCGATGACCAGGTCCGTTTCGACGGTGGTCCCGTCGGCGAAGTGCAGCCGCCGCGGGCCGTCGTCCGGTCCGCCGACGCGTTCGAGGGCATGGCCCCACCGGACGGTGCCCGGCTCCAGCGAGTCGAGCAGCAGATCGCGCAGGACGCCCCGGTCTATTTCCGGCTTGAACAGCTCGTCGGGTTCCGGGACGTGATGGCCGGTGAGCACGCCGGCCGCCGTGTACCGGCGCATCTCCTGCCCCTCCGGGCGGGCCAGCCGGAAGAAGTCGTCGAGCAGACCGGCTTCGCGCAGGGCGATCTGTCCGTTGTCCGCGTGCAGGTCCAGGGTTCCGCCCTGGTCCCGGGTGTGGGGCCCGTCGTCGCGGTCGTAGACGGTCACGGCTGTGCCGAGCCGCTGGAGGATGCGTGCGCAGGTCAGCCCGCCGGGGCCGGCCCCGATGATGCTGATCCGGGCGTGGGCGGGGGTGGGTGAGGTCATGGGCGTTCCTTTCGTGGCAGGTGTGTGGACGAGGACGGGAGGGCCGACCCCGCCTGCCTAAAAGTAGAACATGGAAAAAAGTAGAATCCAAAAACTTAAATGTGGATTCCACTGTCGGGTAGACTCCTGCCCATGACCGAGACCCCCGTCGGCCGCCGCGAGCGCAAGAAGGCGCAGACCCGGCAGTCGATCGCCGACGCCGCGCTCGAACTCTTCCTGGAGCGCGGCTACGACCACGTGAGCATGCGCGACATCGCCGACGCGGCCGACGTCTCGACCGCCACGATCTTCAAGCACTTCCCCGGCAAGGAAGCCCTCGTCTTCGACCAGGAGGAGGGCGTGGACGCGCGGCTGATCGCCGCCGTACGGGACCGGGCCGCCGGCCAGGGCATCCTCGACGCCCTGCACCAGCACCTGATCGACAGCTGGCTCCCCCTCGTGGCCCACCCGCAGCGGCAGGAGTTCGACCGGCTGGTCCACTCGACACCGGCGCTGCGCGCGTACGCCGAACGCATGTGGGCCCGCCACACCGACACGCTGAGCACGGCCATCGCCGACGACCTCGGCGTGCCGCACGACGACCTCGCCTGCGTCACCCTCGCCCGCTTCGTCCTGGAGATCCCCGTCCTCTCCCAGGGGCAGGAGGACCGCCGGGCGGCCATCGACGGGATCTTCGGCATCCTCGCCCACGGCTGGCGACCGCCGGGCCGGGCGTAGAGCCTGTTCGCGCCGGATGCCTAGCCGCTGATGCGGCGCAGGGCCAGGAGGGTCGCGTCGTCGGTGCGGTGGGGGCCGTCCAGGTGGGCGACGAGCCGTTCGGCGTAGTCCTGGAGTCCGGTGTTGCCGACGCCCGGGGCGGCTTCCCGGAAGCAGTGTTCCGCGGCGGTGAGGAAGCGCCGCGTGTCCAGATCGGGGTCGCTGGTGCGGCGTTCGGTCAGGCCGTCCGAGTACATCAGGACGATGTCGCCGACCTCCACGGGCGTGGTGGTGGCGGTGTACGCCGCGCCGGGCATGACCCCCAGCGGGAGGCCGGGTCCGCCCTCGGGGGCCGGCAACTGGGCGGCGAGGCCGTCGCGTACCAGCACGGGGCGCGGATGCCCGGCGCAGGTCCAGCGGAGCAGGGCGCGTTCCGGGTGGAAGCGGGCGACGATCGCGGTGGCGGTGGACTCGCTCCCGTCGGCGCAGGCCACCTCGTTGAGCCATCCCGTCAGCCGTTCTACGGACTCCTCGGTGTAGGCGAGGCCGGCGAGGGCGTACCGCAGCTTGGCCATCAAAGTCGCCGCCTCCAGGCCGTGCCCGCGGGCGTCGCCCAGGGCGATCAGGAGGCGGCCGTCGGGAAGGCTGCGCGCCTTGTACCAGTCGCCACCGACTCCGGCCTCCCGCGCGTCGGGCCGGTAGACGGCCGCCGCGTCGAGTCCGAAGGGGGCCGGCTCGTCCTGGAAGTGCGGCAGCACCGCTTCGCGCAGGACGTCGGCGACCTCGGCGACGGCGTCGGTGCGCTCACGCTCACGGCGTGCCTCGCGTGCGGCACGCTCGGCCGCCTCGCGGTGCAGCCGGTCCGTGGTGACGTCGATGAGGACCGCCCGCAGGGCCCAGACCAGGCTGCCCGGAGCGATGCGCACGGGTTCGGCGACCATGCGGAACACGCGCTCGCGGCGCCTGCGCAGGCGCAGTTCGCACTCGGCGGTGCGCTTGCGCAGGATGACGTCGTACAGCGTCCGGTACAGACCGGGCAGGCTGTCCGGTGTGGTGGCCGTCGCCAGCTCCAGCAGGTCCGGCACCGGTGTGTCGCCGGGCAGGCCGAGTACCTGACGGAATCCGCGGGAGGGCTCGATCCCGTGGTCGCCGAGATTCCACTCCGCCCAGCAGGAGCGGACGAGGTGCTGGGTGGCTGACGCCATACGGAGCCGGCTTCCGCGCTCCCATGACACCAGGAGGTGGTCACCGCAGGGGGCGACCCGGACCTCGCCGCTGATGCGCACCGGTCCCGACGGGGTGCTCACGAGCCACTCCGCCGTTTCGGGGCCCTGCGGCTTGCCCTGCTGGTACGCGCGGGTCATCATGCCGGGGACCGGCGTACGGGAGAGGGCGGGGAAGAGCTCGAAGAGCGATGCGGGGCCGGCCTCCCGCGGCACCGAACCCAGGGGCGGCCGGGAGGCCGCATAGGCGCGGGCCGCGGCGTTCTGGGTCACGTAGAAGACGTCCCGGAGCGCGCCGTCGTCATCGAACACCGGGACCACCAGCAGAGCCGCCACCGGGAGGGCGTCGAGCACCTCCTGGAGGGAAGGTGGCGCCGAGGACACCTGGGGCGGCGGGGCCGAGGGCGCGGGGCCGGCGGGGTGGAGCTCGGTGTACGCCGTGACGCGTCGCCGCTGGCTCTCCAGCAGCTCCCGGATCGCCCGCAGCTCCAGCCGGGAGCGCACGCCGTCCACCGAAGAGGGGTCGTCCAGGGGCATGTCGGGCCTTATCGGTGCGGTGCGGCGACGGGTGTGAAACAGCATCGGGGCGGGGCGCCGGGCACGCCAGCCGGTGTGGGCCGAGTGGCCGCCACGGTGGATCGGGAAGGTGCGCGCGAAACCCGTTGCACCATGGTCAAGAAACGTTGACCATTACTCGCATGCCCTCCGGGCGACGAGAGGCCGACGCCTCGGCACCGGCACCGCACTGACCTGCACGGAAGCCGTCGAAGGCATTGCCATCCCGGGGCTGGCCTCCGCCCCGAATCCCTACGCGGCCGGACTGGCGCTCGCCGTCTGCGGGGCCGGCACGGGCGCCACGATGGTGCTCGGGCCCTCCCTCCGGCAGGCGATCGTCCCCGCCCACCTGATGGGCCGGGTCGCCTCCACCTCGCTGTGACGCCCGCCGCGAGGGCGTCACAGCGAGCCGTCGTCCTCGTCGGCACACGGACCACGGACCGCGGACCGCTTCGGCGCGGGGCGGCGGCGCCGGGAAAAGTACGGCCGTTGCGGCCGCGTAGGAGTCGATCGGGTCGGACTTGCCTTTCATCCGCCGGGTCTTGCGGTCCGGCCGGTCGACGTCGATGACCGTGACCCCGGCCGCGGTCAGCACCCGGGCGAGCTCGGCCCCGTAGGCACCCGTGCCCTCCACCCCCACCGCGGTCAGCGTGCCGTGGGAGCGCATCCAGTCGAGCAGGTCGCGATAGCCGCGGATGGAGGCGGGGAACTCGCGGTCGGCCAGGTGCCGGCCGATGGAGTCGATCACCGCCCCGTGGTGCGTCAGGCCGTGGGTGTCGACTCCGCCGGTGATCTGCGGGCCGTCGTGCGTCATGCTGGTCATGTCCGTCCTTGTGGCGTGTCCGTTCCGAGGGCGGCACGCGCCGGTCGGGCGGGTGGACAAGACAGTGACGGGGCTTCTGGACCAAGCTCCTATGAAGTCACAAACGCCCGTCCGGCCGCGTGCGTGGTGGCTCCGCCGATGCGCCGACAAATCCGAAACAGGACAGTCGAAGACGTCAGTCAGTCGGCGAGTCAGACGCATCAGCAGAACCACCACTCACATCCTCACTGTCAGTCGGGGCCGGCGCCGATGCCCCGGCGGTGGACCGCCACCGCGGCCCGGTGGCCGTGGGGGACGGCGATGTCGGCCAGCAGCCACCCGGACGGGGCGGCCGGTGCCTCGCCCGCGCCGACGTACTCGGTCGACGGGTCCGCGCCCAGGCCGATGCCGAGCCCCTTCAGATACGCCTCCTTCCTGGTCCACAGCCGGGCGAACGCCGCCGGGCGGATCGCGGGGGAGAGGGCGGCGAGTTCCGCCGACTCCGCCGGGTGCAGGACATCGGCCGCCTCGACCAGGGTCCGCGGGTTCGGCACCGGCTCGACGTCCACCCCGACCGGGGTGGCGGCGACGGCGATGAGGCTCAGGCCCTCGCAGTGCGACAGCGAGAAGTGCAGGTGCCCGCCGGGCAGGACGGGCCGGCCGTGCGGTCCGCCGCAGCCCGGGCACGGAGACCGGGCCACCGAGACGGTGCGGGGCGCGACGCCCAGGTGGTTGCCGAGCACCCGGCGCAACCCGACATGGGCACACAGGTAGGTGGCCCGGTCGGTGGGGCGGCGGAACTCCTCCGCCCGGGCCAGCTCCGAGGGGCCGAGGACGAGCGGGGCGTACCGGGTCGCGCTCTCCTCGTGCGCGGCGGTGGCGACCAGCCAGAGCTGCGCGGCCCCGGGGCCGGGACCGGTCAGCGGGGGCAGCGCCGCGGGGAGCGGGGGCAGCGCGGTCGGGCGGAGCAGGCGGTCGAGGGCGGGCGGTGGACTGGGTTCCAGCAGGGACATGTCTGCCTCACACGGCTGTGGCGGTGGGCTCGGGGGCGGCGGTGGCGGCGGTGACCTCCGCGGTGCCGGGGTTCGTGCGCGTCACGGGGGAGCGCAGCGCGAGGGTGGCGGCCACGGGCGAGAACAGGGCGACGGCCGCGCACAGCAGCCAGGTGCCGGTCACGCCCAGCGGGGCGGAGATCGAACTGAAGACGGCGAGCGACAGGGGCGCCGCTCCGATGCTGGACAGGGAGAAGGTGGACATCGCGGCGCCCAGCCGGCCCTCGGGGACGGCCTGTTGGTACGCGGTGACCAGGGCCGGGCCGTTGAGCCCCGAGAAGAGGCCGACGACGCACGCCGTGACCGCCAGGACGCTCGGGGACGGGACCAGCGCCATGGAGCCCATGCCGACGGCGAGTCCGGTGCCGGTGACCAGGAGCTTGACCGGGACCGGGATGCGGTGGGCGAGGGCCGCGCCCAACGCCGCCGACGCCAGCGCACCCGCGCTGAACGCGGTCAGGGCCGCCGCGACCGAGCCGATGCCCCACCCCTCGCCGGAGGCGCGCAGCGGCAGGGCGACCTCGGCCGGCCACAGGAACGCGAAGTCCATGCAGAAGCAGGCGATGAACATCCACCGCAGCTTCGGGTGGGCGCCCAGCAGCAGAAGCCCGTCACCGGAGCGCCGCAACAGCGAGGGGCTCGCCCCGGAGCGGCGTTCGGGGCGGTGCATGCCGTGGGTGACGTGGAAGGCGCAGACGAGCCAGACGGCGCATCCGGCGGCCGAGACGATCATGACGTCGGACAGGGCGCCCGCCACCACCAGCCACGCCCCGAGCGGTGACCCGGCGATCGGCGCGAGCCGCATCACCATGGAGAACAGGGAGTTTGCGCGGCCCAGGTGCTCCTGAGGGGCCAGCCGGGTGAGCAGGACGCCGGATGCCGGACCGGTGAGGCCGAGCAGGGAGCCCTCCACCACGGCGACGGCGACCAGGGGCCAGAGGCTGTCGGCGCCCGCGGTGACCAGGACACCGAGGGCGAGGACGACGAGCCGGGTGGCGGTCGCCCGCAGCAGGACGGCGCGTGGGCCGAGGCTGTCCGCGAGTGCGCCGCCGAACAGCAGCATCAGGGCACGCGGCAGCGTGGAGGCGAGGATCACGAGGGTCACGGCGCCCCGCCCGCCGATCTGGACCGCGGTCCAGTTCATGGCGATGAGGAGGGCGAAGCTTCCGCACTGGACGGCGGCCTGGCCGGTGACGAAGCTGCCGATGCGCCGCCAGTCCGGGGCGGACGCCGCCTCGGACGAGGGGGCGGAGGGGTTCGTTGTCATGGGGTTGGGCTTCCTGAGGGAGAGGGCTGGGGCCTGTCGTCGTGAGGCAGACGGGAATTTGTCGTCCGGTAGACGGGCATGTGACGACAGGGGCCTAGGAGTGAGCGGTTCAGCGGGGTCTTCGGGTGGCGCGGACGCTGACCCCGGTGTCGTCGCCGCGCAGCGTCGCGGTGACGGCCAGGGTGGCGGCGCGGCCGGCTGCGTCGTGCAGGGCCCGGCGGCCGCGCACGCCGCCGCCGTGGGTGCGCAGTTCCAGGCGGCCGCCGAGGTAGCCCCGGCCCGCCTCGGCGAGGGTGCGCTCGGCGGCGCGGCGGGCCGCTTGGGCCAGAGTGTCGCGGCCCTCCGCGTCCCGTACGCCGTCGTCGTCGGCGGAGACGGTGATGCCGGGGAGCTCCCGCACCAGGAAACGGGCCTGGACGCTGCGGCCGCGCCGGCGGTACGGACGGGCGGTCACGGCGCCGCTCCGATGGCGGACTGCCCGGCGGCGAGCGATGACCGCCCGTCGAAGGGGCTTTCGGGCCACCACAGGTCCTCGGGGCCCAGCGCGGAGACCGTGTACTTACCCAACGCGCTGGTCAGCAGCCGCAGTTCGAGGGCGATGCTCTCGACGAGGCGTTCCAGGCCGTGCCGGGGGTCCTCGTCCACCGCGATCAGGGCGGCGCGCCCCAGGCCGACGGCCCGGGCCCCGAGGGCGAGGGCGCGCAGGGCGCGTCCGCCCTCCCACATGCCGCCGCTCGCGAGCAGGCAGCCGTCGGGGCGGCCGATCCGGCGCAGGCACTCGCCGAGCGGCAGCCCGGCCTGGTCCAGGAAGACCCGGGGGGCCCAGCCGGTGCCGCCCTCCGCGCCGTCCACGGTGACGGCGTCCGCCCCGGCGGCCCAGGCGGTGCGGGCGGCGTCCCCGATGTCGCGCCCCGGGTGGAACTTCACCCAGGTACGGGCCTTGGGGAAGTTGTTCCGCATGAAGCGCAGTTGCTGGCGCAGGATCTCGTCGGTGAAGGTGCCGGGCGTGGCGCAGCGCAGCCGCCGGTCGTCGCCCTCGCCGAACACCTCGGTGACCGTGAACCGGTCCGCCAACTGCTCCGCCTCCGCGCCCCCGACGACGGTCATGCCGCCGAGACCCGGCTTGGCGCCCTGGCCGGTCTTCAACTCGAAGGCCAGGCGGCCGGATTCGAGCAGCGGCCGGGTGGCGGGGTCGCTGTAGAGGAGGTTCCAGACCTCGGAGTCGGCGTCCTCGGTCGACTGCTGGACGACGACCCCGCCGACGCCCTCGGGCGCGGCGCCGAGGTAGGCGTCGATGCGATCGAGGAGGGCGGAGCGGGTGGCGTCCCCGCCGCGCCGGTAGCCGTGGACGGGAACCATGTTCTCCCCGATGACCATGGGGATGCCGAGCCGGCCGGCCTGGCGCGAGGCGTGGACGGCGAGGTCGCCGCTGCCCGCCCGGGTGGACCCGAACGCGGACAGGTACAGCGGAAGCGAGGCGGCGAAGCCGCCGGTCCGGGTGGTCAGGTCGACGTCGCCGGACTCGGGCTCGCGGGCCAGGTCGATGAGCTTTTCGAGCCGCTCGGGCATGAAGACGGGCGGGGTGATGCGGGCCCGGTCGAGCGCGTCGGTGCCGGCGGCGTTCCCGGCGTCGGGCCCGAAGAGTTCGGCCCCGTACGAGCCGGGGGCGGGGAAGACCTCGGCGGTGCCGCGCCGGGCGCGGGCGCGGATCTGCCGTTCCGGGAAGCCGGGTGCGGTGAGGGCGCTCACGGGGCCACCACCCCGGGGAGCTTCGGGTAGGCGCTGACCTGCCACAGGGAGTCGAGCCCGGTCAGGAAGCGGACCAGACGCTGCAGGCCCATGCCGAAACCGGCGCTGGCCGGGATGCCCTCGCGCGCCTCCTTCAGGTACCAGGCGTACTTGGCGGGGTTCTCCCCGCTCTCCCGCATCCGGGTGACGATCGTCGCGTAGTCCGACTCGCGTTCGCTGCCGGAGACCAGCTCGCCGTAGCCGTGCGGGGCGATGAGGTCGAAGTTGCGCAGCACACCGGGGCGGTCGGGGTCCTCGCGGTCGTAGAAGCCGCGCGAGCCCTTGGGGTAGTCGTTGACGAAGAACGGGCGGTCGCTCTCCAGGGAGAGCAGCCGTTCACCGGTCCAGTCGATCTCGCTGTCCGGGCTCTGCGGATGACCCACGGCGAGCAGCCGGGCGACGGCCTCCTGGTGGGTGCACACGTCGTACTTGCCGCTGCGGACGTCCGCGAAGTCCGCCTCCAGGCGCCCGAGTCCGGTGAGGATGCCGGGGACCGCCGTCCATACGTGCTCGGCGACACGGGTGAGGAGTCCGGCGGCGACCTCCTGGGCGTCCTCGCGGCGGGCGCCGGCGATCTCGACGTCGATCTGGTGGAACTCCACCAGGTGGCGTCCGGTGGTGGCGGTCTCCTCCGGCTCCACCCGCACGTTGGGCGCGATGTAGAACAGCTTCGGGAAGCCGTGCAGGGACGCCTGCTTGTAGAGGATGGCGCTGGTCATCAGCTTGTACGGGCGGCCGTAGTAGTCGACGTCCAGGGCCTTGGCGCCCCGGCCGCCCGGGTCGGTGACGGGCCCGACGAGCGGCGGCAGCAGCTCGGTGAAGCCCTCCTCGCGCAGGTAGTCGCGGGCCGCCTGCAGGGCCTCCTGCTGGACGAGCATGGCGGCGCGCAGCTGCGGGGAGCGCAGGTGTTCGCCGAGCGGGGGCGGCAGGACGGGTCCGGCGGGCTGCGGGGCGTGGTCCATGACGGGCTCCTGTTCGTGGCGGTGGCCAGGGGGGCGGGGAGGTGATCAGGCGGTGGGCCGGGTCGTCAGACGGCTGGGTGGCCGGGCGGCCACGGGGACGGAGGGCGTCCGGTCGTAGCGGTCGGCCATGTGGTGGAGGGCGGTGAGCAGGCCGTCCGCCGTGAGCCGCGCGGAGTCGGCCGGGGCGTCGGGGCGGATCGGCATCGCGCCGGTGTCCGACCAGCGCAGCCGCCCGTCGGCGCCGATGACGCTGCGGGATCGGCCGGCGTTGTCGGGGTGGAGGCAGAACGGCACGTCGAGCAGACCCCGTGCGAAGGCGGCCGGCAGCGCGCGGGCCAGGTCGGTGTGCAGGCCGAGGACGGCCTCCACCAGGGCGCGGGCCTGCGCGTAGACCTCGCCCCCGGACGCGCGGACCCCCGGGGCGGGCGGCGGACCGGCGAGAGCGGCGGCCGCGGCGGCGGTCTCCAGCGCGCGGACGTTCTCGTCCACGGTCGGGATACGGCGGGACTCGGCGGTCGTCTTGACGAGCAGCCGCCGCGCCCCGGACCGCACGGCGAGCCGGGCGGACGCTTCGAGCAGGCGGGTCGCGCCGTGCTCGGTACGGGGATAGACGCCCATGTACGTGTAGAGGACGACATGGTGGTCCACGCCCGCCGGCAACAGCTCACCGGCCAGCCGGCGCAGCGCCCGTACCGCCTCCTCGTCCTGGCCCGGGTCGGTCTGCTGCGCGTAGCTCAACGAGACGCTGCGCAGGCCGTGCTGGGCGAAGAACAGGCACTCCAGCACGCTCATCGCGACGAGCAGACCGGGCGGGCAGAGCTGGCCGAGCAGGCAGCCGCCGAAGCTCTCCAGATGCGGGACCGAGCCGGGGCGTGCGCTCGCGGCCAGGATCTCGCAGCCCTCGGCCCAGGCCGCGACGGACTCCCGCAACGGGGTGCGGCCGTAGGGCAGGCAGTAGGAGACGGGCCCGCCCTCGGTGGCGTCCAGCCCGGCCGCGACCAGGGCCCGCACGATGGGCTGCGGGCGGGCGGAGCCGTGGCGGACCTGGACGGGGAAGCCGGCGTCGTGCAGGCCGTCGAGCAGAGTGCGGGTGACGGCGAGCGGGTGGGTGGCGATGGGGTAGCCGTTGAGCCGGACGCCCTCGTCAAGCGCGGCGCGGGCTCCGGCGAGGTCGCCGACGCGGGTGTAGCTGTCGATGGTGAGCGTGCCGACGGTCGTGGCGGTGGCGGCCCTGGTCCGCTCCAGGCCGGTGCGCATGGCGCGCGGATCGCCGAAGCCCATGCGGGGCTGGACGACCAGCCGGCCGGCGGCGGCCGCGTCGGCGACGAACGCGCCGAAGGGGCGCGGGGCGCCGCTCATGCCACCACCCGGGCACGGGCCGCGAGGAACGCGCACAGGGCCTCCAGGTCACCGGGCCCGTCACCGAGGACCGCGTCGCAGCCCGCCTCGCGCAGCCGGTCCGCTTCGGCCTCCCCGGAGCGGCCGGCGATGCCGAGCTTGCCGCCGACGGCCACCGGCAGGGCGGCCAGGTCCGCTTCGGCGCGCAGCTGGCGTACGGCGGCGCGGGCGTCCCGGTGGCCGTGGCCGTTGACGCTGCTGAGCACGACCGCGTCGGGGGCGTGCCGGCGACAGGCGGCCGTGAGCAGACCGGGGCTCACACAGGGGCCCAGTGCGACGACGTCGTGCCCCCGCTCCTCCAGGAACAGCCCGAGATATACGAGGTTCCAGGTGTGGGAGTCCGAAGCGGTTCCGCTCAGGAGTATCTTCATGCCTTCGATCATATTTTTGCGGACGCTTCCCGGGCGGAAGTCGAGCGGCAGTAACAGGCGGCAGTTTCCGGCCCGGAATGCGCCCCCGGATCATTTCCCTGAATGGTTTCGCCGACCGTGTCCATTCACCCTTTCCGTATGCTGTTCCCGGGCATACGAAAAGGCCGCGCCCCGCAGGAGCTGCGGGGCGCGGCACGGGATGGGGGTGGTCAGGCGTACTGGGCGACCAGGCTGCGGGGGCGGATGTCGGTCCAGTTGGCGGTGATGAACTCCAGCGCCTCGGAGCGGTCCCCAACCCCCCAGACGCTGGTCCAGCCGGCCGGGATGTCGGCGAAGTCCGGCCACAGGGCGTGCTGTCCCTCGTCGTTCACCACGACGTGGAAAGTGCCCTCGGAGTTGTCGAAAGGGTTCACGGTGTCGCTCATGAATAACTCCTCGTTTCGTTGACCCGCAGGTTCTTGTCCTGCAGAGCGGAGAGTTTCTCCGCGATGACTCTTCCGATGTGCCGAAAAGGTTCTTCCTCGGTCATCCGTAGATGACTCGATTCCACGGTGTGGTTCTCGACCATTCCTTCCAGGAACGGTTTCCAGGTGGCGGCCAGCGCGCCTTCCGGTTCGCCCGGTCTGCGGGCCGTGAAGAAGACCGCGCCGGTGTCGGCGACACCGGGCGTGTGCCGGGACATGAGGGCCGCGTGGGTCTCGGAGGCGCGCAGTACGGCCCGGATCTCCTCGGTGCTGAAGCCGCCGAGCACGGGGTCCTCGCGGCGCACGCGCTCCACCGCCGCCGGCAGGTCGTCCTCGTGGAGCGCCGCGGAGGCCGCCGCCCGTTCCTCGGGCGGCAGGACCGACACGCTGCCGGGGCCGGTCTGGTGCACGTCCATCAGCGCCAGCAGCTCGACCCGCTGACCGGCCTCGCGGAGCCGTACGGCCATGGCGTGGGCGACGATGCCGCCGAAGGACCAGCCGAGCAGCCGGTAGGGGCCCCAGGGCTGGACCTGCCGGACGCGCTCCAGGTAGTCGTCCGCCATCTCCTCGACGGTGCGCGGGCGGTGGCCGGGCTCACTGAGCGCGCGGGCCTGGAGCGCGTAGAGCGGCTGGTCCTCACCGAGGTGGCGGGCGAGACCGGCGTAGGACCAGCCGACCCCGGTGCCGGGGTGCACACAGAACAGCGGGCGCCGGGAGCCGCGGGCGCTCAGCGGGAGCAGGACGCCCATGGCACCGGCCGTGCCGTCGTGGTCGTGCGAACCGAGCAGCCCGGCCGGGGTGGGCGAGCGGAACAGGTCACGGACGGACCGGTCGACGCCCAGCACCGACCGCACCCGGCTCACCAGGCGCACCCCGAGCAGCGAATGCCCGCCCAGCGCGAAGAAGTTGTCGTCCAGACCGACCCTCGGCTCGCCCAGGGTCTCCGCGAACAGGGCGCACAGCACCTCCTCCCGGGCGTTGCGCGGCGCCCGGTGCGACGCGGCCGGCCGGTCCGGCGCCGGCAGCGCCCGGCGGTCCGGCTTGCCGTTCGCGGTCAGCGGCAGGGCGTCCAGGACGACGACCGCCGACGGCACCAGGTGCCCGGGCAGCGCGGCCCGGGCCAGGGTGAGGATTTCCGCCTCGGTGACCGTGCTCCCGGCGCGCGGCACCACGTACCCGACGAGGCTCCGCTCGCCCGGCCGGTCCTCGCGGACCACGGTGAGCGCCTGGCCGACCGAGGGGTGGGCGGCGAGCGCGTGCTCCACCTCCCCGGGCTCGATCCGCACACCGCGCAGCTTGATCTGACCGTCCGCGCGGCCCAGGAACCGCAGTTCGCCGTCCGGTGTCCACACCACGCGGTCGCCGGTGCGGTACATGCGGCTGCCGTCGGCCTCGAACGGGTCGGGCACGAACCGCTCGGCGGTCAGGTCCGGGCGGCCGACGTAGCCGCGCGCCACGTGCGAGCCCGCGATGTACAGCTCGCCGGGCACCCCCGGCGCGACCGGCCGCAGCGCCTCGTCCAGGACGTGGCTGCGGGTGTTGTCCATCGGCCGGCCCAGGTGCAGCCCCGCGCCGCCCAGGGCGCCCCGGCCGCCGGTGAGCCACTGGTTGTGCGAGGCGAAGGTCGTCTCGGTGGGGCCGTACGAGTGGACCAGGACGGTGTCCGGGCAGTGCGTGAGGACCCTCTGGGCGGCGGCCGGGGAGGCGACGTCGCCGCCCGTCCACACCTCGCGCAGCAGCCGGAGCGTGTCCAGCGCCTCGTCGGCCATCACATGGAACAGGCCCACCGTGAAGTAGGCGGCGGTGACCCCGTGCTCCCGGACCGTGCGGTCGGTCTCGGCGAGGTCGGTGCCGTCGCCCCGCATGATCACCAGGCTGCCGCCGTTCAGGAGCGGCACCCAGATCTCGAAGACGGACGCGTCGAACCCGGTCGCCGAGTGGACCAGCATCCGCCGGGGAGCGCCGGCCGCGGTGTCCCGGTCGGCGGCGAGTTCGGTCACGTTGCGGTGGGTGACGCCGACGCCCTTGGGGCGGCCGGTCGACCCGGACGTGAACATCACGTACATCAGGTCGTCCCCGCCGACCGCCACGTCCTCGTGCTCCGCCGCCCCGGCCTCCGGAGCGGGCGCGTCCACCAGGAACACCGGCGGATTCCCGGCCGACGCCACCGCCTGCGCGTGCCCGGCGGCCGTGGCGACGAGGCGGACCCGCGCGTCCTGGGCCATCAGCCGCAGCCGGGCCCCGGGCAGCCCCGGGTCCAGCGGAAGGTAGGCGGCGCCGCACTTGAGGACGGCGAGCGCCGTCACCACCAGCCCCACCCCGCGCTCCAGCAGCACCCCGACGGTGTCGCCCCCGCGCACCCCGGCCGCCCGCAGCCGAGCTGCCAACGCACGGGCGCGGTCGTCGAGTTCGCCGTAGCCGACGGTCTCCGCGTCGGTGATCAGGGCGGGCAGCTCCGGGGTGAGCGCGGCCCGGCGGGCGATCACCTCGTGGACGGCGGCCCGGTCGCGCGTCACGGTGGCCGTGTCGTTGTACTCCGCGACCAACCGGAACCGTTCGGCGTCCGTGAGCAGGTCCACGGCACCGATCCGCACCCCCGGGTCGGCGGCGGCGGCGCGCAGCAACCGCTCGACGTGCGCCGCGAGCAGGGCGGCCGTCGCGGTGTCGAACAGGTCGGTGGCGTACTCCAGACCGCCCGTCAGGCCGGCCGGGCGCCCCTCGTCGTCCAGCCGCTCCGACAGGGCGAGGGTGAGGTCGAACTTGGTGGACAGGGCCTCCAGCGGGGCCGGTTCCGCCCGCAGCACCGGTCCGTCGCCGGCGGGTGCGCTGTAGTCGTGGTGGAGCTGTACGACGACCTGGGCCAGCGGGTGGTGGGAGGTGGAACGGGCCGGGTTGAGGTGTTCGACGATCCGGTCGAAGGGCAGACCCTGGTGCGCATAGGCGGCGAGGTCAATGTCGCGTACCCGCTCCAGCAACTCGGTGAACGCCGGGTCGCCGGAGGTGTCGGTGCGCAGGACGAGCGTGTTGACGAAGAAGCCGACCAGATCGCTCAGGGCCTCGTCGTCGCGGCCCGCCGTCATGGTCGCCAGCGGCAGATCGGTGCCGGCACCGTGGCGGGTGAGGACGGCGGCCAGGGCGGCCTGGAGGACCATGAACAGCGTGGCGCCGCTGCGCCGGGCCAGCTCCTCCAGCGCCCGGTGGGTGGCGGCGTCCACGGTGAGCGGCGCGTGGCCGCCCCGGTGGGTGGCCTCGGCCGGACGCGGCCGGGCGGCGGGCAGTTCGAGGACGGGCGGGGCGCCGGAGAGGGCCCGCTCCCAGAAGGCGAGGTGGTCCTGCGCCGCCGGTGCCTCCAGCAGTTCCTGCTGCCAGAGGGTGTAGTCGGCGTACTGGACGGGAAGCGGCTGCCACCCCGGTACGCGGCCCTCGGCGCGGGCGGCGTAGGCGGTGGCCAGGTCGGCCAGCAGCGGACCGGTGGACCAGCCGTCGGCGGCGATGTGGTGGACGAGCAGGACCAGGATCTGGCCGCCGCCGTCGCCGTCCGGGGTGAGCAGGGCCGCCCGCAGCGGGATCTCCTCGGCCAGGTCGAAGACATGGCCGGCGGCCGACGCCACCTCCGCCCGGAACCGCTCGGCCGGCACGGTGCGGACGTCGAGCACGGGCCGCGCGGCGGCAAGGATCTCCTGGTGCGGTTCCCCGTCGACCGACCGGTAGCGGGTACGCAGCACCTCGTGGCGCTCCGCCAGGTCGGCCAGGGCGCGGGCCAGGACATCGGCGTCCAGGGGTGCGGCGGGGCGCAGCACCAGCGGGATGTTGTAGGAGGCACTGGGCCCTTCGAGCGCGTCGATGAACCAGAGCCGGCGCTGCGCGCAGGAGAGCGGCAGCCGCTCCGGCCGGTCGGCGCGGGCGGTGAGCGACGGCGGCGCCCCGGGGTCCGCGCCCTCGGCGGCCCGTGCGTCCGCGATGCGGCGGGCGAGGGCGGCCGGGGTCGGGGCCAGCAGCAGATCGCGGACGTGGACGTCGGCGCCCAGGCGGGCCCGTATCCGGTTGGCGAGGCGCACCCCGCTCATCGAGTGGCCGCCGATCGCGAAGAACCCCTCGTGCGGGCCGACCTGGTCGATGCCCAGGATCTCCGCGAACATCTCCCGCAACGTGTCGACGTGCTCCGCGTCCGTTCCGTCGCCGGTCTGCGCGGCCGCTTCGGCGTCGGCGGCCTGCCGGGCGGCGAGGGCCGCGGTGCGCGCGCGGCGCTCGTCCAGCGACCGGCGGTCGTCGGCGCCGAGCAGCGCCGTGTCGGTGACGGGTGCGTCGGGCCGGTCGGCGGCCGTACGCAGGGCCTGTTCCAGGGCGCCCAGGAGAAGGCGGGCGGTCTCCTCGTCGAGGACGTCGCGGGCGTACTCCAGGCCGAGTTCGAGGCCGGCGGGCGTGCCGTCGGCCCCGCGGTGCTCCACGCACGCGGCCGTGAGGTCGAACTTGGTGGTCGCGGGGCCGTCCGCCCTGAACCGGCCGGTCAGACCGCCGAAGGCGAAGGGGGCGTCGGCCGGGGCGGCGGTGCGCAGGGTGAGCATCGTCTGGAAGAGCGGGTGCACGCCGGGCGTGCGCGGCGGGTTCAGGTGCTCCACCAGGAGGTCGAAGGGGAGGCCCTGGTGGGCGTAGGCGGCGAGGTCGGTGTCGCGCACCCGGTCCAGCAGCTCGGTGAAGGCCGGGGTGCCGGAGGTGTCGGTCGGCAGGACCAGGGTGTTGACGAAGAAGCCGACGAGGGCGCCGAGCGCTTCGTCGTCCCGGCCCGCGACCGGGGTGCCGAGGGCCACCCGCTCCCCGCAGCCGGCCGCGCGCAGGGCCAGGGAGAGGGCCGCTTGGAGGACCATCAGCATGCTCGCGCCGTGGGCGTCGGCGAGCCGGGCGATGCGGGTGTGGGCCGCCGGTTCGAGGTGCGCGGTGACCAGGCCGCCGCGGTGGTCCGGCACGGCGGGGCGGGGGCGGTCCAGCGGCAGGTCGGTGACGGCGGGCAGCCCGGCGAGCGCGTCGCGCCAGTGGGCGAGGCCGCGCGAGACGGCCGCATCCGGGTCGTCGGCCGCACCGAGGACGTCGTTCTGCCAGAGGGTGTAGTCGGCGTACTGGACGGGAAGCGGCTCCTGCTCGGGCGTACGGCCATCGGCGCGGGCCGCGTAGGCGGCGGCCAGGTCGTTCATCAGCGGGGCCAGGGACCAGCCGTCGCCCGCGACATGGTGGAGCAGCACGGCCAGCACCGCCGCCGGGCCGTCACCGGCCCCGCCCTCCGGTACGAACAGCGCCACGCGCAAAGGCAGTTCCCGGGACAGGTCGAAGGTCTCGGACGTGAACTCCGCGACCTTGGCGTGCAGTTCGGCGGCCGGGCACGCGACGGTCCGGGCGCGCACCACGGACGGTGCCAGGACGTGCTGGTAGGGCTCCTCCTCCGGGGCGAGGAAGACCGTACGCAGCACCTCGTGCCGCTCCACCAGGTCGGTGACGGCGGCGGCGAGCGCCGCCCGGTCCGGCACACCGTCGAGCTCCAGCACGATCGGCATGTTGTAGGCACAGGACGGGCCGTCGAGCTGGTCGAGCAGCCACAGTCGCCGCTGCGCGTGGGAGAGCGGCACCCGGTCCTCGGCGGGCAGCGGTTCTTCGTGGACGACCGGCAGACGCGGATCGGTGGTCCGCAGCGCCTTGCGGTTGATCTTGCCGGAGCTGGTACGGGGCAGGGCGGCGACGATGCCGACGGCGGCCGGCACGGCGGCGGCGGGCATGCGCTCGCGCACCAGGCCGCGCAGCTCCTCGGCGCCCACACCGCCCTCGGTGACGACGAACGCGACGAGCCGCTTGACGCCGTCGGGGTCCTGCTGGGCGACGACGGCGGCCTCGCGGACCTTGAGGTGGCCCGACAGGACGGAGTCGACGGCGGCCGGGTCGATGCGCTGCCCGCCGATCTTCACCTCGTCGTCCAGGCGGCCGTGGTACAGGATCTGGCGGTCCTCACCGATCGTGACCAGGTCGCCGGTGCGGTAGGCGCGCTCGCCGCCGAGCTCCGTGAAGCGCCGGGCGTTCAGCTCCGGGTTGTCCAGATAGCCCCGGGACAGGCCGCCGCCGAGCAGCCACAGCTCACCGGAGACGACGGCGGCGCGGACGCCGGGCAGCGGCCGGCCGATGGGGACGGGACCTTCACCGTGCCGGGTGAGGTCGGCGACCGTGGCGACCACCGTGGTCTCGGTCGGCCCGTACGCGTTGAGCAGCCGCACCCGCTCCCCGGTCAGCCCCCGCCACTGGGCGACCCGCTCGGGCAGCGCGGCCTCGCCGTAGATGATCACCGTGTCCAGGCAGTCGGGCAGGCGGACCGAGCCGGTGGTGAGGACGTGGACCAGCTCGTGCCAGTAGGCGGCCGGCAGGTCGAGCAGGGTGATGCCGTGGCGTGCGCAGCCGGCGAGCAGATCACGTACGTCCAGCATGTCGTCCGTCCGCAGGACCAGGGTGCCGCCCGCGCCGAGGGTGGCGAACACCTCCTGCACGCTGGCGTCGAAGTGGAGCGGGGAGAACTGCAGGACCCGCGAGGCGGGGCCGATGCCGTACGCGGGGGTGGCGCCCGCGACGAAGTGCGCGAGCGAATCGTGGGCGACGACCACGCCGTTGGGGGTGCCGGTCGACCCGGACGTGTAGATCACGTAGGCGGCGCCGGCCGGTGCGCCGGGACCGGGCAGGACCAGCTCGCCGCTGCGGGCCACCTCGGCCGGGGTGGGCGCCAGGTCGCCGCAACCCGCCTTGAGGATGGCCTCGTTCCGGGCGTCGGGGGCCTGGACGTCGAGCGGAAGGTAGGCGGCACCCGTGGCGAGGACGGCGAGGAGGCCGACGACCGCGTCGATCCCGCGCGGCCGGTGCAGCGCCACCAGGCGGCCGGGCGCGGCGCCCTCGGCGGCCAGCGCGCGGGCCCGCTCCCGCACGGCGTCGGCGAGCCGGCCGTAGGTCAGGCGGATGTCGTCGTGGACCAGGGCCACCGCGTCGGGCCGGGTCCGCGCCTGGTGGGCGATGAGGTCGAGCACCGGAGGGGCGGGCGAGGGAGAGGGACCGCCGTCCAGCAGGTCTTCCGTTCCGATGGGGGGCATCCTGGGCTTTCCTTCTGTCGAGGCGAGAGACCGGGGCGAACGGTTCCTCTCGCCTCCGTGCCTTCACGCTAGGGGCCCGGGACGTCCCCCCACGGCAGTCGGCCCGGCAGCTCCGAGCGGCAGAAAGCGGGGGCGCGCAGCTGCCGCTCCCCGCCCCCGCCCACCCCGTCAGCCCCGGCGGGCGCCCGCCCGGGTGCGGCGGCGCAGAGCCGGTGCGGCCGCGCGGCGGTCCGCCGGGGCCGGTCCGGCGTCCTCCGGCTCGATCCCGTCGGCGACGGCCCCGGCGAGGCGCTGCGAGAGGGTGGCCGCCGTCGGGTTGCGGAACACGTCGCGCAGGGTGAGGTCCTGGCCGAACTCGCTGCGGATGCGGTTCAGCAGACGCACCGCCAGCAGCGAGTGGCCCCCGGACTTGAAGAAGTTGTCGTCCGCCCCGATGTCCCGGCCGCCCAGCACATCGCGGAACAGGCCCAGCAGCCGCGCATCGGTACCCGTACCCGGCACGGGCGTGTGCTCCTCCTCCGGAAGGACGGCCGGGTCCTCGCCGGGCGCGGGCAGCCAGGCCGTCCGCACCACCCGGGCCGGCGCCAGGTACTCGGGCAGCCGCTCGGCAGCCCAGGCGCGCAGCGCGCTCTCGGCGGGCGGCGTGCCCGGGGCGCAGGTGACGAGCGCGAGGAGCCGCCCGTCGCGGACGAGGACGCGCACACCGGTCACCGCCGGATGCCGGGTCAGGACGCCCTCCACCTGGCCGGGCTCGACCGGGTAGCCGCCCACGGTGTGCACGGCCACGGGCCGCAGCACACCGTCCGCGCCCCGGTAGGCGCGCCGCCCGGTGGCCCGCAGCCCGCCGCCGGGGGCCGGCTCGTGCACCTCGCCCGGTACGCGGACGGGAGCACGGCGCCCCCGCGCGTCGAGGACGACCTCCCTGCCGCCGTCCCCGGGCGCGGACGGCCCGTACGGCAGGGCGGAGAGCGGGGCTGCCGGGTCGGCGGCGAACGCGTCGAGGGTTTCGGCGAGGCGCCGGGTCAGCAGGCGGGCGGTGTCCGCGTCGTACAGCGCGGTGGCGTACTCCAGGACACCCCGCAGGCCGGTCGGCTTCCCGTCCGGGCCGACCGTCTCGGTGAGCGCGAAGGTGAGATCGGACTTGGCGCCGGCGCCCCGGAACGCGAGCGGTTCGCCGTCCAGCGCCGACGGGGCGGCGGAGGCATCGCCCGCGCCTGCCGCGTGCACCTGGAGCATCACCTGCACGAGCGGCGCGTGCGCGGTCGAGCGGTGCGGGCTCAGATGCTCGACCAGCCGGTCGAACGGCAGGTCCTGGTGGCTGTAGGCGGCCAGTCCCGTGTCGCGGACCCGGCGCACCAGCTCGGTGAAGGCGGGATCGCCGGAGGTGTCGGTGCGCAGCACCAGCGTGTTGACGAAGAACCCGACGAGCGGGTGCAGCGCCTCGTCGGCCCGGCCGGCGACCGTGGTGCCGATCGCCAGGTCCTCGCCCGCCCCGTGCCGGGTGAGGAGGGCGGCGAGCGCGGCCTGCACCACCATGAACAGGGTGACGCCGCTGCCCCGCGCACACCGCAGCAGCGCCCGGTGGGTCGCGGCGCTCACCTCGAACGGGGCGAGCGCGCCCCCGCCGTCCGGTTCGGGCCCGCGGGGCCGGTCGGTGGGCAGTGCGAGCAGCGGAGGCATCCCGTCGAGCGCGGTGCGCCAGTACGCGAGCTGCTCGGCGGCGACGCCGTGCTCACCGTCCAGCAGCTCGTGCTGCCAGAGCGTGTAGTCGGCGTACTGGACGGGAAGCGGCTGCCACCCCGGTACGCGCCCCTCGGCGCGGGCCGCGTAGGCGGCGGCGAGATCGGCGAGGAGGCAGCCGGTGGACCAGCCGTCACCGGCGATGTGGTGCACCAGCAGGACCATCACCTGGTCCCCGCCGGAGTCCTCCAGGAGCCAGGCCCGGAAGGGGATCTCGGCGGCGAGGTCGAAGACATGACCGGCCGCGGCGTCCACGGCGGCGCGCAGCTCGTCCGGCCCGTCCGTCCGCACCACGTCGAGCACCGGCTCGGCGTGCTCCAGCACCTCCTGGTACGGCTCGCCGCCCGCCGACCTGTGCACCGTACGCAGCACCTCGTGCCGGCGTACGACGTCGGCGAGGGCGGCGGCGAAGGCGGCCCGGCCGACCGGGCGGCGCAGCCGGGTCACCACCGGGATGTTGTAGGTGGCGCTGGGGCCCTCCAGCTGGCCGACGAACCACAGCCGTTGCTGCGCGGCGGACAGCGGAAGACGCGCCGGCCGCAGGGCGGCGGGCACCGGCCGCAGAGGCGGACGTACGCGCCCGTCGCCCTGCTCGTCCAGCCGGCGCAGCAGCCGGGCCGGGGTGGGCGCCAGGAAGACGTCGCGGATGGCGGCCTGGACGCCCAGCGCCTTGCGGATGCGGTTGGTGAGCTTCCCGGCGAGCAGGGAGTGCCCGCCCAGCTTGAAGAAGCTGTCGCCCGGCCCCACCTCGTCGCGGCCCAGCACCTCCGCGAACAGGCCGCGAAGGATCTCCTCGCGGGGGTCGGCCGCGGAGCGGGTGGGCGGGGTGTCGCCGTCGCGCGGCTCGCCGGGGGTGGCGGCGTTCCGCTGCTCGGCCCGGGTCAGGGCCTCGTGACGGCGGTCGATCGCCTCGCGCTCCGACGCGGAGAGCAGGCCGGTCCGGCTCAGCGGTGTGCCGGCCGGCTGCTCGGCGTAGGCGGTCAGCGCACGTCGGAACAGGGCGAGGAGCAGGTGCGCGGTCTCCTCGTCGTAGCGGTCGGTCGCGTACTGGAGGCCGAGCAGTACCCCGTCGGGTTCGCCGTCGGGGCGGTACGTCTCGGCACAGTTGAAGCTGAGGTCGAACTTGGCGGTGGCCAGGTCCGCGGCGTCGAGGGTGCCGGACACGGCGCCGAGACGGCAGGTGGTGTCCTGCGCGGTCTGCGTGGTCAGCATCACCTGGAAGAAGGGGTGCAGGCCGAGCGACCGTTCCGGGTCGAGGTCCTCGACCAGCAGGTCGAACGGCAGGTCCTCGTGGGCCATGGCGGCCAGGTCCCCTTCGCGGACCTGGTCGAGCAGCGTGCCGAGGTCCGGGTCGGCGGACAGATCGGCGCGCAACGGGAGGGAGTTGACGAAGAATCCGACGAGGTCGTGCAGATCCTCCTCGGGCCGGCCCGCGACCGGCGTCCCCACCACCACGTCCGCCTGCGCCCCGGCCGCCCGCAGGGCGACGCACAGGGCGGCCCGGGCGGTCATGAAGAACGTCGCGCGGTGGGCGCGTGCGGTGCCGGCGAGCGCCTTGTGGGCGGCGGCACCGAGGCGGGCGGTGACCAGGGCCCCCCGGTGGCTGGGCTCGGCGGGTCGCGGGCGGTCGGCGGGCAGCCGGGTCGCGGCCGGTACGCCGTCCAGCGCCGCCCGCCAGTGGGCGAGCTGCTCATGGGCCGTGCTGTCGGGATCGCCGGGGTCTCCGAGCATGTCCCGCTGCCACAGGGCGTAGTCCGCGTACTGGACGGGCAGTGGATCCCATCCGGGGGCGCGGCCCTCGCACCGGGCCCGGTAGGCCCGGTCGAGGTCGGTGAGCAGGCAGCCGACGGACCAGCCGTCGGTGGCGATGTGGTGCACGAGCAGGACCAGGACCGCGGTCCCGTCGTGCACGGTGAACAACCTGGCCCGCAGCGGCAGGTCGCGGGTGACGTCGAAGGGGAGGCGCACGAAGGCGGTGACCCGCGCGTCCACCTCGTCGCCGGGGGCGCACTCCTCGGTCTCCAGCCGCACGTCGGGATCGCCGACGATGTGCTGGTACGGCTCCCCGTCCTCGGCCCGGTAGACCGTGCGGAGCACCTCGTGGCGATCCACCACGTCACGCACCGCCGCCTCCAGGGCCCGCCGGTCGGGCGTCGCCTCCAGCCGCATCACGACGGGCGCGTTGTAGGCGGCCGAGGCGCCTTCGAGGCGGTTCAGGAACCACAGCCGGTGCTGCGCGTACGAGAGGGGGATCACGGTTGCTGCTCCTCGGGGAAGACGGGGGCGGGCGGGAGAACGGGCCGGTGAGGGGGCGGAGCCGGGGGAGCGGGCCGGTGACGGGGCCGAGCCGGGGCTCAGCCATCCTTGGCGGCCAGCAACTCCTCGATGTGGGCGGCGAGGTCGCGCAGCCTCGGGTGGGCGTAGACCGCCTTCACCGGCAGCGCCAGGGAGAGTTCGGCGCGCACGCGGGAGACCAGCTTGATGGCGAGCAGCGAGTGGCCGCCGAGCTTGAAGAAGTTGTCGTCGGGGCCGATCGACGCCGCGCCGAGCACCTGCGCCCAGACCCGGGCGATCAGCTCCTCGGCCCGCCCCTCGACGCCGTCGCCCCGCGGGGATGTCCCGGCGGGTTCGGCCGCCTCGATCCGGGCCGGCAGCGCGGCGCGGTCCAGCTTCCCGCTGGGGGTGGTCGCGAACCGGTCCACGGCGACGAACGCGGACGGCGCCATGTAGGCCGGCAGTGCGGCCGCCACGGCCGTACGCAGCGCCTCGGCGTCCCCGCCCCGGTGATAGGCGATCAGGCACGGGCTGCCCCCGGCGTCCTCGCCCAGGACCACGGCCGCTTCGGCGGCGCCACCGGCCCGGGTGAGGGCGGCCTCGATCTCCTGCACCTCGATGCGGTGTCCGCGCAGCTTCACCTGGCCGTCGAGCCGGCCCAGGTGGACGAGCCGGCCGTCCGGCAGCAGCCGGCAGCGGTCACCGGTGCGGTACATCCGCTCGCCCGGCGCACCGAACGGGTCCGCGACGAAACGCTGCGCGGTCAGGCCGGGGCTGCGACGGTAGCCGCGGGCGACCCGGGGCCCGGCCAGATACAGCTCGCCCGCCTCGCCCGGGGAGACCGGCACCAGGTGCTCGTCCAGCAGCCGCATCCGCAGCCCCGGCAGCACGGCACCGATGTGCGGCTCGCCCGGCTCCTCGATCCAGCCGGCGGTGGCGTCGACGGTGCATTCGGTGGGCCCGTACACGTTCACGGCGCGCAGCAGACCGGAGCGGTGCGCGGCGGCCAGCCGGTCCCACAGCGCCGGCCCGATCGCCTCGCCGCCGACGAGCAGGGTCAGCGGGCGGGGACCGCCGTCCGGGGTGAGCAGGTCGAGGAGCGGTTCGGCGTGCGACGGGGTGATGTCGAGATCGGTGAGGCCCCGCGCGTCGATGAAGGCGGCCAGCAGGGCGGGGTCCCGGCGGGTCTCCTCGTCGATCATCACCAGCGTGTCGCCGCGCGACAGCCGCACCCACTGCTGGACCGACGCGTCGAACGACGGCGAGGCGTTCCAGCCGACCCGCCGGCCGTCCCCGCCCGCCGCCCCCGCGCCCTCCAGCTCGCGCAGCAGCAGCGAGGCGGCGCCGCGCCCGATCTCCACGCCCTTGGGCCGGCCCGTGGAGCCGGAGGTGTAGATGACGTAGGCGAGCGTGTCCGGACCGACCGGCACCGGCGCGTACGCGGTGGCCGCCCCGCCCCGGGAGGCCATCAGCTCTTCCGCCGTGACCGCGCGGGGGCCGGGGAGCGCCGGGCCGGTGCCGTCGCTGACCACGAGGTCGGCGCCCGAGTCCTCGATGAGCAGGCGGCGCCGCTCCTCGGGCAGCGCCGGGTCGACCGGCAGGTAGGCGGCGCCCGCCGTGAGCGTGCCGATGATCGCGGTGACCAGACCGGCGCCGCGCGGCAGGCACAGGGCGACGACGCTCTCCGGCCCGGCACCGAGCCCGGCCAGCCCGGCCGCGAACGCCGAGGCCCGCTGCCGGAGTTGGCCGAAGCTCAGTTCCAGGTCGCCGGCGACGACGGCGGTGCGGTCACCGGGTACGGCGGCGAGCCGGGCCAGCAGGTCGGCCGCGCCGGTCCCGGCCGAGGCGCACGCGGCGCAGGGGCAGCCGGCCGGGTGGGCGTTCACGGCCTGCGGGGCGGGGGCTGCGACGCGCTCGGGGAGTACGGCGGTCATGGCGGGGCTCACTTTCCGTACAGGGTGGTGGAGGGGGCGGAGGCCGGGGAGCAGTCCGAAAGCGGCACCGGCTCGCCCATGGCGACGAGGATCTTCCGGTCGCCGGTGAACGCCTCGCGGCCGTGTGCGCAGAGGATGTTGTCGACCAGCATCAGGTCACCGGCCTGCCAGCTCTCCCGTACGGTCACCGCCTGGTACACCTCGTTGACGGCGTCCACCTCGGCGTCGGTGAGGGCGCTGCCGTCCCCCAGGTAGGTGTTGAACGGCAGCCCGTCCGCACCGAAGGTGTCGACCAGCACCTCGCGGACGTCCTCGTCGAGGGTGCGGGCGTTCCAGAAGGCGAAGTGGTTGAACCAGACCCGCTCACCGGTCACCGGGTGCGTGATGATCGCCGAACGGCGCTGCCGGGTACGCAGCGTGTCCTCGTCCAGCCACTCGTAGCCGATGGCGTGGGCGTCGCAGTACTCCTCGGCGCCCTCCGGCCGGTCCGAGGAGAACGCCTTGCGCCACGGCATGCCCGCCAGGTCGGAGTAGTTGCGCACCAGCAGCCAGCCCGCCTCCGCGAACCGCGCGGTCAGCTCCGGTGGCAGCTTGGCCAGGGCCGCGCGCATGTCGCCGACGGTCGTGGCGCCCCCCGTCTCGGGGGCGGTCACGCAGCCGAAGAGCAGAACGCCGGGGAAGTCCAGCGTGTAGCTGTTCTCGTTGTGCAGCCGGATCGGCTGGACGGCCGGCAGGTCGGTGGAGGAGAACACCCCCTCCCCGAAGTCGGTGCGCGGGGTCGCCTTCTCCTTGTAGCCGGCCCGCTCCGCGATGAGCGCGTCACGCGCCGATGCGAACGCCGCCGCGTCCGCCACCGGCAGGCCGCGCAGCATGACCGCACCGGACCGGTGCAGTTCCGCCTGGATCGCGGGCCGCTGGGCGGTCAGCCAGGCGGCGGCCTCCGCCATGGTGGCGAACTCCGGCGTGTGGACGATCGCCGGCTTGCCGGGCTCCCGGACGGGGGCGATACCGGTGGTGGCGGGCGGCTGGGCGAGAGCGGTCACGATGGGTTCCTCGTTCCTTGAGTGAAGATCGGCGGGCGTGGTTACGCGGAGGCAGGGGCGGCGGACTCGCGAAGGGCGTCGAGAACCGGGTTCAGACGGGCGAAGAAGCCCGGCAGGTCCTGCTGGAAGTAGAAGTGGTCGCCGGGCAGCACCTGCGGCACCACCTCGTCGCCGGTCACCTGCGACCAGCCGGCGAGCATGTCCGCCGGGACGATCGTGTCGGCGGCCCCGCCGAACACGGTGACCGGGCAGTCCAGCCGGGCGTCCGGCGCGGTGCACCGGTAGGCGTCGTCGATCGCGAAGTCCGCCCGGATGGACGGCAGCACGATCTCCCGCAGCTCCGGGTCGTCCAGGATGCCGTCGTCCGTGCCGCCGCGCTCCTTGATGGCGGCGACCAACTGGTCGTCGTCCAGCCGCTCCGGGTGCACCGGGCACTGGTTGGGCAGCACCGGCGCTCGGCACGCGGAGGCGATCAGCCCGCGCGGCGTACGGCCGGCGGCCCGCAGCGCACGGGCCACCTCGAAGGCGACCAGGGACCCCATGCTGTGCCCGAACACCACCAGCTCACCGGTGTCGGCCGGCAGCGACTCCACCACGGGCTGCGCCAGGTCGTCCACGGATTCGGGCAGGTCCTCGCAGTAGCGGGCGCCGCGCCCCGGGTACTGGCCGATCAGCAGCCGCACATCGGCCGGCAGGTGCTGGCGCCAGCCGCCGTAGGCGTGGGCGTTGCCCCCGGCGTGCGGCAGCACCAGCAGCGACAGGCGGTGCGGGGCGTCACCGGGAAGGTCCCAGACGACGTCTTCGGGGGCGGGGGCCGCAGAGGTGGTCATGAGCTGATCCGTTCTGTCTCGGTACGACGGCGGAGGGCGGGCCGGGCCTTCTTCTTGGCGGCCGGTGCGGACTTCAGCGCGGTGATGTGCTCGGCGAGCCGGGCGGGCGTCGGGTGCTCGAAGACGTCCCGGACGGTGAGCCGGACGTCGAGGGCGACGGCGATGTGGTTGGTGAGGCGGGCGCCCAGGAGCGAGTGGCCGCCGTGGTGGAAGAAGTCGTCATCGATGCTCAGCGCCTCACCCGCACCCAGCGTGCGGGTGAAGAGGCCGACCAGCGTCTCTTCGAGCGAGGTACGCGGCGCCCGGCCTCCGGCGGAGACGACGGCGGCCGGCTCGGGCAGGGCGCGCTTGTCGATCTTCCCGTTCGGGGTGAGGGGGAGCCGGTCGAGCGGCGTGAGATAGGTGGGGACGAGGTGTTCGGGCAGCCGTGCGGTGAGGTGGCGGCGGACATCCTCCATGGCCAATGTGTCGGTACTGGCGACCACGTGGGCGGAGAGCTGGTCACGGTGGGTGGTGACGACGGCCTGGGTGATGTGGGGGTGGGTGAGGAGGGCGGTCTCGACCTCGTTGGGTTCGATGCGGAAGCCGCGGATTTTGAGTTGGGTGTCGGCGCGGCCGTCGTAGTGGAGGTGGCCGTGTTGGTCGAAGTGGGCGAGGTCGCCGGTGTGGTAGAGGCGGGTGCCGGGGGGTCCGTAGGGGTTGGGGATGAAGTGGGTGGCGGTGAGGTCGGGTCGGTTGAGGTAGCCGTGTGCGAGGCCGTGGCCGGTGAGGTAGAGGTGGCCGGTGGTGCCGGGTGGGGTGGGTTGGAGGGTGGTGTCGAGGATGTAGGCGGCTTTGTTGGTGAGGGGTGATCCGATGGGGATGGTGGTGTGGGGTTGGGGGGTGGGGGTGATGGTGTGGGTGGTGGTGAAGCCCATGGATTCGGCGGGGCCGTAGCCGTTGATGACGGTGGTGTGGGGTGAGGTTTGGTGGAGTTGGTGGATGTGGGTGGGGGAGGCGGTTTCGCCGCCGGTGTAGGCGGTGGTGACGGTGGTGAAGGCGTCGGGGTGTTCGTCGGTGAGGTAGTTGAAGAGGCTGGCTGAGAGTTGGAGCATGGTGACGCGGTGCTGTTGGGAGAGTTCGGTGATGAGTGCGGGTTCGGGTTTCTGTCCGGGCTGGAGGACGGTGGTGGCGCCGTGGAGGAGGGCGCCCCAGAATTCGAGGCTGAAGGCGTCCCAGGAGACGGGTGAGCACTGGAGGAAGGTCTCGCCGGGTCCGAACTGTCCGTAGGTCTGTGCGGTGACGGTGGAGACGAGGTTGCGGTGCGAGGACAGGATGCCCTTCGGCCGCCCGGTGGAGCCCGAGGTGAACATCACGCACGCCACATCGTTGCCCTCGATCGGCAGGCCGAGGTTGTCCGGCGCGTAGGCGGAAACCTCGTCCGGGCCCTCGACGCACGTGGACCAGGCGCCTTCGAGGCGGTCGGCGAGTCCCGGGCGGGTGACGAGGTGGCTGATCCCGGCCTCGCCGGCCGCGGAGTGGAGCCGTTCGTCGGGGAAGTCGGGGTCCAGGAGTACGTGCGCGGCGCCGGTCTTGAGGACGGCGATCAGCGCGGCGGCAAAGCTGACATCGCGCTCGAGCAGGATCCCCGCGAGGTCGCCCCGCCCCAGCCCCCGCGCCCGAAGGTGCCGGGCCCAGCGGTTGGCGGTCGCGTTCAGCTCCGCGTACGTGTACCGGCGCTCCCCGTCGATCAGCGCGACGGCCTCCGGCGAGCGGGCGACCTGCTCCTCGAACCGCTCGACCAGCGAGGCATCGCCGATGTCGGCCACGGACCCGGCCCACGGTCCGAGCAGCAGTTCCCGCTCGGTGTCCGACAGCACGTCCAGCTCCCCGAGGCGCAGCTCGGGATCGGCCAGGGCCTGGCGCAGTACCTTGCCGAGCACGGCGACCATCCGCTGGACGGTGGAGCGGTCGAACAGGTCCTCCGCGAAGAGGACCGTTCCGCGCAGGCCCTGGCCGTCGTCCGAGCGGAGCAGGAACTCCAGGTCGAACTTGGCCGCACCACTCGTGACTTCGGGGATTCCGGTGGCCCGGGCATCGCCCAGGTTCAGCACCGGTGTCTCTCCTGCGTCCAGGGTGAGGCAGATCTGGAAGAGGGGGTGGCGGGAGAGGGTGCGGGTGGGGTTGAGGGTGTCGAGGACGAGGTCGAAGGGTGCGTCCTGGTGGGCGAAGGCGTCGAGGTCGGTGGTGCGGACGTGTTCGAGGAGTTCGCGGAAGGTGGGGTTGCCGTCGGTGTGGGTGCGCAGGACGAGGGTGTTGACGAAGAAGCCGACGAGGTCGCGGAGTGCTTCGTCGGTGCGGCCGGCGACGGGGGAGCCGATGGCCAGGTCGGTACCGGCACCGAGCCTGGTGAGGGCGGCGGCGAGTGCCGCGTGCACGACCATGAACGGGGTGCACCCCTCGGCACGGGCCAGCGCGCTGACCTGCTCGAAGAGGCCCTGCCCCAGCTCGACGCCGATCTGCCCACCGCGATGCGAGGCGCGTGCGGGGCGGGGGCGGTCGAGGTTCAGCGCGTGTTCCTCGGGCAGCCTCTCCAGGGTCTTGTGCCAGAAGGCCAGCTCCTGTGCCAGCACACTGTCCGCGTCATCGGCCGCCCCCAGCACCCGCTGCTGCCATACCGCGTAGTCCGCGTACTGCACCGGCAGCGGCTCCAGCACCTGGCCTTCAGCGCCCGCGATGCGTGCCTCGTAGGCCCGTGAGAGGTCGTCGAAGAACACGCCGGTTGACCGGCCGTCCGTCGCGATGTGGTGCAGCAGGAGGAAGAACACCCATGAGCCGTCGCTGACCTCGAACAGCGATGCCCTGAGCGGGCGTTCGCTCCCGAGGTCGAAGACGTGACGGGCTGCCCCGGTCATGGCCTCGTCCAGCGCGTCGGCGGTCACCATGCGGCGCTCGATGGCCACACGGGCTCGTGCTGCCGGGAGGACGTGCTGGCGCGGTTCGCCGTCGACCGTCGCGAACACGGTCCGCAGGGGAGCGTGCCGCTCGACCACGTCGTTGAGCGCGGTCTCCAGGGCATCGACGTCCAGCGGGCCCGCCAGGCGTACGGCCATCGGGACGTTGTAGGCGGCGCTCCCGCCGTCCAGTTCGGCCAGCAGCCACAGTCGGCGCTGAGCGAAGGAGACGGGAGCGTTGTCTTCACCGGTCCATGCACCTGCGACGAGGGGCGGGAGCGCGGGCCGGCCCTTGAGGGTGCTGATGTGCTGGGCGAGGCGTGCGGGGGTGGGGTGCTGGAACACATCCCGGATGGTGAGCCGCAGCCCCAGGACATCGGCGATGTGGTTGGTGAGGCGGG
The DNA here is from genome assembly GCF_004795015.1 of Streptomyces sp. A1277. Classification (GTDB taxonomy): domain Bacteria; phylum Actinomycetota; class Actinomycetes; order Streptomycetales; family Streptomycetaceae; genus Streptomyces. The sequence continues at coordinate 7,357 of NZ_SSBI01000057.1, read as the reverse complement.
CCGCAAGGAGCGAGTGACCGCCGTGGGCGAAGAAGCTGTCGTCCACGCCCACCGGGTCCGAGGTGCCCAGCACCCGGCCGAAGAGGGCGACCGTGACCTCTTCGAGCGGGGTCTGCGGCGCACGCGCCGCGCTCACCGCTGCGGCCGGCTCGGGGAGAGCCCGCTTGTCGATCTTTCCGTTCGGCGTGAGGGGCAGCCGGTCGAGCGGGGTGAGGTGGGCGGGGACCATGTGGTCGGGGAGCCGGTCGGTGAGGTGGCGGCGGATGTCTTCCACGGTGACCGTGCCGGTGTCGATGACGACGTAGGCGGACAGCTCGTCGTGGTGTGTGGTGATGGTGGCCTGGGTGATGTGGGGGTGGGTGAGGAGGGCGGTCTCGACCTCGTTGGGTTCGATGCGGAAGCCGCGGATTTTGAGTTGGGTGTCGGCGCGGCCGTCGTAGTGGAGGTGGCCGTGTTGGTCGAAGTGGGCGAGGTCGCCGGTGTGGTAGAGGCGGGTGCCGGGGGGTCCGTAGGGGTTGGGGATGAAGTGGGTGGCGGTGAGGTCGGGTCGGTTGAGGTAGCCGTGTGCGAGGCCGTGGCCGGTGAGGTAGAGGTGGCCGGTGGTGCCGGGTGGGGTGGGTTGGAGGGTGGTGTCGAGGATGTAGGCGGCTTTGTTGGTGAGGGGTGATCCGATGGGGATGGTGGTGTGGGGTTGGGGGGTGGGGGTGATGGTGTGGGTGGTGGTGAAGCCCATGGATTCGGCGGGGCCGTAGCCGTTGATGACGGTGGTGTGGGGTGAGGTTTGGTGGAGTTGGTGGATGTGGGTGGGGGAGGCGGTTTCGCCGCCGGTGTAGGCGGTGGTGACGGTGGTGAAGGCGTCGGGGTGTTCGTCGGTGAGGTAGTTGAAGAGGCTGGCTGAGAGTTGGAGCATGGTGACGCGGTGCTGTTGGGAGAGTTCGGTGATGAGTGCGGGTTCGGGTTTCTGTCCGGGCTGGAGGACGGTGGTGGCGCCGTGGAGGAGGGCGCCCCAGAATTCGAGGCTGAAGGCGTCCCAGGAGACGGGTGAGCACTGGAGGAAGGTCTCGCCGGGTCCGAACTGTCCGTAGGTCTGTGCGGTGACGGTGGAGACGAGGTTGCGGTGCGAGGACAGGATGCCCTTCGGCCGCCCGGTGGAGCCCGAGGTGAACATCACGCACGCCACATCGTCACCCACCAGCGGCAGGCCGAGGTTGCTGTCTGCGTCCGACTCGTCGGCCGGGGCCCCCGAGGAGCAGGACACCACGGTCCAGGGGCCCTCCAAGCGCTGCCCGAGGGCGTCGTCGGTGAGGAGCAGCGCGATCCCCGCATCGTCGGCGGCGCCACGCAGACGCTCGTCCGGGAAGTCCGGGTCGAGCAGCGTGTAGCCGGCACCGGCCTTGACCACCGCGATCACTGCGGCGGCGAACGAGGCGTTACGTTCCAGGAGGACGCCCGCGAGGTCGCCCCGGCGCAGTCCGCGTGAACGAAGCAGCCTGGCCCAGCGGTTGGCGGTCGCGTTCAGCTCCGCGTACGTGTACCGGCGCTCTCCGTCGATCAGCGCGACGGCCTCCGGCGAGCGGGCGACCTGCTCCTCGAACCGCTCCACCAGTGAGACATCGTCCCGCTCGACCACCGTTCCGGCCCATGCCCCGAGCAGCAGTTCCCGCTCGTCCGCCGACAGCACCTCCAGCTCGGCGACCCTGCGATCGGCCGGCTCCCCCTGCTCATCGGCCGGAGCGAGGGCGGCCGTGAGGAAGGCGGCGAAGCGGTCCTGGTGGGCGGCGATGGCGTCGGCGTCGACCCCCTCGACCGGGGTGTCGAAGTCGATCCGCAGGCCGTCCGCCGCGCCCAGGTCGTACACCGCGACGCTGAGGTCGTCCACCGGGCCGTTGCTCACGTTGTGGTTGATCGTGGGGTTGCCGCACACCGTCATGCCCGCGTTGAAGCCCATGATGTTGAGCACCGGCCCGGTCAGCCTGCGGGCGCCGGTGAGGGCGCCGGCGTCGCGCCGCAGGTCCTCGTAGCGCGTCAGCTGATGGCGCAGGCCGTGCTTGACCTCGGCGGACACCGCACGCACCAGCGTGTGAAGGGTCTCCCCGGCGCCCACCCGCAGCCGCAGCGGTACGACGTTCGACGTCATGCCGGGCGTGCTGCGGGCGGCCTTCGTGGTCCGGCCCGTCACCGGCAGCGCGAGCATCAGCTCGTCCTGAGCGGTGACGCGGTGCAGGTACACCGTGAACAGGGCGACCACCAGCACCGGCCAGGAAACCCGCTCCGCACGCGCGACGGCACGCAGCCGGTCCGCGTCCGCCGCAGGCACCAGGATTGTGCGCCGGGAGAAGGGCAGCGCGCCCCGGGACGGGACCGCCCGGCCGTTGCCCCGCACCAGGCTGTGCGGTGTCTCCGGCGCACCGGCCAAGTGCGCGCGCCAGGCGGTCCGTTCGGCGGCGGCCCCCTCCGAGCTGCGCCAGGCGGCGTCCTCGGCGTGCAGGTCGGCCAGCCGGCCGAACGGCGCATCGCCCCACGACTCGCCGGCGACCGCCGTCTCGTACAGCTCGACCAGCCGCTTCAGCAGCATCGACACGCTCACGCCGTCGACCAGCAGGTGGTGGAAACCGTAGAAGTAGAAGTACCGGTCATCGGCCAGCTTGATCAGCGCGCAGCGGACCGGGGACTCGCGGGTCAGATCGAAGGCGGTGCCGACCGCCTCGTCCACCAGGGCCCAGGCCGCGCGCTCCGGGTCGTCCTCGGCGCTCACATCGGTGAACGGGAGTTGACGGGCGCCCGGTTCGGCGTCGATCAGCTGCCACACGGTCTCGCCGTCGTCCTCGAAGCAGCGGGTGCGCATGACGTCCGCTTCCTCGACGAGGCGGCGCCAGGCGGCCGCCATCAGTTCCGGGTCGACCGGGCCGAGGATGTCCCGGCACTCGGCGACGTTGTACTTCAGGCCGGTGGGGTCCAGGGTGTGGGCCGTCCAGATGTCGCGCTGGGCCTCCGAGAGCGGCAACCGGAAGGCGGCCGGAGCGGGTGCGACGGTCGCGTCGGACGGCATGGGGTCTCCTGTGTGGGTCGCGGCGGGATGGGCGGGTCCTGGAAGCGCGGAGCCGAAAGGTGCGGGCGGTGCGGGCCGGGCGGGAGGGCCGGACCGGCCGGCCCCACCCGGTCGTCCGTGCCGGGCCGGCAGTGCCATACAACCGCCGGAGCGGGGTGCCGAGCGGCAGTTGTTCCGGCGGTAGGGCCAGCAGTTCGGCGGGGCTGCGGCAGTCAGACGGCAGCCGCGGCACCGGCCGACGCGCGCACCACGCACAGGACGCGGAACCCCGAGCGCCCACCGTCCGCACTGGACCGGACCACCCCGCTGACCAGCAGCTCGCGGATCAGCCGGCCGCACTCCGGCAGCGTGCGCCCGGTGAGCCGGACGACGTCCTGGAGCAGGAACTCCCCGTCGCCTGCGCGGCACAGGTCGCCGACGAGCGTCCGGTACGCGGCGGGCAGAGCGGCGAGGGTGCGGCGGACCCGGTCCTGGAGGCGGGAGCCGTCCTGGCCCCCGGCGAGGTGGTCGAGCAGCGGGGCCGGGTCGGAGTCGACGATGTTGCGCAGGGTGGACAGGTCGCAGACGGTGAGCCAGGAGGCGGCGGCACCGAGCGCCGCCGGGTGGCCGTCGAGGCGGTGGCAGATCCAGGCGACATCGGCGAGCGCCTGCTCGTCGGGCACGATGTCGGGGCGGACGCGGCGGAGCTGGCTGAGGAAGAACCGGACGGCGGCCGCGTCCGTGGACCCGGCGGCCGGTGCGGGCGCCTCCAACGGCGAGAGGAGGAAGAGGCGTTCACCGGGGACGTTCCACGGCCGCTCCCCGGTGACCAGCAGGCGCAGGCCCGGGAACGCGCGCAGCAGACGGCTCAGCCGGCCGAAGTCGAGCCCGCCGGTGTCCACGCCGTCGAGGACGAGCACGGTGCCGCCTGCGCCGATGACCCCCGGGACATCCGCCAGTTCGGGCAGCAGGTCTCCGTCCTCCCCTTCGCCGCGCAGGAAGCGGGCGCAGCCGTCGGCCAGCCGGGGCAGCGGGTCCTCGTCGGCCCGCAGGCAGTCGGCGGTTGCCCCGTCCCCGGAGTGCCACAGCACGGGCAGCCCGGCCTCGTGCAGGCGGGCGGCCGCCTCCAGGGCGAGCCGGGTCTTGCCGACGCCACTCAGCCCGACGACGGTGATCAGCCGCTCGGCGCCCGAACCCAGCTCCTCCACGACCACACCGGTCTCCGCCTCCCGGCCGACCAGCGGGTACAGCGGCACGGGCGGCGCCGCCAGCTCCACGGACAGGCGCCGGACGTCACCGCCCGCCCTCGGCCCGCGTCTGGCGGCCTCCTCAAGCGCCGTACGCGACCGGGGGCCGAGTCTCAGCGCGTCGGCGATCAGCCGCACCGTGTCCGTTCTCGGCCGCTGGGCCTTCCCCTTCTCCAGGTCCCGGATGGCACGCACGCTGATCGTGGAGAGGTCCGCCAGCTCCCGTTGGGTCAGGCCGATGCGGAGGCGGTGGCCGCGTATCAGGGAGCCGAGCGGGGCGGCGGCGGTCGCCGGGGTGTCCTGCGGGGGGTGGCTGAACGTCATGAAAGGCTCCTGCTCGTCGGGGAGAGGCGCCCCGGGTGCGGATTCCGGCCGGGGTGCTGGGGAGGGACGGCTTCTGTGCCTTGCTTCTGGCCGAAATCCTCCCCACGCGCCCTATCCGGGGAGCATCGCGGGACCAACGCCGTCCGGGGCCGGCCGGCCCGTCCCGCGATAGCGACAGGAGACGGCGGACGTCCCGGCCGGACGGGCGGGCGCCGCGGGTGATAGAGGCGCGGATCCGTGATAGCGGCGGGATAGGACCGGGACCGGTGCGGTGAATCCGGCCATTCCTAACGTGGTGTCCACAAGGAAGCGGAACACCGACGAGGGGACAGTCCGATGACGAAGAACACCACCGCCCGCAACGCCCTCCGCGCCGCCTTCGCCACCGCCGCCGTCGTGATCGTCACCGGCATCGGCGTCCAGGTGGGCTGGGCCGACGACGCGTCGGACACCGGCACCCAGCCGACCACGACCTCCAGCACCCCCACCCCCGGCGCCACCGGCCCCACCGAGAACAACCCCTGGGACTGAATCACCTCTTGGGACTGACCGCCCGGGCAGCACCCGCCCCTGGGATACGGCACCGGAACACACCCCGCCCCCGGGCCACCGCCCCGGAACACACCCCACGCCCGCTGATCTCAGCAGCTCCCACGCCCGCTGATCTCAGCAGCCCCCACGCCCGCTGACCTCAGCCGCCACCGAGCCGGCTGAACCCAGCCGCTGCTGCCCGCCCGCTCACCTCAGCCGGTGCCGAGCAGCCGCCGCGTCTCCGCCAGTTCACGCTTCATGCCCCGGCTCCTGAACACTTCCAGCGCGGGGCCCAGCAGGTCCCGGGAACGCCCCGGCTCGTCCTCCAGCAGTCGGGCCAAGTCCAGGCGGGCCAGAGCGCCGCCGCCGAAATCCATGATCTGCTCCCGGGCCGCGACGGCCCGGTCGAAGAAATACCTGGCCCGGTCGGGCCGCCCCATCAGCGCGAACGCATGGCCCAGGTCGCGCAGCAGATGCCCCTCACCGATCACATCGCCGGAGTCCCGGCACAGCTCCAGGACCTCCGTGAACGTCAGCACCGCGAGATCGAGCTCTCCCCGTTCCAGCAGCAGCTGCCCCACCCTGCGCAGGGTCCGCGCCCGGCCTCCCAGGTAGCCGACCCCGTCGTATATCTCCAGCGCCTCGTCCAACTGGAGCTGCGCCGCGTCCGTCTCGCCCCGGCGCATCCGTATGTGGGCGCTCTGCGTCAGCACGATCGCCCGGCCCACCACGTCTCCGGCCCGGTCGAAGTCCGCCAGGGACCGTTCGTACAGGTCGAGGGCGGTGTAGTCCTCACCGTTCGTCCGCGCGATGAGCGCCATGTCGCGGCGGCACAGCGCCTCGCCCTGCGGCTCGTCCAGTGCCTGGAAGACGTCGAGCGCCGAACTCAGCGCCTGGCGCGCCATGTCGAACTCGTTGCGGCTCATGTACAACGAGCCGAGCGAGGCGCGGACGGCGGCGGTCCCCCGCAGATTTCCGGCCTTGCGCACGGCGGCCAGCGCCCGTACGTGGGTCTGCTCCCACAGGTCGTAATGGCCCCGCACCTCGAACAGGGTGACCAGGGTCGTCGCCAGGTTCCAGCTGACGTCGTGCAGGCCCTCGTCGGCGGCGTGCTCCACCATCCCGCACAGCGCTGCCTGCTCCGCGTCGAACCAGGCCAGCGGATCGGCGAGCAGCTCCTCGGTGCAGGACGGGGGCGGCGCCCAGCGCGGTGCATCGCCGTGCAGCACGGTGAAGTCGCCGCCGTAGACCTTGCGATGGGCCTCCTGCGCGAGGTACATCCAGCCGCCCGCCATGCGCGTGAGCGCGGCCCGCCGTTCCTCCGGAGCGTCGTGGGCGGCCAGTTGCTCGCGGGCGTAGACCCGGATGATCTCGTGGAACTGGTACCGGTAGCCGCCGTTGCGCTCCACCCCGACGACATCCAGCATCTGCATGTCGACCAGCGGTTCCATCAGGTCGGACGGTACGGGGCGGTCGTCGTCCAGCAGGGCGCCGGCCAGCCAGCCGGGCAGCGTCGTCGTCCGGGACATGCTCAGCATCCGCAGCAGCCCGCGGTCCTCCGGCGCCAGACCGTTGTACGTGAGCGACAGGCTGGCCCGCATCGTCATCTCGCCGTGCGCCAACTCGTCCAGCCGGTGCCGCTCGTTGGCCAGCCTGTGCACCATCGAGGCGAGCGTCCAGTGGGGGCGTGCGGCGAGCCGGGCGGCCACGATGCGCAGGGCCAGCGGCAAGCGTCCGACCGTACGGACCAGCGCCTCGGCGGACGCGGCCTCGCCCTCGACCCGCTCCGGCCCGATGATCCTGGACAGCAGCTTCAGTGCCCGCTCCTCGTCCAGGACGTCCAGTTCGACGCGGTGCGCGCCCGGCAGCGCGGTCAGCCTGGCCCGGCTGGTGACCAGGACGGCGCAGTCGGGGCTGCCGGGGAGCAGCGGCTGCACCTGGCTCTCGGTGGCGGCGTCGTCCAGGACGACCAGGAGGCGGCGCGAGGCGAGGCGGGTCCGGTACATCTCCGCCCGCTCGTCCAGCGAGTCCGGGATCAGCTGGCCCGGGATGCCGAGGGCCCGCAGGAAGCGGCCCAGCACCTCCAGGGTGGTGGCCGGGGTGCCGGTGCCGCGCAGGTCGCAGTAGAGCTGGCCGTCGGGGAACCCCGTCTCGGCGAGGCGGTGCGCGAGGTTCACGGCGAGCGTGGACTTGCCGGTGCCGGGCTTGCCGGTGATCACGGCGAGCC
>NZ_SSBI01000056.1 GCF_004795015.1 Streptomyces sp. A1277 | reverse complement strand
CCCGCGCCGCCCGGCATCCGGCCGCCGCCCTGCCCGCCGCGCTGTCCCGCGCCGCCGGCCGGCATGCCGCCGCCTCCCGCGCCGCCACCCCTGTTGGTGCCCCGCAGGGACATCAGGGTCGAGTTGCCCTTGAGCCGGATGCCGACGTCACTCAGGTAGACCCCGTCGACGGTGAGGTCCGCCGGGATCGAGTCCTTGGTGCCGTCCTTCTTGAACTCCTTCATCATCTTGTCGAAGTCGGTCTGCTCGTACTCCAGTTGCACGGAGTGCTTCACGGACGTGTCGTACAGCCCGACCGTGCCCTTCACGTTCTCCGTGATCGTGTCGGCCTCCGCCCGCGAGGCGGAGGTGACGTACGGGGAGATCCGGGCGTCGCCGAACGCGTACAGCATCACCGCGAGCCCCGCGCACAGCGCCCCGGCGGGCTTCCAGTGGTGCCGCAGCCGTACGGGCACGCGGTCGCGCAGCCGCCGCCTTTGGGGCGTGCCGTCCACGGGGCTCACAGGTCGGTGGTGTCGTAACCGGTCAGGACCGTCACCCGCTGACCGGAGGTGCGCTCCTGCAGCGCGGTGACCAGGTCGCTGGGCTCGGTGCCCTTCTTCATGCGGACCGTGTAGAACACCTCGTTCAGCGCCCCGCCGCGGATCGTCTCCGTGCTCACCAGCTCGAACTCGGTCGTGTACTTGATCAGGACGTCACGGATGCCCGGGGTGTAGTCCTCGCCCGCCGGCACCTGGACCTTGACGACCTGGCGCTGGACGTTCAGAGCGAACCAGTTGAACTTGTGCATGATGACGACGACCGCGCAGATCACGACCGCGCCGACCGCGGCCAGCGTGTAGAAGCGCGCACCGCAGGCCATGCCGATCGCCATCGCCAGGAAGATGAACCCGACGTCCCGGGTCTCCTTGACCGCGTTGCGGAACCGGACCACGGACAACGCGCCCACCAGGGAGAACGCCCGGGCCAGGTTGGAGCCGACGACCAGCATGATCAGCGCGACGATCATGCCGACGATGACGAGCGTCTGGACGTAGGACTGGCTGTAGGAGACGTTCCGGTGGGTGTACCGGTAGACGTAACCGATGACCGTGCTCAGGACGAAGGACAGCACCATCGCCGCGACGACGTCGGCGACGCTGAACGTCCCGCTGAGTTCCTGCAGTTCGAAATTCACTGTGCTCCTGCTTTCACCGGCGACTCCTGTGCCGGCAGCCGCGTGTCGAGGGGGGTGGGGGGCGGCGGACAGTCCGCCTCGTCGAGATGGAAGGCGGAGCGGGGTGCCAGCCCGAACACCTCGATGGACTGGACGTACTTGGAGACCCGGACGAGGCTGAGGTTGCGCCGGGCCGCCAGGTCGGTGATCCAGTGCGGGGTGCGCTCGTTGACCTTGATCTCCATCACCGACATGTGCGGCGGCACGGTGAACCGGTTCTCCGGCCGCGCCTGCCCGAAGTGGAAGTCGCGGTCGCGGCCCCGGATGCGCCGGTCGAAGGTGACCCGCAGACCGGTGTCGGCGGCCCGCCCTACCAGCGCCTCGCGCTGGTAGCCGGTCATCGCCGTCGGCCGGAGGTTGAGCCGTACGACCAGGTCGAGCACCTCGTGGATGAACGCGCGCTCGTTCGGCGCGTGGTCCACCATCCGCCGCTCGTCGCAGAGCTGACGGGCCGTGCCGTAGGGCAGGGTGATGCGGCGCTTCTGGGTGACCCGGTTGACGCGCTGTTTGACCTCGACGCAGACGGCGGAGTCGTCCGTGGCCCCGACCGGATCGCCGTAGTGCCTGATGCGCAGCTTGCGGCGGAACTTCAGGCCCTCGATCTTCTCCCAGTAGAACCGCAGCTCGGGGGAGTCGTAGTACAGGCTCCACACCCCGTAGCCGCCGACCGGACTGTTCAGGTCGCGGTCCATCCGCTCCGCGAGTTCGTCGCGGAGGTCCGCGGCCAGCTCCACGGGGACCAGGTATTTGAGCTCGTATCTGTTGAAGGCGTGCAGCCTGCTCGCCACATGCAGCGGTGGGGGGTCCTCCGTGCCCGTGGGGTGCCCCTGGGCGGGTCCCCCGGACGGAGCCGTGTCGGGTTGCGACACCGTGCGCCTCCTTCGTCGTCCGTGCCGGACCGGCCGGCCCGCGATACGCAACCAACGACGGATGAGGAAGCGATGAGAAACCCGGGTGTATTGCAGGAGGATTCAAAATGGCCGGAAGGTGAACACGGCCGGGACGGAAACAGCCGTGTCCCCGGGCCGGCGCGCGGGGCGCCTGCCCGGGGACACGGGGGAAAGGATCAGGCGAGCGAGGCGCTCAGCGTGATCGTAGTGCCCGACAGGGCCTGGCTGACCGGGCAGTTCGCCTTCGCGTCCTCGGCCGCCTTGGCGAAGCCCGCCTCGTCCAGACCCGGCACCTCGCCCTCCACGGTGAGGTGGATGCCCGTGATGCCGGTGCCCGGCTGGAACGTGACCTCGGCCTTGGTGTCCAGCCGGGTCGGCGGGGTGCCGGCCGAGGCGAGACCGTTGGAGAGCGCCATCGAGAAGCAGCTGGAGTGGGCCGCGGCGATCAGCTCCTCCGGGCTGGTCTTCCCATTCGCCTGCTCGGCGCGGGACGGCCAGGAGACCGGATAGTCACCGATCCCGGAGGAGTCGAACGTGACGACGCCCTTGCCCTCAAGGAGGTTGCCTTCCCAGACCGTGTGCGCCTGACGCGTGGTAGCCATGCTGGTTCCCTTCAAACGGAATGCGCGGTTGTACGGGACGGGCGGGCACACCGTCGTGCCCGGCCGGTGGTACGTCCTACGCCCCCGAACCTACTGCGCGACCAGCCCCTTCGCGTCGCGGGCCAGCGCGGTCAGCCGGGAGATCGCCCGGAAGTACTTCTTCCGGTACCCGCCGTTCAGCATCTCCTCACTGAACAGCCGGTCGAACGGCAGCCCGGAGGCGAGCACCGGCACCTCCCGGTCGTACAGCCGGTCCGCGAGCACCACGAGCCGCAGCGCGGTCGACTGGTCGGGCACCGGCCGCACCTCGGTCAGGCACACCGCCCGCAGCCCGTCCGTCAGCGCGCCGTACCGGCTCGGGTGGACCCGGGCCAGGTGGTCCAGGAGTGCGGGGAAGCCGTCCAGGCTGGCGCCGTCGGTGGCGTACGCGGCGCGGGTGACCTGCTCGTCCGAGTAGGGCGGCGGGGCCTCGGGCAGACCGCGGTGGCGGTAGTCCTCGCCGTCGATGCGCAGGGGGCGGAAGTGCGCGGACAGGCCCTGGATCTCCCGCAGGAAGTCGGCCGCGGCGAACCGGCCCTCGCCGAGCTTGCCCGGCAGCGTGTTGGAGGTCGCGGCCAGCGCCACCCCCGCCTCGACCAGCCGGCTCAGCAGCGAGGACACCAGCACGGTGTCGCCCGGGTCGTCCAGCTCGAACTCGTCGATGCACAGCAGCCGGTGCCCGCTCAGCGTCCGCACGGTCTGCTGGAAGCCGAGCGCGCCCACCAGGTTCGTCAGCTCCACGAACGTCCCGAACGCCTTCAGCGAGGGCGCGGCCGGCGTGGCGTGCCAGAGGGAGGCGAGCAGGTGGGTCTTGCCGACGCCGTACCCGCCGTCCAGGTAGACCCCGCGCGGACCGGAGGGCTGGGCCGCCTTGCGGCCGAACCGCCCACCCGTCGCCCGCCACCACCCCTCAAGGGACGCGCTTCGCGCTCCTCCGGATTTGCCGGAGCCCGAAGCGTGCGCCCCGCCGAGCCCGGCGGCGAAGTCGCTCAGGACCCCGACCGCCTCGGTCTGGCTGGGCTGGTCGGGGTCGGGTACGTACGTATCGAAACGTACCGAGTCGAAGCGCGGCGGCGGCACCATCTCGGCGACCAGGCGGTCGGCGGGGACGTGCGGCTCGCGGGCGCACAGGGACAGCGGGGCCGTTTCGGCTATGGGGCTGGACCCCGGCACGGCGTGGGAGGACGACACAACCATCAAGCTTACGGCCGTGTCAGACTGCCGGACATGCGACGCCTGTTCCCTGTGACGGACCTGACAGCGGCCGGCACTCCGCGTGAGTGGAGCCTGGACGACCTCGCCGACGCCTACGCCTACCCCGGCACGGCCGGCCCCTGGCTGCGCGCCAACATGGTCTCCACCCTCGACGGGGCCGCCCAGCACGACGGCCGCTCGCAGCCGATCTCCTGCGAGAGCGACATGCGGATCTTCGGCACCCTGCGCGGCCTGGCCGACGTGGTGATCGCGGGCGCGGAGACCGTACGCCTGGAGGGCTACCGCCCGGCCCGCGCCCGCGACGCCTTCGCGGCGCGGCGGGCGGCGGCCGGTCAGGGCCCCGCCCCGGCCGTCGCCGTGGTGAGCGGCAGCCTGGACCTGGACTTCTCGCTCCCGCTCTTCGTCTCGCCGCTGGTCCCGACGCTGGTGCTGACCGGTGCGGGCGCGCCGCCCGACCGGATCGCGGCGGCCGGGAAGGCCGGTGCCGATGTGGTGATCGCGGGGGAGGGCTCACGCGTCGATCCCGCCCGGGCCGTGCGGGAGCTGGCCGACCGGGGGTTCGGGCGGCTGCTGACGGAGGGCGGGCCCCGGCTGCTCGGCCAGTTCGTGGCGGCGGGCGTGCTGGACGAGCTGTGCCTGACCGTCGCGCCCCTGCTCACGGCCGGTGACGCCCAGCGGATCGCGGGCGGGCCCGCGGTCACTGTGCCGAAACGATTCGCCTTGGCGTCCCTGCTGGAGGAGGACGGGTTCCTCTTCACCCGGTACCGGCGGAGCTGACGCGCGGGCCGCCCGAACCGCCGCCGGGGCCGGTGCGCGGCTCTCCCGTACCGCCCCCGGCGGACGGCAATAATCGGAATATCCCGTTCCGGTTAGCGTTCCGCGGGCAGAATGGATCTCGCAGACCCCGTGCGAGCACGGGGAAGGATGGTTTCAGCAGCGACCGGCGGCGGTCGCTGAAGAGAAGGGCTCCTGTGGTGTTCACCAGCGTTTTGATGATCGAGAAGGCCCTCACGTCCGGGGACGTCGAATTCGTCACCACCCTGCACGGCGACGAGCAGACCTCCTTCGTCGTCCTCATGCAGCCGCGCGGCGACCAGGCGGATGTGCTCCTGCGGGCCATTGACGACCTCGCGATGGGCGAACTGAAGGAAGCGGCCCGCGAGAGCGAGGAGCCCGAGGGCAAGAACGCCAGGGAGTCGGCCGAACTCGCCCTTCAGGTGTCCCTGGAGGCCCTGCGCCAGGCGGGCTCCGAGGCCGTGGGACAGGTGATCGAGGACCACCCCCTGGACAAGCTCACCTCCGTGGTCGGCGAGTCGGGCGCCGACGAGGTCATCGTGCTGACCGCGCCGCACTACGTCGAGGAGTTCTTCCACCGCGACTGGGCCTCCCGCGCCCGGCACAAGGTCGGCGTCCCGGTGCTCAAGCTCTTCGCGCACAGCGAATAGGCTGGGGCCGCGGCTCCGGAGTGGCACCGGTCCGCAGACCCGAAGGACCTGGAGGAGCACAGATGGCACCCGGCATTCCCGCCGCCATGGAACGACCGCACTTCATCGGCATCGGCGGCGCCGGAATGTCGGGCATCGCGAAGATCCTCGCCCAGCGCGGCGCGAAGGTCGCGGGCAGCGACGCCAAGGAGTCCGCGACGGCCGAGGCACTGCGCGCGCTGGGGGCGACCGTCCACATCGGGCACGCCGCCGGACACCTGGCGGACGACGCCACCTGCGTCGTCGTCTCCAGCGCCATCCGCGCCGACAACCCGGAGCTGGTGCGCGCGGGGGAGCTGTCGATCCCCGTCGTGCACCGCTCCGACGCGCTGGCCTCCCTGATGGGAGGGCTGCGCTCCATCGCCGTCGCGGGCACCCACGGCAAGACGACGACCACCTCGATGCTGGCCGTCGCCCTGACCGAGCTGGGCCTCGACCCCTCGTACGCGATCGGCGGCGACCTCGCCGGACCCGGCACCAACGCCGTGCACGGCGAGGGCACGATCTTCGTCGCCGAGGCCGACGAGAGCGACCGGAGCTTCCAGAAGTACGACCCCGAGGTCGCGATCGTCCTCAACGTCGAGCTGGACCACCACGCGAACTACGCCTCGATGGACGAGATCTACGAGTCCTTCGAGACCTTCGCCGGCAAGATCGTCCCCGACGGCACCCTCGTCGTCTCCGCCGACCAGTCCGGCGCCGTCGAGCTGACCCGCCGGGTGCGCGCCGAACTGCCCGCGCTCACGGTCGTCACCTACGGCGAGTCCGAGACCGCCGACGTACGCGTCCACAAGATCGCCGCGCGCGGCCTGACCAGCGAGGTCACGGTCGTCCTGGGCGGCAAGTTCCTCACCTTCACCGTCTCGGTCCCCGGCCGCCACTACGCCCTCAACGCGGTGGCCGCCCTCGCCTCGGGCGTCGCCCTCGGCATCCCCGCCCACAACCTCGCCTCCGCCCTCGGCAAGTACACCGGGGTCAAGCGCCGCCTCCAGCTCAAGGGCGAGGCGGCCGGCGTCCAGGTCATCGACAGCTACGCCCACCACCCGACCGAGATGACCGCCGACCTGGAGGCCATGCGCGGCGCCGCATCCGACGCCCGCCTCCTCGTCGTCTTCCAGCCCCACCTGTTCTCCCGCACCCAGGAGCTCGGCACCGAGATGGGCCAGGCCCTCGCGCTCGCCGACGCCTCCGTGGTCCTGGACATCTACCCGGCCCGCGAGGACCCGGTCCCCGGCGTCACCAGCGCCCTGATCATCGACGCGGCGCGGGCGGCCGGCGCCGACGTCACCGCCGTCCACGACAAGGCGAAGGTCCCCGAGGCCGTCGCGGGAATGGCGAAGCCCGGCGACCTCGTTCTCACCATGGGAGCGGGCGACGTCACCGACCTCGGCCCGCAGATCCTGGACCACCTGTCGAGCTGAAGGAGCCACCCGTGGCGTACGACGTCGAGAAGCCGGACGAGCAGTGGCACAAGGAGCTGACCGCCGCCGAGTACGCGGTGCTGCGCAAGGCCGGCACCGAGCCCGCCTTCGTCGGTGAGTACACCGACACCAAGACCGCCGGTGTCTACTCCTGCCGGGCGTGCGGCGCGGAGCTGTTCCGCTCCGACACCAAGTTCGAGTCGCACTGCGGCTGGCCGTCCTTCTACGACCCGAAGGACACCGACGCGGTCGAACTGATCCAGGACCGCAGCCACGGCATGGTCCGCACCGAGGTCCGCTGCGCCCGCTGCGGCTCGCACCTGGGCCATGTCTTCGAGGGCGAGGGCTACCCCACCCCGACCGACCAGCGGTACTGCATCAACTCGATCTCCCTGCGGCTGACGCCGGAGGACTGATCCCGCCCGTACGGGGACCGGCGCGCCGCGTCATTCCCCGTACGGCTCCTCCTGGCGCAGCAGCGGGTGCGCGACGCCGGGGAAGACCCGGGCCCGCACCACCGCCTCCGCCGCGCCGCCCCGCACCACGGTCTCCGCGACACCCCAGGGGCGGCCCGGCAGGACGACGGTCAGGGTGTACGAGGCCGGGCAGCCCAGGCACTCGTAGCGGTCCACCCACGTCTCCACCTCGGTCGTGCTGCCCGGGTAGCGCGCCACGTGCCGGTGCAGCGCGTGGCAGCGCCCGCACCGCTCGCCCGGCTCGCAGGTGCCGCCGCAGGGGCAGGGCACGTCGAGGGAATCGGCCGGCTGCCAGCGCTGGGTGAGGACGGCCTCCCGCGTGGCGCCCATGTCCTTCATCGCCTTGAGGTTGCGGGCGGCCACGTTGTACGACTCACCGGTCGCCGCCATCCGGTCGCGGATGACGTCCTTGCGGCCGCGGTTCGTCGTCATCGGTCTGCTCCTCCTGGGTCCACGCAGCCCACCAGGAGGGCGCACGAGATCGGTGTCCTCAACCGTACCGGGCGCCGCGCCCGACCCGTGCCACGCTCAGGCCCGCCGCACCCGGCCCGCGATGCGCCGGCCCAGGCGGCCCAGGGTCCGGCGCTCCCGGCGGTTCCAGTCGCGGAAGGCATCCGCCCGGCCGCTGCTGCCCGAGCGGCCCACGGCCTCCTCGACCGCCGCGACCCGGTCGGCGGGCAGCCCCCGCACCACCGGGCGCAGCACCTCCTCCAGCAGGGCCGCCGCGGCGCTGCTCCAGGCCGGGCCCGCGTGCGGGTGGGCCGTCCATACGGTGAAGCAGTCGGCGGCGTACGCGGCGTCGGCCGCCAGCCGGGCCCGGACGCTGTCACCGCGCGCGCCCCGGTCGTAGGCGTTGATCAGGTCCGTGTCACCGCTGTGCACCAGGGCGTACAGCTCCGCCTCGGGCCGCTCCGGTGCCAGCAGCCGCGCGGCCACCGCGTCGCACGCCTGCCCGAGCACCCCCGGCTCCACCGGCTCGGCCTCCGCGCGCAGCGCCCGCACCCGCTCGGCCCACTCCGGCTGGGCCGCCCCCGAGCGCACCTCGCGGGCGAACTCCAGGAGCTGGAGCGCCGCGCGCACCCGGCCCCCGGTCTCCCGCGGAAAGCCGCGCAGCAGGTCGTGGGCCAGCTCCGGCGCCTCGCCGTCCCCGGCGCCGGCCGCGAGCGCGGCGGCCACCAGGTGCGACCAGGTACCGGCCGCCCGGTGCGCGTCCGAGGTCGCCGCCTCCAGCAGCAGCCGGGCCTCGGCCACCGTCGGGGCGGACTCCTCCCACACCAGGCCCACGGCCGTCCGCAGCACCAGCGGCTCCGCGAACGGCGACACCCCGGCGGCCCGCAGAATCCGCTGCATCCTCGCCACCCGGTCGTCGCCGCAGTCGGCCCTGGCCTCCGGCGCCCCGGCGCACATCCGCAGATGCGGCAGCGACTGCGTACCGGTGAACGGCAGCGGCACCCGCAGCAGCAGCCGCTCCACCCCGCCCGGGCTGTCCGGCGCGATCCGGTCGAGCGCGCCGAGCAGGGCCGTCCGTACGTCGAACTGCTCGTCCATCAGCTCCAGCAGGGCCGGCGCCCAGCCCGGGCCCTCCTCGTCGCCCTCCAGCAGGGCGGGCGCCAGCCGGTCCACCACCGAGGGCAGCAGCTCGGCGCAGTCCACTCCCAGCAGCCGTGCCACCCGCAGGAGTTGCACCGTACGGGCCACGTCGAGGCCGACGCCCGCGCTCGCCAGCTCGGTCAGGATCTCCGGCCCGAGGACACCGGCGACGGCCGCGCCCTCGGGGCCGCTGAAGGCGGTGCGGCCCGGCAGTTCGAGGGAGCCGTTGCCGCCGCGTACCGCCTCCGTCACCAGCATCGCGGCCAGCGGGGCCGTGGTGGTCGCGGGGGAGCGGCCGTCCAGCGCGGCGAACAGGCGCCCCGCGGCGTCGAATTCGGGTCCGGAGCGCTCGTCCACGCCCGGCGCGGTCAGCGCGTCGACCAGCTGCCGGGTCCGCTTCGCGTCCAGCGCGTACGGCCGTTCGGCGGCCCACTCCGCGGCGGCGGCGCGCCCTCCCGTGCCCAGTGCGATGCCCGCGCACAGCGCCGTCACCGCCACCGGCCCGGCGGCGAACGGCTCCCCGGGCAGCTCGGCGGCCTCCCGGAACAGCTCGGGCGTGCGGTTGCGCCAGATCCGCGCCGCGGTCTCGGCCCAGGCGTCGGCCACGGCCGCTTCCGGGCGGGCCCCGGCGCACCGGTGCACGCGCACGTCCGGGTCCGTCAGCTCCGCGGCGTCCTGGGGCAGTACACCGACGATCCGCTGCGGGGCCCGCAGCGGGTGGCGGGTGTAGGTGGTGAACGTCAGCCGCCCGGCGAGCTCGTCGGGCAGGGCGACGCAGGCGAGCGCGATCCACCGGGCCACGTCCGCGCTCTGCGGCTCGACGAGCACGACCCGGCCGGAGGCGCCCGGCTCGCACAGCCTGCGCAGATCGGCCAGCACCCCCGCGAGCCACGGCCCGCGCGCGACGGCGAAGTCGTTCAGCCCCTCCCGTTCGCGGGCGTGGTGGCCGGTGGCGCCGGGCAGCGCGGCGAGCGGGTCCGGCAGCGGGCGCCCGGGTGTCGTGGCGGCCCAGCGGGCGGTCCGGCAGGCGGTGATCGGCAGCGCGCCGCCCGGCAGCCGGCTGCCGGGCGGGAGGTGGACCGCGTGGGCGTGGAAGCCCACGGACGCCGATGGTGCGGGGCGGGTCGCGACCGTACGGGCCAGGAGGTGGCCGCCGTCGGCCAGCACACTGAAGCTGAGCGCTTCGGGCAGCGCGCGCAACGCGGCGTCGGTGAGCGGTGGTTCGGTGCCGGGCGGCGGTTCGTACGCCAGCAGCGGGCCGGCCTCCGTGAGCACGGACCCGGGTATCGCGGCGTCAACCGCGCTGAAACGGCCCGGTATCGGCCCCTCCTCGCCGCTGTCGGTCCCGTCCCCGTCCGTCGCGGAGGTGTAGTGCAACTGCGCGAGGCTCATGCGTCGGCTCTCTTCGTCCCTGCCGTGAAGGTCCCCTGCCACCCGCACCCGCTCCCGCGGTGGCAGTGCCGTCCCGGCCGAGAGCGGCGACCCCGGCGGGGAGTGTTCCGCAGTCGCTGGGGCGACGCTATCAAGGACCCGCGCGCCCCGGCGCCCGTGCGGCGGGAAGCCGGGGAGCCGCCGGCTACTCGAACCGCGAGGTGTCGCCGGCTCCGCGCCGTACGATCTCCAGCTCGCCGTTGGAGAAGTCGATGACGGTGGTCGGCTCGGTGCCGCAGTCGCCGGAGTCGAGGACGATGTCCACCTCGTGGTCCAGGCGCTCCTTGATCTCCCAGCCCTGGGTGAGGGGTTCGTCCTCGTCGGGCAGGAGCAGGGTGCTGGAGAGCAGCGGTTCGCCCAGCTCCGCCAGCAGGGCCTGGACGACGGCGTGGTCGGGGATGCGGACGCCGACGGTCTTCTTCTTCGGGTGCAGCAGCTGGCGCGGCACCTCCTTCGTCGCCGGCAGGATGAAGGTGTACTGGCCGGGCGTCGCCGACTTGACGGTGCGGAACACGTCGTTGTCGATGTGCACGAACTGCCCGAGCTGGGCGAAGTTCTGGCACATCAGCGTGAAGTGGTGGCGGTCGTCGAGGTCGCGGATCGTTCGGATGCGGGAGATGCCGTCACGGCTGCCGAGCTGGCACCCGAGTGCGTAGCACGAGTCCGTCGGGTACGCGACGAGCGCCCCGGAGCGGATGTTCTCGGCCACGTTGGTGATGGTGCGCTGCTGGGGGTTTTCGGGGTGTACGTCGAAATACTTCGCCATCCGGCGAGTCTACGGCCGGGTGCGCGGGTGGGGCGCGCGACAGCGGATTGTCTGCCTCCGCAAGAGCCGGGACCACCGTTTCGAGTGGCGGCCGACGCGTGGACCACGCCGTTCGAAGGAGAGCTATGCATGATGCACATAAAGTGCACCATGCATACACTGCATGGTATATCTGTTACCGAGAGGCCGCAGTCCCGATCCTGGGAGGCGCGCCCGCAGTCGTAGGGAGCCGTGCGTGGACATGCCTGTGGACCGGATCGAGTTCGAGACGATGCTGCTCGGGCGGCACATGAGTCTGCTGACCTCGCGGGGCGACGGGCGGCTCGACCGGAGCGCGTACATCCTGCTCAGCCGCATCCGCGTCCAGGGCCCGATGTCCATCGGCCAGCTGCACGACGCCTTCGGGCTGGACACCTCCACGCTGAACCGGCAGACCGCGGCCATGCTCCGCGCCGGCGTCGTGGAGCGCATCGCCGACCCGGACGGCGGGATCGCCCGCAAGTTCGTCATCACGGACGAGGGCGAACGCCGGCTCGACAAGGACCGGGCCGAGAACCGGGAGGGCCTGCAGCGCGTCCTGGCCGACTGGGCGCCGGAGGAGGCCGCCCGCTTCGCGGACGACCTCGCCCGGCTCAACCGGGACATCGAGCGCCTCGACGGGCGGCCCTGGCCGCGCGGCTGAGCCGGGGGAGCGCCCGGGTCAGGACTGCCGGGTGAAGGCCCACGTCTGGATCGCGGCCGCGGAGGCCGGCTGCTGGGTGAGCGGGGCCCCGTCGGCGGTGGAGGCCGCCGTGAGCAGCAGCCCGCTGCGTTTGCTCGCCAGCCGGTAGCCGCCGGCCGCCGGGATGGCGGTCCAGCGCTGGTTGTCCGCGCCGGTGCACGGCCACTGGATGATCGCGGCGCCGGCCCGCGTGGAGTTGGCGTCGACGTCGGCGCACAGGCCGCTGTGCACGTTCTTCAGCGTGTACGTGCCGTCGGTGCCGGCCGTCACGTTCCACTTCTGGTTGTCGCCCCCGTTCCAGAGCCAGCCGACCAGCTGGGTGCCCTGGGCCGTGGAGTGCGCCGGTACGTCGATCGCCTGGCTGCCCGCGGAGATCCGGTTGA
Source organism: Streptomyces sp. A1277 (assembly GCF_004795015.1). Classification (GTDB taxonomy): domain Bacteria; phylum Actinomycetota; class Actinomycetes; order Streptomycetales; family Streptomycetaceae; genus Streptomyces. The sequence continues at coordinate 42,820 of NZ_SSBI01000056.1, read as the reverse complement.
CCCCGGTCGCCGGCCCCGTGGGCGTCACGCAGGCCGTGGACGACTGGTGGGCGCCCCGGTCGGGCACGCAGCCCGCGGTGACCGGGTTGCCGAAGTAGTCGCGCCCGCCCGCGCCCGGGACGACGGCCCCGTTGGCGAGGGCGGAGGAGCCCGCCCGGAGGCGGTAGCCGTCGGCGTCGGTGCGCGAGGTCGCGGTGCCGGGGGCCGTCAGCTTCGGGTCGGCGGTCACCTTGTGGGCGTCGGCCGGCTCACCGGCCGGGTGGGTGCCGTGGAAGACGTTCGAGTCGAAGCCGAGGCCGACGGCGTTCACGTAGCTCGCCCCGGTCGTCGCCACGTGGAAGACGTTGTTGGTGAACGTGGCGTTCGCCGCCGCCGAGCCGTTGGCGTTGTTGATGATCTGGACCGGATCGGCGAGGTAGAAGGTGTTGTTGTAGATCTGCGTGCCGGTCGTCTTCGCGCAGACCATGTCGAAGAGCTGGCCGCCGTCGTTCTGGCTGATGTTGTAGCGGACGATGTTGCCGTCGGTGGTCGAGCCCGAGCCGTTGCACAGGAGGATGAAGCCACCCTCGTTGTCGTGGCTGTAGTTGTACTGGTAGACCGTGTGGATATTGGCCTCGTCGAGGTCGAGCCCCTGCCCGTCGCAGTCGCTCTTTCCGCCGCTCACCTCGTTGAACTGGTACACCGCGTCCTGCGTGTTCCAGCCCCAGACACCGGCCGCGCAGTGCGCGGGCTCGCGCTCGCGGAAGCCGTCGACCTTGTTGTACTCGACCAGCGCGCCCTCGGTGTGGTGCGGCACGATCGCGTCGCCGCCGATGTCCGAGACGGTGTTGCCCCGGATGACGACCCGGGTCTGCGGGTTCCACGCCCCGCAGGTGGCGCCGCAGTTGGGGTTGTTCAGCTCGGGGCGCTGCATCCACCGGGTCCAGAAGTGGATGCCGTAGCGGTCGACGGTCCGCACGGTGTTGTCCGTGATCGCGACGTCGTCGAATGCGGTGGGCGTGGTGTTGCCCAGGACCTCGAAGAAGATGCCGGCGCTGGCGTCGTCGTCCTTCTTGGTCTGGTTCCCGTTGACGTCGTGGACGTCCAGGCCGGCGATCCGGTAGTAGGTGCCGGTGCCCGAGTCCGTACGGGTGACGTGGACGCCGCGCCGGGTGGCGGCCGCCGCGCCCTGGTTGGAGATGTCCAGGTTGCGGATCTCCCAGTACTGCTGGTCCGCGAGCCGCACGACATCGGTGACCTGGCCGGCGCCGGCCAGCGCGGGCTTGGCGCCCGTGCCGTAGGCGTCGACCACGATCGGCGACCCGGCCGCGCCCGAGCCCTTCGGGAAGAGCTGCTGGCCGGTGCAGGTGGAGCCGCGCTTGAGCAGGATCCTCTCGCCCGGCCGGAAGGTGTGCGCGTTCACCGGCGCCAGCGCGTTCCACGGCGAGGCCGAGGTGCCGTCCCCTGCGGCGGCGGCCCCGCAGTCGACGTAGAAGGACTGCGGGGCCGATGGGGCGGCCTGGGCCGCCGTGGTGGGGGTCGCGGCCAGAAGGGATGCCAGCGGTAGCGACAGGGCCGAGAGGAGCAGGGTTCGTCTTCCGGGCATGGAACAACTCCATAGTCTGAAAACGGACAGCAGACGTCTGATGCCGGCTCACATTAGGGAGCCGCGGTATCAGTGGTCAAGACCTGTCCATGTCAATCCTTAGTGGGCGTCCGCCTCAACGTCTTGATGGCGCAACACTTTTGGCGTCCCCCGCCCCCGGACGGCCCGCGCTCACTCGGGGGCGCGCGCCGCGAGCACCGACCTGGAGAATCCTGAGCACCGCCTACCAGGGCATCACCCGGCGCCCGTCCTTCTACGACACGCACGTGGTGCGGCCCCAGTCGGGCATCTTCCTCCACCGGGTCGACGGGGGACGGGCCCGCTTCCTCGGGCTCTACACAGCGGTGTGAGTCCGCCGCCGGTCCGCCGAACGGAGCAGGGGCCGCTCCCGCCCGTACGACCCGGCGTGAAGCGGAGCTGCGGCACCGTTTAAGAAAACCTCGATGGACCTGGGGCGCGGGGTACGGCAGATTTCTCCGTGACGGCGGAGGATGGTGCGCGGCAGCCGGTGCGAGCGCGCTGCCATGCCGTCCCTCTCATCCTTCCCCGGGCCGCAGGCTTCCTCAGGCGCGCCCCCGGCCCGGGGAGATCAACGCCGCACCAGGTACAGGGAGCCGCAGCCGTGAAGGCACTCGTGAAGCAGAAGGCCGAGCCCGGGCTCTGGCTGATGGACGTACCCGAGCCCGAGACCGGCCCATCGGACGTCCTGATCAAGGTCCTGCGCACCGGCATCTGCGGGACCGACCTGCACATCCGCAACTACGACGGCTGGGCCCAGCAGGCCGTCAGCACCCCGCTCGTCCTCGGCCACGAGTTCGTCGGCGAGGTCGCCGCGATCGGCGCGGACGTCGTGGACGTCTCCGTGGGCGACCTGGTCAGCGGCGAGGGCCACCTCGTCTGCGGCAAGTGCCGCAACTGCCTGGCCGGACGCCGCCACCTCTGCCGCTCCACGCTCGGCCTCGGCGTCGGCCGCGACGGCGCCTTCGCCGAGTACGTCGCCCTGCCCGCGTCCAACGTGTGGGTGCACCGGGTCCCCGTCGACCTCGACATCGCCGCGATCTTCGACCCGTTCGGCAACGCCGTGCACACCGCGCTGTCCTTCCCGCTGGTCGGTGAGGACGTCCTGATCACCGGCGCGGGCCCGATCGGCATCATGGCCGCCGCCGTCGCCCGGCACGCCGGCGCCCGCAACATCATGATCACCGACGTCAGCGAGGCCCGCCTCGACCTGGCCCGCAAGGTCGGCGTCAGCCTGGCGCTCAACGTCGGCGAGCAGACCATCGCCGACGGCCAGCGCGAGCTGGGCCTGCGCGAGGGCTTCGACATCGGCCTGGAGATGTCCGGCCGCCCCGAGGCGATGCGCGACATGATCGCGAACATGACCCACGGCGGCCGGATCGCCATGCTCGGACTGCCCGCCGAGGAGTTCGCCGTCGACTGGGCCCGGATCGTCACCTCCATGATCACCGTCAAGGGCATCTACGGCCGCGAGATGTACGAGACCTGGTACGCCATGTCCGTCCTGCTGGAGGGCGGCCTCGACCTCGCCCCCGTGATCACCGGCCGGTACGGCTACCGCGACTTCGAGGCGGCCTTCGACGACGCGGCGAGCGGACGCGGCGGCAAGGTCATCCTCGACTGGACCGCCTGAGCCTGTCCGTACCAGTCCCGACCCCTAAGGAACCCGGCATGTTCGACTCCGTACGCGACGACCTGCGCACCACCCTCGAAGAGATCGAGGCGGCCGGGCTGCACAAGCCCGAACGCGTCATCGGCACCCCGCAGTCCGCGACCGTCGCCGTCACCGCGGGGGGCCGCCCCGGCGAGGTGCTGAACTTCTGCGCCAACAACTACCTGGGCCTCGCCGACCACCCCGACGTGATCGCCGCCGCGCACGAGGCACTGGACCGCTGGGGCTACGGCATGGCCTCCGTCCGCTTCATCTGCGGCACCCAGGAGGTCCACAAGGAGCTGGAGCAGCGGCTCTCCTCCTTCCTGGGCCAGGAGGACACGATCCTCTACTCCTCCTGCTTCGACGCCAACGGCGGCGTGTTCGAGACGATCCTCGGCGCCGAGGACGCGGTCATCTCCGACGCCCTCAACCACGCCTCGATCATCGACGGCATCCGCCTGTCCAAGGCCAAGCGCTTCCGCTACGCCAACCGCGACATGGCCGACCTGGAGCAGCGGCTCAAGGAGGCGTCCGGGGCCCGGCGCCGCCTCGTCGTCACCGACGGCGTCTTCTCCATGGACGGGTACGTCGCGCCGCTGCGCGAGATCTGCGACCTCGCCGAGCGCTACGACGCCATGGTCATGGTCGACGACTCGCACGCCGTCGGCTTCGTCGGCGCCGGCGGCCGCGGTACGCCCGAGCTGCACGGCGTGATGGACCGCGTCGACATCATCACCGGCACCCTCGGCAAGGCGCTCGGCGGCGCGTCCGGCGGCTATGTGGCGGCTCGCGCCGAGATCGTCGCCCTGCTGCGCCAGCGCTCGCGCCCGTACCTCTTCTCCAACTCGCTCGCCCCGGTCATCGCCGCCGCCTCCCTCAAGGTCATCGACCTGCTGGAGTCCGCCGGCGACCTGCGCGACCGGCTCAACGCCAACACCGCGCTCTTCCGTACCCGGATGACCGAGGAAGGCTTCGACGTCCTGCCCGGCGACCACGCCATCGCCCCCGTGATGATCGGGGACGCGGCGAAGGCAGGCCGGATGGCGGAGCTGCTCCTGGAGCGCGGTGTGTACGTGATCGGGTTCTCGTACCCGGTCGTCCCCCAGGGCGCGGCCCGCATCCGCGTCCAGCTCTCCGCGGCCCACTCCACGGACGACGTGAACCGCGCCGTGGAAGCGTTCGTCGCGGCGCGGGCCGCGCTGGAGAGCTAGGGCCGGCTGGTCGCGGGGGCGGTCGGGGCGCCCCCGCGACCTGGGACAATGGGGCACATGATCGATGCACGGCGGCTGCGAATCCTGCGTGCCGTGGCGGACCACGGCACGGTGACCGCCGCGGCCGCCGCGCTGTACCTGACGCCCTCCGCCGTCTCCCAGCAGCTCGCCGCCCTCGAACAGGAGACCGGCCACCGGCTGGTGGAACGCGGCTCGCGCGGCGCCCGCCTCACGCCCGCCGGCGAGATCCTGCTCACCCACACCAACGCGGTGCTGGCCCAGCTGGAGCGGGCCGAGGCCGAGCTCGCCGCGTACGGCGCGGGCCACGCCGGTACGGTCACGGTCGCCGCCTTCGCCACCGGCATCGGCCTCGTCCTCGCCCCCGCCATCGCCGCCCTGAGCACGACCGCCCCCGGCATCAAGGTCCGGGTCCAGGACGCCGAGGGCGACGCCAGCGTCCCGATGGTCCTGGACCGGCAGGTCGACGTGGCCGTCGCCGTCGAGTACCGGGGCGCCCCCGGCGAGGACGACCGCCGGCTCACCCGCGTCCCCCTGTACTCGGAGCCGTTCGACGCGGTGCTCCCGGTGGGGCACCGGCTGGCCGCCCAGGATCAGGTGGCCGTCGCCGACCTGGCCAAGGACGCCTGGATCGGTCCGTACCCGGGCAACCCCTGCCACGACGTGGTGGTCCTGGCCTGCGAGTACGCCGGTTTCGCACCGAACCTCGAACACTCCTCGGACGACTTCCACGCGGTGGTCGCGCTGGCCGGTGCGGACGCGGGGGTCGCCCTGGTGCCGCGCACCGCCCTGCGCGGCATGTCCCTGACCGGCGTGGTGGTCCGCCCGGTGCGGGGGACCGCCCCCACCCGCCGCGTCTTCGCCGCCGTACGCCGGGGCGCCGAGGCCCACCCGCTGATCGCACCGGTCCTGGACGCGCTGGCGGGCGCGGCGGGCTGAGGCGATGGCGGTAACCGAACAGGCGTATGAGATGTCCTCGGTAGGGTGGCTGCGCACTACACGTGACCGGGGGGAGACCAGCGCATGGGCGACGGCAAGGACAGTGGCAAGGTCCTCGACATCAAGACGGCGGACATCAAGGCGACGGCGCCGGTCTTCCACACGCAGGGCAAGAATCTGAGCAAGGCGCTCACCACGCTGGTCACCACCCTGGACGGGCTGGGCAAGCCGTGGGGCGACGACGAGCAGGGCAAGCAGTTCGGCGATGCCTACAGCCCCCAGCAGACGGTCATCGAGAAAGCGGCCGGCACTCTCGTCCTCGGCCTGATCAGCATTCACGAGGCGATGGCCGACATGTCGGACGGGCACGTGGACAACGACGAGCTGATCTCCGGGATGTTCAAGAAGGCGAAGCCGGCGGCCGGCCACGACCAGGGTGACAAGTGAGTGTCGAGGACGAGGCCAAGGACCTTCTGCTCAAGCTCGGTCTTTGGTGGCCCGACGCCAACTCCGGCACCCTGCGCAGCGCCGCCGGTGCCTGGCGGACATTCGCGGACGCGGTCGACGACGTCCGTACGCCGGTCCACAACGCGGCCTCCTCGCTGATCGCCAACAACAAGGGCGAGGCGATCGAGACGTTCACGGTGTTCTGGGGGCGCTACGCCAAGGACAACGACGCGGGCTGGCTCAGTGACCTGGCGAAGTCGGCGCGGAAGATGGCGGAGGCGCTGGACAAGTTCGCCGATGCCGTCGACGACGCCATCACCAAACTCTGGACGCAGATAGGCATCGACGCCGCGGTCATCGTCGGCGGCGTGGCGCTGGCCTTCTTCACCGCGGGTCTCGCCGCGGGGGCCGCCGCTCTGGCCACCGAGGCGCTGATCGAGTTCGGCGTCACCATGGGCATCGCCGTGTCCACCACCGTTGCCGAGATCGCGGCCGGAACCCTGGTCGCCGCGGCCTTCGGTGGCATCGAATCGGTGACCATGGACCTGGCGGTCGCCCAGCCCCTGAAGATCGCCACCGGTCTGCAGGACGGCTTCAGCCTGGACGAGATCAACGCCGCGGCCCGGGACGGCATGGTCTACGGCGGGGTGTTCGGTGCCGGAAGCGGTGTCCTGAAGGCCGGCGTGGAGGGAAACCTGTTCACGGGGGCCAACAGCGTGCCGCTGATGCTGCGGCCCCCGTCGCTCCGCCCCGACCTGGTCGAGATCGGGCCCGCGGCCCGACCGTGCAAGAGCACTCCGTGCGTGGGGGAGCCGGTCGACGTGGCGACCGGCGCCATGCTGATGACGCAGACGGACCTGACGCTCCCGGCCGGGCTCCCGCTGGTCGTCGAGCGGACCCATCTGTCCTCGTACCGCGGCGGGGTGTGTTTCGGCCCGGCGTGGGCCTCCACCCTGGACGAGTGCCTCCAGATCGACGGCGAGGGCGTGGTGTTCGCCGCCGCCGACGGGATGCGACTGATCTACCCGGTCCCGGAGCCGGGCGTGCCCGTGCTGCCGGTCAAGGGCGCGCCCTGGCCGCTCGAATGGGACGGCAAGCCCGACGGCGCGATGACCGTCACCGACCCCGACTCCGGAGTCGTCCGCACCTTCGGCGCCCCGCTCCCCTCGGGCACCTTCGGGGTCTTCCACCTCCCCCTGGAGAGCTGGCACGACCGCGACGGCGCGCGGATCGACATCGAGCGCTCGGACGACGGCATCCCCGGCGCGCTTCGCCACTCCGGCGGCTACTACCTCGCCGTCGACACGTCCGGCCCGCGCGTCACCGCCCTGCGGCTCCTCGACCACGCCCCGGACGTCTACACGAAGCACGCCTCCCGCGAGGGCGGCACCGTCGTCATGCGGTACGGCTACGACGCCGAGGGCAACCTCACCGACGTCGTCAACTCCAGCGGCGAACCACTGCGGTTCACGTACGACTCCGAGGGCCGGGTCACCTCCTGGACCGACCGCAACGGCACCTCGTTCGCGTACGTCTACGGCGCCGACGGCCGCGTCGAGCGCACCGAGGGCAGCGACGGCTTCCTCTCGGGTTCGCTCGCCTACGACGACGCGGCCCGCACCACCACCTACACGGACTCCCTCGGCCGGCGCTCCACGCACCGGTACAACGCCGCGGGCATGGTCGTCGAGGAGACCGATCCGCTCGGCCACACCACCCGCACCGAGTGGACGGACCGGGGTGACAAGCCGCTCTCCGTCACCGACCCGCTGGGCCGTACGACGAGGTACGCGTACGACGAGGCCGGTCGCCTCACGGAGGTGACCCTGCCGGACGGGTCCGGTGCCCGGGCCACGTACAACGCGCTCGGCCGGCCCACCGAGGTCGTCGAACCAGGGGGCGCGGTCTGGCGCCACACCTACGACGAGCGGGGCAACCTGCTCACCACGACCGACCCCCTCGGCGCCGAAACGCAACTCTCCTACGACGAGTCGGGCAAGCTGTCCGCGATCACCGACGCCCTGGGCCACACCCGCACGGTGACGTCCGACGCGGCCGGACTGCCCGTCGCGGTCACCGACGAGCTCGGGAACACCACGACCGCCCGCCGCGACACCTTCGGCCGCGTCGTCGAGGTCACCGATCCGCTCGGCGGGACCACCCGCACCGGCTGGACCACCGAGGGCAAGCCGTTGTGGCGCGAGTACGCGGACGGCACCCGTGAAGCCTGGAGCTGGGACGGGGAGGGAAACCTCCTCACCCACACCGGCCGCGCGGGCGGCACCACCGAGCACACCAGCACCCACTTCGACGTCCCCGCCACCCGCACCGACCCGGACGGCACGACGTACGCCTTCGCCTACGACACCGAACTCCGGCTCACGACGGTCACCAACCCCCAGGGACTGACCTGGTCGTACGCGTACGACGAGGCGGGGCGGCTGGTCCGGGAGACCGACTTCAACGGCCGGGTCCTGACCTACGCGCACGACGCGTCCGGAGGCATGACGTCCCGGACGAACGGCGCCGGCGAGACGCTCCGCCTCACCCGCGACGCGCTCGGCCGGGTCGTGGAACAGACCGCCGACGGCGGCGGCGTCACCACCTACGCGTACGGGGCCTCCGGCCATCTGGCCCGCACGGCCAACGCGGACGCGGAGGTCACCGTCGAGCGGGACGCGCTGGGCCGCCCGCTCACCGAGACCGTCAACGGCCGCAGCACCACGTACGCGTACGACGCCCTCGGACGCGTCACCCGGCGGACCACCCCGTCCGGGCTGGTCTCGGACTGGACCTACGACCCGGCCGGCCGGCCCACCCGGCTCGGTACCGCCGCCGGCGCGCTGACCTTCACCTACGACGCGGCGGGCCGTGAGACGGAGCGCCGCATCGGCGACACCGTCACCCCCACCCAGGACTGGGACGCCGTCCACCGCCTCACCGGGCAGCGGCTCTCGGCCCGGGTGAACGGGGCCGACCGGCTGCTCCAGCACCGCACCTACGCCTACCGCGAGGACGGCTACCTCGCCGAGATCCGCGAACTCACCTCGGGCACCCGGCGGTTCGACCTCGACGCCACCGGCCGCGTCACCGGGGTCCGCGCCCACGGCTGGACCGAGACGTACGCCTACGACACGACGGGCAACCTCACCCACGCCACGGCCCCCGCGCACGAGTCCGCCGGGGACCGCGAGTTCACCGGCACCCTCATCCGCAGCGCCGGCCGCACGGCCTACGAGCACGACGCCCAGGGCCGCCTGATCCGCAGGACCCGCAAGCTGCTCAACGGGCAGCGGCTGCGCTGGACGTACGCCTGGAACGCGGAGGACCGCCTGACCGAGGCGGTGACCCCCGACGGCGACCGCTGGCGTTACGCCTACGACCCCCTGGGCCGCCGCGTATCCAAGCACCGGGTGACCGAGGACGGCTCCGCCGCCGACCGCACGGAGTTCACCTGGGACGACCTGCGCCTGGCCGAGCGGACGAGGCCGGACGGCCGGGTGACCACCTGGGACTACGCCCCCGGCACCCACAGCGTCCTCACCCAGACCGACCACAAACCGCTGCCCACCGAAAAGGGCGCGTCCCTGCTGGCCCAACTGGCCCTGGACGCGTCCACCGACTTCAGCACCCGCTTCCAGGCCGTCGTCACGGACACTCTCGGCACCCCGGCCGAACTGGTCACCCCCGACGGAGAACTCACCTGGCAGCGCCGCACCACCCTGTGGGGAACGGACTTCCCGGCCGCCACGGACACCACGTCCGTGGACTGCCCGATCCGCTTCCCCGGCCAGTACGCCGACCCCGAAACCGGCCTGAACTACAACCACTTCCGCTACTACGACCCCGAGACCGCCCGCTACATCAGCCCGGACCCGCTGGGCCTGGAGCCGGCGCCCAACCATCATGCCTATGTCCCGCACCCTGGTACATGGGCAGACCCTCTCGGCCTCGCAGGATGCGACCTGCGAGACCTGGGTGGTGGGTGGTATCGCTCACAAGAAGGCCTCGGTTATGGTCCCGGATCCGCCGAGGGGCACCGGATCACCCACGTAATGCAGCACACCCGAGAAAATCCGGCAAAGCCTGCTCATGGGGTGTTCGACACGGGAAGCAAGGGAGTGCTTGAGACGGTGGATGAGGCATGGAGTAGACGTGCCCTGGCGGTCTCGGAGAATAAGCAGGGTGCGCGCATCACGTATATCATTCCAATGGAACGTCAAGTCGGTTTCAATCCTGGCGAGAATTATATTTCCATCACGGTTGAAAACGGCAATGAAGTGATCACTGCTTTTCCGAGGAGTTGGCACTGATGGAGAAGGTGGCATGCGTCCATTGCGGGCAGGACTGGGTGCGCTGCTATAAACGCAAGGACTCCGGCGAGATTTTCTTCATGTGTCCGGAGTGTGAATCCCTGTGGCTGAAGGATCAGGACGTGCGCGAAGAGACAGAACTGTATCTCGGTGAATTTCTTCGCACGGGGGACTCTGGGAAGGACTGGGAACTGATTGTTCCTTGCAACGAGCCCACGGCCTGAGGTGGCGAACGCTGGCCAAAATTACCTCGACCAAGGACTGGGGGATCGCCGTTCCGTTCCCGGGCCGGTGCCGGACACGTAATGGAAAGCTGTTCATGAAGTTCGTGAAAGCGGAGTGGGACGCCGAGATGCACGGGTTCGATCTGGACCCGAGCGCCTATCTCGCCGAGCTCCCGAAGATGCGGGACGCGTTGCCTCCTGGCGCCTGGGCCTATGCGTCCGACGCGGAGCACTACAGCATGCGCGGCAGTCGTTGCGTGAAGGACCTGGAGCTGGCGGCGATCTCCGTACCGACGGACAAGCGCGGCATCCTGGTCATCGATTTCGCCGCCAACCAGTGGAAGCACGAGTGCGGACTTCGGCTTCGGTACTCCGGTGTCTCGCACTTCTCGATCGACTACGACCGGTTGATCGACTGGATGCAGGCCGATACCGTGCTGCTCGACGAAATTCTTCCCCGGGAGGGCGGATGCCTTCATGAGATCGCACTGACGGACGCGTCGATCACCGTTCACTGTCAGGATATCGAGGCCATGTGGGGTGGTACGGAGTGAGGAATCCCACCGTGGGAGATCGCGGATGGATCCGCTGAAGGATTCAGGGGCCGGGGAGTGGGCGGCGGCCTCGGGTGGTGGAGGCGACTATCTGGACTTCCTCTCCCGGTCCACCGGCCCGGCCGAGTGGATCGCCCTGACGTCGCCTCCGTCGAGGCGACACTCAACGAGTTCCGGCTGTGGATGTACGTCGACTTCGACGACGATCCCGCGTCCCGGTCGAACGCCCTGGACCTCGCCCGGGAGATCGCCCGCGCCTGGCGCCTGTCCCTTGGGGACGCCTTTCCGCACCGGGCCTTCGACGTCCGGGCGAGCGAAACGGCCGACGGCCCGGTGGTGGGCTTCACGAGCCTGCCCGGCACGGGCGGCTGACCCCGGGGCGCGGGCCGCACGGGCGGGCCGCCGCCCCGCCGCGTCACGCCGGCTGGAGCAGGTCCCACCGGTTGCCGTACAGGTCCTCGAAGACCGCGACCGAGCCGTAGGGCTCATGGCGCGGCTCCTCCAGGAACCGCACCCCGGCCGCCGTCATCCGGGCGTGGTCGCCGGCGAAGTCCTCGGTGTGCAGGAAGAAGCCGACCCGGCCGCCGGTCTGCGCGCCGACGCTCGCCGCCTGGGCCTCGTCCTTGGCGCGGGCCAGCAGGAGTCCCGTGCCCTCGGTGCCCCTCGGACGCACCACCACCCAGCGGGAGCCGTCGCCCCGGTCGGTGTCCTCCACCAGCTCGAAGCCGAGCGCGCCGGTGTAGAAGGAGAGGGCCTCGTCGTAGTCGCGGACGACCAGGGTGACCAGGGCGATGTGGGGCATCGGACTCCTCGTGGGACGGGTGGGCTCGGACGGTCGCCGGCCCGTGACGCGACACTATCCGCATGGATCTCAGCGACCTCAGCGACCTGACCGGCCTCACCGCCCGCGCCCGGCGCCTCGCCCGGGCCGGCGAGCGCCGCATCCTCGGCATCGCCGGGCCGCCCGGCGCCGGCAAGTCCACCCTGGCCGGGCGGATCACCGACGCGCTCGGGCCGCTCGCCGTGCTCGTGCCCATGGACGGCTTCCACCTCGCCCAGGCCGAACTCGAACGGCTCGGCCTGGCCGGCCGCAAGGGCGCGCCCGACACCTTCGACGCCGCCGGGTACGCCGCCCTGCTGACGCGGCTGCGGGCCCCCGAGCGCGGGACCGTCGTGTACGCCCCCGCCTTCGACCGGGCCCTGGAGGAGCCGGTCGCCGGAGCGGTCCCCGTACCGCCGGAGGTGCCGCTCGTCGTCACCGAGGGCAACTACCTGCTCTACGGGGAAGGGCCCTGGGCGCCGGTGCGCGGGCTGCTGGACGAGGCGTGGTTCCTGGAGAGCGACGACGCCGTCCGCGTGCCCCGGCTCGTCGAGCGGCATGTGCGGTACGGGAAGCAGCGGGCCGACGCCGAGCGCTGGGTCGCCCGGTCCGACGAGGCCAACGCCCGGCTCGTCGCCGCCTTCAGGGACCGCGCCGACCTCGTCGTCCGGCCGGACGCGGGAAGCTGACCGCTCGCGTGCGTACGGCCGGAGGAGGCAGGATGGGAGGGCTGTTCCGTACCGTCAGGAGGCCCCGCATGCCCAGCCCGAACCAGCCCGTGCCGTTCACCGCCGACGACTACCGGGCCCGGATGGCACGGGCCGCCGAGAGCGCAGCCGCGGCCGGGCTCGCGGGTGTGCTGGTCGCGCCGGGGCCCGACATGGTGTACCTGACGGGCTACGCGCCGCCCGCGGACACCGAACGCCTCACCCTCCTCGTCCTCGCGGCGGGCCAGGACCCCGTCCTGGTCGTGCCGACGCTGGAGGCCCCGGACGCGGCGAAGGCCGTCGGCGCCCCCGCCATGACGCTGCGGGACTGGACGGACGGCAAGGACCCGTACGCCGTCACCGCCCCGCTGCTCGACGCGCGGGGCCGGTTCGGGATCAGCGACAACGCCTGGGCGATGCACCTGCTCGGCCTCCAGCAGCGGCTGCCCGACACCTCGTACGCCTCCCTCACCGAGGCGCTGCCGATGCTGCGCGCGGTGAAGGACACCCACGAGCTGGAACGGATCGCCGCGGCCGGGGCCGCCGCCGACGCCGCGTACGGGGAGATCGTCAAGGTCCGCTTCTCCGGCCGCAAGGAGACCGAGGTCGCCGCCGACCTGGCCCGGCTGCTCACCGAGCACGGGCACTCCCAGGTCGACTTCACCGTGGTCGGCTCCGGGCCCAACGGCGCCAACCCGCACCACGAGGCCGGCGAGCGCACCATCGAGCACGGCGACATGGTCGTCCTCGACTTCGGCGGGCTCAAGCACGGCTACGGCTCCGACACCTCCCGCACCGTCCACGTCGGCGAACCCACCGCCGAGGAGCAGCGGGTCCACGACATCGTGCGCGAGGCCCAGCAGGCGGGCTGCGCGGCGGTGCGCCCCGGCGTCGCCTGCCAGGAGATCGACCGGGCCGCCCGCGCCGTCATCACCGAGTTCGGCTACGGCGAACGCTTCATCCACCGCACCGGCCACGGCATCGGCGTCACCACCCACGAACCCCCGTACATGATCGAGGGCGAGGAGCAGCCGCTGGTGCCCGGCATGTGCTTCTCGGTGGAGCCCGGCATCTACCTGCCGGGCCGGTTCGGCGTCCGCATCGAGGACATCGTGACCGTCACCGAGGACGGCGGGCGGCGCCTCAACGCCACCGCCCGCGAACTCGCGATCGTCGAGTAGCGGCCCCGTTCAGCCGTCGGCCAGCACCACGCACGACTCCGGCGGCAGATGCAGCATCCCGTCCGGGCCCGGCGGGTCGACCGGCAGCCAGGCGGCCAGCACCCGGCCCCCGCCGCTGCGGTGCCGGCCGCCGCCCAGCGGGATCGCGGCCGGCTTCCCGTCGAGGTTGACCGCGATCCGCAGATCGCCCCGGCGCACCGCCAGCCAGCGCGCCCCGTCGTCGTACGCCGCCTTCACCGAGCCCAGATCCGGGTCGCCGAGGTCGGGCAGGGTGCGGCGCAGCGCGATCAGCTCGCGGTACCAGGCGTGCAGCCGGGCGTGCGGCTCGCGGTGGGGTTCGTCCCAGTCCAGGCAGGAGCGGGCCCGGGTGGCCGGGTCCTGCGGGTCCGGGATGTCCTCCTGGGCCCAGCCGTGCGCCCCGAACTCCCGCCGCCTGCCGGTGCGCACCGCCTCGGCCAGCTCCGGGTCCGTGTGGTCGGTGAAGAACTGCCAGGGCGTACGGGCGCCCCACTCCTCGCCCATGAACAGCATCGGCGTGAAGGGACCGGTCAGCACGAGCGCCGCCGCGCAGGCCAGCAGCCCGGGGGAGAGGGAGGCGGCGAGCCGGTCGCCGAGGGCCCGGTTGCCGATCTGGTCGTGGGTCTGGGCGTACCCGACGAAGCGGTGGGCGGCGCTGCGGCCGGGGTCGACGGGGCGCCCGTGCGTACGGCCGCGGAAGCTGGAGTACGTGCCGTTGTGGAAGAAGGCGCTCGTCATCGTCTTGGCGAGCCCGGCCAGCGGGGCGGCCGCGAAGTCCGCGTAGTAGCCCTGGTCCTCACCGGTCAGCGCGGTGTGCAGGCAGTGGTGGAAGTCGTCGTTCCACTGGGCGTGCAGACCGAGCCCGCCCTCCTCGCGCGGTGTCGTGGTGCGCGGATCGCACAGGTCGGACTCGGCGATCAGCGGGAGCGGGCGGCCCAGCTCCGCCGAGAGCGCGTCGGCGGCGGCCGACAGCTCCTCCAGGAACGTCAGCGCCCGGGTGTCGGCCAGCGCGTGGACCGCGTCGAGCCGCAGCCCGTCCAGCCGGTAGTCCCGCAGCCAGGCCAGCGCGCTGCCCAGCAGGAACGCCCGCACCTCGTCGGAGCCCGGCGCGTCCAGGTTGACCGCCGCGCCCCACGGGGTGTGGTGCGTCTCGGTGAAGTACGGGCCGAAGAGGGGGAGGTAGTTGCCGGACGGGCCCAGATGGTTGTGGACCACGTCCAGGACGACGGCGAGCCCGAGCCCGTGTGCCGTGTCGACAAAGCGCTTCAGCCCCTCGGGCCCGCCGTACGGTTCGTGCACGGCCCACAGCGACACCCCCTCGTACCCCCAGCCGTGCACCCCGGGGAAGGGGCAGACCGGCATCAGCGAGATGTGGGTGATGCCCAGCTCCGCGAGGTGCCCGAGCCGGGCCGCCGCCGCGTCGAAGGTGCCCTCGTCGGTGTACGTGCCGATGTGCAGCTCGTACAGGACCGCGCCCGGCAGCCCGCGCCCCGCCCAGTCGGAGCGCCAGGTGTACGCGTCGTGGTCGACCACCGCGGACTCGCCGTCAGGCCCGTCCGGCTGGCGGCGCGAGCGGGGGTCGGGACGCACCGGGCCGCCGTCCAGCGCGAAGCCGTACCGGTCGCCGTCCGCCGCCGCCGCCTCGGCGGTCCACCAGCCGGGCCGGTCCGGATCGGGTTCCATCGGCAGCGGCTCGCCCGCCAGCCGCAGAGCGGCCGATCCCGCGTCCGGTGCCCATACCTCGAACAACATGCAGCGCTCCCTCGCTTCCGGGGCCGTTCGCCCCGGCCCATGGTCGGCAGACGGCACGATCTTCGGCCCCCGACACTGGATCGAGTTCGATACTGGCGATTAAGGTCTGAATCTGATCACTGCCCTGCCGGGTTCTGCCCTACGCACTCCCTCTTACGGCTGTGGAGGCCGAGATGACCGTGCCGTCGTTCCCGCCGGGTTTCCTGTGGGGAGCCTCCGCGTCCGCCTTCCAGACCGAGGGCGCCGCCGACACCGACGGCAAGGGCCCCTCCGGCTGGGACGCCTTCGCCGCGCAGCCCGGACGCATCAAGGACGGCACCGACACGAGCCGGGGCACCGGCTTCCACCGGCACTACCGCGAGGACGTGGCCCTGCTGGCCGGACTCGGCGCCGACGCCTTCCGGTTCTCGGTGAGCTGGCCGCGCGTCGTGCCCGGCGGCAGCGGGCCGGTCAACGCGCAGGGCCTCGACTTCTACGACCGCCTCGTGGACGAGCTCTGCGCCCACGGCATCACCCCGGCCCCCACCCTCTACCACTGGGACACCCCGCTCCCGCTGGACGAGGCCGGCGGCTGGCTCAACCGCGACACCGCCTACCGCTTCGCCGAGTACGCGGGCATCGTCGCCGAACGCCTCGCCGACCGCGTCCCCATGTGGATCACGGTCAACGAACCCGCCGAGGTCACCCTCCTGGGTTACGCGCTCGGCGAGCACGCCCCCGGCCGCACCCTTCTCTTCGACGCGCTGCCCGCCGCCCACCACCAGCTCCTCGCCCACGGTCTGGCCGTACGCGCGCTGCGCGCGGCGGGCGCCGGGAACATCGGCATCGCCGTATCGCACTCGCCGGTCTGGACGGCCGGCGAGTCGGACGAGGACCGCTTCGCCGCCGAGCTGTACGACACCCTCACCAACCGGCTGTTCGCCGACCCGCTCCTCACCGGCCGCTACCCCGACGAGAACTTCGCGGCCCTGATGCCGGGCCCCGTCGAGGACGACCTGCGGACCATCTCCACCCGGCTCGACTGGTACGGGGTCAACTACTACAACCCCACCCTCGTCGGCGCCCCCACCCCCGACGCCCTCGACAGCTTCGCCGGCTTCGGCATGCCCGAGGGCCTGCCCTTCGGCATCCGGGAGATCGAGGGGTACGAGAAGACCGACTTCGGCTGGCCCGTGGTCCCCGAGGGCCTGCGCGAGACCCTGGTACAGCTGCGGGAGCGCTACGGGGACCGGCTCCCGCCGCTCTACATCACCGAGAACGGCTGCGCCGTGGACGAGCCCGCGAAGGACACCCGCCGGATCGCCTTCCTCGACGGCCACCTCAGGGCCCTGCGGGAGGCGATCGACGCGGGCGTCGACGTACGCGGCTACTTCACCTGGTCGCTCACCGACAACATCGAGTGGACCGAGGGCGTCAGCAAGCGCTTCGGCCTCGTCCACATCGACTACGAGACGCTGCGCCGCACCCCGAAGGACTCCTACGCCTGGTACCGCGATCTCATCAAGGCCCAGCGGGGCGCCGGAGAGTGACCGGCGGTCAGTCGTCCCACACCATGTCGAAGGCGCGCTCGAAGTCGACGTAGCCGAGGCGCGCGAACGCCTTCGCCATCGGCACGTTGCCCAGGTCCGTCGCCGCCCGGACGCGCTCCACGCCCTCCTGCGCGGCGAGCAGCCGGGTGCCCTCGGCGAGGATGTCGTCGATGTGGCCGTGACCGCGATGGGCGGGCAGCACCCCGATGTACGCGATGATCGGGTTGTAGTCGTTGCGGGCCGGGATCACGAAGCCGACGGGCTCGCCGTCCGGCAGCTCGGCCGCCCGCCACCACTCCCGGGGCGTCGCATAGCCGGCCAGCTCCTCGTCGTAGTGCTTCTCGGCGGCCTGGCGCGGTGAGAGGCCGGACGCCAGGTCCGCCCGGCCGTGCGCGTCGAGGGTGCCCTCCATCACCGGCGTCATCAGGTCGAGCAGGTCCGCGCGCCCGGCGACCGGACGGAACCGCAGCCGCCCGCTGTCGGCGGGGACCGGCGTACCCCGGCGCCACTCCAGGCGCAGCCGCTCCGCGAGCATCCGGGCACCGGTGCGCTCCATGACCCGGATGCGGGCCTCCACGGCGTCGCGGACCGCCGGGTCCTCCCGCCAGTCGGCCGGTACGAACCGCCCGTACTCGGGGCGCGGCGTCCCGGCCGGTACGACGGCGGCCGTCGCCGCCTCGACCAGCCGCAGCCCCGCCTCCTCGCGCTCGGGCCCGGGCAGCGTGTCGTCCAGGTCGAAGAAGTCGAGCAGCAGCGGCTTTCCGCCGCCCCTGCTCCACCACGCGATCCGCGCCACCACCCGCTCACCGCGCAGCGCCACCCACATCCACTCCGGACGGCGGCGCCCCGTGGCGAGGTCGTCCGCCAGCTCGTGGTCGAGGACGTAGGGCAGTCGGCGGAAGAGGTCCAGCTCCTCCGGGCCGCTGAGCGGTCGGACGGTCAGGTCGAGTGGTGCGTCGGGCACAGATCCCCCCGGGTGTACGGGTGCGTCACGGCGGTCGCCGGAGGCACGGCCGCCGACCCTAGCAACGCTTCCGACCGGCCGCCCCCGGATATCCGGGGGCGGCCCGCGCAGGTCAGGAGCGCGAAAGCAGGGTTGTTCTGGACACCCCGGGGCCGTCGGACCGACAATTGCGGGCGTGACGTCCTCCTTCGAGTCCCACACGTATCCCGCGCGGCTGTCGGACGCCCAGCGCGACCGTGTTCTCGGTGTGCTCAGAGAGGGCGCGGCCCAGGGCAGGCTCTCCCAGGACACCTTCATGCGGCGCATGGAAGTGGCCCTGACGACGAGCCGCCCCGAGGAGCTGGAAGCGCTCACCAAGGACCTGGAGCGCGAGGGCCGTTGGTCGCGCGGGCTGCTGCGGGTCGTGGGCGCGGTCTCCGGCTTCCCCGAGCGCGTCCGCCGGGCCTGGCGGGCGGAGCGGCTGCCCAAGCTGCTGCTGCCGGCCCCCAGCCCGCACCCCCTGCTCATCGGCCGCGACCCGGGCAACGGCCTGCGCCTCAGCCACGAGACCGTCTCCCGGATGCACGCCGAACTGACCGCGCAGGGCGACCGCTGGATGCTGCGCGACCTCGGCTCGACCAACGGCACCTGCGTCAACGGGCAGCGCGTCACCGGCACGGTCCCGGTGCGCGAGGGCGACCAGGTCAGCTTCGGCCGGATGGTGTTCCGGCTGTCCGCGCCCGCGCTCCGGCCGCCGGCGTAACGTCACGCCTGCTGGTGGAGGCCCCGGCCCGCCAGGGTGAGGAAGGACTCGCCGACGGCTTCCGAGAGCGTCGGGTGCGGGTGGATGTGCTGGGCCACGTCGAAGGGCTCCGCGTCCCAGCCGACGATCAGCTGGCTCTCGGCGACCATCTCCGAGACGTGCGGCCCGACCAGGTGCACCCCCAGGACCCGGCCCCCGCGCTCCGCGACCACCTTCACCATGCCGCCCTGCCCGTGCACCATCCCCTTGGCCACGGCCGTCAGCGGCATCGTGTTGACCACGACGTCGTGCCCCGCGTCGCGCGCGCCCGCCTCGGTCAGGCCCACGGCGGCGGTCTGCGGCGCCGAGTAGGTGACCCGGGGCACCGCGTCGTAGTCCACCGGCACCGGCCGCAGCCCCGCCAGCGTCTCCGCCACCAACAGGCCCTCCGCGAACGAGGCGTGCGCCAGCCCGAGGGACGGCGGCGGCAGCAGATCGCCCACCACATGGATGCCGGGCACCGAGGTCTCCAGCCGTGACCAGTGCGCCGGCGCCACATACCCCCGCTCGTCGGTGGCGAGCCCCGCGGCGGCCGGCCCCAGGCCGTCCGTCACCGGGACCCGGCCCACCGCGACCAGCAGCCGCCGCGCCTCAACCGTCCGGGTCTCGCCGCGCGGGGTGCGCAGCGTGGCCCGGACCCCGTCGTCCAGCAGTGTCGCCTCCAGCAGCCGGGCGCCGGTCCGCACATCGATGCCCCGCTTCTTCAGGCCCCGGGTCAGATGGCGCGACACATCGGCGTCCTCCAGCGGCACCAGCCGGTCGGCGGCCTCCACCAGGGTCACCCGCGCCCCCATCGACCGGTGCAGCGAGGCGTACTCCACCCCGATCGCCCCGCCGCCCAGCACCAGCACCGAATCCGGGAGCCCGGGCGCGAACAGCGCGTCGTCACTGGTCACCACCCGCCGCCCGTCCGCCGCCAGACCCGGCAGCATCCGGGGCCGCGACCCCGTCGCCAGCACGATGCCGCGCCGGGCGACGACGTCCCCGTACCCCTCGATCCGGACACTGCGAGGCCCCGTCAACTCCGCGCTGCCCGCCACCACTTCGACACCCGCTTGCGTCAGATGCGCCTGGACGCCCCGGTGGTTGCGGGACACGATGTCGTCGCGGGTGGCGACCAGCGCCGGCCAGTCCACCGACTCCAGCACCGCCTTCACACCCCAGCGTTCCCGCGCCTCCGCGATGCCGTCGACCAGTTCGGCCGCGTGCAGCATCGCCTTGCTGGGGATGCAGCCCCGGTGCAGACAGGTCCCGCCCACCTTGTCGCGCTCCGCCAGGACGACGCCCAGCCCGAGCCCGGCAGCCCGCAACGCCGTCGAGTAACCACCGGTCCCCCCGCCGATGACGACGACGTCCGTCTCGTTCGTACGCTGATTCCGTGTCATGGCCCCCACCCTCCGCCCGGTCCTTGCCATGAGTCCAAGTCAATGTTTGTGTGGCTTCCATGCACACAGTTCATGGCGGGTGAACCGGTGCGCACACGAAACGGGGGCGTGATGAGCCTGCGGCAGATGGAGTACTTCCTCACGGTGGTCGAGGAGTCCTCCTTCACCCGGGCCGCCGAACACCTCCACGTCACCCAGCCGGCGCTCTCCCACCAGATCAAGGCCCTGGAGCGGACCGTCGGCGGCCCCCTGCTCGAACGGCTGCCGCGCGGCGTGCGGCTCACCGCCATGGGCCGCGCCTTCCTGCCGCACGCCGAACGCTCCGTGCGCAGCGCCGCCCAGGCCCGGCGCGCCGCCCGCGCCGCCGCCGGGGCCCAGGGTGGCGAACTGCACATCGCCACCGTGCACGCCATCGCCGTCGGCATCCTCCCCGACGTCTTCGCCCGCTGGCGCGCCGCCCACCCCCGGGTCGCCCTCGTCCTGCACGAGTACGCCACCACCGAGGCGCTGGAGGAGCAGATCGAACGGGGCACCGCCGACCTCGCCGTCGGGCCCCCGCCCGCCCGCTGGAGCGGCCCGGTCGTCCCGATCGGCGCGGAGGACATCGTCCTCGTCGTCCCCTTCGACGACCCCCTCGCCGGACGCGCCTCGGTCCGCCTCCAGGAGCTCGCCGACCGCTTCTGGGTGCGCTGCGCCATGGAGGCCGTTGTGGAGGGGCGCCCGTTCCTCGACTGGGCCTGCGCCCGGGCCGGCTTCACACCCCGTACGGCGGTGCGCACCGAGCACACCTCGACCGCGGTACGGATGGCGGCGGCCGGGGTCGGCGTCGCCACCGCCCCCGCGCACGTCGTACGCGGAGCGGTCGGCGAGGACTGCGCCCTGCTCACCGTCGACCCGGCCTGGCGGCGGGAGCTGGCCGTCTTCTCCCGCGTCGGCCTGACCGGCGCCGCGGCCGCGTTCACCGAGCTGCTGGCGGACGTCCGGCGGACCGGCGAGGCGGCCCCGTGTCACCCGGATGGCCGCGCGCCGACTGCGACGGGCCCGTTCAGGTGATGCCCTGAGGGGGACCGCGCCGCGCACCGGCGCACCGACTCGCCCCGGGGGAACGCCATGCAGGCCGACGCGCCCCGAGACATACCGGCCCCGACGACCTCGCCCGAACGCCGCACCCGAGCCGGCCGGTCCACGAATCGCACCGGCCCGAGCCTCCTGGCACGCGGCGCGGCCCACGACCCGTACCGCTTCTACCGGATGCTGCGCGAGCAGTACCCGCTCAGCTACGACGCCCCGCTCGGCGCCTGGCTGATCAGCCGGTACGACGACGTGACCGCCGCCCTCACCGACCCCCGGTTCACCGGCTTCCCGCACGACGGGGCGCCCCGGGGCGGGCCCGCGCCCCTCGGCCTGTGCCACGGCAGCGCGCGCTGCCTGCCCTCCGACCGCTACACCGTGGTGACCGGCACCGTCCCCGCCCCTCTCGCCGAACGCGTGGAGCGCACCGCCTATGTGCTGGCCCGGCGCATCGCCCTGCGCTCCCGGGCCGACCTGGTCGAGGAGTTCTGCCGCTGGCTGCCCGCGGGGTCCGGCCGGGACGTGAACCGGGCGCCGGACGGGGAGGCGGCCCAGGCCGCCGCCGCGCCGGCCGGCGACGGGCCCTGCCTCCGGGACACCGCCCTGCGCGAGACCGCGCTCGCCTCGCTCCTCGCCAACCTGCTGGACGACCCCGACCTGCTGGCCGCCCTGCGCATCGAGCCCGCGCTCGCCGGCCGGGCCTGGACCGAGTCCCTGCGCCGCGACCCGCCCGTCCAGGTCGTGCTGCGCCGCACCGTCGCCGAGGTCACCCTCAGCGGCGGCACCCTCCCCGCCAAGGCGCCCGTCGCCTGCCTCGTCGGGGCGGCCGCCCGCGACCCGCAGCGGTTCGCCGCCCCGGACGTGTTCGACCCGTTCCGCCCCGACCAGGACCGCACACTGACCGGCCCGCCGGGCTGCCCCGCGGTGGCGCTCGGCCGGCTGGAGGCCGAACAGGGGTTGCGCGCGCTGCTCGACGCGATGCCCCGGCTGCGCTGGGCGGAGGGCTTCCGCCCGGCGGCCACCGGACTGCTCACCCGGGGCCCGCGCTCCCTGCTCGTCAGGCCCGGCTGAGCAGCGCCACCGGACGCCGGGCGAACAGCTCGGCCACCTCGACCGTGCCGCCCGAGAACTCCCGCCCGGGTGCCAGCAGGTCCCGCCACACCCCGTCGTCCGGCAGCGCCAGCCGCGTCCCGCGCCAGCCGCCCGACTCCGCGAGCCGCATCGAAAGACGGGTCACCGCCGTGACGACCTCACCCGAACGGCAGAAGGCCAGGCAGTGCGCAGCCGCCGGGCCGGACGCGCTCAGCGGGGCGTACGTACCCGACTCGCCGAACACGCCGGGCCGCTCGCGCCGCAGCCGCAGCGCCGCCGCGGTCAGCTCCGCCTTCTCGTCGGCGGGCGCGTCCGGCGCGGGCTGTCGGAACGGCCGCCGGTTGTCCGGGTCCACCAGCGCCAGGTACGCGCGCTCGGTGCCCTGGTAGAGGTCCGGCACCCCCGGCATCGTCAGGTGCACCAACGCGGTCCCCAGCACCTGGGCGCGCACATGCGGGGCGAGCGGGGCCGCGAACTCCTCGACGAGCTCCCGGACCGGGCCGGTGTCCGCGGCCGGCCCGGCGGCGACGAAGTCCGACGCCATCCGCTCGTACACCGGATCGGGCTCCGTCCAGCTGGTGAACAGGCCCGACTCGCGCACCGCCTTCAGCAGCGCGGGCTCCAGCCGCGCCGCCCGCTCGCCGGCCGGAATCCCGGCGCAGCCGATCGCGGTCTGCCATGCCTGCCAGGCCAGCTGCGGATCGGGGGCGGCCGACGCCGACCGCGCCAGCCCGGCCACCAGTCCCGCGAACCGGCCGGGGCACTGCGACAGCACCGCGACGCCCGCCCGCACATCGGCGCTGCGTTTGGTGTCGTGCGTGGTCAGCGCCGTCCCGGTGGCGGGCCAGTCACGGGCGATCCGGGTGCAGAAGGCGTGGAAGTCCGCCGGCTCCACCGCCGGGTGGCCCGGATCGCCGCCCACCTCGTTCGCCGAGATCAACGGCACGTACCGGTAGTACGCCGTGTCCTCGACCGCCTTGGCGCGCAGCGCGGACGCCGTCTGGGCGAACCGGGCACAGAACGCCGCCCGGTCACCGCCCCCGCCGAGCAGCCCCAGCGCCAGGTCCCGCACCACATCGACGGCCGACGCCTCCTCACGTACCGCGAAGACCGCCTTCGCGTCGCTCACCGCCGTCGCGTCGAGCGTCGCCTCGGCCGTCTCGGAGCAGGGGCCGCCCGCGGTCACGTACGGCCGGTAGACCGGCACCCGGACCAGCAGCTCGCGCACCGCGGTGTGCAGCGCCCAGGGGGCGTGGTCGCGCAGCGCGGGGTCCTGGGCGCAGATCCGCGACGCCAGCCGGGTCAGCAGTTCGGTCTCCGCCGCCAGTTCGTGGGTGACCACGCGGTACGCGGCCCGGCGCACGGTCGCCGTCCAGTAGCCGCCCCGGTCTCCGGCCGGGGACGCGGAGTCGCGGTAGTGGCCCAGCAGCTCCGCCGCGCCCTCCGGGTCGGTGAACAGGCCGTCGATCCGGTACAGCGCGTCGTATCCCGTCGTCCCCGCCACGGGCCAGCCGGCCGGCAGCGGCTCGGACCCGGTGAGGATCTTCTCCACCACCGTCCACACCCCGCCGCTCGCCTCGGAGAGCCGCTCCAGATAGCCGGCCGGGTCGGCGAGCCCGTCCGGGTGGTCGATCCGCAGACCGTCCACGACCCCCTCCCGGACCAGTTCGAGGATCTTGCCGTGGGTGGCGGCGAAGACCTCCGGGTCCTCCACCCGCACCCCGATCAGGTCCGAGATGGTGAAGAACCGGCGGTAGTTCAGCTCGGTCCGGGCCAGCCGCCACCAGCCGAGCCGGTAGTGCTGGGCGTCCAGCAGCTCGGGCAGATCGAGGTGGGCGGTGCCGGCCCGGAGCGGGAACTCCTGTTCGCCGTAGCGCAGCACCTCGCCGTCGACCCGCATCCGCGCCATCTCGTCGCCGATCCGGCCGCCGAGCACCGGCAGCAGCATCCGCCCGCCGCCCGCCGCCCAGTCGATGTCGAACCAGCGTGCGTACGGCGAGTCGGGCCCCTCGCGCAGCACCTCCCGCAGGGCGTGGTTGTGCCGGGGGTCGGCCGCCATGTGGTTCGGCACGATGTCCAGGACGAGACCGAGACCGTGCTCCCGCGCGGTGCGCGCCAGCCGCCGCAGCCCCTCCTCGCCGCCCAGCTCGGCGCGGACCCGGCCGTGGTCGACGACGTCGTAGCCGTGCCGGGAGCCGGGCACGGCTTCCAGGACCGGTGACAGATGCAGATGGGAGACGCCGAGCGAGGCGAGATACGGCACGGCGTCCTCGGCGGCCGAGAACGGGAACTCCGGCTGGAGCTGGAGCCGGTAGGTGGCGGTAGGCGTCATGGGAACCTTCGTACCCACATCCGGGCCGCCTGTGTCACCCCGCCGGGCACAAGGGCACGACGGGGTGACACCGGATGTCCCGGTGGCCGCTCACGCGGGCCGTTGCAGCACCACCATGCTCCGCCCCACCAGCGTCACCCGATCGCCCGCCGCCACCTTCGGACCCGACCCGGTCAGCAGCACCCCGGCCGGGCGCGCGGTGTCCACGACGGCGTGCCACTGCCGCCCGTGGTTGACCGGCACGGCGAACTCCAGGGTCTCGGCGCTCGCGTTGAACATCAGCAGGAACGAGTCGTCGGAGATCCGCTCCCCGCGCGGGCCCGGCTCCGAGATGGCGTGCCCGTTCAGGAAGACCGTCAGCGCCTTGGCGTGCGCCGCCTGCCAGTCCCGCTGGGTCATCTCCTGACCCTCCGGGGTGAACCAGGCGATGTCGGACAGCTCGTCGTGGGTGCCCTCCACCGGGCGGCCGTGGAAGAACCTCCGGCGCCGGAAGACCGGGTGGTCGCGGCGCAGCCACACCATCGCCCGGGTGAACTCCAGCAGGCTCATGTCCTGCGACGCCTCGTCCGGCTCCCCGACGTCACCACCCGCCGCACCGGCCGGCCCGGGCCAGTGCACCCACGACAGTTCGTTGTCCTGGCAGTAGGCGTTGTTGTTGCCCTGCTGGGTGCGGCCGAACTCGTCGCCGTGGCTGAGCATGGGCACGCCCTGGGACAGCATCAGGGTGGCGATGAAGTTGCGCATCTGGCGCTCGCGCAGCTCCAGCACCTCGGGCCGGTCCGTCTCGCCCTCGGCGCCGCAGTTCCAGGAACGGTTGTGGCTCTCGCCGTCCCGGTTGCCCTCGCCGTTGGCCTCGTTGTGCTTGTCGTTGTACGAGACCAGGTCGTGCAGGGTGAAGCCGTCGTGGCAGGTGGTGAAGTTGATCGAGGCCAGCGGGCGCCGCCCGTCGTCCTGGTACAGATCGGACGAGCCGGTCAGCCGCCCGGCGAACTCGGCCAGGGTCCGGGGCTCGCCCCGCCACAGGTCGCGGACCGTGTCCCGGTACTTGCCGTTCCACTCGGTCCACAGCGGCGGGAAGTTCCCCACCTGGTAGCCGCCCTCGCCCACGTCCCACGGCTCGGCGATCAGCTTCACCTGGCTGACCACCGGGTCCTGCTGCACCAGGTCGAAGAACGACGAAAGCCGGTCCACCTCGTGGAACTGACGGGCCAGCGTGGCCGCCAGGTCGAAGCGGAAGCCGTCCACATGCATCTCGGTCACCCAGTACCGCAGCGAGTCCATGATCATCTGGAGCACGTGCGGCGAGCGCATGAGCAGGGAGTTCCCGGTCCCCGTGGTGTCCATGTAGTAGCGCTGGTCGTCGGTCAGCCGGTAGTACGAGGCGTTGTCCAGCCCCCGGAAGGAGAGCGTGGGGCCCAGGTGGTTGCCCTCGGCGGTGTGGTTGTAGACCACGTCGAGGATCACCTCGATGCCCGCCTGGTGCAGGGCGCGCACGGCCTGCTTGAACTCCAGCACCTGCTCGCCCCGGTCGCCCCAGGAGGCGTAGGCGTTGTGCGGGGCGAAGAATCCGATCGTGTTGTAACCCCAGTAGTTGGCGAGCCCCGCGTCCGCCAGCCGGTGGTCCTGGACGAACTGGTGCACCGGCATCAGCTCGATGGCCGTGACGCCCAGCTCCGTCAGATGGGCGATGATCTCCGGGTGCGCGAGCCCCGCGTACGTGCCGCGCAGCTCCTTGGGCAGCCCCGGATGGAGCATCGTCAGGCCCTTCACATGGGCCTCGTAGATCACCGTGCGGTGATAATCCGTACGCGGCCGGCGGTCGTCGCCCCAGTCGAAGTACGGGTTGACCACGACCGAGCTCATGGTGTGCGGGGCCGAGTCCAGGTCGTTGCGCGCGTCGGGCCGGCCGAAGGGGTAGCCGTACACCGCCTCGCCCCATTTGATCCGCCCGGACACCGCCCGCGCGTAGGGGTCCAGGAGCAGCTTGGCGGAGTTGCACCGCATGCCCCGCTGCGGTTCGTACGGGCCGTGCACCCTGAATCCGTAGCGCTGACTGGGCATCACTCCGGGCAGGTACGCGTGACGGACGAAGGCATCGGTCTCTCTCAGTTCCACCGCCGTCTCGGAACCGTCGTCGTGCAGCAGGCACAACTCGATTCGGTGGGCGGCCTCCGAGAAGACCGCGAAGTTGGTCCCGGCGCCGTCGTACGTGGCACCGAGGGGGTACGCCTGTCCCGGCCAGACCTGCATGGATTCGACTCTTCCAGTTCTGCTGCGGTCGCCTGGGGAATGCTGGCCACCTGGGCCAGATCTTCCCCGAAAGACCGGCTTGTACCTAGGACCCGGCCGACAAACGGGGGCGGCGTCGCCGTGTCACGGCCCGGTCCGGTCAACCTCGCGCCTCTCCGTGTCGCCCGGGAACGGCCTTCGGTCACTCCTCGCCGCCTCTGTCCGGTTTGCGGCCCTTACTGGGGTGTTTAATCACTATGAATCCGCTCACTCCCGCCGAACGCGCCGACGGGAACAGGTTTGATTCCATGGGGAGTTGGTAAAGGAGCCTGCGCATCCGGCTGCACCGGCTCCCGCTCCCGGAGTACCCTTCCTTGATCGTTGGTGGGGGAGTGGAAGGCGGTGCGTGGGTGAGCTCGGGAGGGTTCGAGCTGCCCCCGGGTGACACGGGTCACGAGGGGGATGTGGCCGATGTCCCGCCCGGGGCGGTCTCGCTGGCGCAACCGCTGGAGATCGGTGCGGAACTGGACTGGGGCGCCGACGCCTGGAGCGAGGTGCGCACGCGCGCCCAGCGGGCCGGGCGCGCCTACATCTGGCTGAATCTCGTCGAACAGCGGCTGCGTGCCGTGGTCGCGGCGGTGCTCCGGCCGATCTACGAGCCCGTGCACGGCGAGGACTGGGTGGTGGCCGCCGCAGGCCCTGCCGGGCAGGAGTGGGTGCAGCGGGCGGCCGCCGTGCGCGAGGTCTCCCGCCGCAAGGGCTATCTGCTCGACCCGGCCGACGACAACGTCCTGAGCTTCCTCACGCTGCCCCAGCTGCGCGAGCTGATGGTCCAGCACTGGCCGTGCTTCGAGCCGTACTTCGACGACCGCCGCGATGTCGAACTGGCGCTCGACGAGCTGGAGGTCGCGCGCAACGTCGTCTCCCGCAACCGCGCGCTCAACGAAGCGGTGCTGGCCCAGGCCGAGCGGGCCTCCGCCCGCCTCCTGGAGATGCTGGGCAGCGGGGCGGCCGTGCCCTCCGCCGACCGGCTCCCGGTCGACGCCGTCGAGGAGCTGGTCGGCGACCGGTACGCGGACGTGGTCTCCGTCCACTCCGACCGGGTGCGCCTCCAGCGCCAGCTGCCCGCCGAGGACCTGTTCGGCGACGCCCGCCGCCTCGACGCGATCGGCATCGGGCTCAACCTGCTGGTGCAGAACTTCTCCGGCCGCCGGCTCATCCGGCTCGCCGAGTCGGGCTGCCGGATACGGCTGCTCTTCATCAACCCGGCCAGCAGCGCGGTCAAGCGCCGCGAGCGGGAGCTCGGGCTCAAGAAGGGCGAGCTGAGCCGGTCGGTGGAGATGAACATCCTGCACATGCGGCGGGTGCGCTCCAAGCTCCGCGACCCGGGCGCCTTCGAGATCCACGTCTTCGACGAGACCCCGCGCTTCACGGCCTACCTGGTGGACGGCGACGGGGCCGACGCGGTGGGCGTCGTGCAGACCTATCTGCGCCGGGCACGCGGCATGGAGGCGCCGGTGCTGGTGCTGCGCGGCGGCGGGCGTGCGGTGGTCCGGGCGGGGCAGGGGTACGAGCACGGGCTGTTCGAGACCTACCGCGAGGAGTTCGAATCCGTCTGGACGGACTCCCGGCCGGTCTCCTGACCGGGCGTTGTCAGTGGCCCGTGCGAGGGTGGTCGTCATCCGGGGGAGCACCACGAAGGAGGTACGGGATGAGCTGGCACCGGCATGCGCTGGTCGGCTTCGATCTGGAGACGACGGGGACGGACCCGCTGGAGGCCCGCATCGTGACGGCCGCGGTGATCGCCGTGGACGGGCTGGACGGCGAGCCGGTGGACCGGCACAGCTGGCTGGCCGACCCGGGCATCCGCATCCCCGCCCAAGCCTCCGCGATCCACGGCATCAGCAGTGAGCGGGCCGCGTCCGAGGGCCGGCCGGCGCGCGAGGTGGCCGACGAGATCGCCGACACCCTGGCCGGCTACTGGCGCCGGGGCGTCCCCGTCGTCGCGTACAACGCGGCCTTCGATCTGACGCTGCTCACCGCCGAGTTGCACCGCCACCGGCTGCCCTCGCTCAGCGACCGGCTCGACGGCGCCCCCATCGGGCCCGTCATCGACCCGTACACCATCGACCGGGCCGTCGACCGCTACCGCAAGGGCAAGCGGAACCTTGAGGCGGTCTGCGTCGAGTACGGCGTGGTCCACGGCGGGGCGCACGACGCGGCGGCGGACGCGCTGGCCGCGGTGCGCGTGGCGTACGCGATAGCCGGCCGGCACCGCGCGGTGGCCGAGCTGGACGCCGCCCGGCTCCACGAGCGCCAGATCGCCTGGTACGCGGAGTGGGCCGCCGACTTCCAGCAGTTCCTGCGCCGCAAGGGCACCGCCGACGCGGAGATCGACGGCCGCTGGCCGGTCCGGGAGCCGGCGCCGGCCGCCGAATCGAGCCCGGCCGTATCCAGCCCGTCCGGCGATTGAGGACAAGTGCTTGGCCGGTGCGCGGGTCGGCCAGGCCGAACCAAGCCCGTCCGGCGATTGAGGACAGGCGCTTGGCCGGTGCGTGGGCCGGCTCGGCCGTATCCAGGCCGTCCGGCGATTGAGGACAGAACCCTCAGAAGGGGTACCACCGCACCGCCGTGTCCCCGTCCCGCAGGGACGCCACGCGCCGACGGAATTCGGCGAGAGCCGCCGCGTTGGCCGGGGCGTGCTGCGCGACCCACGCACAGCTCGCCGTCTCCCGCGCCCCGCGCAGCACCCCGCAGCCCTCCCACTCGCGCACGTCCCAGCCGTACGCCTCGGTGAACGCGTCATAGGCCCCGGCCGCCAGGCCGTACCGGTCGCGGGACAGGGCGAGGACCACCAGGTCGTGCTC
The DNA here is from genome assembly GCF_004795015.1 of Streptomyces sp. A1277. Lineage (GTDB taxonomy): Bacteria > Actinomycetota > Actinomycetes > Streptomycetales > Streptomycetaceae > Streptomyces. Next base: position 13,129 of record NZ_SSBI01000056.1, on the reverse strand, counting down.
GCGCAGGTCCGCGGCGAAGGTCTCCAGGTCCACCAGGACCGGTCCGGCCGGGCCGACATGGACGTTGCGTGCCAGCGCGTCGCCGTGGATGGGGCCCGGGGGCAGATGCGGGACCAGCGCCGCTGCCGCCGCCGCGAAGCCGTCGCGGCGCTCGCGCAGATAGTCGGCGTCGGCCGGGTCGATCGCGTCGCCCGCCAGGTGCAGCCAGCGCTCGACGCCGCCGAGCAGCTCGCGGCGGGGCAGAGTGAAGTCCGCGGGCGCGGGCAGCGCGTGCACGGCGGTGAGCAGCGGGGCCAGGTCGCGCGGTTCGGCCGGGCGCACCGCCTCGGGCAGCCGGTGCCACAGGGTCACCGGGTGGCCCTCGACCAGCCGCGCCCCGGGCTCGGCGGCCCGCACGGCGGGCACGCCCGAGTCGGCGAGCCACCGCGCGACGGCCACCTCGCGCTCGGCCCGCTCCCGCAGCTCCGGGCTGCGCACGGCGTCCCGGCCGACCTTGACGACGAGGTCACCGGCCGCGAACACGGCGTTCTCGCCGAGCGCGAGCAGTTCGGCGTCACCGGAGAACCCGGCGGCGGTGAGCACCTCGCGCGCTTCCATCTCGTTCATGGATCCGATTTTCGCATCCGTGCAGGTTGTCTTGACGAACCGGCGGCCCGTCAGCACGATGACGGAGGCCACCTGAGCGGCCAGAACGGCCTAAAGCCGATCGAATGACGCAAAGGGGGCTCATCCATGACATTGGCGAGTGCAACCGTGCGGTCCGGGCGGCACGGTCCGCCGGACAAGCGGCGCACCGAGCGGTCCGCGCGGCCCGGCGGGGCCCCCGGCACCTGGTTCCTGGTGCTGCCGGCCCTCATCCCGATCCTGGTCCTGAGCGTCGGCCCGCTGCTCTACGGCATCTTGCTGGCCTTCACCGACTCCCAGTCGGGCCGCACCCGCGCCACCCAGTGGGTCGGCACGCTGAACTTCCAGGACCTGCTGCACGACGGGCTGTTCTGGGAGTCGTTCCGGATCGGCCTGGTGTGGGCGGTCGGCGTCACCGTCCCGCAGTTCCTGCTCGCGCTCGGCCTCGCCCTGCTGCTCAACGAGAACCTGCGGATGCGCTGGCTGGCCCGGGCCCTGGCGATCATCCCGTGGGCGATGCCCGAGGTCGTCGTCGGCATCATGTGGCGGCTCGTCTACAACCCGGATGCCGGCATCCTCAACGAGACCATCCGCGACCTGGGCCTCGGGGACGGCCGGGACTGGCTGACCGGGCTCGCCACCGCCCTGCCCGCGGTGATCCTCGTCGGCGTCTGGGCCGGCATGCCGCAGACCACCGTCGCCCTGCTGGCCGGGCTGCAGAACACCCCGCAGGAACTCCACGAGGCCGCGGCCCTGGACGGCGCGGGTGCCTGGCGCAGGTTCCGGACCGTCACCTGGCCCGCCATCCGGCCGGTCGCCCTGTCCATCACCGCGCTCAATTTTATTTGGAACTTCAACTCCTTCGCGCTGGTCTACGTCCTGACCAACGGCGGCCCCGGCGTCCGCACCCGGCTGCCGATGCTCTTCGCGTACGAGGAGGCATTCCGGTACGGGCAGTTCGGCTACGCCGCCGCGATGGGCTGTGTGATGGTCGCGGTGATCTCCGTGATCCTCGCCGTGTACCTCGCCGGACGGCTCGGGGGAGGCGAGGACCGGTGAGCATGCGCACCAAGCGGTCCGTGCGCGCCGGGCAGTATCTGGCGCTGCTGTGCTACCTGGTCTTCCTGGCGTTCCCGTTCCTCTGGCTGATCTCCACGGCCTTCAAACCCGCGCCCGAGCTGGGGTCCCTGCACCCGACCTGGATTCCCCGGGACCCGACGCTGGACAACTTCCGGCAGGCGTTCGACGAGCAGCCGCTGCTGCGGGCCGCCGCCAACTCGCTGATCGCCGCGCTCTCGGCCGGGGTCGTCGCCGTCGTCATCGCCACGCCGATGGCCTATGTGATGGCCCGCCACCGCACCCGGCTCGCCACGGCGGCCACCGGCTGGGTCGTGGTCAGCCAGGCGTTCCCCTTCGTCCTGCTGATCATTCCGCTCTTCCTGGTCCTCAAGCACCTGCACCTGATCAACACGCTCGCGGGGCTGATCATGGTCTACGTGGTGTGGGCCCTGCCCTTCGCGCTGTGGATGCTCGTGGGCTACGTACGGGCCGTGCCGCCCGAACTGGAGGAGGCGGCGGCGGTCGACGGGGCGGGCCGGCTGCGGACGCTGGTCTCGGTCACCGCCCCGCTGCTGGCCCCCGGCATCGTCGCCACGGCCCTCTTCGCGTTCATCACCGCGTGGAACGAGTTCTTCTTCGCGCTCGTCCTCCTCAAGACACCGGAGAAGCAGACCTTGCCGGTCGTACTGACACACTTCCTCGGTGCCGAGGGCGCCGCCGACCTCGGCCCGCTCGCCGCCGCCGCGTTCCTCGCCACCCTCCCCTCGCTCGTCCTGTTCGCCGTCATCCAGCGCCGGATCACCGGCGGCATGCTGGCCGGGGCGGTGAAGAGCTGATGCGCGCGCTGGTACGTACGGCAGCCGCGGCGGCCACCGCGATGGCCCTGCTGCTCACCGGCTGCGGCGGAGGGGGCGGCGACGGCGACGCGGACGGGAAGATCCGGCTCCGCTTCCAGTCGCTGGCCTGGCAGAAGGAGTCCGTCGACATCAACAAGCAGCTGGTGAAGGAGTGGAACGCGGCCCACCCCGGCATCCAGGTCCAGTACGTCCAGGGCAGCTGGGACAGCGTCCACGACCAGCTCCTCACCTCCTTCGAGGGCGGCGAGGCGCCCGACGTCATCCACGATGCCTCCGACGACCTCGCGGACTTCGCGTACGGGGGCTACCTCGCCGACCTGCGCACGCTCCTGCCGGACCGGCTGACCGGAGACATCCCCCGGCAGAGTTGGCAGACCACCACCTTCGACGGCGGGGTCTACGGAGTGCCCTTCCTCCAGGAGCCCCGGGTCCTGATCGCCAACACCAGGATCCTCAAGGAATCCGGAGTCCGTATCCCCACCCCCGAGAAGCCCTGGAGCTGGCCGGAGTTCCGGGAGGTGACCAAGGAGCTGACGGGCAAGGGACGCTACGGGGTCGCCTGGCCGCTCAAGGAACCCGTCTCCGTCACCCTCAACCTCGGCCTCTCGGCCGGCGGCGAGCTCTTCCACCGGGGCGCCGACGGAAAGGTGACCGTCGCGATGGGGGAGGACGACCAGGTGGTCCCGGACACCATCCACGACCAGGTCGACACCGACCACAGCGCCGCCCGCACCGCGCTCGGCATGGGCGGCGGCGACACCCTGCCCGGCTTCTTCGGCGGCAAGTACGCGATGGTGCCGCTCGGCTTCTCCTACCGCCAGCAGGTCGTCGAGCAGGCGCCGAAGGGCTTCGAGTGGACGGTGCTGCCCGCCCCGGCCGGCCGGGACGGCCTCGCCCAGGGGGTGAGCCCGCAGACCCTGTCCGTCGCCGAGGACAGCCCGCACAAGAAGGAAGCCGTTCAGTTCATCGACTTCCTGCTGCGGCCGGCGAACATGGTGCGCCTGGCCAAGGGCGACTGGATGCTGCCGACCGGCACCGAGGCGCTGGCCGACCCCGCCCTGCACACCGCGGACCGGGGCTGGGCCACCGGCGCCGCCCTCGCCGGAGCGCTGCGCTCCGCACCGGCCCAGTCCGTGCGCGGCTACCCCGAGTGGAAGGACAAGGTCGCCACCCCCGCGCTCCAGGAGTACTACAGCGGGGCGATCGACGCGGCCGAGCTGAAGAAGCGTCTGGTGTCCGACGGCAACCGGGTCCTGGCCCGCTACCAGCGCTGAACGCGCACGCCCTCCTCCCGGACTCCGGGAGGAGGGCGTGCGCGCGGCCGGGGTCAGACGCCGACCCGCTCCGGCTCCCCGCCGCCGAGGACCGGTGCGGCCTCGTCCGGCACGTCGTCGTACGACTGGTCGTGGGTCATGTCCGGCAGCCACCGCAGCCACTTCGGGAAGTACCAGTTGCGCTCGCCCAGCAGGGCCATCGCGGCCGGCAGCAGGACACCGCGGATGATCGTCGCGTCGATCAGCACGGCCGCAGGACCTCTCCGACTTGCGGACAGGTCGTGCCCCCGAGACGGAGGGTCGAAGCCCCTTACACGTAAAGGTGGTTGGCGCATCGGTGCGCGGGTGAGGGCTTCTTGTGACGAAAGCTTGACGACTGCGTCAGAGCCGTATGAAGGTCTTGATCTGTGCGCGTCAATCGGTAAAGGTTTCGAACAACCCCCGGAGATTTTCCGGCCGGAGGCCAATCCCCCCACAAAGAATGACGAGGAGACCCCTCTTCATGGCAATTCACAAGCGCGTACGCCGGTTCAAGCTGACCGCTTCCATCACCGCGGTGGCGGCCGCCGCCGGCGTCACCCTGCTGGGCAGCCCGATGGCGGGGGCGGCACCCGCTCCCGCCATGGGCAAGATCTACGGCGCCGACGCGGCGACCGCGGTCTCCGGCAGCTACATCGTGATGCTGGACCACAAGGCGGACAAGACGAAGCTGGCCAAGGAGTACGGCGGCAAGCTGAACCGCAACTACAGCTCCGCCATCAACGGCTTCTCCGCCAGCGGCCTCACCGAGACCGAGGCCAAGCGGCTCGCCGCCGACCCGGCCGTCTCCAAGGTCGTCCAGAACAAGAAGTTCCACATCGACGCCACCCAGGACAACCCGCCGTCCTGGGGCCTGGACCGCATCGACCAGACCGGGACCGCCGGCGACAACGCCTACACCTACCCGGACAGCGCCGGCGAAGGTGTCACCGCGTACGTCATCGACACCGGGGTCCGCATCACGCACGAGGAGTTCGAGGGCCGGGCCAGCTACGGCTACGACGCCGTGGACGACGACGACGTCGCCGACGACGGCTACGGCCACGGCACCCACGTGGCCGGCACCATAGCCGGTGCGACGTACGGTGTCGCCAAGAAGGCCAAGATCGTGGCCGTGCGAGTCCTGGACGACTCGGGCTCGGGCACCACCGAGCAGGTCATCGCCGGCATCGACTGGGTCACCGCGAACCACGAGGGTCCGTCCGTCGCCAACATGAGCCTCGGCGGCGGCGTGGACGAGGCGCTCGACGCGGCGGTCCAGAAGTCCATCGCCTCCGGTGTCACCTACGGAGTGGCCGCCGGCAACGAGTCGGGCGACGCGAGCGAGTCCTCCCCGGCGCGCGTCCCGGAGGCCATCACGGTCGCCTCGTCCACGGTGGACGACGGGCAGTCGTACTTCTCCAACTACGGCTCGCTCGTGGACCTCTACGCCCCGGGCTCGGACATCACCTCGGCGTGGAACGACAGCGACACCGGCACGGACACCATCTCCGGTACGTCCATGGCGACCCCGCACGTCGTCGGTGCCGCCGCCGTCTACCTGGCCGGACACCCGGACGCCACCCCGGACGAGGTCGCCACGGCCCTGACCGGCGGTGCCACCCCGGGCGCCATCAGCGACGCCACCGCGGGCACCGCGAACAAGCTCCTGAAGGTCGTCGAGTAACAGCGCACCCGACCGGCGGCCACCGCGCTCTCCCCCACGGGGCGCGGCGGCCGCACGGCCCGGCGGGACCGTCCTAAGCTGGGCCCATGACGACCGATGCGGGCGGGGGCGGGGCATGACGGAGCCGGCGCCGGGCGTGGCCGCGGCCATCGAGGGCGAGCTCCGGCTCATGGACCCCGTGGTCCGGGCCTCCACCGTCCTCCTCGACCAGGTGCTGCACCCCGACTACCACGAGGTCGACACCGCCGGCCGCCACTGGGACCGGGCCACGGTCATCGACTCGCTCATCTCGGGCCTGGCCCCGCGGCCGGGCCAGCTCACCGCCTCCCGGATGCGCGGCGTCAACCTCGCCGACGAGCTCGTCCACCTCACCTTCGACACCGAGGCCAAGGGCAGGCGCGCCCACCGCAGTTCGCTGTGGCGGCTCACCGATGCGGGCTGGCTGCTCTACTACCACCAGGCCACCCCCTTCGACGCGGCCCCCGAGGTCAGCGACGGGGCGAACGCCGGGCGCGGGCCGTCCACCGGCCGTCCGTGCGGGTGATGTGCACCGGGTGCCCGAAGCACTCGCTGACCCGGTCCGTGGTCAGCACCTCGTCCGCAGCACCCGAGGCCAGGCACCGCCCGCCGCGCAGCAGCATCGCATGCGTGGTCGACGCCGGCAGCTCCTCCAGATGATGCGTGACCAGCACCGTCGCCAGTTCCGGATGCTCCTCGCGCAACGCGTCCAGGCTGTCCAGCAGCTGCTCCCGGGCGGCCAGGTCGAGCCCGGTCGCCGGCTCGTCGAGCAGCAGCAGCCGGGGCTGCGGCATCAGGGCGCGGGCGATCAGCGTCCGGCCGCGCTCACCCTGCGAGAGCGCCGGCCAGCGCGACCCCGTCTTGTCGCCCATGCCCAGCATCGTCAGCAGCCGCTCCGCCCGCTCCCGCTGCCCAGGGCCCGGCGACCAGCGCGGCACCGGCTCGACCGAGTTCGTCAGGCCCGTCAGCACCACCTCGTCCACCGTCAGAGGGGACCGCAGCGGATGACGCGGATTGACATGGCCCAGCAGCGTCCGCAGCTCCCGCAGATCCACCCGCCCCAGCGTCCGGCCCAGCACCTCGACCGAACCCCGGGTCGGGTGCGTGACCGCGCCGAGCAGCCCGAGCAGCGTGCTCTTGCCCGCCCCGTTGGCACCGAGCAGCGCCCAGTGCTCCCCGCCGCGCACGGTGAGCGAGACCGAGTCGAGCAGGACGTTCCCGTCACGTACGAGCGAGACCCCCTCGGCGCGGATGACCGGCACCGGGGCCGTGGCGACGGAGGGGGACAGAGGTGCGGTGGTGGTCACGTGCGGCTGCTCCTTCGTACGGGCGCGAGCGCCTTCCGGCGCACCGGAGAGCCTAGTCCGTGGCCCATACACCCTCCCCGGCCGCCCGCCCGCTGTCGCCTTTCTTCAATACCGGCCGGGCCATGCGCACCTACGTTGTCGTGCATGAAGAACGAGCACGCCCACATGACCGAATGCGCCGCCGAGGCCGCCCGTGTGGCCCGGGGCGTCAGCGCCCGACAGCTGGAGGCGACCGCCACCCCCTGCGCGGACTGGGACGTCCGCACGCTCATCAACCACTGGGTCCTCTACACCTCGCACGGCATGGAGCACCGCGCCCTGCGCACCGAGCTCCCCGAGGAGCTGATCGCCCGCGACTTCACCGCCGACGCCGACTGGGCCGAGCAGTACGCCGCCCAGCTGGACCGGGCCGTCGCCGCCTGGGCCGACCCGACCGTTTGGGAAGGCACCATCGGCACCGGCGAGTCTGCGTCCCCGGCCGCCGACACCGCCGCCATGCTCATCGAGGAGATCGCCCTGCACGGCTGGGACGTCGCCCGCGCCACCGGCCAGGAGTTCCGGCTCTCCGACGAGGCCGCCGCCCACGTGCTGGGGACCGTCGAGAAGACCGCCGCGCTCTACCGCCAGTACGAGGGCTTCACCGACGAGGTGGACGCCCCCGGGGCCACCGGATTCACCCGCGCCCTCGCCCTGAGCGGACGCGACCCGCAGTGGACCGCGGGCTGAAAGTGGCCCAGGACGCGGGGCGCCGAATGGCCCGGGGGAGTGCGCCACCGGCTGGCTAGGCTCACCCCATGAGCGCACACCGCACCCCGGAACAGGGCAGGCCCGTCGTCGACTTCTACTTCGACCCGGCCTGCCCGTTCGCCTGGATCACCTCCCGCTGGATGCTGGAGGTGGAGCAGCACCGCGACATCGGACTCCGCTTCCACGTCATGAGCCTCTACCTGCACAACACCGGCAACGAACTCCCCGACTGGTACCGCGACCTGGTCGACCGGTCGATCGGCCCGGTGCGGGTCGCCGCCGCCGCGGCCGAGGAACACGGCGAGGAGGTGCTCCGCGACCTGTACACGGCCCTCGGCAGCCGTATCCACCAGCAGAAGAACGAGGATTTCGACGAGGTCGTCGCCCAGTCCCTCGCCGAACTGGGCCTGCCCGCAGGGCTCGCGGGGGCCGCGCACACCGAGGCGTACGACGAGGCCGTGCGGCGCAGCCACGAGGCGGGCCAGGACCCGGAGGCGGGCGGGTACGTGGGCACCCCCACGATCCACGTGGACGGGACGGTCTGGTTCGGGCCGGTGCTGCGGGCGATCCCGCGCGGCGAGGAGGCGGCCCGGCTGTTCGACAGCTTCCGGGTGCTCGCCGGCCACGCGGACTTCTTCGAGCTCAAGCGCACCCGCACGGGCGGCATCGACGTGGGCTGAGCGGCCCGGCCGGCTCAGGCGCTGAGCGGGACCGGGCGCGCGGACCGCACGCGGGCCCCGTCGTACCGGTCCAGCAGCAGCCGGGCCAGCTCGGGCGCCGGCCCCAGCACCCCGGCCAGCACGTCCGCGCCGGCCTCGGCCGCCCCCGCAGCGATGCGGTCCGGGAGGCGGCCGGGCGCGATCACGTACGGGGCGACCGCCACCCGGCGCACGCCGTCGGCCCGCAGGGCCCGTACCGCGTCCTCGGTGCGGGGGAGGGATGCGGAGGCGAACGCAGGCCGCACGGAACACCAACCGGTGTGCCGCAGCTCCCGCGCGATTTCAGCGATCACTGCGATCGCCTCCGGGTCTGAGGAGCCCGCCGAGGCCAGGACGAGCCCGGTCGAGCTTCGGTCGCCGGGGCGGACCCCGGCCTCGTCCAGCCGCCGTTCCAGGGCGGCGTTCAGCAGCGGCGACGGGCCGAGCACCTCGGCCCGGCTCACCCGCAGCCGGGGCAGCGCCGCGCGGGCCTCCCGCAGCACCGCCGGGATGTCCGACTTGGCGTGGAACGCCCGGGTGAGCAGCAGCGGCAGCGCCACCACCTCGTGCGCACCCTCGGCGGCCAGCCGTTCAAGGACCCGCGGCACCGAGGGCGCGTTGAAGTCCAGGAACCCGGTCTCCACGCGCAGCCCCGGCCGCAGCGCCCGTACCCGCGCGGTCAGCGCGTGCACGGTCGCGGCGTGCCGCGGGTCACGGCTGCCGTGGGCGATGACGAGGAGGACCGGAGAGGACATGAGCGCTCAGTTCTTGACGAGGAGACCGCGGCTGCGCAGCACCCACCGCTCCAGCGGACTGAAGATGAGCAGGTCGATGGCGATGCCGACGAACAGGATCAGGATGATGGCGAGGAAGATCCCCGGCATGTCCGCGTTGTTGCGGCCGTTCTCCAGCAACTGCCCGAGCCCGAGGCCCAGTTCGGGAGAGGAGGCGATGATCTCGGCGGCCATCAGCGAACGCCAGGAGAACGCCCAGCCCTGCTTGAGGCCGGCCAGGTAGCCCGGCAGGGCGGCCGGCATCACGATCAGCCAGGTGCCGCGCAGCCCGGTCGCGCCCAGGGTGCGGCCCGCTCGCAGGAAGAGCGGCGGCACCTGGTCGACGCCGGAGACCAGCCCGTTGGCGATCGAGGGCACCGCGCCGAGCAGGATGACCGCGAACATCATCTTGTCGTCGAGGCCGAGCCAGATCACGGCCGGCGCCACCCAGGCGACCGAGGGCAGCGACTGAAGCCCGGACAGGATCGGGCCGATCGCGGCCCGGACGAACTTCACCCGGGCCACCAGCAGGCCGAGCGGGGTGCCGATGGCGACCGAGAGCAGGAAGCCGAGCAGACCGCGCGAGACGCTGGTCCACACCACCTCCAGCAAGGTTCCGCGCAGCCACATGTCACGGGCGCTGTCCCAGACGGCGGAGGGCGAGGGCAGCTTGTAGTCCTCGGTCACCTCGGCCCAGACGAGCACCTGCCACACGACGAGGACCAGGGCCACCGCCAGCAGCGGCGGCAGGACCTTGCGCAGCAGGACCTCGCGCACCGGGGTGCGCTGCACCTGCACCGTGTCCAGGGCGTCCAGGCCCGCCTCCAGACCGGCCAGGTCGTCCGGCTTTCGCGTACCGGGCCCGCTCCCGCCGGACCCCGCCTCGTCCGACTTGATGTCAGTGCTGGCCATGACGGCGGATCTCCCCACGCAGTTGTTCGGTGATCTCGACGGACAGTTCCGCCACTGAGGTGTCCTCGATGCGGCGAGGCTGCTCGATGTCGACCGTCCACTCACGGGCGATCCGGCCGGGGCGGGACGAGAGCAGCACGACGCGCTCGGCGAGCCGTACGGCCTCGCGCACGTTGTGTGTGACGAAGAGGACCGACACATTGGTCTCGCGCCAGATCCGGGTCAGCTCGTCGTGCAGCACATCGCGGGTGATGGCGTCGAGCGCGGCGAACGGCTCGTCCATCAGGAGCAGTCGGCTGTCCTGGGCGAGCGCGCGGGCCATCGCCACGCGCTGCCGCATGCCGCCGGAGAGCTCGTGCACCCGCTTGCCGTACGCCCCGCCCAGACGCACCAGCTCCAGCAGCCGTTCCGCCTCCGGGCGGCGCTGCGACTTCGCTACGCCGCGCAGGCGCAGCGCGAGTTCGATGTTCTTGCCCGCGGTCAGCCACGGGAAGAGGGCGTGCTCCTGGAACATCAGCGCCGGCCGGCCGCCGGGGGTCTCGATGGTCCCCCCGGTCGGCCGGTCGAGTCCGGCCACCAGGTTGAGCAGCGTCGACTTGCCGCATCCGGAGGCTCCCAGAAGGGTGACGAACTCGCCCGGGGCGACATCGAGGCTGATGTCGTCCAGGACCAGCTGCGTTCCCGCGGGCCCGGCGAAGGACTTCGAGACATGTGCGAGACGAGCGGCGTGCCCGACCGAGACACGGTCCTCGGCCTTGGTGAGGGTGTTCGCCATGGTCGTCACCTCCTGGGAGTCTTCGGGCGGCTGGTTACTTGACGCCGAGGCCGGCGTCGTCGGCCTCGGGCTTGCCCGCGGCCTTGAAAATCTTGTTCAGCGGCTTCAGGTCGTAGATGCCCTTGAGGTCGGGCTCCTCCAGCAGACCGGCCTTCACCGCGTGCTGGGCCTGCGCGTCGAGCGTGGCGGCCAGCGGGTCGTCGGTGATCAGGATCGACTTCCACGCCGGGTCGATCACCTCGGCCGGGAGCTCCTTGCCGGTGAGCTTCTTCAGCGCGGCGTTGGCGGAGTGCTTGGCCTTGTCCGGATTGGCGTTGATCCACGCGTTGGTGGCGACGGAGCCGCGCAGCACGGCCTCGACGACGTCCCCGTGCTCCTTGAGGAACTTCTGCGACACGATGATGTTGGTGATCACGAACTTGTCGTCCGGCCACAGCTTCGACTCGTCGAGCAGTTCCTTCGCACCCTCGGCGACCAGCTTGGAGGCGGTCGGCTCGGGGACCCAGGCGCCGTCGATGGAGCCGGAGCGGTAGGCGTCGGGCGTCACCTTGTTGTCCGTACGGACGACGGAGACGTCACCCTTGCCGCTCTGGGCGTCGACCTTCCAGCCCTTCTCGGAGATCCAGTTGAGGAACGCCACGTCCTGGGTGTTGCCGAGCTGCGGGGTGGCGATCTTCTTGCCCAAGAGGTCGTCCAGGGTCTTGATCTTCTTCGGGTTCACGACGAGCTTCACGCCGCCGGAGGCCGAACCGCCGATGATCCGGAGGTTCTTGCCCTTGGACTTGGTGTAGCCGTTGATGGACGGCGAGGGGCCGATGAAGCCGATGTCGATCGAGTTGGCGTTCAGCGCCTCGATCTCGGACGGGCCGGCGTTGAAGGTGGAGGTCTTGAGCTGGGTGCCGCCCAGTTCCTTCTGGAACAGACCCTCCTGGTCGCCCACGAGCGCGGTGGCGTGCGTGAGGTTCGGAAAGTACCCGATGCGCACGGTGTCGGCGGAGAGCTTCTTCCCGTCGGCGGCGGCGTTCGCCTTCTTGACGTCGTCGTCCGTCGACTCGGAACCGTAGCCGCAGGCGGTCAGGGCCACGGCCAGCAGGGGCAGCGCGGCGGCGGCGGCGATGCTGCGACGCAGCGTGGTACGGGGGGCAGGCACGGGAGGTCTTCCTCTCGGAGGCCCGGTGCTCACGCCCCTCGGAATTGCGGGGGCGCGGCCGGGCGGTCGGCGGGTCTTCGTCGATGCGGGCGGTGCGTGCGGAGCTGTTGGAGCTGCCGGGCGCGCAGGCGGTGCGCGTACGTCATCGCGCACATCGCCCGACACCGCCCTGCCCGCTGCCCAGGGCGCCGCTGCCGACGCGGCCGCCCTCCTTCGCGAAGGTCGAGAAGATGTCGATGCCCATCAGAAGTCCCACTCGGCGTCGTCGCCGGCGGCCGGCGCTTCCTCGGCGGCGGCGAACGAGGCGCCCGCCATGCCCGCCGACAGCGTGGTGCCGTCCGCCGGGTCGATCAGGAGGAAGGAGCCGGTGCGGCGCGAGTCGGCGTACGCGTCGAGCGCGAGCGGCTCGGCGGTACGGACCACGACCCGGCCGATGTCGTTGGCGACGAGCTGCCCCGGGGCCGGGTGCTGCGAGAGGTCGTCCAGGGTCAGCCGCGAGGGGATGTCCTTGACGATCGCCTTGACCGTACGGGTGGTGTGCTTGAGCAGCACCCGCTGCCCCACGGTGAGCGGCTGGTCCGCGACATGGCAGACGGTCGCCTCCACGTCCTGGGTGACCGCCGGGGCGTCGTCCACCGGGGCGATGAGGTCGCCGCGCGAGACGTCGATGTCGTCGGTGAGGCGCAGGGTCACCGACTGGGGCGCCCAGGCGATGTCCACGCTGTCCCCGAGCAGGTCGATGCCGGCGATCGTGGAGGTGCGGCCCGAGGGCAGCACGGTGACGGGCTCGCCGACCCGGAACACGCCGGCGGCGATCTGGCCCGCGTAGCCCCGGTAGTCCGGGTGCTCGGCGGTCTGCGGCCGGATCACGTACTGGACGGGGAAGCGGGCGTGGCAGCCGGTGAGGTCGTGGCTGACCGGGACCGTCTCCAGGTGCTCCAGGACGGTCGGGCCGCCGTACCAGTCCATGTGCGCGGACGGCTCCACGACGTTGTCGCCGGCCAGCGCGGAGATCGGGATCGCGGTGATCTCGGGGACGCCGAGGGAGGCCGCGTACGCGGTGAACTCCTCGGCTATCGCGGCGAACACCGGCTCCGCGTACTCGACGAGGTCCATCTTGTTGACGGCCAGCACCACGTGCGGGACGCGCAGCAGGGCGGCGACCGCGGCGTGCCTGCGGGTCTGCTCGACCACCCCGTTGCGGGCGTCGACGAGGACGACGGCCAGTTC